>NZ_WHYR01000009.1 GCF_009428905.1 Desulfofundulus thermobenzoicus | reverse complement strand
TACCTGGAAGTCGAATACGATGACGGCAGCCTGGACGAGTTCAACAAAAGCGATTACCGGGAGTTGCTTGTGGAAGTTTGAGAATCGAGGGGAGCCGGTTGCAAGGCCGGCTCCCTAATCGAAAACACCGCAATCAACTAACTACGAAGGATGCCGGTTTTAAGACCGGCGCCTTCCCCGCCCGCTGAAGCGGGCGCTAACCGGGATCTCTGGTTGATGACGGGAGCCGGCTTTGAGGCCGGTTCCCTTGGAACGATAATTAACTAATCAACTTAATGCCTGGCTCAGGGGCTTTGTTTCTGGGCACGAATTACCCCCTTCCGGGTAATTTGGCACCCTCAACCCTTCTTGATGACCGATTACCCCCGGCTGCTTAAGTAGCAGCTTGCGCGTGGTAGGTCAACGTCGATGACCCGTGCTGGACAGAGGGTGTCCCGGCGCGGCGAGAGCGCATTTTACCGCACTATTCGCAAGTGCGGGACCGGATGTGTTGCCCGAAAAGACAATTAACTCCCGGACGGCTGAGGCAATTCCCCGCCATAGGCTCAACGGGACAAAATTGTTACACCCGCTGCAAGCGGGCTTGGAGGGACCGGGAAGGAAGGACAACTACATACTCCGCCGGGCGAACGGCGGGTAAAACGCCGTCAGGCGCACACTTCGCGCAGCGTCCGGGGAGCGTTCCCGGGTGGCGGCGAAGGGAGCCTGGTAAAGGCGAACCGCAGCAGGAAGGGCGCTACCCCGCGAGGACGCGGCGCGCACCGCCTGCGGCGGCAATGCGGAGCTCTCTGGAGCGGAGCCGCCCCGCAAGGGGCGCCGGAGCCGAAGGCGACGTTTATTCGTGAAGCGTAGCGGAGCGAATAAACGTCGCCAGCCGGCGGCGCAAAAAAACAGCAAAGCTCTGCTTTGCCGTTGCCTTTTTTCGGCCCGGCAGGGCCGGCAGAAAAATAGATCAAGAAAAGAATAAGATGGGCAGATCCAAGCAGGAATAATGCAGCCATTGAGAGAATTGTATTGTAAATCAGTTAGTTCACATTAGGAGACGTTATAAGGAGATTTGGCGTTATGAAATGCGACTCTAAATTATATGCGGGAATAGATGAGGTTGGGGTTAGTTCTATTGCAGGTCCAATGGTTGCTTGTGTAGTTGTCTTACCAGAAGATCATGGTATTAATGAATTGCCTGTGGATAGTAAATTACTTAAATCCAGCACTATTTCAAGAATTGCGTCCATTGTTAGGAGTAAAGCGTTGTTTTGCAAAGTATTCTTTAAAGGTCCTTCTGAAGTAGATGAAATGGGGTGGAAAAATGCAAGATACTCACTTTGGAGTAAATGTGCGAAAAGTGTATTAAAAGTTTATCCAGGAATTAAAATTATTTTGGATGGCGGACAAAAAATAAGCTGGATAAAGAGTAATCATGAAGCCATAAAGAATGCTGATGGAAAATATGATAATGTTTCAGCGGCAGCTATTGTGGCAAAAGCTACATGCGATGAAAAAATGCGTGAAATAAGTAAATTATATCCTGAATATGACTTTGCAAAGAATAAGGGTTATCCTGTTAAAGAACATTTATTAGCCATAAAAAAACATGGACTGTGCCCTGAGCATAGGTCAAAAATGGCAAATTATGCTTTGGAAAAAGAGATAAAAGAAGATTCGATAAACCTGACTTTGGAGGAAATACAGAATGTTTTAAAAAGTATCATTGACATCGTTTGGGATGAACCTGAATATGTAAGTGAATGGGAGTCGGGATTTTTAAAAGGTCAATATGTAAAAGTCGTGAAAAAAGGAATTATGCCATCAGGAAAGGTTCAATATTATATTTGTAAAGCAAAAAAGGAAATATTAGCTCGAAAGAATAGAGGACATCAGAGCCGGGGCGGCTGCTCCTGCGGCACCCCGGCTCACGTAGCCATACCGGCGGAAATCAAAGACCGGCGGATTTGGATCACCGAAGGACCGCTAAAGGCGGACATCGCCAGCAAGCACCTGGGCGCCGTCGTGGTGGGCGCGTTGAGCGCCTGCACCTGGCGACCAGTGATACCGGTCATCCAAGAGTTGGGAGCGAAAGAGGTAGTGATCGCGCTCGAGGACGTAGAAACAAACCCGGAAGTGGCGAGGGCGTACCTGACCTTGAAAGTGGAACTGAAAAAACACGGCCTGGCGGTCAGCCGGGCGGTGTGGGATGAAAAGAAAGGCATTGACGACGCCCTGGCGGCCGGCATGGAAGTGCGGGTCACGCGGGTGTAAAGACTTGCCGTAAAGACGATATATCCTGCCCCCTTTGACTTAACTGTGGTATACCGTGGTAACCTAGTTTGCCTATCCGAGGGGCTTCCTGAACAATGTATACATATCGGGCAGTGGTTTGCAGCGGCCTTTCAGGCCGTTTTTTTATGCAATTAAAAAAAGGGGGGGGCTAACAACAACATGGGGCGCGGCAGCAGGTCAAAGACAATTTACATGCAGGTGAAGACTCTGGTAAACCGAGCGCGGAGATATGGGATGTCAAAAAGGGATGACTCGGCGGAGATCCGGAGCATATCCATTTATCATGCCAACACGTATGAGAAAGTGCGCACGGTCGGCATGTCTTTTGCCAACTGGTTGGCGGAGCAAAAAGGTACGCCGGTCTTCAAGATGGTAACGGTAACTGCAGAAGACATAAATGGCTACATTGAAAAGCGCCTTGGCCAGTATAAAAACGGGGAAATCACCGCAGCGACGCTGCAGACGGATATTTCGTGCCTGAAAAAGATAGAAAACCTGGTCAATCACTATTACGGCCGGGTGGATTGGAAAATCCCCACAAAAAGATGCGCACGCCGTGAAAAATGGGGTTTGCCCAAAAGGATCAGGGGCGAAAATACGCCCCAGCGTGGTCCTGCTTACACACAGCGGCAGGCGGATCGCATTGTGAGCGAAGTGGAAGCAAGGTATGGTCCGAAGGTGGCGGACGCCCTCCGCTTCTGCCGGGCCACCGGCTGCCGGCTGGAATCCCTCGTGGACATCGGTGAAAAAGGAGTTCGCGCTTCGAGGATCAACACTAAAAACGGGACGGTAACACTTCTGGAAAAGGGCGGCAAGTGGAGGACGGTGCGATACGATTCACGCTACCAGGACTTCATGGAGAGACTTGTCGCCCGGGTGGAAAACAAGGATAGTCCCCTTTTCGCAGGATTATTCAAGGATTCGAATGTACCCGGGGAGCGCCCTATGGCGGAGCAGATGCGGGAAGAAAAAAAGCGGGCAGCCTGCTTTCTGCACCGGGTGGTGAAGGAGGCGGCGGAGAAGGAAGGATTCACCGGGCGGGGACTGCACGGCTTCCGGAAGGAGTTTGCCGTGCGCCGGCACGCGGAATATTTAGACCAGGTCCGTAGCCTGGTGCAGTCAAAAAACTGGCAAGGGTTAAGCAATGAGTATGGAGTAAGCGAACGAAAGGCAAAGGATATCGTGGAAGGGTGGGCGAAAGCCGGTCGAAACACCAAAGAGCGCCGGCGTCTGGCTAGAGAGATGGATTGTCTGGCCAGGTTGAAACTCAGTAAGGATTTGGGGCACAACCGGCTTGATGTCACTTATGCTTATGTTCCAAGGAAGGGGAATTTAAGAGGGGGCAAAAAAGAATGAAAACTTTAGAAAATAAAGATCAAAAAAGACCTGATTATTTTCTACCGAGTGTGAACCCCCAGATTTCTGCTTTACCTGGTATTGCTGTGCCCGTGTTGGCAAAAACGATAGACGTGAAGGTGGACACGGTTTGCGCGGTAAATTGAGTAACCACGGTCTATACCGGTAAATAAAAAATTTGCCGAATCACCGGCAAAGCATGGTATAATTATCCCGGGAACACTGGAATACGGGCCTCACCTGCCGGGGAAGTTTTTCCGAAAGGGGGTGGGGCAGGAATGCTTTCGGCATCAGACGCAATCCAAATCGTAATCGCGGTTATACTTTTTCTCACCCTCATCGTCCACATGACTGAACGGCGCAAGTAGCCGAGAACCCTTGAGACCGCGGCAACGGTTCCAAGGGTCTCAGTGAAAGCCCCGACATGTGAGGCGGACCCACCGCATTTCCAGTATTCCCACTTGTTTAAGATCATAATATACCGCTGCAATCGGATTGTCAACCATTTCGCCTGGCATTAGAGCCGGGCTTTTTTCATTGGAGGTGGTTTTTATGAAGGCAATCGAAACCCTTTCCCATGCCGGCGATAATATCCTATCCAGGTTCCGGGACTTTTCCCCGGTCCGAAAGGCCGCGGCCGTCGCCGGCGCCTCGGCGCTGGGCCTGGCCGGCGCATACGTCCTGGACGTCTGGACCCTGGGCACGGCGGCCGCGTGGCTGCACGGCCTCGGGACTTGGCTGAAGGGGCAATCCATATTTGCCACTCCGGCTGAGAAGGCCGCAGCAGCCCATGCCTTCGATGCCGTGTCCTGGTACTGGCACCACCCCTTTAGCACGGCCCGGGCCTGGCTGACCGGGTCTGAATTAACCAACCCCGGGCCTGGAAAGGTCTGGTTGTATCTGCACGGTTTTGCCGCCCTGGGCGCTTTCAGCTGGTGGCTGGGGAGAAGATACCGCTGTGGAACAGGATGGAGCGGGATCAGGATGAAACCCGGCGACGCCACCCACGGCAGCGCCCGCTGGGCGGAAGCGCGGGATCTGGCCCGGGTGCTGGAATTCGGCTTCGGCCCGGGCATCCTTCTGGGCAAGCACAAAAACAAACCCGTGCGCATCCCGCAAAAGCTCAAAGCGCGGCACAACAAGAACGTGCTGGTCATCGGCAGCCCGGGCTGCGGCAAAAGCTACAGCTACGTGCGCTCCAACATTTTCACCGCCGTGCGCGGCGGTGAAAGCATTATCGTCACGGACCCCAAGGGCGAACTGTACCGGGACATGGCGGCCTTTCTCAAGAGCAAGGGGTACGTCGTCAAAGTCCTCAACCTGGTGCGTATGTGGGAATCCCACGTCAAGAACTTTCTCGATGAGATCCGCACCCCCCTGGACGCGGACGTATTCGCCCAGGTGGTCATCGCCACCACCGAAGGCGGCCCCAAGAAAGGGGGGGACGGTTTCTGGGACCGCGCGGAGCAAAACCTTTTGAAAGCCCTGGCCCTGTACGTCTGCTACGACGAAAACGGCGACCGCCGGCGCGGCACCATGGGCGAAATATACGACCTCATCGCCTCGGGTGACAAGGATGCGGTCAACCGCAAATTCGAAAAGTTGCCACACAACCACCCGGCCTACGGACCGTACATGATATCCAAAATGGCCGGCGAAAACGTGTGGGGCAATATCATCATCGGCCTGGGCACCAGGCTGCAGACGTTCCAGCAGGAAGAAGTGAGGCGCATAACGGAAGCATCGGAAATCGACCTGAACCTGCCGGGAAAAGAAAAGTGCGCCTACTTCGTCATTACGCCGGACACCCACCCGGCGTTCAACTTCCTGGCGTCCCTGTTTTTCACTTTCACCTTCATCCGCCTCATCGAGCAGGCGGACGCGAACAAAAACGGCCGGCTGGAGGTGCCGGTGAAGATGTTGCTGGACGAATTTGCCAACATCGTCAGCATTCCGGATTTCGAAAAAAAAATTGCCACCGCCCGCAGCCGGGGCATCGAATGCCACGTCATCATCCAGAGCCTGCCCCAGCTCATCAGGGTTTACGGGCGGGACTCCTGGCAGGAAATCCGCGCCTGTTGCAGCACCGTGGTGGTGCTGAAGGTGGAGGACGACTACACTGCGGATTACGTGAGCAGGCAGCTCGGCAAAACCACGGTCGAGACCAGCAACCGGAGCCGGGAAATCAGGCCGCTGACCGGGCCGGCCATCTTCGACGAACGGGAAAACCGCAGTGTGACCGCCCGGCCGCTGATGACGCCCGACGAGATCATCCGCATGCCGGCCAGCCAGTGCATAGTCTTCCTGCCCAGCCCCAACGACAGGGAACGGGTCCCGGCACTTCTATCGACCCTCGGGTACACCGAATTCCCCGAAGCGGCGGAGTTGAAACAACTAAACCAGGTAACACCACGGAACCGGGCGGCCAGCCTGCAGGAGCGCGAACCGGAAACGCCGGTATGCCCGGATGAACCGGCGGAACGCCTGGTCCCGGCGCATTCCGTGACATCAATCCCTGAAAATGTGGGCCGTGAACAGATCGAACCGGTACAAACGGAACCCCCAACCCCCCCGCCGCCGGCGCCAACAGATCCGGGGTATGAAATGAAAAACAAAAATGCCGTGAAAGAACCGGAGCCACCGGCCGCCGGAACCGGCCGAACAGTCGTACCGTGGTAAACCGACCGAAGGGGCCCTGCAGGGGGTCCCTTTTTAAGTACGCTGGAGGAGGCATAAATATGGATTTAATCCGGGAGATCATCGCCGGAAGAAGAATCTGCACTCTTTTCCAACCCATCCACGACCTGCGCAAAGGAGAAATCATGGGTTACGAAGCCCTCACCCGGGGGCCGGCCGGGCCGCTGCAGGCGGCGGCCGATCTTTTTACTGCAGCCGCGTCTCACGGCCTGCGGACCGAACTGGAACTGGCCTGCTTTCGCGAAGCGCTGAACAATGCCGGTTCCCTTCCGCCCGGGAAGCTGCTGTTTCTGAACTTTCACCCCCTTACCCTGGCCGGGCACTGGGAAGCCATCCTGGACGGCCTGGGCGGCCTGCGGCGTCGGGCGGTGATTGAAATAACCGAATCGTCCGGCCAGATCCGCTCGTGTGCGAAAGCACAGGAACAATTGCGCGCGGCCGGCGTGCGCATCGCCCTGGACGACGTGGGCGCAGGTGATCGCGCCCTGGCCAACATGTGCGAATTTCAGGCCGACTTTTTAAAACTGGACCGCTCCTTCATCGAGGGGCTCATGAAACCCAAGAACGGCGCCGCCGACCGCTACCGGTCCATGGTCCGCACCCTGGTGGACTACGCCCAGCGGGCGGGCATCGAAGTGATCGCCGAAGGCGTGGAAACGGAAAAGCAGCTATTGGAAACCGTCATGGCCGGCATCCATCTGGTGCAGGGCTTCTACTTCGGCAAACCCCGGCCGGCGGAATACTGGGCGCAAAATCCCGTAAAGGAAAGGCAGGCGGTATATCGTGGATGAGTTGACCATAACGATCAGGGACGAACTGCTGGCCGCCACAGACCGCATACAAAACGGCGAAAAGAGGGTATTGGCCATCTGTCGTCTCTCCCAGAACGGCCGCTACAAAAACATCCCCAGGGAGAAAGTGGGCCGGGCCGTTTTCCACGCCTGCCTGGAGGCGCTGAAAAGGGAGAGGGACCGAGGGCCGGTGCTGTTTTAGATTGCGGGGTATAAAGAAATGGCAATTAACACAAAATTTAACCAGGAGGGAGTGTCTGCCTTATGCTTTGTTGTTGTTGTGTGTTTTACCTGAACGCGTTAAATAAGTGCCTCGTCAGCAAGGAATTTCCAAAAGACGGCGAATGCTGCAATTTTGTCCCGATGGTGGAACTGGAATCTACAGGGAATATGAGAAGAAAGGAGGATGGGCGGGTTGGAACGGAGAATTACCTGGAAACCCCGACTTGTCGTGGTGAAATACAGCGACAGTAAGGACGGGGGGAAGTTACTGAGCGAGGCCAGAAGATATCTGATTGAATGTCTGGTCCGTAAAGACAAAGCAAAGGGAGCGTCTTAACCATGCTGGCAATTGTTTATGTAAGGGTGAGCACAGAAGAGCAGGCAAAGCACGGTTACAGTCTCGATGCTCAGCGTGAAGCATGTAGAGTAAAAGCGTACTCGCTTGGCGCGAAAGAGATAAAAGATTTCGCCGATGAAGGGGTGTCGGGAGAGATATTAGCCCGTCCGGGGTTGGAAAGTGCTTTACAGGCAATAAAGGAGAGCCGCGCTGAACTGTTCGTGTGCCTTGACCCTGACCGGCTTTCTCGAAAGTTGGCCCATCAGCTGATTATCACGGAAGAGATTGAAAAGGCCGGCTGCCGGCTGGAGTTCGTAAACTTCGACTGGAAGGACACTCCGGAAGGCAGACTTTTCTACTCCCTGCGCGGAGCCATTGCCGAGTACGAAAAAGAGAAAATTGTAGCCCGGTCAAAGATGGGCAGGTTGGCCAAGGCAAAAAAGGGTGAAAAGCCCCATCACCTGCCGACCTACGGCTACCGGGAGGAACCGGGGAAACTGGTGATAAATGATCAGGAAGCAAGCGTAGTACGCCAGATGTTTGCCTGGGCGGCGGCAGGAGACGGGCCGCATGTGATAGCCAGACGGTTAACGGAGATGGGGATACCGGGACCGCGGGGAGGTAAATGGTACCGGGGCGTTATCGCCCGCATACTTAAAAACCCGGCGTACATGGGGTTAATGTACGTTAACCGCTACGACTGCACCGGCCTTTTAAATAACAAGTACCTGCCGCCGGGTCAGAAACTCAGGAAGCGCGAACGGCCTCATGAGGAATGGATACCTCTCGCGGTGCCCGCTATTGTAGATGCCATCACCTGGGAACGAGCACAGGCAGCCCGGGCGAGAAGGCGCAAAATGATCAACGAGCAGTACCTTCTCTCCGGTCTGGTCCGCTGCGGGGTGTGCGGGCAACCCGTATGGGGAACATCTTACCGGGGCAAAAACGGCAAGACGTATAAATACTATCTCTGCGCATCCAAAAAAAACAATTTCGATCGACAGCAGGCTATGAGTTGCAATATGTCCCATATTCAGGCTGCACCACTGGATGATGTAGTCTGGGGCGTGGTTGCCGGGTGGCTTTGCAATCCGGAAAAACTACTCAATGAAATGCGGAGTCCCGAAAGAAAGGCTGAAATAGAATGCCAGATCAAGGAAATAGTCAAGGAAATAACCACAGTTAGCGCAGAACGAAAAAGAGCATTTGCGGCGTACACTAAAGGGCTTGTGGACGAACAAATGTACATGGAAGTGGCCCGTGAAATAAAGAGGCGGCAGGAAAGTTTGGCCGCCCGCCTGGCAAGACTCCAAGAAGAACTCTCAACAGTGGACCCGACGGGAGAAGATCTGGAATCCCTGAAAGAGTTGGCTATGAAATACGCCGGCCGTATTGATGAACTCACATTCGAAGAAAAGAGCCGGATAGTCCATCTCCTCGTAGAAAGAGTCACTGTAACCGATACCCGCGTGGAAATTCAAGGTAGAGTACCCAGGGAAGCTTTTAGGTACAGTGGATCGCCCACTGTGGTGGGGGATCCCGTGGAAACGCCCGACGGGACGGTAATCATACCCATTTCCCGGGTGGCCTGCGGCTTTGGCGCTGGCGGCGGGGAACTGGAACCCGAGGGGCGCCAGATGGGCGAGGGGGAACAGATGCCCTTCTTCGGCGGCGGCAGCGGAGCGGGAGTTTCAGTGCAGCCGGTGGGCTTTCTGGTGGTGGGTCAGGGCCAGATACGCCTGTTGCCCGTGGACAGCAACGTAATTATCGACCGGATCATCGACCTGGCTCCGCAGGTACTCTCCCAGATCCAGTCCATGTTCAAACGGGATGACCACCAGCGTGCAGCCATAATGGGCTCCCCGCCACCGCCGCCTCCGGCCGCCACCATCCCGCCGGTGTAAGCCGGTATGGCACCCGTCCATAAAAGGGCGGGTTTTTATTTTACAGGTATAAAACTGCATTAAAGCTGGTTTTTTGAAAAAATTTGTTCAAATATCACATTAAATTAGTCTTTAAAGAGTAAGCAAAACAGGCTATAATAGGCTATATCATTAAATTGGGGGCGCGTTTTTGTCCATCCGCTATACATATCATGCGCAAAAACAGATGCTGGAACGGGGAATCTCTAAAGCGCTTGTGGATGAAACCATAGTTAATCCTGATCAAATGGTTTCTCAGGCAGAGGGTATATTTATTTTGCAAAAAATTTATCGTGAAAGGGAAAAAGATTATCTGCTACGCGTTGCGGTGAAATTTGAAGCCGATATATCAGTAGTTTTAACAGTATACCGGACCTCAAAAATAAGGAAATACTGGAGGGGTGACCGTTGAGATTACGTTACGACCCCGAAGCGGATGCTCTATACATTCGTTTCAAAGAAGGCAAAATCGAAGAAACTGATGAAGTCTCGCCAGGTGTGTTGCTTGATCTGGACGCAAATGGAAATCCTCTGGGGTTGGAGATTTTATACGCCTCCATCAAACTGGGAAAACCACCTTTAACTGTTGAACTTGAGATTCCTGAAACACGGAAGCAGAAAGCGTTATAGCCTTTTATCGCCTGTTCGGCCCGAGAACGGGCATTTTGCGCTTTATTCGCTCCAGGGATAATGCTATAGGTTACAGGACAAAGAAAGATATATGAGTAAAACATCATGCCATCCTGCGGTCATATATTTACACTGCAGGAAAAACATACCTCGGCCATCCTCTGCCCACCAGGGAAGATTTATCGACCATGCCCGGCAGGAAAATGACCATTCCCCTTTTGACGGAATATACTGGCAAAAAGGTGCTTTCCGGCCCTTTTTAGGGGGAGTGGGTAATGGTAATTGTAGTTGGTGGTGGATGGGCCGGCTGCGCCGCCGCCTTTGCCGCCGCCCTGGCCGGGGCAAAAGTCACCCTGCTGGAGAAAACCGACATGCTGCTGGGCACGGGCCTGGTGGGCGGCATCATGCGCAACAACGGCCGGTTTACCGCCCTGGAAGAAATATGGGCCATGGGGGGCGGTGACTTTATACGCCACATCGAAGGGGTGGCCAGGCACCGCTGGCTGGACTTTCCCGGCCACCGCCACGCCACCCTCTATGACGTCACCAGAATAGAACCGGTAATCCGCCGGGCGTTGCTGGACATGGGCATCGAGGTGCAGTTCCAGAGCCGGGTGGTGGGCGTTTTAAAAAAGGGCCCCCGGCTTACGGAGATTTATACGGCCCGGGGAAAAAACCACCCCGGGGATGTATTTATCGATACCACCGGTTCGGCCGGACCGATTAAAAACTGTACCCGCCATGGTTCCGGGTGCGCCATGTGTATCCTGCGCTGCCCCACCTTCGGTCCCCGGGTCAGTCTGACGGAAAAGGCCGGTATCGAAGAAATCCGGGCCGGGGACGGCTTTCCCCATTTCGAGGCCATGAGCGGCTCCTGCAAGCTGGACAAAAAATCCTTGGCCACCTGGCTGGTGGACCGTCTGGAGAGGGAAGGCAAGGTGGTGCTGCCCCTGCCCGCCCACATCCAGAAGCATGAATTGCTGAGCCGCAAGGCCTGCCAGCAATACAACCTGGAGGAGTTCGCCCGCAACCTGATTTTGCTGGACACGGGTCACGCCAAGCTGATGACCCCCTATTTTCCCCTGGAGGTACTGCGCAAACTGGACGGGTTCCAGGAGGCCCGTTACGCCGATCCCTATTCCGGCGGCCGGGGCAACTCCGTGAGATTCATGGCCATTGCTCCCTGTGATGACGCCCTGCAGGTACACGGTGTAGAGAACCTGTTCTGTGCCGGGGAAAAGACGGGCCTGCTGGTGGGGCACACCGAGGCCATTGCCACCGGTTTTCTGGCCGGTCACAACGCCGCCCGTTATATGGTCGGATTAAAACCGCTGGTCCTGCCCGTTGACCTGGCTGTGGGGGACATTATAGCCTTCATGCACCGGGAGATGAAAACCCCGGATGGATTAACGAAAAAATACACCTTTTCCGGCTCGGTCTATTTCCAGCGCATGCAGGAAAGGGGCCTGTACACCACCGATGTGCAGGTCGTCCGGGAACGGGTGGAAAAACTGGGGTTGCGGAATATATACCGCCAAAAGCTATTAAAAAACCCCCGGTTCTAATCCCGGCCCGTCCCACATAAAAAAAGATCAGACAGGCCGACAAGCGGGGGTGCGGGTAGTGGTCAATTACGTCTGGCTGGGAATGATCGTTTTCGGTATTCTGGTGGCGGGGGCCAACGGGCAGATTGAAGTGGTCACCCGGGCCGCTCTGGAGGGCGCCGACAAGGCGGTGAAAACCTCTTTAAACCTGATTGCCATTATCACCTTCTGGCTGGGGATTATGAAACTGGCCGAAGCGGCCGGCCTGGTGCGGGCGCTGGCCCGTCTGGTGCGTCCCTTAAGCCGTTTTCTTTTTCCCGATGTTCCGGCCAATCACCCGGCCATGGGCGCCATCATCATGAACTTGAGCGCCAATATCCTGGGACTGGGCAATGCGGCCACCCCCATGGGGCTCATTGCCATGCAGGAACTGCAAAAGTTAAACCGGGGGGATCCTAAAACGGCCACCAATGCCATGTGCACTTTCCTGGCCCTGAACACTTCCTGTCTTACCCTGATCCCCACCACCATTATCGGCATCCGGGTGATGTACGGTTCCACCGATCCCACGGCCATTGTGGGCACCACCATCTTTGCCACCGCCTGCGGTATGACCGTGGCCGTGGTGGTGGACCGGATTTTACGCTTTTTTTACGGCCGGCAGGGGTGATCGTTCATGTACGAAATAATCAATGAAATTTCCCGCTGGGCCATACCCCTGACCCTGCTGCTGGTGCCCCTGGCGGCCATGCTCAGGGGCGTTTCCGTCTTTGAAACCTTTGTGGAAGGGGCGGCCCAGGGTTTTGCCACGGCCATCAAAACCATACCCTACCTGGTGGCCATGCTGGTGGCCATCAGCATCTTCCGGGCCTCGGGGGCCATGGATGTGCTGGTGCGGGTCCTCTCCCCCCTGCTGGATCCCCTGGGTTTCCCGGCGGAAGTGCTGCCCCATGCCATAATGCGCCCCCTCTCGGGCGGGGCGGCCCTGGGTGTGGCCACGGACATCATTGCCACCCACGGGCCGGACAGTTTCATCGGCCGCCTGGTTTCCACCATGCAGGGCAGCACCGACACCACCTTTTATGTCCTGACCCTGTATTTTGGTTCAGTGGGCATATCCCGCTACCGCTACGCCATCATATCCGGGCTGGTGGCAGACTTCACCAGCCTGGTGGCGTCAGTGTTTATTGTGCAGAAGGTTTTCGGGGCGGGTGGTTAATTTAAAAATTTGGTTCCTCGCTAGATCGTGTGGGCGTACAAATGTACCCAAACTAAAAAAGGAAATAATATTAGGAATTGGCATGGTATTTATGGCATAAACTGTCATTCATTAGTTTTTGCAGGAAGAGCTTCTTGCCATAACGAATCTTGACTTAAAATCCTTATTGAGAGGCTCTTCCGATGATGATGGTGATGGATTATAGATCTCTATTCGCTGCCGCCTTAGGTTTAACACCCCCCTGGCAGGTACTTGACATACAATTTTCTGCAGACCAAAATCGGCTGGACATTTGGGTAGGTTATCCCACCGGAAGTACATTTGACTGTCCTGCCTGTGGCCATGTCGATGCGTCCGTTTACGACACCAAAGAAAAGACTTGGCGGTACCTTAACTTCTTCCTCTCAAGCCCCCTAACTGTATTGGACAGTTTGACTTAAATCTGTTACATTATGCAGTAGGGGGGTAGTCCTGAATGACTAGAAAAAAGTACTCACCAGAGCAAAAAATGCAAATTGTTAAGGAGGCCATGGAAACAGGTAACGCTTCTATTGTTGGCCGCAGGTATGATGTTGCTCCATCCCTCATCAGTCGTTGGGTAAGGACCTACAAGAAGCATGGAACCCTTCACCCGACAGGCCAGGAAAAGGGGGAGACGCTAAGGATATCATGTTCCCCCAAAGAACATAAAGCAGTTAAACAGGAGAATGAAAAGCTCAAAAAACTCCTCGGAGAAAAAGACCTGGAAATTGCCATTCTCCGTGACCTGCTAAAAAAACAAACCCACACTTGATGATAAAATAGATATTGCTAGAAAATGGATATCTTTAGGTTACAAAATATCTCTTGTACTAAGAATTATTGGAATTAGCCGTTCCACGTATTACCACAAAATGCACAAGAGACCAAAACCTAAAAACCGTATTCATACCGGTGGTCGCCCTAAATCTCACTACACCCTGACGAAATCCGGTGCCATTGTCAGCAACGAACAGGTTAAAGAATGGATTTGTGAGCTGATCGCCGGTGAAGAATATGCCTACGGTTACTTGAAGTTGAGCTATTGTTTGCGCAAAAAGTTTAACCTGATAATCAATAAGAAAAAGGTTTATCGTCTGTGTAAGGAATTGGCAATCCTGCGCCCTCAAAGGAAAATTAACAGACATTACCCACGAAAACTGACCCGGAACCGGTTGGTGACTGCTTCTAACCAGCTAAGGTGGATACCGGAGAAAGTCAGACCACTCTTCGAAAAAGAATTGGCCCGCGTTAATAATGAAGGCCGGGAATTGTTAAACAAGGCGCTTCCTGAAGGAGTGGATAATTTTGTGAAGAGTTGCCGGGAGCAGGTGATCAAAGATGCAAATCTGATGTACCAGGAATTTCATCCTGGGGAAGTCTTATCCGAAGAGGTAATTACAAAGATTCTGGATGATTTAAAGGAGCGTTTGAATAAAGCCTTTGCCGGCAAGTTTATCCCCGAAGTAAATTATAACCGGATTGGCTTCCACTTCCAGCGAGGTTCAGATTGGTTTTTAACTGGGGCCAGGCTTTGCTGTTGTTGCAAAAAATAGCGGAATTCCCAAGGAAAAGTCTGACTGACTCTTATTTTCTGCAGGGCCTGCGTCTCGATCAAAGAGAACTGCTGGAAGCAATGGACGTTTGTGATGATATAATCGTAAAAGAAAGCCGGAAAAGTAACGTCTCTGACCGGGCAAAGAATGAGTTAAAGTTGCTGGAAGAAATTAAGAAGTCGCAGGCGGGTAACCGTTTGAAATGCGAAGCGATCCTGGCTTTGATGGCCGGAGAAAGCCAGGATAAAATAAAAGAAAAATTATACCGGCACGATAAGGTTAATGGAGTTATTAATCTGGACAAACCTGCAAATAAAAAACAAAAAGTAATTCAATTAAAACCCAGGTAAATATTTACACCTGATTCTGGCTCACTACGCTTTGGAAACCGGCGCACTTGACATCCACCGGACTAATGGGGCAGCGAGAAGAATGGGGCGGAAGTGAGAGGAAATGGCGAAAAGGATGGCGGATATGCCACTGATTGTGGAAGTCTACGGGAGCATCCCGGCCAATGAGCAGGGGCAACCATCAGGATGAGCGCAGGAAGGATGCGCGTTAGGTGAACGCGATCTGGTGTTCCAATACCGGCTTTTAGAAGGAGTTTTGCAACGTCTCTACGGAAGCCGGGTGGAGTTGATCTACCGGCAGGCTACCGGCTGTGCTTTTGGCGGAAAATTGCCGATGGTAGTTATCAACGGCACGGTAATTACCGAGGGCGGGCTCCCGCCGCGGCAGGCGATTGAACATTTGAAACGGTTGGACGGGCCCCGGCAAACAGGGAATTAAAGAAATCGAAATTAATCCAAAAAATGTTTTTTAAACCGGTCGGCTTTTTCTAAATTCGAAGTTTGAAACTTTCAAATTAAAACCTCCCGAAAATCAAGGGCTCCGGGGCAATAATTAAAGACGTACCACTACACTTTCCTTCATTTTACAATAATGAGGGTGTGTGGTAATCACCGGATGTCCGAGCGCTTTGTTTGCAAGTGCCGTTACTGTCGTTTTTGATTTCGGCTACCTTTAGGGGTGGACGTATGCCCAGTGCTTTGAAGGCTTCATATGCGTTGCCCACCAGTTCCGTGCGGCACAGGTACTTATCTTCGCCGATACTGAGTTCCACTGCTTTCAACTGTTGCAGGTCCCTGAGCAGGTAGACGTACTCCAGTTCTATTTCTTTTTCGGCCAGCTTTCTCTGCAGGGCCGATTCCAGGACCAGGGCCAGGAAGCAGACCATGATGTGTCCCCGGACTCGGCTGTCTTTCCAGTGGTATACCGGCCGTAGATCCAGACTGGTTTTCATTGTCCGGAAGGCCCGCTCCACCCGCCAGAGGTCTTTGTACGCCAGGGCCACTTCGTCGGTGGATAGTTGGGAGTTGGTGCGCAGGACATATTTACCGTCATACCGGGCTTCTTCTTGCAGGGTTTCCTGGTCGATGCCGACCACAGCATCCTTGTTCAATAAAAGATACCGACGGTAACCCCGGTTGCCAATCAGTGATTTAATGCCGCCGTTTTTTAGCTGTTCTTCCAGTTTCCGGCACATTTCTTCGCGGGCCATCTTGTCGTGTGCGGCCTGGACCGGGTTGTAGCAGACGATATAGCGGTCGGCATCGTACCAGACTTCCTTTACTTTCAGATTGTCTTTTACTGTCCGGTACCGGCCGCCCGTTTTGAGCACTGCCCCAACGTCCTTTACTT
This sequence comes from Desulfofundulus thermobenzoicus, assembly GCF_009428905.1. Taxonomy (GTDB): domain Bacteria; phylum Bacillota; class Desulfotomaculia; order Desulfotomaculales; family Desulfovirgulaceae; genus Desulfofundulus_A; species Desulfofundulus_A thermobenzoicus. The sequence continues at coordinate 70,148 of NZ_WHYR01000009.1, read as the reverse complement.
TGCGCATGCGCATACCCACGATGTATTCGATGTGATTTTTGTCCAGATGCTCCAGTAAATCCTTGCTGACCATGCCCCGATCACCGACAAAGATAACCCGGGTCAGGTTAAAGCGCCGGCGCACATCGGCAATAATTTGACTGAAGGTATTAACGTCGGCCGTATTGCCGGGGAAGACCTCATGGGCAACAGGTATACCGGAGCGAGTCATCAATACACCCACCATCACCTGGATTCTATCCGGACGGTGATCTTTGGAATGACCGTAGCGGCCCAGTTCTTCGGGGCCGTTGCCCTCAAAGTACGTGGAGGTGGTATCCCAGAGAACCATGTTCACTTCCAGATCGAACAGGTTTTTGATGGAGTCAAAGAGGTCGATTTCTATTTTCTCTTTGTATTCAGCCAGAAAATCAAGCCCCCGGTAAAGGTGGTGCAATTCCAGCTGGTCAAAGGCCGGCCGGTATACTTCTGTGAGCCACTCGTTTACGCCCCGCTTGGAAAGGGGATCGCTGATCCGGTTCAATACCATGGCATAAACGGCTTCTGCCAGCTGCTTGCAGGTGTATGCGCCGGAAAAGTGCCGTTGCAGGATGAAGTCCAGGCAAGTTGCTCCCACAGGTGCCGAAAGATCAGATCCAACCCCCATTCCCTGGCCCTGTGTACCAGTAGTTTCTCAGCTTCGGCCTGAATCCACTTTTGTTTGGAAAATTTGGCCAGGCTGGCGATGAGCCGGTCCAGGCTGCCTTCCTGCAGTTCGTCTATCCGGCCCAGGTTGGCCACCACTCTCTGGCGCACTTTGCCGTGTTCTCTGACGGCCTCGACTATCTGGACATAAGTTCTTTTGGAGCCGTCCTTGTTGGTGAATGTTTTTGTTCTGGCATACATGGCATATTTATTATACCATATTAAAACGGACCGAAAAACGCAAATGTTTATAGACGTGGCACTACACTTTCGCCATTTTTAGGGATTCCGCCAACTAAGGCCCTCGATTTTACTGGATTTCTAGCTTAATTGGAAATGTATGGGGCGCTAAAGTTTCAAACTTGAGTAAATGAAGTTTTAACTAAAAGAATAAATTATATCTTCAGTTGGACTTCTCATTAGGGAAGATCCGGATTACTCGCTCTCGTTGGCGGATCTCCTGATTGAGCCCCAGGGCCACTTTGACGAAAGGTTGGGGGTAGCGCCGGGCCAGGGCCTTTACACTACGGTCGAAGACGTTACCAGCCAAAGGGCAAGATCCTTCCCACCGGTGGAAAGTCCCGAACCTGAAACATCTGCAAATTTTTCCTGCTTTTCTTCGCTGGTTTATGTTAAACTGGAAGCATGAGCAGGATAACCGTCTACGGGAATCTGGTGTGGCGCAAGGGCTGGTCAATTTACAGTCTGCTGCCGCTAAAAAGAAGGAGGACCTGATGCTGTGGGCCGAAGGGAGATCGGGTAATTGAGGCAGGTACATTTCTTGGACACTTCTTGTGCTGTTTGCTGAGGGTTCATAATTTATATATGGAAGTGGAAGAGGAGCTTTTAAGCATTATCAACCGAAGCAAAACTTTAATCCTGCCTATTGCCAGTATTATTGAATCCGGCAATCATCTTGCCTACATAAGCGATGAGGAGCACGCAAAAGGCAGTATAGAAATGAGCAAAATACCCACAGGGATTATGGATCCCAGGGAATTGTCGATACTATCAGGAAAGGGGTGGAAAACATTGGGCAAAGAGAGTTCTCCTGTGGTTACCGAAGAGTTGCTATCTGAAGTTGTACAAAGGATTCTTTCGGTAACCAAAAAGCCAAAACTGATCGCTTTGTTTGATTCCCGTGCCAGGGGAAATTCCAGGCCGGATAGCGACCTGGATATTCTTATTGTAATGGACTCCGATTTACCCCGGTGGAAGCGTCCGGCGCCAATTCGCCGGGCATTAACTGGCCTGTTTCCGACTAAGGACATTGTCGTGTACACACCTGAAGAAATTGAGGAGTGGAAAGCGGTCCCCAACGCCTTTATTACAACGATCTTGCGAGAAGGGAAAATTTTGTATGAAGGATAAAAACGAATTGGCGAAAGGATGGGTCCTGAAAGCGGAAAGTGATTTGGCGACTGCCCGCCGGATGCTGGCCAGTGAAGGTCCTTTCGACACTGCCTGTTTTCACTGCCAGCAGGCAATAGAAAAATTTTTGAAAGCTTTTTTGGCCTTTCAAGGACAGCAAATTCCCCGTACGCAGCCCCCGGCGGAAAATCATGTCATGGGTCAACACGGGCCGAATATACAATAAATTTTCTAATATTGGTAAGGACTGAACTTTTCAGCAACTCCCCGGACCTTTTGAGACTGTTTTTACAAAGGCATCTTTTGTGATAAAATGCTTTTAATACGCGAGACGGCTAACCGTTGTAAAGGGGAATGCACCCGGTTTTCCCGGGATGATTGTCCATGGAACGACTGCAAAAGGTTATGGCCCGGGCAGGGGTGGCCTCCCGGCGCCACTGCGAAGAAATGATTGCCGCCGGCCTGGTAAAAGTAAACGGTCGGGTGATCACCCGCCCTGGTGTCCGGGTGGACCCGGAAAAGGACCGCATAGAAGTGGCCGGACGGGTCCTTCCCCGGGAGGAAAGGAAGGTTTATATTTTACTGAACAAACCCCGGGGCTATATCACCACCCTGAGCGATCCCCGGGGACGGCGCAAGGTGACGGACCTGCTGCGGGGGGTGGGCGGCCGGGTTTATCCCGTGGGCCGCCTGGACTACGACAGCGAAGGTCTGTTGCTGCTGACCAACGACGGTGAGCTGACCCACGCCCTCACCCACCCCGGACACCGGGTGCCCAAGACCTACCGGGTGCGGGTGGAAGGGGTTCCCTCCCCGGACAAACTGGCACAGATGGCCCGGGGGCTTTTACTGGATGACGGACCCACCGCCCCCGCCCGGGTGGCCCTGGTGGAAAAGGGAGGGGGAAACGCCCTGCTGGAAATAACCATCCACGAAGGACGCAACCGCCAGGTGCGCCGGATGTGCGACAAAATCGGCCACCCGGTGCGCCGCCTGAAGAGAACGGCTCTGGGTCCCCTGACTTTGCAGGGACTGAAACCGGGCCAATTCCGCTTTTTAACACCGGCGGAAGTTGCCTTATTAAGACGGGCGGCCGGGCTGAATGCTGCTCCGGTACCGGTGTCGGAGCCATCCCCGGGGAACGGTCAATCCCGATGACCCGGATTCATTCCTGCTGCGGAAAAGCCGTTTGTTCACCGAATCCGGCAGGAATTTCTTTGCCTTCCAGCGAATTAAGTAAAGATATGGTATTTTTTGCTGGGGGGTGAAGTTTTGACTGGTCCGGCATCCGGGGAAAACTCCACTGAAAGAGATATAAGGGCAAAGGTACGGCTGGACTTTAAAGGTGTGGGGCGGCCGGGACGTCTCTTTTTCGGTGGCAAATCCACCGAAAAAGCAGCCGAAGAAATGCGGGAGCAGCAAGCGGCCATGCTGCGCAATATTCCAGTTCAGGGCATACATATACTTGATGTGGATCTCAGTCTGGAACTCTATACCATTTACGACGATGTAAACAACCAGGAAGTGGCCTATGCACCCGCGGTTCTGGAACTGATTGCCGACACCATTGAAGATCTGGTTCGTTTTGCCGTCAGGGAGGAATTCCGTAAAATCGAAATAATTTCCCCCGCCGCCATTAGCCTGCAAAAAGTGGAACTGGAAAGGTTAATGTTTCGCGTGGCGGAAGAAGTGAGAAAATATCGTCAGAACCTGGAGCGGAAATACAATATTAAATAAAAAGAGGGCGCCACTGTTTGACACGGTAATTATGTAAATACATATCTGCCAGAATGACTTCCATTTTACCAACCCCCAAAGGGGGACGGATTTTCAGGACCGGAAAACTATTTACGGTCCCACCTTTATTTTTGGTTTTTCTACCGGTCCGTTGTATTTTCACCGGGAGGGGCTTATAATGAACCTTACAGGTGCATGGGCAGTGGTAAAACAATCTGGGGGTGGGTGCTATGGCCTTTCAAGGGAGCCGGCAGGTGGCCCGGGTGGCCCTGACCATGGCTCTAAGCGAGGACAGGGAACAGGAGCGGGAATTAAAGGCCTGTTATTCCCGGGAAGGGTTTAAAACGGCGGCGGTGGATTACGGCGGTGATTTTGTTACTTCGGTGAACAAAATTACCGAACGGGCGGTGGTGGCCGCCAAACGGGAAGGGGTGATCCGGGAGGTTCACGCCGAAGAAGGGGCCGTAGCCGGTGCCACCCGGGAGGCCCTCTCCCAGGTCATGTTCAAGGCCATCGGGTTGAATGTGGGGGGTAAAATCGGCATCGCCCGTTATCACGATCATATCAGCGTGGCCGTTTTTTTTGGTGTGGGCCTTTTGCACCTGGATGAAGTGGCCGTGGGGCTGGGGCACCGGGCGGTTTCCTCTTGAAGTTGCGCTCATTGGGAAGAATAGATTGGGGAGGATGGAAGGATGGACAAAATTTACGTAAGGGGCATCCGGGGAGCGATCACGGTAGAACGGAACAGGGCCGAGGATATCATTCAGGCCACGGGGGAACTGCTCCAGGCTATCATGGATGAAAATGAACTGCAGCCGGAGGATATTGCCAGCGCTTTTTTCACCGTCACGGATGATCTGAACGCCGAATTCCCGGCCACCGCCGCCCGGGAACTGCTGGGCTGGAAATACGTCCCTCTTTTATGCGCCAGGGAAATCGATGTACCCGACCGCCTGCCCCGGTGCATCCGGGTGCTGGTTCATGTGAACACCACACGCTCCCAGCGGGAAATCAAGCACGTCTACCTGCGGGAAGCCACCCGGCTGCGCACCGATCTGCTGCCGCAATAGGTTGGAAAAATGTTTTCGCCTGCGCAGGGCCATATTGACACCTGAATAACAACCGGCTATCATAAAATATAATAAAATCAAAGATCAGGGCGATGGAGCTCGCCTTTAAATGCTCTATGAGCTGATAGCTCCTGTTGGATCTGTTTTTTCCAGCAGGAGCTTGATTTTTTAACCGGATTTAAATAAAGGGGTGATTAAAGATGGCTGTTACCGGCTTCAGTGAATCGAAGGAACCGGTCCGTGTTGCAGGTCCATCCGGCTATTTCCCCGGCACTGCCGGTTTTAGTGAATTGCGGGAAAGACTGCTGGCAGTCCTGCGGGAAATCCGTGCCCTTTCCATGGAAAGAAATGTGCCTTCCCTGACCGGTTATGCCGGGGAAGTGGCTGCCAGATTAACGGCCAACCGTTTCCACCTGGTGGTTTTGGGACAGTTTAAACGGGGAAAAACCACCTTTGTGAATGCCCTTCTGGGGAAAAACCTGTTGCCGACGGCGGTGGTTCCCCTGACCTCCATTGTGACGTTACTGGAGTATGGAAAAGAACTGGATATAACGGTACATTTCCAGGACGGCCATCGGCAGAAAACAGGCGTGACCGACCTGCCCGCCTACATTACCGAGGAAGGCAACCCGGGGAATGAAAAGAAAGTGCGCCAGGTGGTGATCCATTATCCCTCCCGCTATCTGCGGAACGGGGTGGTGCTTATCGATACGCCCGGTGTGGGTTCCATTTACCGGAACAATACCGATGAAACTTACAAATACCTGCCCATGGTGGATGCGGCCATTTTCCTCTTGTCCAGCGACCAGCCCATCAGCCAGGCCGAAGTGGAGTTTCTTAACGACACCCGGCAATACGCCGCCAAAATGTTCTTCATTATGAACAAAATTGACTACCTGTCCCCGGCCGAACGCCGGGAAGCCATTGATTTTGCCCGCCGGGTGTTGAAAGAACGGGCCGGCCTGGCCGACGCGGTGGTTTACCCTCTCTCCGCCCGGCAGGCCCTGGAGGCACAGCTGGCGGGTGACGAAGAGGCCCTTGAGGCCAGCCAGCTGCCGGCCTTTACCCGGCGGTTGGAGACCTTTTTGATGGAAGAAAAGGGCCGTACCGTGCTGGAGGCCGCCGCCACCAGGGCCGATAACGCCCTGGGTGAATTAAAGCTGGGTCTGGAAATGGAGTTGCGTGCCCTGGACACACCGTTGCAGGAGTTGCAGGACAAAATCCGGCTTTTTGAAGAAATGGTAGCTTCCATGGAGCAGGAACGGCAGGATAATGCCTATATCCTGAAGGGTGAACTGGACCGGCTGCTGGAGCGGATGGAACAGGATATCGTCCGTTTTCAGGAAGAACAAAACGCAAAACTGCTGGCCGGAATGCGCTCCCTGTACCAGGAGAAGGGCAGCCGGCTATCCAACCGTCAATTGTTGCAGGCCATGGAAGATTACCTGCAAACCGAACTGCAGCAAGCCCTGGATCAGTGGCGGCCGCTGCTGGAAAAGCAGGCCGGCGAAGGGTTTACCCGCCTGGTTACCCGCTTTACCGGGCGTACCAACCAGCTGATCGCCGAAGTGGTGCGCCAGTCGGCACAATTGTTCAACCTGCCGGTACAGGGGTTCACCGGAGTGGAACCTCTGGAGAGCGAAAGCCGTCTTTATTATGTATTTGCCGAGGAACGGACCCTTTTGACCCCGGATCCGGTGAAAATTTCGTCCGTGCTGCCCCGTTTTATTTTCGGTCCCCTGCTCAAAGGGGAAATGCGGCGGCGTATCGACGTGCTGGTGGACCGCAACTGCGGGCGGGTTCGGTACGACCTTTCCGAACGCATTCTCAAAAGCCTGCAGCAGTTCCGCCGGCAGCTGGATGATAAATTTGACGCCACCATTGCCGGCACCCGGGAAATATTGCGGCGTACGCTGCAACAAAGGGAGAAAAACCAGACGGAAGTAGCGATTGCCCGGGAACGGCTGGCCGGCCAGTTGAACCGCCTGAAGGCCATTGATGATACATTATGCCGGGTAAAAATTATGCTGCAGGATGCTGCGGCAAAGCCAGGAACTGCGGCAGGTCCGACGACCAACGATTATTTAAAGGAGCAGGTTCAATGCTGAACATCATCGGTGATCAATGGACTATTAGGCGATGGGGCTCGCCATGAAACCGCCTTTACGGCTGATAGCTCCTACCAAGCACCGGATGTTTCCGGAAGGGTAGGAGCTTTTTGTTTTAACCCGGCAGGTTCCGGCTCCGTGCCTGCCGGAGAAAGGAGGTGATTTATTCCAGGAGCCTGTGTTCAAAATATCTGTTGAGGAGGGAGCTTATGTCGGAAACCATCTTTGAGTACCTGTCCGTCGCAGCGGCAATAATCGGCATCCTTTTTGCCGGCTACCTTACTTCCTGGGTGCTGCGCCGTCCCATGGGCACGCCGCGCATGCAGGAAATCTCGGCGGCCATTCAGGAAGGGGCCGGCGCCTACCTGAACCGGCAGTACCGGACTATTGCCATCGTGGGGATTATCATCGTCATCGTCCTTTTCTTCAGCCTTGGTGCGGTGACTGCCCTGGGATTCGTGGTGGGTGCCGTTTTCTCCGGACTATGTGGTTATGTGGGCATGAACGTTGCCGTGCGCAGCAACGTGCGAGTGGGGGAGGCGGCCAAGAAAGGTCTGCCCTACGCCCTGCTGGTGGCTTTCAAGGGCGGCGCAGTGACCGGCTTGATGTGCGTGAGTTTGGGGCTGCTGGGCGTAGCCGGTATGTTTACGCTCTTTCATGACCCCAACTCCCTGGTCGGCCTGGGGTTCGGCGCCAGCCTGATCAGCGTCTTTGCCCGTCTGGGCGGCGGCATTTACACCAAGAGCGCCGATGTGGGCGCAGACCTGGTGGGCAAAGTGGAAGCCGGTATCCCGGAAGATGATCCCCGCAACCCGGCGGTGATCGCCGACAACGTGGGGGATAACGTGGGAGACTGCGCCGGTATGGCCGCCGACCTTTTCGAAACCTACGCCATCACCACCATCGGCGCCATGTTGCTGGGCGAGATTTATTTCCACGGCCGGCTCATGTACATGATCTATCCCCTGGTTCTGGGCGGAATTGCCATCATTGCTACCATCATCGGTACCTATTTCGTACGCCTGTCCCAGGGGCAGGAAATAATGACCGGCCTGTACAAAGGGCTTTTCGCCTCGGCCATACTGGCGTTGATCGGGTTTTATCCGGCCACTACGTACATTTTTGGAGACAACAAGTTTTTCTGGGATGCCCTGGTGGGTGTGGTGGTCACCCTGATCATCGTGTTTATCACCGATTACTACACCTCCAAACGTTTCCGGCCGGTTAAAACCATCGCCCAGGCTTCCCAGTCCGGCCACGCCACCAACATCATCGCCGGTCTGGCAGTGGCCATGGAAGCCAGCATCTGGCCCGTGTTCACCATTGTTGCCGGAATTCTGATCTCCTATGTGATCGGCGGCGTTTACGGAGTGGGGATTGCCTGCATGGCCATGCTTTCCATGACCGGGATCGTGGTAGCCATCGACTCCTACGGACCGATTACCGATAACGCCGGCGGCATCGCTGAAATGGCTGAATTGCCCCCGGAAATCAGGGCCATCACCGACCCTCTGGATGCCGTGGGCAATACCACCAAAGCGGTGACCAAGGGCTACGCCATCGGTTCCGCCGGCCTGGTGGCCATCGTGCTCTTTTCCGCCTACACACAGGAAATTGAGCGGGTGCGGCAAGCCGCCGGCATTATAGACAAGCTTACTTTCATGGTACAGGACCCCTGGGTGCTGGCCGGACTGCTCATTGGCGGAGCGTTACCCTTTATTTTCTGTGCTCTGGCCATGGGTGCTGTGGGCAAGGCGGCCTATGAAGTGGTTAACGAGGTGCGGCGCCAGTTCCGGGAGATCCCCGGACTGATGGAGGGCAAGGCGAAGCCAGAATACGGCCGCTGCGTGGACATCGTAACCAAGCGGGCGTTGAAGGAAATGATGGCTCCCGGCATCATCCCCGTGGCCGCCCCGCTGCTGGTGGGCTTCCTGCTGGGAGCCAAGGCCCTGGGTGGCATGCTCATGGGCGTGATCATCACCGGCTTTTTCCTGGCCGTGATGCTCACCGCAGGCGGCGGTGCATGGGACAATGCCAAGAAATATATCGAGGAAGGACAGTACGGCGGCAAGGGCACGCCGGCCCACGCCGCGGCAGTTACCGGCGACACGGTGGGCGACCCTTGCAAAGATACCGCCGGTCCGGCCATCAACCCGATGATCAAGGTGGTCAATATCGTCGCTCTACTTATTGTGGGCTATGTGGCCCTGATCGTCCGGTAGGGAAATCACTGTTGGGGAAAAGAAGCGACCCTTCTTTTCCCCGGCTTTCCTCATCCCCAAATTTCCGCCACCGGCGATGGCGGGCTCCTGCAGGGTATTATATCCTGCAGGAGCGACTTTTTTAATGGGTCATAACTCAATATATAATGAGGAGTGCGGCGTGATTTGTCGGTTGCGGAAATCGAACGTGCTTTAAGGGAGCAAAAATGTCCGGTGTGCCTTGAAATAAATAACCGGGTGGAGCTCTTCTTTCGCTGGTTCGACATTGAATACTGTCACGAATTTACCATGATGGAACTGCTGGCCCGGGGAGGGTTTTGCCCCCGCCATGGAAACCGGATAGCGGAAATCGGTTCAAAGCTGGCCCGTACATACGAATACATTACCAAAGAGCGCCGGGAAAGGATGGAGGAGGTTTCTAAACTGGTCCTGGCGTTCCGGGAAAACCGGTGGCGAAAAACTTTTAACTTACTTCGGAAAAGCTATCAGAAAAAGCTGAAAAGGCTTTTGTCTTTCGAAACTTTATGTCCGGCCTGTACAACGGAACATGAGGCCCGCCAGTTCGGCGTCATGAAAATGGCGGATTTTTTGAAAGCTGAGGCTAATCGGGATCAATATAGCAATTTGCCGGCACTTTGCTGGACGCACATGAGCGACGTACTGGTCGTGTCTGAGCCGGAAGTGGCCCTTTTCCTGGCCGACTGCCACCGAAAACAGTTGGCGCGATGGGAGAAGGATTTCGCAGAGTACTTCCGCAAAATGGATTACCGGTACGCCCACGAACCGAAAGGGGGGGAACAACATGCATGGTTGAAAGCATTGAAATTTTTTACCGGGTGTACAGACAAATAAACATAAACAAATATACATAATCGTTATTGAGGCGATGGAGTTCGCCATCAATCCGCCTTTTAAGGGTTATAATGGTGGTACTTTGCGTGAGGGAGCATCCGGCGGACGGGGCGGAACAGTATAGTTACGGTCAGTATATGGTGTACTTTGCCATTGGAAAACATTATCTGTGGAAAATACAATGAAAGGTGGTTGAAAAGATGGTTATTAAAAAAGTGCATGCCCGGGAAATTCTGGATTCCCGGGGCAACCCCACCATTGAGGTGGAAGTGTTCCTGGATGACGGCAGTATTGGCCGCGCCGCCGTGCCGTCAGGTGCCTCCACCGGCTCCCGGGAGGCGCTGGAATTGCGGGACAAGGATCCGAAGCGCTTTAAAGGCAGGGGAGTACGAAAGGCCATTGCCAATGTCATGGAAATTATCGGGCCGGAACTCATCGGGTTATCGGTATTCGACCAGGAATTTATCGACCGGAAATTAATTATACTGGATGGCACGCCGGATAAAAGCGGTCTGGGTGCCAACGCCCTGCTGGGCGTTTCCATGGCCGTGGCCCGGGCGGCAGCGGTATCGCTGGATCTACCGCTTTTCCGGTATCTGGGCGGCGTTACGGCCGGAGAATTGCCTGTACCCATGATGAATGTGATCAACGGGGGCAGGCACGCCGATAACAACATCGACATCCAGGAATTCATGATCGTACCGGCCGGGGCGTCCAGTTTCTCCGAAGCTGTCAGAATGGCAGCTGAAGTTTTCCATACACTGAAAGAAGTGCTTCAAGAAAAGAACTATAGCACCAGCGTCGGGGATGAAGGCGGCTTTGCCCCCAACCTGGTGTCCAGTAAGGAAGCCATTGAAACCATTTTACATGCGGCGTCCCGTGCCGGTTATGTGCCAGGCAAGGACATTTTCCTGGCTCTTGACCCGGCGGCCAGCGAATTTTATTCGGACGGTATCTACCATTTTGAGGGTGAAGACATGACGGCATCGCAAATGGTGGAGTACTACGCAGATTTGGTGCAAAAGTACCCTATTGTTTCAATCGAAGACGGGTTGGCCGAAGACGACTGGGATGGGTGGTCAATATTGACTGAAAAACTGGGGGAACGGGTACAACTGGTAGGTGACGATATTTTTGTTACCAACCCGGCCATTTTGCAAAGGGGAATAGATAAAGGCGTTGCCAACTCTGTTTTAATCAAGCTGAACCAGATCGGTACAATCACCGAAACCCTGGCCACCATGCGTTTGGCCCGAAAAGCCGGATACACCACCGTCCTTTCTCACCGTTCCGGGGAAACCGAGGATACTTTTATCGCCGATTTTGCTGTCGGTACCCAGGTGGGCCAGATCAAAAGCGGTTCCCTGTCCCGTTCGGAGCGGGTGGCCAAGTACAACCAGCTCATGCGCATCGAAGAGACTTTAAAAGAAGCTGTTTATCCGGGCGTGGAAATGTACAGAAAATATATCCGGTAGTGCCTGCCGGTTATATTTCAGGCCATTTACAAGGGATGTGAATTCCGAAGGATGGGGCAAAAGCCAGCTGGAAAAGTTGGAGGGTGGAATGATGAACGATGAGGAACGCACTTACGATACGCGCATGTTTAAAGACACTTTTGAGTACGAATTTACCTATCTGAACGGCTTTTTGCGCAACGTGCACCGGTTTTCCGGAAGACCGGCACTTACCTGCCCGCTGCGGGGAAAAACCTGGACATACGCCGAACTTAACCGGGAAAGTAACAGGCTGGCCCATGCGCTACTGGCTGACGGAGTGGGTAAAAACGATGTGGTCATGTACCAGTTGCTTAACAGCGCGGAATTTGTTTTTCTCTATCTGGCTCCACAAAAGATTGGTGCTATCAACTGCCCCATAAATTTCCGGCTTGCCTGTGGAGAAATCGCTTACATTATTGACGACAGCAAACCGGTCGTATTCTTTTACGATGTGGAAGTTAAAAGAACGGCTGAAAAAGCACTGGCCATGGCCCGGCACAGACCCCGCCGGGTGGTTATGGTGGATCCCTGGGGTAAAGACAAGCCCTTTGCCGGTTCCATAACCTTCGAAGATTATGTTAAGAACCGGCCGGAGCATGATCCAAACATCCCCCGGCCCAAGCATATATACGATGAAACCACCAGGCTCTACACATCCGGAACCACAGGCAGGCCCAAGGGGGTGCCCATCAACAATATAAACGAGGTTCTGTCCGCCCACGACGTGATCATGCACTTCCCCCTGTCGCCTCGGGACAAAACCATGACCCAGCATGACCGTAAGCACCGCCTGCTCGGCCGGGGCCGATGCGGTGGGTACGGCGGCCATGCTTTTGCAGCAAGGGGAAGCCGATGTGATGGTCGCGGTGGGGGCGGAGTCCATTCTCTGCCCGCTGGTAATCGCCGGGCTGCACGCCGCCCGGGCCGTATCCACCCGCAACGACGCCCCGGAAAAGGCCAGCCGGCCGTTCGACCGCCGGCGGGACGGGCTGGTTATGGGGGAGGGTGCCGGCGCCCTGATCCTGGAAACCCTTTCCCACGCCCGGCACCGGAACGCCCGGATCAGGGCGGAATTGATTGGTTACGCCAACTACGGCGACGCTTATCATGTCACGGCACCTGAACCCGGCGGGCGGGGGGAAGTCCTGTGTATGCGCAAGGCCCTGGAAAAGGCCAGTCTGGCAGCCGGGGACATAGACTATATTAATGCCCACGGCACATCCACCCCATTGGGCGATCGGGTGGAAACGCTGGCCATCAAAACCGTTTTCGGTTCCCGGGCAGCGCAGATTCCCGTTAGCTCCACCAAGGGCGCTACCGGTCACCTAATGGGGGCCGGCGGCGTAACCGAGTTGATTGCCTGTGTTAAAGCCATTGAAGAAGGTATTGTGCCGCCTACCATCAACTACGAAGAGCCAGATCCGGAATGCGATCTGGACTACGTACCCAACCGGCCCCGCCGGGTGAATGTACGGGTGGCCATGTCCAATTCCTTTGGTTTCGGCGGGCAGAACGCCTGCCTGGTGGTGCGCCGGTTTGTGTAAAGTCGTCCCGGACGGTTGAACGCCATGATTAAATGCGGGGTACAGTGAAACATTTTTCGGCCGGCTTCTGAAATGTACAAAAATTTGATAATGAGTATGATAAACCTTCCGGGAACCTTTACCGGAAGGTTTATCATGATTGAACAGTCGAAAGTTTCCCGCGGGGACATGCATACCCCCCAGGTAGGGTTTGAATGAACTTTTGACCCTCAAGATCGTGATTTAATCAATTATTCTTTTCCCCGCGGCTTCCAGTATTGATTTTCTAAAATCAAGTTCATGCAGCGCCTCCCCGGCGGCCTGGCGTACCACCTGGTTCCGGTCCGCCAGGGCGCTGGTGAGTGCCTCCCTGGCCTGGTCGCCGCCCAGTTTGCCCAGGGCTTCGGCGGCGGCCAGGCGGGCCGGCAGAAAGGAACCGTGCAGCAAAGACACCAGTTGTGCCGTGGCCCGTGCGTCGCCAATTTCCCCCAGTGCCCGGGCCGTATCGGCCAGGATGTAGGGGTCGTCATCGTTGTCCTGCAAGCATTGGAGGAGGGGGAAAACTGCCGCCTTTACCTGCAGTTTTCCCAGCAGCCATGCCGACCGCCGGCGGATGGTGGGATCTTCGTGTTTGAGGGAGGCGATCAATTTTTTCACATAGCTGTCTGGAGGTTCCATGGAGTTCCCTCCTTAAAACAGGCGGGTGTCAATCGGATACCAGCGGCGCAGTAATTCGGCGGCAAATTGGTTTTCTTTTCTTTTGACCAGTTCGGCCAGTGTGTTGACGGCGGTAAGCAGCTGGATCTTCTGAGCGCTATAAGCATCCATTGACATCCCCTCCCTAAAAATTGTAGAGAAAAATAAAACTCCCGCCGCAAAAAATACGGTAGGAGTCATTAGCCGTTCGACGGCAAAGGGGCGAACTCCATCGCCTTGATCAGATTATATGTTAAAAAGTTTCCTCGGGCAAGAGGAATTAAAGTAATTTTGGGGCTTGCTAAAAAACAACAAATGTGATAAATATATTATAACAATTGTTACATGTATAATCGTAACGAATATTTAAAGGAAAGGTGGGAAAGCGATGAAACCGTCATCCAGGAAGTCCAGAGCCCTTAAGTTTGTTCTGCTGATCGGCGTCATGAGCTTTTTTGCGGACTTTACGTATGAGGCTTCGCGAGGGATAATCGGACCATATCTGGCTTTACTTGGTGCCAGTGCGTTTACGGTTGCTTTCGTTACCGGATTTGGTGAACTCCTCGGGTATGCCTGGCGCCTTGTTTCGGGGGGGCTTGCCGACAGGACCGGTAAATTTTGGCCAATTACGATCTTTGGTTATGTTATCCAGATGGCCTCGGTGCCGTTGCTTGCTCTGGCAGGGAGCTGGCAGATGGCAGCCGTGCTCATTATACTGGAGCGCTTTGGCCGGGCGACCCGTAATCCACCGCGTGATGTCATGCTCTCCCATGCCGCCAGGGAAATGGGATATGGCTGGGCCTTTGGCGTGCATGAAGCGCTTGATCAATTCGGAGCATTGTTCGGCCCGCTGGCTGCCGCGGTCGTCCTGGCCTTCCGGGGGGATTACCGGTTGGCCTTTGCCGTGTTGCTCATCCCTGCACTCGTCATGCTTTCTCTCCTGGCTGTCGCACGATTGACCTATCCCCATCCGGAGGATCTGGAAAGTACGCCTCCCAATATAGAGGCTAAGGGTCTTCCTCGTGTGTTTTGGCTTTATCTTGCGGGAGCAGTGCTTGTCGCCGCCGGATTCGCCGATTTTCCCGTTATGGCGTACCACTTCGAGAAGACGTCCATTGTCTCCCCTTCTATGATTCCGGTCTTCTACGCGGTGGCGATGGGCGTGAGTGGTGCAGGGTCCCTGCTCTTTGGACGCCTCTTTGACCGGTTTGGCATTATCATCCTGGTTCCCTTAACGATCCTCTCAGCCTTGTTTGCTCCGCTGGTGTTTCTGGGGGGCTTCTGGGCGGCACTTGTCGGGATTGCCCTCTGGGGCCTGGGCATGGGTGTCCATGAGTCAATCATCCCTGCCGCAGTGGCCTTGATGGTGCCGGTGCAAAGGCGCGCTTCGGCGTATGGCCTCTTCACGGCTGGTTATGGAATCTTCTGGTTTCTGGGGAGTGCATTGATTGGCTACCTCTATAGCGTATCGCTGCCCCTGCTCATTGCCTTCAGCCTGGTTGCCGAATCCGTTGCCATCCCACTCTTTTTCCTAGTAAGAAGACAGACTCAAAGTAAAGTTTCAGTGTGAAATGTAGTTTTAAGTTGCAATATTATATGATGGCCCCGACTGGCGGCGGTAACGGCGGCTGTATGGTCAGAAGATTTTGGGATCAGGATGGGCGGACCTCGAATTAATTTTTCAGCAGGGAAAATAGAAATAATGATGAATTTAATGTTAAGTCATTTATCACGGGGCCGGACAAGTCCCCGGCATTGTTAACAGATGAAATGGAGGTTTAGTTTATTGATCAATATCATTCTACTGGGTCTGACCAGTTTGTTTACCGACATCAGCAGCGAGATGATTTATCCACTGGTACCCATTTATCTGGTCAACCGGCTGGGGGCTACGCCGGCCATTGTGGGACTCATCGAGGGGATGGCGGAAAGCCTGGCCAGCCTGCTGAAGGTATTTTCCGGTTATTATTCCGACCGGTTTCAAAGCCGGAAAGCGCCGGCCATAGGCGGCTATGGCCTCTCGGCACTGGCGAAAATCCTGATCGTTTTTTCCACTTCCTGGACCTGGGTACTGTGGGGGAGAATCGGTGACCGTTTCGGCAAGGGGGTGCGCACCGCCCCCCGGGACGCCCTGATTGCAGAATCCTCCCCCGGGGATAGGTTGGGATGGGCATACGGTTTGCACCGCATGCTGGATACCCTGGGAGCGGCTGCGGGGGTGGTTCTGGCCTATTATTTCTTTACCTCCTATCACGGCAGCTACCATACCGTTTTTGCCTGGTCGCTGGTGCCGGCGTTCTTGGGAGTGGGCATTCTTTTTTTGGTCAAAGAAACGGGTGAAAAAAGCAGTAAGATAGGCAAGAAACTCGATCTTTCCTGGTCCGGCCTGGATTCGCGGTTAAAGAAATTTCTCGTGGTGGTCTTTATTTTCGCCCTGGGAAACTCCTCCAACCAGTTTCTCCTTTTGCGCGCCCATGACCTGGGGTTCAACACCCCGGACGTGATACTTTTATATCTGGCCTTCAACCTGGTTTACGCTGTGGTTTCCTTTCCGGCCGGCGCCCTTTCCGACCGCATTGGACGGCGGGTTTTGCTGGTGGCGGGTTACGTATTTTACGGTCTGGTCTATCTGGGCTTTGCCCTGGTCCAGCGAGGGCAGTTCCTCTGGGTGCTCTTTCCCCTGTATGGCGTCTATAATGCAGTCACCGAGGGCGTGGAAAAGGCGCTGGTGGCGGAGATCGCTCCGCCGGAGCAAAAGGCCACCTTGATCGGCCTGCACGCCACCCTGGTGGGAGTGGGGCTATTGCCGGCCTCCCTGCTGGGTGGCGCCCTGTGGAATTTTTTCGGGGCGCCGGCCACCTTTTATTTTGGCGGCATCATGGGACTGCTGGCCGCTCTGGGCGTAGCCGTGGTGCTGTCCGGGGAGAAACCGGCGTTAAGACAGGGAAGGGTATAGATCATGAAACACACCTTAGCGCAGGGTGTATCCCCAGCGGAACGCGAGGGTATGCGTGTATCGGCAGGGACATGGTCAAAGAGGTATTCAAGGAGTGTTGTCGATGCAGGAATGGCTGTTGCTCGTTTATAAAATACCTTCCGAGCCGTCCCGTTACCGGGCGGCGGTCTGGCGCCGGATCAAGTCCCTGGGGGCGGTTTACCTGCAAAACGGCGTCTGTGTCCTGCCTTACGGGCGTGACACCGAAAGACAGTTCAGGATGTTGTGGAAGGAGATCGAGGATTACGGGGGTGAGGCATTCCTGATCAGGGGAACATTGCTGGCGCCTGCAGAAGGGATAATAAAATTATTCAATATGGCCCGGGACGAAGAGTACGCGGAAATCATCGACCGCTGCGAGGATTTTTTCAAGGAAATAGAAGCTGAAACTGAAAGCCGGCATTTTACTTACGCCGAGCTGGAAGAAAATGAAGAGGATCTGGCTAAACTGGAAAAATGGTTGAAAAAGGTTATGGAAAGAGACTTTTTCCAGGCCAGCCTGGCGGAAAAAACAAAAGAATTATTACAGGAGTGCCGTACCCGGCTCGATGAATTCGCCGATATGGTTTTCACATGTGAAGATTCCATGCAAAAAAAACCTTAATTTCCCGGTAAGGCCAGACCTTAAGACTTATGGTTGGTCTGAAAAATTACCCAATAGTGTGTATAGATATCATACCCACCTTTGAGGTCGAAGACCTTACCATAATCGGATTCTGCCCGTCTTGGAACTGGTAGCGATGCAGTGGCCCGGGTTGCAAAGGCATACCCACCCGGAATAACCAAAAAATGGAGTCATGCTCAAACAGTCCCCAAAAACTTATGAAATATAGTTCAATCTCTTCGGTCGTGTAAAATTTTAAGTAGGTATCAGAAGGGGATTTAACCTTGACATGAGTTTTATCTGTGGTTATAATAACCATTGGGTGTTCGTCATGGCGATGGAGCTCGCCTCAAATGCCTGTACGGCTAATAGCTCCTACCAAAATTCGAAGCGAAGTTTTGGTAGGGGCTTTATTTGTGCCCATTTCGGGCAAGAAAGGGGGAAGTAAAGTTGAACACGTGGTTGGTGGCCAGCGCATGGGTAGGACTGGCGCTGGCGGCCGGCATGATCTCCGTGCGCACCGGCATTTCGGTGGCCATGGTGGAGATCATGGTGGGAGTGATAGGCGGCAATTTCCTGGGGCTGGCGGTAAACGAGTGGGTGAACTTCCTGGCCGGGCTGGGAGCAATCATCCTCACCTTCCTGGCCGGGGCCGAGGTGGACCCGGCGGTGCTTAAAAACAAGTTCAAGGAAAGCGCCTCCATGGGCCTGGTCTCGTTTTTGTTCCCGTTTCTGGCTACTTTTGCCTATACCTATTACGTAGCCGGCTGGAGTTTGCAGGCGGCCCAGATCGCCGGCATCGCCCTTTCCACAACTTCCGTGGCCATTGTTTATGCGGTGATGGTGGAGACCCGCCTGAATGAAACCCAGCTGGGGCAGATCATTCTGGCCGCCTGTTTCATCACCGACCTGGGCACGGTACTGGCCCTGGGGGTGCTGTTCGCCAATTACGATTACTGGATGCTGATCTTTATTGGGGCTACGGTAATTGTACTCTTCCTGATGTATAAAATCACCCCCTGGTTCCAGCACCGGTTCGGCGCCCGGGTGGGCCAGATCGAGGTCAAGTATGTGCTTTTTGCCCTTTTGCTTTTGGGCGGGCTGGCCGGCAAGGCCAACAGCGAAGCGGTGCTGCCTGCCTACCTGCTGGGCCTGGCCCTGGCCGGCTTCTTCCAGCAGGAAAAGGAATTGCTGCAGCGCATCCGGGCGGCGGCCTTTGCCTTTCTCACTCCCTTTTATTTCTTAAAGGCCGGGCTTTTTGTCTCCCTGCCGGCGGTGGGCGCGGCTCTGGGGTTGATCCTGATCCTGCTGCTGGTGAAGGTGGCCGCCAAGTTTGTCGGAGTCTGGCCCCTCACCTGGCTGTTCCGTTATTCGCCCAAAGACGGCATGTATACCACATTGCTCATGTCCACCGGCCTCACCTTCGGCACCATCTCGTCCCTCTTCGGGTTGAGCCACAACCTGATCAACCAGCAGCAATATACCATCCTGGTGACGGTGGTGATAGCCAGTGGAGTTATTCCTACCATCATCGCCCAGACCTTCTTCCGGCCGCAGGTGGTGCCGGAGGCGATGAAGGAAGCAGTTTCCATACGCAAAACACAGCCGGCAGCAACGGAAGAATAAACCTCTATAATTTTTTATCGATGAGGTGAGGCGTATGTACCGCAAAATACTGGTGGCTTACGACGGGTCGCCCCATGCCAATAAAGCCCTGACGGCGGGAATCGAGCTGGCCCGCTGCTGTGGCGGCCAGCTCCATGCAGCGGCGGCCGTACACCTGCCCGATTATGCGGGTACGGTGTCGGAAGTGGACGACATGGCTTCCGGGGCAAAGGCTTTTTACAGTGAAAAGCTGGAAAAGGCCGCGGCCAGGGCGGCGGGAAAGAACGTCCATTTAACCACTCACATCATTTACGGCCATACGGGGGAGGCCATTGTCCGTTTTGCCCGGGAAGAAAATTTTGACTTAATCATCGTTGGCTCCCATGGCTGGAGCGCCGTTCAGCGTCTGGTGATGGGCAGCGTTTCCACCTATGTGGTGCGGCACGCCCACTGCCCGGTGCTGGTGGAAAAGGGGACGGAAAATAATGGAAAATAATCGAATAGAACCACTCACTTTTTGATTCCGGTTGAAAACCGGCCAACCCCCGGAGCTAACGAACCGGTAGCAAAAATTTGTATCCGGGATACTGAAAAGGTATTGACATCCATAGCCCGGCTATGGTAGTTTATGTTTGTGAAAACAGCATACCGGTAGAGTTGAGATGAGTGGAGTTTAGCATGAGTTTAGCTGCAGTGGAGGCGAGGGCGTTTTTGTTATTACGCCGGCGTTTCATTGGAGCGCCGGCTTTTTTGCGTCTTTGAACGGAGGTACGGCTTTGATTTTCCCTGGGGAAGATGACTATTTACAACTGGCCCGCCGGTACCGGCTGGTTCCCGTCAGCGCCGAATGGGGGGCGGACATGGAGACCCCCATCTCCCTCTTCACCCGGCTGTCTGCCTTAAAGCCGGCTTTTCTGCTGGAGAGCGGGGAGGGTGGTGAAAAACTGGCCCGCTATTCCTTTATCGGCCTTGAGCCCCTGGCCATTTACCGGCATAAGGGAGTGTCGGGGCAGCTCTTCCTGCCGGAGGAATATTCCCGGGATCTAATGGCCGTTTTCCAGAACCGGGACATTATTTGCCGCCCGGCGGACGCAAGGTGTGCGTGTCTACCGGTACAGCCGGGAAAAGGGCCGTGTGCACCCTGCGGGTGTGCAAACCCGGCCGGATCCGGCACAGGGGAACACAGGCAGGGAAATATGACCATCCGGCAAAGAGATAACGCTTCCCGGATTAATTGTAAAGGCACAGAGGATCCAGGGCGGGAAAATACGGCCTGCCTGGAAATGGCCGGCAATCCCTTCACCATCGTTGAGCAGTTGATGGATTACTGGCGGGGACCGGTCCTGCCGGAACTGCCCCGCTTTTACGGCGGCGCGGTGGGTTACTTTGCCTATGATCTGGTCCGCTGGCTGGAACGGCTGCCTTCCACCACCGGGGACGACCTGAACCTGCCGGATATGGTTCTGCTGTTTACCGGTACCCTGCTGGTTATGGATCACTTAAGACATACCCTGCGGGTGGTGGTCAACACCCTGCCGGGGTCCCGGCCGGAGGTCGCCCGCCGGCGGGCGGTGGAGCGCATTGAACACATCTGGCGGCTTATTAACGGGCCGGTGAGTTCCGTGGATAGACCGGCTGACGGTTTTTACGGCAGTTTACGGGAAGGAAACGGGCCGGCGCCGGGCGGTGAAGGAGATTTCGTTACGGGCGGAGAGCCCATGAATAAAGCTGCACTGCAGGAACTGCCGTCCGGTGTCACCCGGGAGGAGTTCCAGTCCCTGGTCCGCCGGGCAAAGGAATACATCCGGCAGGGGGATATTTTACAGGTGGTTCTCTCCCAGCGGTTACAGGTGCCCTTTGCGGGGGATCCCTTCCAGGTCTACCGCCGGCTGCGCCGGATTAACCCCTCGCCATATCTTTATTACCTGGACCTGGGGGATGTGGCCATCGCCGGGTCTTCTCCGGAAATGCTCGTAAGGGTGGAAAACGGGATGGCGGAAACCCGGCCCATTGCCGGCACCCGTCCCCGGGGAGCCAGTGCCGGGGTCGACGAAGCCCTGGCGGCGGAACTGCTGGACGACCCCAAGGAGCGGGCGGAACATGTGATGCTGGTGGACCTGGGCCGCAACGACCTGGGCCGGGTGTGTAAACCGGGAACGGTGACCGTGCCCCAGTTCATGGTGGTGGAAAAATACTCCCACGTGATGCATCTGGTCTCTGCGGTGCGGGGCAACCTGGCTGAGGGACGGACCGCCTTTGACGCCCTGAAGGCCTGTTTCCCCGCCGGCACCGTGTCCGGGGCGCCCAAGGTACGGGCCATGGAAATCATCGAAGAACTGGAACCGGAAAGCCGCGGCCCATACGCCGGCGCCGTGGGTTACCTGGGCTACAACGGCAACCTGGATACAGCCATCACCATCCGCACCATTGTTTTTCACCGGGGTTACGCTTATGTGCAGGCCGGGGCGGGGATTGTGGCCGATTCTGACCCGGAAAGGGAGTACCAGGAAACCCTGAACAAGGCCCGCGCGCTCTTACAAACCCTGGCCGCCAGTGAAAACCAGGCCAGTTAACCAACCGGGTACTTGTAAATGTTCATTAAAGCAGTATGATTAATTCCCGGGGAACGGCCCGGCACTCACAGGAAACGACATTGGGGAAAGCCGGAAACGGCACCCGGCAAGTTGGAGTTTAGCACTCAACGGTCCTATGACTGCCGAATGACAATATATGACCCGGCGAACAGTAGTTTCTTCGTAAAACAAACCTTTTATTGAGTACCGGCTCCCGGGGCGCCGGCACAAACGAGCATTAGAGATGTAATAGTAACAAACTGGGTAGAAAAGTAAGAAAGCGCGATGATGGTAACGATGGCAAATCCGCAAGATGGCAAGGGGGGGTTTGATGTCTGTTGCCGCGGTTCAGAGGCCATTTCCTTTTCCTTCCGCAGAACAGCCGGTTAAACTGCTGATGATTGACAACTACGACTCCTTTACCTACAACCTGGTGCAGTATTTCGGACAACTTAACGTGACCGTGGAGGTCAGGCGCAACGACCGGGTCACCCTGGAGGAAATCCAGGAACTGCAGCCCACCCATGTGGTTATTTCCCCCGGCCCCGGCAACCCGGACAGCGCGGGTGTTTCCCTGGCCCTGGTACGTAACCTGGCCGGGAAAATACCCATCCTGGGGGTTTGCCTGGGCCACCAGACCATCGGCCAGGTCTTCGGCGGCCGGGTGGTGCGGGCCGGACGGCTGATGCACGGCAAAACCTCGGCCATCCGGCACGACGGCCGGACCATTTTTCAAGGCCTGCCGTCCCCCTTTACCGCCACCCGCTACCACTCCCTGCTGGTGGAGCGGCACACCCTGCCCGCCTGTTTGGAAATCAGCGCCTGGACGGCGGAAGGGGAAATCATGGGCCTGCGCCACCGGGAGTTTACCGTGGAAGGGGTGCAGTTCCACCCCGAGTCCATCCTCACGGAGCACGGGATGGAACTGCTGGCCAACTTCCTGCGCCTTAACGGCGGCCGGTGGACTGTGTGACAGGGGACTGTGACAGGGGACGGTTCCTTGTCACAAAAGTGTGTCAAAGAACCGTCCCCTGACACACTGCTGCACTGACACACTGACACACATTTTAGCGGAGGAGAGATGAGTAGAGATGATCAGGGAAGCAATCAACCGGGTGGTTGGTGGTGAAAACTTGAGCGAGGCCGAGGCGGAACAGGTGATGGACGAGATCATGACCGGGCAGGCCAGCCCGGCCCAGATCGCCGCCCTGCTTACGGCCATGCGCCTGAAGGGGGAAACGGTGGAGGAAATCACCGGCTTTGCCCGGACCATGCGCCGGCACGCCACCCCGGTGCGTTCCGGCCACCCGGTGCTGGTGGACACCTGCGGCACCGGCGGAGACGGGGCCAATACCTTTAACATTTCCACCGCAGCGGCCCTGGTGCTGGCCGGGGCCGGGGTGCCGGTGGCCAAACACGGCAACCGCTCCGTATCCAGCCGCTGCGGGTCGGCCGATGTGCTGGAAGCCCTGGGGGTGAACCTGGACCTGTCCCCGGCGGCCATGGCGGAATGCCTGGACCGGGTGGGCATCGCCTTTCTGTTTGCCCCGGCACTGCACAAAGCCATGAAGCATGCCGCGGGACCCCGGCGGGAAATCGGCATCCGCACGGTGTTTAACATTCTGGGCCCCTTAACCAACCCGGCGGGGGCATCGGCCCAGGTGGTGGGGGTCTACAGCGTGGATCTGGTCCCCCGGGTGGCCCGGGTGCTCTCCCGGCTGGGCGTGCGGCGGGCTTTTGTGGTTCACGGTGCCGGCGGGCTGGACGAAATTTCCCTGGCCGGGCCGGCGGTGGTGGCCGAGGTACAGGGCGAAGAAGTGCGGGAATATACCCTGGACCCGGCGGATTACGGTTTCTCCCGGTACCCGGTGCAGGCCCTGTCCGGCGGCACTCCGGAGCAGAACGCCGCCATGATCGGGGAAATACTGCAGGGAATGCCCGGACCGCAGCGGGACGCGGTAATTTTAAACGCCGCCCTGGGGCTGCTGGCGGCGGGCAGAGCCGGGGACCTTTCCAGCGCCCTGGCCACGGCTGCCGGAAGCATCGACAGCGGCGCCGCCAGGGATCGACTGGAGCACCTGGTGGCCTTCACCCGCCGGGCGGGCAGGCAGGTGGCCGGCATTTGATTCTGGACCGGATCGTGGCCCATAAAAAAGAGGAAGTGCGGAGAAGAAAGGAGCTTTATCCCCTGGCCCGGATGCTTGATCGGTGGCCCGCCCTGCCCCCCGTCCGGTCGCTGGACCGGAGCCTGCGCCGGCCCGGGGAGGTGGCCCTCATGGCCGAGATCAAGCGGGCCTCACCGTCCAAAGGCTGGATCCGTAAGGGCCTGCGGCCGGTGGAACTGGCCCGCACCTATATGCGGGCCGGGGCGGCGGCCATTTCCATACTTACCGACAACCGTTTCTTCCGGGGTCACCGGGCCTTTTTACCCCTGGTACGTCGGGAAAGCCCGCTGCCCCTGTTGCGCAAGGATTTCATCATTGATCCCTACCAGATTTACGAAGCCCGCTACCTGGGAGCCGATGCCGTTTTGCTCATTGCCGCCGTTCTGGACGACGGGCGGCTGGCCGGTTTTCAACAGCTGGCGGCGGAGCTGGGTTTAAGCGCCCTGGTAGAAGTTCATACGGCGGAGGAGTTAAAACGCGCCCTGGACGCCGGGGCCACTGTCGTCGGGATCAATAACCGGGATCTGCGCACCTTTCAAACCGACCTGTCCACCACCTGCCGCCTGCGGGAAAAAATAACCGACCCCCGGGTGCTGGTGGTCAGTGAAAGCGGCATCCACACCCGCCGGGATATGCTGGCCCTGGCGGCCTGCGGGGTGGATGCGGTCCTGGTGGGGGAAGCCCTGGTCCGGGCGTCCGACCCCGGGGAAAAGGTTAAGGAACTGCTGGGCACGGCCAACGGCCGGCCGGAACTAGTCCCTTCAGTGGCGCCCCCGGAAAATGAGCATCATGACCATGGAAACACCAAAGGCCATTAAAATCAGGCTTAAGATCGATCCGAAGAGATTGGTAAACGCAGCGATGATAAAAAGGGGTCCCAGGATGATGAAGGCGTTACGCACCCTGCAGCTGAGCATTCTCCCGCCACCTTTCACCGTTTGTCCCATTATAACACCAGAACGGGAACGGGGGAAGCACCTGCACCGGGTATCCTGATAAAGGAACAGGGTTATTTTGCTCCTGCAGTCCAGGCAGGGATCATCAGGAGGTTTGTTCGTATGATCAGGGTAAAAATCTGCGGCATAACAGACCTGGAAACCGCCCTGCTGGCGGCGGAAGCCGGCGCCGACGCCCTGGGTTTCGTCTTTGCCGGCAGCCCCCGATATATTGCACCGGAAACGGCCCGCCGGATCAGCCGGGCACTACCCCCTTTCGTTACCCGGGTGGGTGTCTTTGTGGATGCACCCCTGGAAACCATACGGGAAATGGTGCACTTTTGCAGCCTGGATGCGGTCCAGCTGCACGGCCAGGAACCGCCGGAATACTGCCGGTTGCTGCCCTGCCGGGTCATCAAAGCTTTCCGGATTGAGGACGGCGGGGGCCTGCCGGACTTTGCCGGTTATCCGGCGGATGCCTTTCTGGTGGACACCGCCGTACCGGGAAAGGCCGGGGGTACCGGCCGCACCTTCAACTGGCAGCTGGTGGCCGGTTTAAACCTGCCCCGCCCTCTGATCCTGGCCGGCGGCCTCAACCCGGAGAATGTGGGCCGGGCCGTGTCCACCGTGCGCCCCTACGGGGTGGATGTGAGCAGCGGTGTGGAAAGGGACGGCCGGCCTGGGATCAAGGATCCCGACAAAATCCGCCGCTTCATTGCCGCGGCCAGGGGTTGTAAACCAGCGGCAAGCGACTGAACCGGCAACCATCCACCATTCGAGGATCATGCCGCATTTGCGGCGCCGCTGGCCCGGTCGCATTGCCCGCCGTGGTGCCGCCGGCGCGTGAGAATGCGGCGCTGGGGTGGGTTGCACTGAAAATTTACTCATGGAGGAAACATTTATGTCTTTACCCGACGAAAGGGGTTATTTTGGGCCCTTTGGCGGCCGCTACGTGCCGGAAACATTGATGCCGGCCCTGGAGGAACTGACGGCGGCCTACCGGCAGGCGAGTCAAGACCCCGCCTTTCAAAAGGAACTGGAATACTACCTGCGGCAGTATGTGGGGCGCCCCTCCCCCTTATATTTTGCCCGCCGCTTGAGCGACCACTGCGGGGGAGCCAGGATCTACCTCAAGAGGGAGGATCTGAACCATACGGGCGCCCATAAAATAAACAACACCATCGGCCAGATCCTCCTGGCCCGGCGCATGGGCAAAAAACGGGTGATCGCCGAAACCGGGGCCGGGCAGCACGGGGTGGCCACCGCCACCGCCGCCGCCCTTTTCGGCCTGGAGTGCGCCGTGTACATGGGGGAGGAAGATATGGCCCGCCAGGCTTTGAACGTCTTCCGCATGCGCCTGCTGGGGGCCGCGGTGGTCCCGGTGACCGCCGGCAGCCGTACCCTCAAGGACGCCATGAACGAGGCCATGCGGGACTGGGTGACCAACGTGGAAACCACCTACTACCTGGTGGGTTCCGTGGCCGGCCCCCACCCCTATCCGGTGATGGTGCGGGATTTCCAGCGCATCATCGGCGTGGAAACCCGCCGGCAGATCCTGGAGGCGACAGGGCGGCTGCCCGATGTGATTTTGGCCTGCGTGGGCGGGGGAAGCAACGCCATGGGCATTTTCCACCCCTTCCTGGAGGACGAAGGGGTAAAACTGATTGGTGTGGAGGCGGCCGGACGCGGCCTGGAAACCGGCAAACACGCCGCCACCCTCACCAGGGGCCGCCCCGGGGTGCTGCACGGTTCCATGAGCTACGTGCTGCAGGATGAGGACGGCCAGATCAACCTGGCCCACTCCATTTCCGCCGGGCTGGATTACCCCGGGGTGGGGCCGGAACACAGCTACTTAAAAGTAACCGGCCGAGTGGAGTACACCACCGTCACCGACGGGGAGGCGCTGGAGGCCTTCCAGCTTTTAAGCCGCACCGAAGGAATCATTCCAGCCCTGGAAAGCGCCCACGCCCTGGCCCGGGCGGTAAAATTGGCCCCGGAAATGCCCCGGGAATCCATCATGGTGGTCAACCTCTCCGGCCGGGGGGACAAGGACGTGGAAACCGTGGCCGGCATACTGGATGGGGGGAAACAGCCATGAGCGAGAACCGTATAACCCTATGCCTTGCCGGCCTGGCCCGCCGGGGGAAAAAGGGCCTGATCACCTATATAACCGCCGGTGACCCGGACCTGGCGGCCACCGCCCGCCTGGTGGAAACCATGGTCTCCGCCGGAGCGGACATGGTAGAAATAGGCATACCCTTTTCCGACCCCGTGGCCGACGGCCCGGTCATCCAGCAGGCCTCGGCCCGGGCTCTGGCTAAAGGGGTGCGGGTGAGGGAGATCATCCGCATGTGCGCCGCCGTCCGGCAGCGCGTCACCGCCCCATTGATCCTGATGACCTACTACAACCCCGTCTTTCAATACGGCCTGGCAGATTTTGCCCGGGACGCCGCTTCAGCCGGCGTGGACGGCCTGATTGTACCCGACCTGCCCATTGAAGAAAGCGGGGAACTCCTGGGGCATACTGATCAATACGGGCTGGCTCTTATCCCCCTGGCGGCCCCAACCAGCACCGCCGCCCGCCTGGCCGCCATGGCTCCCCTGGCCCGGGGATTTGTCTACTGCGTCTCGGTGACCGGGGTCACCGGTGCCCGGCAGGAGATCCACACCGACCTGGCGAAATTTATGCATCGCGTGCGGCAGTACATTTCCCTGCCGGCGGCCATCGGCTTCGGCATCTCCGGGCCGGAAAGCGCCGCCCGGGTGGCCCCTCACTGTGACGCCCTGGTGGTGGGCAGCGCCATCGTCAACCTGGTGGCCCGGGCAAAGGGCAGCGACCCCGCCCCGGCAGTGGCAGCGCTGGTAGGGGAGATCCGCAAGGCCATTGACGGCATGGTTAAAGCCTGAACCTCTGTTAACCAACCCGGGGTGGGAATTGAGGTTTATTCCGATTGCAAGCTTTCATTAAAACCGGTGTTGATCATAAAAGCATAAGGATAAAGCAAGTCCGTTCTGGAATTCACCCCGGTGAATTCCAACAATACCGACTTCCGACTTCTGACTTCCGACTTCTGTTTTAGGAGGTATGGTCCCTTGCCTGCCTGTCAGCTGGCTGGCCGGAAACACCAGCCGCAAAATACCGTTATTGAGCTGCCCACCTGCCGGGTGGGCAGCGAACAGGTGGTCATCATTGCCGGCCCCTGCGCCGTGGAAAATGAAGACCTGATGATCACACTGGCCCTGGCCCTCAAGGAAATGGGGGTACACATCTTGAGGGGCGGTGCCTTCAAGCCCCGCACCTCCCCCTACTCCTTCCAGGGCCTGGGCGAAGAAGGCCTGCGCATCCTGGCCCGGGCCCGGGAAGCCACCGGCCTGCCGGTAATCACCGAAGTCACCGATGTGCGCTGCCTGGAACTGGTCTGCCGTTACAGCGACATCATCCAGATCGGCAGCCGGAATATGCAAAATTTCGTCCTGCTCCGGGAAGTGGGGCGGGTGAGCAAGCCGGTGCTGCTCAAAAGGGGGCTTTCCGCCACCATTGAGGAGTGGCTTCTGGCCGCCGAATACATCCTGTCCGAAGGCAACAGCCGGGTCATGCTGTGCGAGCGGGGCATCCGCACCTTTGAAACATACACCCGCAACACCCTGGACATAAATGCCATCCCGGCGGTGAAGGAACTGTCCCACCTGCCGGTGATTGCCGACCCCAGCCACGGCACCGGCCGCCGCTCCCTGGTGGCCCCGGTGGCCCGGGCCGCCGTGGCGGCCGGCGCCGACGGCCTGATGCTGGAAGTGCACCCCCGGCCGGAAGAAGCCCTTTCCGACGGCCCCCAGTCCCTTTTACCCGCCCAGCTGGAGAGACTGCTGGCCGAACTGCGTTCCCTGGCGGGAGCCCTTGGCCGGCAAATGGTGAACCCCGCTTACGAAAAATCCGGGAGAGATATTGTTAACCGGCACCGGGTGGTATAAAATAAAATCATCAATATGGCAGCGGCATCGATTTATTTCGGGTCAGGCCACTTTTTTTGATGCCGCTGCCGCGGGAATTATTAGCTTTGGCGTTAGAATCTTTTGTCAGCGCGAAGCACTGGAGTGAGCGTGGACAATGCGGCACCCGGGCAGGTTCACTGAACATTTACGCCAGCGACTATTTTAAAGGGGGTTTTTAATTTAGCATGCAAATCCACTGGTTGGGACATGCCTGTTTCCTGGTGACCACCGGCAGCGGGAAAAGGATCATCACGGACCCCTTTGACCAGCGGGTGGGCTACCCGCCGCCGGCAGTACCGGCGGACATAGTCACAGTCAGCCACCAGCATTTCGACCATAATGCGGTGCAGGTGGTGCCCGGCAGTCCGGCGGTGGTGCAGGAGACGGGAGAGCATGTATTTGGCGACATCAAAATCACCGGACACCCTTCCTATCACGATCAGAGCCGGGGCAGCCAGCGGGGCGAGAATATCATATTCGTCATCGAAACGGAAGGCCTGCGGTTGTGCCACGTGGGCGACCTGGGCCACCGGCTGGAAGATGACCGGGTGAAAGCCCTGGGGGAAATTGATATCCTGATGATCCCGGTGGGCGGCTATTACACCATTGACGCCGCCGAAGCCGCGGCAGTGGTCGAACAGCTGGCGCCGGCGTATGTGCTGCCCATGCATTATAAAACAGCCAGTCTGGACCTGCCCATAGCTCCAGTGGATCATTTCCTGCGGTACTTTCCGGAGCACGAAGAACGGGAAGTGCTGATCGTGGAGGCAGGTAATCTCCCTGTGCAAATGCGGGTGGTCAGGCTCACCCTGTTTAAAAAATAACCGGTAGACATAAATGACACTGGTTGAGGACTTTTTGAGTAACCGGTGGCACCCAACTTACATTGGGACCAAGCTTTTTCATCAAAGATACCCCGCTAAAGGGGTGCTTAATTTTATGGTAAACATTTTACCAAACATTTACCTGCTTTTCAGTCGGGAAAAAACGGGTTGCCCCCGTACCGGGCATGTGTTAAGATAGAAATGTAGTATGATGCAGAATGGTAGTACGGCAGGGGGGAGGGATAGGTCTTGTTTTATTGACCCTGCGGGCACCTCCGGCAAAACAGGTGCCCTGTTTGGTTTTGCGGGTAAAATAATAGCAGCACGGCAGGATGGGAGGTAAAATAATGATTGTGGTCATGCAGCAGGACGCTACGGAAGAACAGATAAATGCGGTGGTGGCCCGTCTGGACAAGAATGGTTTTCAGGTGCACCTCTCCCGGGGGGTGGAACGGACCATCATCGGTGCCATTGGCGACCGCACCCGTTTACAGGACGAATTCCTGGAGGCCATGGCCGGCGTGGAAAAGGTCATGCCCGTCCTCCAGCCGTACAAACTGGCCAGCCGGGCCTTTCACCCGGAGGACAGTGTGGTCATGGTGGGGGACCTGGCCATCGGCGGGGAAGAAATTCATATCCTGGCCGGCCCCTGTGCCGTGGAAAGCCGGGAACAGCTGCTGGAAACGGCCCGGCTGGTGAAGGGAGCCGGGGCCACCATTTTAAGGGGAGGGGCCTTTAAACCCCGCACTTCCCCCTATTCCTTCCAGGGACTGGAGGAAGAGGGCCTGAAGCTCCTGGCTGAAGCCCGGGAAGAAACCGGGCTGAAAATAGTGACGGAAGTAATGGATGTGCGCACCCTGCCCCTGGTGGCGGAATACGCCGACATACTGCAGATTGGCGCCCGGAACATGCAGAACTTCTTTCTTCTGCGGGAAGTGGCCCGGGTGGACAAACCCGTGCTTTTAAAACGGGGCCTTTCGGCCACCATTGAAGAGTGGCTGATGGCGGCGGAGTACATCATGTCCGGGGGCAATCAGCGGGTGATCCTGTGCGAGCGGGGGATCCGCACCTTTGAAACCTATACCCGCAACACCCTGGACCTGGCAGCCGTTCCGGTGGTAAAATATTTCAGTCACCTGCCGGTTATTGTGGACCCCAGTCACGCCATAGGCAAGTGGCGTTTTGTGCCGGCCATGGCCCGGGCGGCCGTGGCGGCCGGAGCCGACGGCCTGCTGGTGGAGGTGCACCCGAACCCTGCCGAAGCCCTCTGTGACGGTCCCCAATCCCTGACGCCGGAAAACTTTGCGGCCATGATGGCCGATTTGCGCCAAACGGCCCCGGTGGTGGGTCGCCGGCTGGCGGGGGTAGCGGCCGGTGCTTGAACAGATAACCATCATCGGCGTGGGACTCATGGGCGGCTCCCTGGGCCTGGCCGCCACCCGGCGCGGCCTGGCCCGCCGGGTGGTGGGGGTGGACCCGGAGCCGGAAAATCGACGGCTGGCCCTGGAGGCCGGGGCCGTGCACCGGGCGGCCTCCCGGGTGGACCGAACCGTACTGGACGGGGCGGAACTGGTGGTGGTGGCCACCCCGGTGGGGCAGACCCCGGCGGTGCTGGAGGAAATGCGCCCCCATCTTTCCCCGGGTACGGTGGTCACCGACGTGGGCAGTACCAAAGCCCGTGTCTGTGCTCTGGCGGTGTCAATCATGCCCCCGGGAACCTGGTTTGTGGGGGGGCACCCCATGGCCGGGTCGGAATGCTCGGGCATGGCCGGAGCCGACCCCTATCTGTTCGAAAATGCTTTTTACATTCTAACCCCCCGGGTGGACACCCCCGGAGAAGTTGTGGGACGGGTGGAAGGGCTGGTCACCGGCCTGGGCGCCCGGGCGGTTAAAATGACCCCGGAGGAACACGACCGGGCGGTGGCTGCCGTCAGCCACCTGCCCCACCTGGTGGCCGCCGCCCTGGTAAATACTTTGATGAACCTGCCGGAGGGAGAATCCTTTGTTCCCCTGGCCGCCGGCGGCTTCCGGGACACCACCCGCATAGCCGCCGGCAACCCCCTGATGTGGCGGGATATTTTCCTTTCCAACCAGGGTGCGGTTCTGGAGTCAATAAAGGTTTTCCGGGAACAGCTGAACCGCCTGGAAGGCATGATCGCCGCCGGTAACGGCGAAGGCATCCGGGCGCTTCTGGAAGACGCCCGGGCCTTTCGCCGGGCCATGCGTGATGGTACCCGGGGCTACCTGCCGGTGATGCATGAAATAGTGGCTGCCGTCCCCGACCGCCCGGGCATGATTGCCGGCCTGGCCAAGAGCCTGGGCGACCAGGGCATTAATATATGTGACATAGAAATCTTAAGGGTGCGCGAGGGCGAAGGGGGGTCCATCCGCCTGGCCTTCGCCACCGAAAAGGAACAGGAACAGGCTGCCGTTATCCTGCGGCAAGCCGGGTATCAGGTGGTAAAAAGGTAGCTATGGTGCTAACGACGCTAAACCCCGGAGCAGGCAGGAACAACGCCCTGCCCCGGTGGAAGCGAAAGGAGTATCTCAGTGGATCTGGAAATTACTCCGCCCCGGGCCTTAAAAGGGGAAGTGCGGGTGCCCGGAGACAAATCCATCTCTCACCGGGCGGTGATGCTGGGCGCCCTGGCCGAAGGAGACACATGCATAGAAAACTTCCTCATGGGTGCCGATTGCCTGGCCACGGTGCGCTGTCTGTCCGCCCTGGGGGCGTCCTTTACCGGCCCCGATGATCAGGGGCGCCTCACCGTCCACGGCCGGGGCGCCGGCGCCCTGCGGGAGCCGGAGGATGTGCTGGACGCCGGCAACTCCGGTACCACCATGCGCCTGCTCCTGGGCATCCTGGCCGGTCTGCCTTTTTTCAGTGTCATCACCGGGGATGCGTCCTTACGCCGCCGGCCCATGAAAAGGGTCACCGGCCCCCTGTCCATGATGGGGGCGGACATCCGGGGGCGGCAGGAGGGCAACCTGGCCCCCCTGGCGGTACGGGGGGGAACACTGCAGGGCATGGAATATACCTCCCCGGTGGCCAGCGCCCAGGTAAAGTCGGCCCTTCTCCTGGCCGGCCTTCTGGCTGCCGGGCGGACCAGTGTGTCTGAGCCCGCCCTTTCCCGGGATCACACCGAGCGCATGCTGCAGTATTTCGGAGCCGCCGTCCACCGGACGGGATGTACCACCCGCATCACCGGCGGCCAGACCCTGCAGGCCCGGCCGGTGACGGTGCCCGGGGACATCTCTTCCGCCGCCTTTCTCATGGTGGCGGCGGCGGTGGTGCCCGGATCCGCCGTCACCATCCGGGAAGTAGGGGTCAACCCTACCCGGGACGGCATTGTCCAGGTGCTTAAGGAAATGGGTGCGGATATAGAAATTTTCAACATCCACGAGCAGAGCGGCGAGCCGGTGGCCGACATACGGGTGCGCCACTCCCGGCTCAGGGGCGTGACGGTAACCGGTGCCCTCATTCCCCGCCTGATTGACGAAATTCCCGTTCTGGCCGTGGCCGGCGCCCTGGCCGAAGGAGAACTGGTGGTGCGGGACGCGGCGGAACTAAAAGTAAAAGAAAGCAACCGCATTGCCACGGTGGCTGTAGAGTTAAAAAAATTTGGCGTGGACATCCAGGAACTGCCCGACGGGCTCCAGGTGCGGGGCGGCCGGCCCCTCACCGGCGCCCGGTGCGCAAGCCACGGCGATCACCGCATAGCCATGGCCATGACGGTGGCCGGCATGGCGGCCCGGGGCAAAACAGTAATTCAGGGCGCGGAATGCGTGGATGTTTCCTTTCCCGGATTTGACGGTATTTTAGCTTCCCTGCGGGTAGAATAATGCCGGGATGAAGTTTTACCCGGCATCTTTTTCTTTTTGAAGGAAAAAACTTAGTTGTGTCGAAATAACCAGGGTATTCGTGTTATTATAATTAAAGGAGATGTCTATGGGTCCCCGGATAGCCATTGCCATCGACGGCCCCGCCGGGGCGGGAAAAAGCACCGTAGCCCGGGAGGTGGCCCGGCAACTGGGCTTCCTCTACATTGACACCGGGGCCATGTACCGTGCCCTCACCCTGAAGGCCCTGCGCCGGGGCATCAACCCGGCCGATGAGCCGGCGCTGGAAGCCCTGGCCCGGGAAAGCCGGATTGATTTAACTGCCGGTTACGGCGGCGGATGCCGGATATTCCTGGATGGTGAAGAAGTCACCGAAGCCATCCGGGAGCCGGCGGTTTCCCGCAATGTCTCACTGGTGGCCCGGGTCCCCGGGGTACGGTCAAATATGGTCCGGCGCCAGCGGGAAATGGCCGAAAACAGCGCCGTGGTCATGGAAGGGCGGGATGTGGGCACGGTGGTTCTACCAGGGGCGCAAGTGAAAATTTTCCTTACCGCTTCCCCCGAAGAGCGGGCCAGGCGCCGGCAAAGGGATCTGCTGGCCAAAGGACACCATCTGTCTCTGGAGCAGCTCATCCAGGAAATCCGGGAACGGGACCGCCTGGACAGCTCCCGGGAGGTGGCCCCCCTGGTCCCGGCTCCCGATGCCTGGATCATCGATAGTTCCCACCTGAATACGGACCAGGTGGTGGAGATGATTATCGGCCGGATCAGGGGGAGGGTTACCTGATGTTCTACCGCTTCGCCCGGGCAGTATGCCGCCTGATCCTGCTCCTGCTGCGCCGCTGGGTGGTGGTGGGAGCGGAAAACCTGCCCCGGCGGGGGGGTGTGCTGGTGGTCAGCAATCACGCCAGCTACTGGGATCCGGTGGTGGTGGGTTGCGCCCTGGACCGCCAGGTCCACTTTATGGCCAAGGCGGAACTCTTCCACTTCCCGGTGCTGGGCCCGGTCATCCGCCGGCTGGACGCCTTTCCCGTAGCCCGGGGCGGCGCCGACCGTCAGGCCATCCGCCGGGCGCTGGAACTGTTGAAACAGGGCCGGGTGGTGGGCATTTTTCCCGAAGGCACCAGAAGCCGTACCGGTGAGCTCATGGAACCCCACCTGGGAGCGGCCATGCTGGCCCTGCGGGCGCAGGTGCCGGTGCTACCGGTGGCGGTGCTGAACACCCGGGGCGTGTTCGGCAGGGTGCGGGTACATATTGGCAAACCGCTGTATTTCTCCCGTGCGGGCCTGGCCGCCCGGCAGGATTATCAAACGGTCAGCCGGGAATTAATGCGGGAAATTGCCAAACTGATGGATAGCGCTTGGTGAGGTAAGTAATGCAGGTACGTCTGGCATCCAGGGCAGGTTTCTGCTTTGGGGTAAAAAGGGCAATCAAACTGGCGGAAGAAACGGTCAGGGAACGGGACGGGCCCGTGTATTGCCTGGGCCCCCTGATACACAACCCGCAGGTGATGCAAAAGCTGGCCGCAGAGGGTGTGCAGGAAATCGACCGGGTGGAAAAGGCAGCGCCCGGGGGAAAACTGATTATCCGCTCCCACGGTGTGGGCCCCGGCGTTCTGGATACGGCCAGGGACAGGAATTTGAAGGTAGTGGATGCCACCTGCCCCTTTGTGGGCAGGGCGCAGAGTTTGGCCCGCGAGCTGGCCTCCGGTGGAACGCCGGTGGTAATCGTGGGTGATAAAAGACACCCCGAGGTTCAGGGTATAGTGGACTGGACCGGTGGGCAGGCGGTAGTGGTGGACGGACCGGAAGAAGCCCGACGTTTGCCGGTGGTGGAGAAAATGGCCGTTCTCGCCCAAACTACCCAGCCGCTGGCCAACTTCCAGGCAGTGGTGGATGTCCTGCAGGAAAAGGCGGGGCAGTTGCAGGTTTACAATACCATCTGTCATGCCACCGGAGCCAGGCAACAGGCAGCCCTGGAACTGGCCCGGGAGGTTGACGTAATGGTGGTGGTTGGCGGCGCAGCCAGCGCCAATACCAGAAAACTGGCCGCCCTGTGCCGGCAGTCCGGCAAACCCGCCTACCAGGTGGAAACGGCCCGGGAACTGGATCCCGTCTGGTTCAAGGGGGTGAAAGTGGCGGGACTGACGGCCGGCGCATCCACACCTGACTGGATTATAGAGGAGGTTGAAAGACGGATGAAGGAGTTGGGCGAGATGACACAGTTAGAGGACAACATGAAGGAAAACGTAATTGCAGCTGAAACGGTGCCTGAGGGTGAAAACAGCGGGCGAAACGGAGCGGCCGGGGAAGAAGGGGCCAGAACGCCGGTGAACGGCGCCGCCGCGGAAGAACAGGAAAAAGCGGCAGCGGAAGAAGAGGCAAAGGAAGATGCCGCCTCTCCGGAAACACGCGCAAAAACAGCCGCACCGGAAACGCCCCGGGAAACCGCCGCCGAGCCGGTGGAGGAAATGAAAGAGGCGGTGGAGGTAAAATCCCTGCGCCCGGGAGAAATTGTCAAGGGCGTGGTGGTGCAGGTAGGTCCCGATGAAGTAATGGTGGACGTGGGGGCCAAATCCGAAGGCGTCATTCCCTTAAGGGAGCTTTCCTGCTACAATGTGCAATCCCCCGAAGACGTGGTCAAGGTAGGGGATGAAATAGAAGTAGCGGTGGTCAAATCCGAAGATAACGAAGGCCGGCTGATCCTTTCCAAGGAACGGGCCGATGCCGAGAGGGCCTGGGAGACGCTGGACCGGCATATGGAAAGCGGCGAACCGGTGGAAGGCGTCGTCCGGGAAGTGGTCAAGGGCGGCCTGCTGGTGGATGTGGGCCTGCGGGCTTTTTTGCCGGCCTCCCTGGTGGAAAGGGGCTATGTGGAAGACCTGAGCAAGTACGTGGGCCAGTCCATCCAGGCCAGGGTCATTGAGCTGAACCGCAACCGCAAGAAAGTGATCCTTTCCCGCAAAGCGGTACTGGAAGAGGAAGCGGTCCGCATGCGGCGGGAGACCCTGGAAAACCTGCATGAGGGACAGGTGGTCCGGGGTGTGGTGCGCCGGTTGACCAGCTTCGGCGCCTTTGTGGACGTAGGCGGCGTGGACGGCCTGCTGCACGTTTCCGAGATGGCCTGGTACCGGGTAAACCATCCCTCCGAAGTGGTCAGCGTGGGCGATGAACTGGACGTGATGGTGCTGAAGGTGGACCGGGAGAACGAAAAGATTTCCCTGGGCTTGAAACAGGTGCTGCCCAATCCCTGGGACAATGTGGAAGAAAAGTATCCCGTGGGCAGTGTTGTACGTGCCAAAGTGGTGCGGCTGGCTCCATTCGGTGCCTTTGTCCAGCTGGAGCCGGGGGTGGAAGGTCTGGTGCATATTTCCCACCTGGCGGACCATCATGTGGCCACAC
Organism: Desulfofundulus thermobenzoicus; assembly: GCF_009428905.1. Taxonomy (GTDB): domain Bacteria; phylum Bacillota; class Desulfotomaculia; order Desulfotomaculales; family Desulfovirgulaceae; genus Desulfofundulus_A; species Desulfofundulus_A thermobenzoicus. The sequence goes on along the minus strand of NZ_WHYR01000009.1, from coordinate 33,456 downwards.
CCGACGAAGTGGTGCAGGAGGGGGACGAAGTGGACGTCAAGGTCCTGAACGTGGCCCCCGAGGAAAAACGCATCCGCCTGTCCATCCGGGAAGTAAACCGGGCTCCCCGGGAAAAAGAAAACAGGCGGTTCAAAGAGCAAAGGCACCAGCACCAGCACAACGACGATAACGGCGGCACGGTAACCATCGGCGAAATGGTGGGGGATATTTTCGACAAATAGGCTTTTATTGACAGCCGGGCAATGAACGCAGCGGGACACACATTTTCCGGCACACCCTGCCATCACAAAGGGTGGCTGTGTGTCCCGTGGCGCAAAGCCGAAGGCGCTTTTGCAGCTGCACACCGGCGAACGGGTTATGCTCTTTGCCGCGGTGATGTGAAATGAAGAGCATCTCTTGAAACCACCGGCAGGAAGGGCATGTCACCGGGTCCCGCCGGCCCGGTGGCCGGCTGGCGCAGGATAAAAGCGTTTCTTGCAACGGGCAGGAATGGTGCGTCAACAGGCCCGCCGGTCTTATGGCGTAAAGTAAAAAGCGTTTCTTGGAACCCCAAGTGGCATGGATGCCGCTTTTTTTTTTGCATATTTATCCTCTGCCGGGGCAGTCTAAGGATAGATAATGGTCCGGTTCCCCCGTAGGATAAGCCAAACCCTCCGCAATCAATGGAATTCACTTTAGCGGATTTCAACTTAACCCGATGACCAAAGTCCGACTACTATTTTAAGGAGTCCTTCATGCCGCTATAGCGGCACCACGAAGGAATTTTCGAAGGAGGTTTATTAAAGGAGGTTTGTCCATGACCGGTTTTCCCCTGGGTATCACTGCACTGATCGTTGTATCCCTGCTTATTTTCTTCGGACTGGCCCACCGGGCCCTGGACCGCATGCGTCTGTCGGACCGGGGAGCCCTGGTGATCATCCTGGCCATGATCGTGGGCAGTTTCATCAATATTCCCATCCCGGGCGGCCGTTATCCCGTCTCCCTGAACCTGGGAGGGGGGCTGATTCCCCTGGGCCTGGCCGTCTATCTGCTGGCCAAAGCGGGTACGGCCCGGGAGCGCACCCGGGCCATCCTGGGAGCGGCCGTGACCGCCCTGGCTCTTTACGCCGTCGGTTCCCTGGTTATGCGCGGCCTGCCGGAGCCGGGAGGGCGGTTTGAAATCCTGGACGCCCTGTGGGTCTACCCCCTGGTGGCGGCCGTGGTGGGCTACCTGGCCGGCCGCTCCCGGCGGGGGGCGTTTATCGCGGCCACCCTGGGGGTGCTGGCCATGGATGTGGGCTATTACTTCTGGCTGGTAGGCCGGGGCGCTCCCGCCGGCCGGGTGCTCATCGGGGGGGCCGGCGCCTTTGACGCCATAGTTATGGCCGGCATTCTGGCCGTGCTGCTGTCCGAGGTGGTGGGCGAAGTCCGGGAACGCCTGCAGGGCGGGCCGGCGGTGAAAGGACGGCCGGAACCATTGCTGCGGGGCCTGCGCAAGCCGGTGCCGGATACCGGCGGCAACGATGACAAACCGGGTGATAAAGGAGGTTCTTGGTAATGAGCCGGGCGCGGCGGAAAATCTTTTGGGGTACCGGTCTTATCATCCTTGGCCTGACCCTGATGGCCCTTTACACCTACTCCCGGGTTTCCGGCCCGGTGTGGAACCCCCGGGCGCTTTTGGGGGAAGGGGAAAGGGATCATATAGCCGGTTACGTATGCACCATCCAGGACGAACAGGGGCGGATAATCAGCCAGGTGGGCCGCCGGGTGTCGGTGAACGATGAGATCATCACCGCCGATGGAAACCACTACCGGGTGGTACGGGTGGAAGGCAATACGGCCCGCGCCCGTTTCCTGGGCCTGGACAGGGACCTGCTGGCCTACAACGAATTTTACAGTCAGATGACGGTACCCGTCAGCCGGGTGGCCCGGACCACCCAGCCGGTGGGCATTTACCATACCCACAGTGACGAATCCTATGTACCTTCCGACGGGTCGGAGGCCATCCCCTTCCATGGGGGGATCTACCAGGTGGGGCAGTCCCTGGTGGACCGCCTGCAGAAAAAGGGGACCCGGGTGGATTATGACAAAACGCCCCACGACCCCCACGACGACAACGCCTATTACCGCTCCCGGCGCACGGCGGCCAATTTAATGAAAAACAACCCTATCGCCCTTTTTGACGTGCACCGGGACGGCATCCCCGACCCCGGTTATTACCGGAAAAATATATCCCAGGAGGACGTGGCCCAGACCCGCCTGGTCATCGGACGGGAGAATCCCCGCATGCAGGCCAACCTGGATTTTGCCAAGCGGCTCATGTCCTACGCCAACAGCGTACACAAGCCCATAGTAAAGGAAATCTTCATGGGCCAGGGAAATTACAACCAGGATCTCATGCCCACCGCCGTGCTCATTGAGGCCGGCACCCACACCAACACCAGAGAAGAGGCGGAACGGGGCATTGCCCTGCTGGCCGACGCCGTGCCGGTGATCCTGGGCATAACCGCCCCGGCACCGCCGGGTGCGCCCAAACCGGTCACCGACCGCACGGCGGCCACTCCGGGCAGCTGGAACGCCCTGGCCTGGATCATCATTCTCACCGTTCTGGGCAGCGGCGCTTTCCTGGTCATCAGCGCCGGCGGCTGGGACAGGGCCAGTGCCCGCCTCGCCCACTTTTTCGGCCGGGAATTTGCCAGCTTCCTGGGCCCCCGCCGGGAAAGAAAGGCCCTGGATGCCTCTGAGAAGGCCACCGTCCCGGGTAAAAGGGACCCCGACGCCAGCGAGGCCGACCGGGATCACTTAAGCCGCATCCGCCAGGACTAGGGGTGGTCTTTTTGCAGGAGTACCTGGGCACCATCATTGCCGGGACGCTGGCGGGCACCCTGGCGCGGCTGTTCATGCTCCACCTGGACTACCGCCAGTATCCCGGTTACCCCCACGGCTACCTTTCCCACCTGTCCCTGGGCTTCATTGCCGCGGCCCTGGGGGCGGTGGCCGTACCGGCCATATTAAAACCCGATTTCACCGCCGTAACCTTCCTGGCCCTGGCGGCCAGCCAGTTCCGGGAAATCAGGAGCATAGAGAGAAAGACCCTGGAAAACCTGGAAGAAAATGAACTGGTCGGGCGGGGCAGCGACTACATCGAAGGCATTGCCCGCACCTTTGAAGCCCGCAATTACCTGGTCATGGCCACCGCCCTTTTAACCAGCATCGCCCATGAACTGGGCAAATGGCCGGCCGCCCTTGTCCTGGCCGTGCTGGCCATTTTATTTGCCCGGGCGTTTATGGCCGGGGAAACCATCGGGGATATCTGTGAAGTGGTGCCGGCCCGGTTATGGTTTAATAAGGATGGGGTGCTGATGGTGGAAGACATCGGCTTTGTCAACATCGGCTTAAGGGAGATGCGGGAGAAGATCGAAGCCGAAGGGCTGGCCGTGCTCATCAGGCCCAAAAACGCCGACGCCCGGGCCACCATCCACGACCTGGGGCAGCGCCAGGCCATCGCCCACACCGTGGCGGTGCTCCTGGGCACCAAAAAGGATGTGGACCTGCCCGAGTACACCCCCATGGCCCGCAAAAACCCCGACACCGGGGAAGTGGGCCTGTACACCGTGCCGGTGGAGAAGGACATGGAAGCCCTCATCCTGGCGGTGAAGCGCGCGCCGGTGCTGGAAAGCGCCCGCTCCCGCCCCCTGAAAACCGAAGCCGGCCGCCTGGCCGCCCGGCCCTGAAAAGGGGATCGTCCCCTTTTCAGGCGGTTTTAGAGGGAGGATTTTTATGGAAAGCCGTATTCTGGCCATTGTAACCTTAAATATGGATCATGTGGCCGGGGGGGCGCCCATTTTTTTTGCCCCCAACCCCGAAGAGCAGGAAAAAATGGCCCGCACCCTGGCCAAAACCCTGGATGCCACCGTCCACATCCTGCCCGACGGCACCTATTTCATTGTGCGGCATTAACCTTGACTAAAGCTGGCGACTATTAGATAATGAACATGTCACATTGAACCGTGCGGAAGGGAGACTTTTCATGACCAACGGACGGGGCCTGGCTGTGGAAGGGGTAGCCCCCGGCAGCATCGCCGCTCAACTGGGTGTAGAGCCGGGGGATCGCATCGCGGATATCAACGGGCAGCCGGTGGAGGATATCCTGGATTACCGTTTTCTCACCTCTGACGAAGAGCTGGCCCTGGTCCTGATCAAGCCGGACGGGGAAGAATGGCTCCTGGAAATAGAAAAGGATTTCGACGAAGACCTGGGCATCACCCTGGCCGGCGGAGGGCTGGGCCCCACCCGCCGCTGCCAGAACCGCTGCCTGTTCTGCTTTGTGGACCAGATGCCCCCGGGCCTGCGTCCCACCCTGTACGTAAAAGATGACGACTACCGCCTTTCCTTTACCCAGGGCAACTTTATCACCCTGACCAATCTGCAGGAAAGGGACTTCCGGCGGATCATCCGCCTGCGCTTGAGTCCCCTGTACATATCGGTACATACCACCAACCCGCAGCTCCGGGAAAAAATGCTCCGCCACCCCCGGGCGGGGGAAATCATGTCCCGGTTACGTCAACTGGCCGGGGCCGGCATTGCCCTGCACACCCAGGTGGTGCTCTGCCCGGATCTTAACGACGGTGTCGAACTGGAACGTACGGTGGAGGACCTCCTCTCCCTGGGTCATGCGGTTAGATCCGTGGCCATTGTGCCGGTGGGACTGACCCGCCACCGGGAGGGGCTTTACCCCTTGCGCACCTTTACACCGGGGGAAGCCCGGGAAATAGTGGAGCGGGTGCGCCGGTGGCGGGACCGGTGCCTGGCCCGGCGGGAAGAGGCCGTGGTCTTTGCCAGCGACGAATTCTACCTGCTGGCGGGCGTACCGGTGCCCCCGGCCTCCCATTACGACGATTTTCCCCAGACGGAAAACGGGGTGGGCCTGGTGCGCCTGTTCCTGGACGGGTGGCAGGAGGTGGCCCGCCGCCTGCCCCGGCAGATGTCCCGCCCCCGCCGGGTGACCGTGGCCACGGGGGTGCTGGGCGAAAAGGTGCTGGCCCCGGTTATACACCGGCTAAACCGGATCCGGAACCTGTCCGTGGAGCTGGCCGTTATCCCCAACCGCCTTTTCGGGGAACAGGTGACGGTGGCCGGGCTGATCTCCGGCGGGGACATCCTGGCCGCGTTGCGGGGCAAGGACCCGGGGCAACCCCTGATCATCCCGCCGGTGATGCTGCGCCGGGGGGAAGCGGTCTTTCTGGACGACATGACGGTGGGTGAGCTTTCCCGGAAACTGGACCGCCCGGTGGCGGTGGCGGAGGGGCCGGCGGAACTGGCCGCCGCCTGCCTGGGCCGGCCGCTCCCGGAAGAGATAAGTTAAAAAGGTGCCTGGCACCCTTATTAACTTAATTCATCTGCCCGGTAAACATTGGTTGCAAAACAGTCTTTCCTTGCGGTTTCACCAGCGTACATGGTAAAATTAAGCTGGCTGAAATAAATAAAACATTTCTCCCCCGCCGGGGTTTTTTATTATATTAACGTGGAGGCTGGTAAGCAGTTGCCCAAACCGGTAGTAGCCATAGTGGGCCGCCCCAACGTGGGCAAGTCCACCCTGTTCAACCGCATAGTGGGCGGCCGGGTGGCCATCGTGGAAGACCAGCCCGGCGTCACCCGGGATCGCCTCTACCAGACCGCCGAATGGGCCGGCCGCACCTTCACCCTGGTGGACACCGGGGGGCTGGACCTGGCCGAAGCGGGGGACATCCCCGGCCGGGTGCGCCGGCAGGTGGCACTGGCCATTGACGAAGCCGACGCCGTCCTCTTCCTGGTGGACGGGCGCACGGGACTGACCCCTACCGACCAGGAAGTGGCCGCCCTTTTGCGCCGCACCCGAAAACCGGTCCTGCTGGTGGTGAACAAGATAGAAAATTTCCAGCGGGCCGGGGAATGGACGGAATTCTACCGCCTGGGCCTGGGCGAACCCATACCCGTTTCCGCCGCCCAGGGCATGAACACCGGCGACCTGCTGGACCGCCTGGTGGCCGTGCTGCCCCCGGCGGCGGAGGACGAAGAGGAGCCGGACACCCTGCGCATTGCCGTCATCGGCCGCCCCAACGTGGGCAAATCCTCCCTGGTCAACGCCCTGCTGGGCGAGGAACGGGTCATCGTCAGTGAAATTCCCGGCACCACCCGGGACGCCATTGATACATACTTTACCCTGAACGGCCGCCGTTACCTGCTGGTGGACACCGCCGGCATCCGGCGCAAAAGCCGCATCGACCTGCCCACGGAAAAATACAGCGTCATCCGCTCCTTTAAGGCCGTGGACCGCTGCCAAGTGGCCCTGGTGGTGCTGGACGCCGTGGAAGGGGTCACCGACCAGGACAAGCGCATCGCCGGCTACGCCCATGAACAGGGCAAGGCCAGCGTGCTGGTGGTGAACAAGTGGGACCTGGTGGAAAAGGACGACCGCACCGCGGCCCGCTTTACCGAAGCGATCCGCCGGGAACTGGCCTTCATGACCTACGCCCCGGTGGTCTTTATCTCCGCCCTGACCGGAAGGCGCCTGCCCCGGGTGATGGAACTGGTGAATCTGGTGGCCGAACAGCAATGCCTGCGGGTGAACACCGCCGACCTCAACGCCCTGATCCGGGAGGCCGTTATGCACAACCCGCCACCGGCAAACAAAAACCGGCGGTTGAAAATCCTTTACGCCACCCAGGGAGGGGTTAAGCCGCCCACCTTTGTCCTGTTTGTCAACGATCCGGAACTGGTGCACTTTTCCTACCTGCGCTACCTGGAAAATCAACTGCGGGAGGCTTATGGCTTTGAAGGCACACCCATCCGTTTCATACTGCGCCGCCGGGAGCGGCAGTAAAGGGGGGACGGGGAAATGGCCTTTTGGATCGTGGTGGCCAGCTATCTGATTGGCTCAATTCCCGCAGGCTATCTCCTGGGCCGTGCCCGGGGGGTGGACATCCGGCAGCACGGCAGCGGTAACATCGGGGCCACCAACGTCTGGCGCACCCTGGGTCCGGTTTACGGAGCCGTGGCCCTTTTGGGCGACGCCGGGAAAGGGGCCCTGGCCGTCTGGCTGGGCCGTCACTTTGGCGGGCACGGCCTGGAACTGGCCACCGCCCTGGCCGCCCTGGCCGGGCACAGCTGGCCGGTGTTCCTGGGCTTTAAGGGAGGAAAGATCATCGCCACCGGCCTGGGAGTATTCCTGGTCCTGGCACCGCTGGCCGCCCTCTTTGCCCTGGGCCTGTGGCTGGTGGTGGTGGCCCTTTTTCGCTACGTCTCCCTGGGTTCCATGGTGGCCGCCCTGTCGGTGCCCCTGTGGATGTTTATGCTGCACCAGCCGGCCCCGTACGTGGCCTTTGGCGTCCTGGTCGCCCTGATCGCCGTCTACAAACACCGGTCCAATATAAAAAGGCTGCTGGAAGGCACCGAACCCAAAATAGGTTAAAAAGGGGACAGGAGCAAAAGAGGACAGCCCTTATTTTACATTTTAGAAAAAAAGGGGAGGACACCGTAAAAAAAGTAGCGTGTCCCCTTTTTAGAAGGGAAGGGAAGTTTTGTGGACAAGGTGGCCATTTTAGGGGCCGGCAGCTGGGCCACGGCCCTGGCCGTACTCCTGGCGGGGAAGGGAATGCAGGTGAGCATGTGGTCCCGCCGGGAAGACCTGGCCCGGCAGATAAGGGAAGCGGGGGAAAACGGCCGTTACCTGCCCGGGGTGGCCGTGCCGCCGGAAATACAGGTAACCGTGGATCTCCCCCGGGTGCTGGAAAGGGCCGGAGCGGTGGTCTGCGGTGTCCCTTCCCATGCCTTCCGCCCGGTTTTGCGCCAGGCGCTGCCCCTCCTGCCCCCCGGGGTGATGGTTATCAACGCCGCCAAGGGTATCGAGGAAGACACCCTGCAGCCCCTGTCCCGGGTTTTTACCGGAGAGGCCGGGGAGGATAATGCGGGCCGTTATGTGGTCCTTTCCGGCCCCAGTCATGCGGAGGAAGTGGGCCGGGGGTTGCCCACAGCCGTGGTGGTGGCCGGTCGGGACCCGCAAACCACCGGCAGGGCCCAGGAGCTGTTTATGACCCCCAGCTTCCGGGTTTATACCAATCCCGATGTGACCGGGGTGGAACTGGGAGGGGCTTTGAAAAATATCATCGCCCTGGGCACGGGCATTGCCGATGGTCTGGGCTTCGGGGATAACACCAGGGCGGCCCTGATGACCCGGGGGCTGGCGGAAATTACCCGCCTGGGCATGGCCCTGGGGGCCAACCCCCTGACCTTCGCCGGCCTGGCCGGGGTGGGGGATTTAATCGTCACCTGCACCAGCATGCACAGCCGCAACCGCCGGGCGGGGATGGAAATCGGCCGGGGGAAGAGCCTGGCCGAGGCGGTGGCCAGCGTGCACATGGTGGTGGAAGGGGTGCGCACCACCCGCGCCGCCTACCGCCTGGCCGCCAGATACCGGGTGGAAATGCCCATCACCGAGCAGATATACCGGGTGCTCTTTGAAGGGCTGTCCCCCAGGGCGGCAGTGACCAATTTGATGACCCGGGGCCGCCGCCACGAAATGGAGGAGGTGGCCATGGCCGCCGCCCTGGTGCGCTGGCAGACCGGCCCCCGGCCGGGATAAACCCCTTATAAAACAAACAGCCCTGCCGGGCTGTTTGAGTTTGAACCACCTGTTACTCCCCGCTTAAGCGGGGTTTTTTAACAAACTAACGGATAATCCGGCGGGCTCCTTTATAGTTGTTCGCGTAATAGGTATCGCTCAGGGAGGAATAGGTTACCCCCCTGTTGGTGGAAGCATGAATAAAGCGGCCTTCTCCCACATAAATACCTACATGACCGATTCCTCTGCTGCCGTAATAGCCGAAGAATACCAGGTCTCCCGGGGACAACTGGTCCCGGCTCACCGGACGGCCCAGTTCCGCCTGGGCGGCGGCGTTGTGGGGCAGGTTGATGCCGGCGGCCTGCCGGAACACATAGGCGGTGAAACCGGAACAATCAAAGGAAGAAGGTCCGCTGGCGCCATAGGCATAGGGCTTGCCCAGCAGGGAAGCGGCCTTGGCCAGTATGCCCCGCTCATCGGTTCCCCCGGCCCGGGATACCTCCTGTTCCTGCGGCGCCGGTCGGGCGGGCGCCCCCTCACCTTTGGCGGGGATGGACAGGACCTGGCCGGGATAAATCAGGGTGGAGGTCAGCCCGTTGGCTTCCATGATGGCCTCGTAGCTCACCCCGTAACGCAGCCCTATTCTGTATAAAGTATCCCCCGGACAAACCGTATACTCAACTCCACCGGCCGCGGTGTCCCGGGCAGCCACCAAAACCGCTTTTGCCGGGGCGGTGGCATCCCGGGACTGGCTGACAGCGCAACCGGTACCGGTGACAATCCCATGGTTACCGGCAGCCCAGGCAAAGGCCGGCAGGGAAAGGAAAAACAAAAAGACCACTGCCGGAACGGGCCACCGGTGGATTTTGTGTGCACGCGCACTCTTCTCCGACCCTTTCATTCATCACTCTCCTTCCGACAACTTATTCGGGTCAATAAGATTGTTCGACACCGGGACAAGGATTCCTGCCGGCAGTGGGAAATCTTTCTCCAAAAAAATCAAAACCCGGCACCCGGGGGTCCGGCGAAACCGGCGAAACAAAAAAATTTCCCCGGTCATATTCCATCCCGCAGGAAATATATATATATTGTTAATGTATGCCACTGGAAAAAAATAGACCCTGCCTTGACCAGGGGGGGATGCGATCACGTTGTACAACTTTTATATAAACGGGCAACGGAAGAAAATTTGATTTGAGGAGGGAGCACGTTCATGGAAAAGCTGGACATCTTCCGGGATATGGCGGAACGCACCGGCGGCGATATTTACGTGGGCGTGAGCGGCGGCGTCCGCACGGGCAAATCCACCTTCATCAAACGTTTTGCCGAACTTTTGATGATCCCCAATATTGAAAACCCCTACGACCGGGAACGGGCCAAGGATGAACTGCCCCAGAGCGGCGCCGGCCGCACCGTCATGACCACTGAACCCAAGTTCGTGCCCAATGAGGCGGTGGAAATCACCCTTTCCCCCAACTTAAAGGTTAAAATGCGCCTGGTGGACTGTGTGGGCTACCGGGTGGAAGGTGCCCTGGGCTATGAAGAGGAAGACGGCCCCCGTATGGTCACCACCCCCTGGTTCGAAGAACCCATTCCCTTCCAGGAAGCGGCGGAGATCGGCACCCGCAAGGTTATCTCGGACCACTCCACCATCGGCATTGTGGTCACCACCGACGGCAGCATTACCGACATCCCCCGGGAAAACTACATCGAGGCCGAGGAGCGGGTGATTGCCGAATTCAAGGACATCAACCGGCCTTTCCTGGTCCTTTTGAACAGCACCCATCCCCGGGACCAGGAAACCCTGGCCCTGGCCGGGGAACTGGCCGACAAATACGACGTGCCCGTCCTGCCTGTGGACTGCCTGCAGCTGAGCCAGCAGGACGCCCTGTTCATCCTGGAAACGGTACTCATGGAATTCCCGGTGAACGAAGTGAACATTGCCCTGCCCCTGTGGGTGGAGGAACTGGAAAGCAGGCACTGGCTGCGGCAGCAGTTTGAAAATACGGTACGGGAAACCATCCAGAATGTGCGCCGCCTGCGGGACGTGCACGGGGCGGTGGAAAACCTGGCTGACTACGATTTTATCCAGTCGGTCAACCTGACCAGGATGGATATGGGCACCGGGGTGGCGGCCATTGAAATAACCTCCCCCCAGGAGCTGTACTACCGGGTGCTCAGTGAAGAATCGGGCCTGCCCATCGAAGGCGACCACGACCTCTTCCGCCTGGTAAAGGAACTGGCCGTGGCCAAGCGGGAATACGACAAGGTGGCCCGGGCCCTGGCCGAGGTACGGGAAAGCGGCTATGGGGTGGTCACCCCCACCCTGGATGAGATGGTCCTGGAGGAGCCGCAGCTCATCCGCCAGGGCAGCCATTTCGGCGTGAAGCTGAAGGCCACGGCCCCCTCCATCCACATGATCAAGGCCGATATCGCCACGGAAATCACGCCCATCATCGGCACCGAAAGGCAATGCGAAGAACTGGTCCGTTATATGCTCAACGAATTTGAATCCAACCCGCAAAAAATCTGGCAGTCGGAAATCTTCGGCAAATCGGTCCACGACCTGGTCCGGGAGGGAATTCAAAACAAACTTTACCGCATGCCCGAAAACGCCCAGGTAAAGCTCCAGGAAACGCTGCAGCGTATTGTCAACGACGGAAGCGGCGGACTGATCTGCATCATTATTTAACCGGTCAAAGACCGGTTTTTTGTTTGCCCGGATTGACCAGGGATGATAAAATATTCATGATGTCTTGATTCACCGCAGGAAGGGGAGAGGATTTTGCACTCACCTGTAAAAATAGCCCTCCTGGGCCTGGGCACGGTGGGGCGCGGGGTCTACCGCATTCTCACGGACAACGCCGAAAATATCGCCCACAAGGTGGGCGCCCCCCTGATCATTGCCCGCATACTGGTCCGGGATCCCCATAAGGACCGGGGTCTGGAGGTAGACCGGTCACTGCTGACCGGCGACTTCTCCGCCATACTGGAAGACCCGGATATAGCCATTATCGTGGAAGTGATGGGGGGTATCCACCCGGCCCTGGATTACGCCCTGGCCGCCCTGGAACGGGGCAAAAGCCTGGTCACCGCCAACAAGGACATGATCGCCCTGCACGGCCGGGAACTCTTTGCCGCCGCCGAAGCCAGCGGCGCCGACCTGCTTTTCGAAGGGAGCGTGGCCGGGGGCATTCCCATCATCCGGCCATTGAAGCAGTGCCTGGCGGCCAACCGCATTCAGGAAATCATGGGCATTATCAATGGAACAACCAATTTTATGCTCACCAGAATGACCCTGGAGGGGGCCGACTTCCACCAGGTGCTGCAGGAGGCCCAGGCCCGGGGCTATGCCGAGGCCGACCCTTCGGCCGACATCGAGGGGCTGGACGCCGCCCGCAAGCTGGCCATACTGGCTTCCATCGCCTTCAACTCCCGCATCACCATCAATGACGTTTACGTGGAAGGGATCAGCCGCATCACCGCCCGGGACATTGCCTACGCCGGGGAATTAAATTATGTGATCAAGCTTCTGGGCATCGCCAGGGAGACGCCGGAAGGCATTGAAGTGCGGGTACACCCCACCATGGTACCCAAAAGCCACCCCCTGGCCGCGGTGAACGATGTTTTCAACGCCATCTTCGTGCGGGGAGACGCCGTGGGTGAAACCATGTTCTACGGCCGGGGCGCCGGGGAGATGCCCACGGGCAGCGCCGTGGCGGCCGACGTGATGGACGCGGCCCGGAACATCCTGCATAAGGTGCCGGGCATTGTGGGCTGCACCTGTTACGAGCAGAAGCCCGTCAAACCCATGGGCCGGTTGGAAAGCATGTATTACCTGCGCCTGCAGGTGGCCGACCGGCCGGGGGTACTGGCCTCCATTGCCTACGCCTTTGGGGACAAGGAAGTGAGCCTGGCCTCGGTGCTGCAAAAACATACCGACGGGGAAAAGGCCGAGATCGTCCTGGTCACCCACCGGGTGCGGGAACAAAACCTCCAGGACGCCCTGCGCCTGGTGGAAAGGTTATCGGCGGTGAACGAGATTTCCAACTGCATCCGGGTGGAAGGCAATTGATGGTTGAGCCACGGGGGGTTTTAAAGATGGTCCGCGTGCAGGTTCCGGCCACCACGGCCAACATGGGACCGGGCTTCGATTGTCTGGGCATGGCCCTCAAATTATATAACACCGTGGAAATGGTGCGCACCGGCGCCGGCCTGTCCATTGAAGTGCACGGGGAGGGCGCTTTTGACATCGCCCGGGATGAAAGCAACGTGGTCTACCGGGCGGCCCTGCGCCTGTTCAAACAGGTGAACTGCGACCCCGGCGGCCTGCGCATCCGTTTGATCAACAACATCCCCGTAGCCCGGGGCCTGGGCAGCAGCGCATCGGCCATTGTGGGCGGGCTGATTGCCGCCAACATCCTGGCCGGCAGCCGGCTCTCCCACCGGGAGCTTCTGTCCCTGGCCGCGGCCGTGGAAGGTCACCCGGACAACGTGGCCCCGGCCATGCTGGGGGGCATTATCATCTCCACCCTGGTGGAAGGGGAGGTCCGCTACCTGAAGATAGATCCGCCCCCCGGCCTGAAGGTGGCCGTGGCCATACCCGATTTTCCCCTTTCCACCCGCTCGGCCCGGGAAGTGCTGCCCCAGCAGGTGAGCATGGCCGACGCCGTTTTCAATCTGGGGCGGGTGGCCCTGCTGGTGGCCGCCCTGCAGCAGGGCCGGCTGGAGTTTTTATCCACGGCCATGGAGGACCGCCTCCACCAGCCCTACCGCTCCACCCTGGTGCCGGGGATGAAAAAGGTGCTGGCGGCGGCCCGCCTGGCCGGCGCCCGGGGGGTTTGCTTGAGCGGTGCCGGGCCCACCCTGATCGCCTTTGCCGACAGCAACCTGGAGCTGATCGCCCGGGTGATGAAGGACACCTTCCTGGAAAGCGGCATCAAGGCCCGGGCGCTGGTCCTGGAGCCCAGCCCGGTGGGCGCCCGCGCCCTGGAAGTAAAAAGGTAAGGTTGTTTTTCTTCGCGGGTTGGGTGATAATTATCCTGGACGTTACACCAAACTTTTTCACTGGAGGAGATCTTAGTTGCTGGTAGTGCAGAAATACGGCGGAACATCGGTGGCCACACCGGAGCGCATCCGGCGGGTGGCCCAGCGGGTGGTGGAGGTGCACCGGCAGGGACACCGGGTGGTGGTGGTGGTCTCGGCCATGGGCGACACCACCGACGAACTGATTAACCTGGTGCATAAAATTACGGATAATCCGCCCGAGCGGGAAATGGACATGCTCCTGTCCACCGGCGAGCAGGTGTCCATTGCCCTGCTGGCCATGGCCATCAACAATCTGGGTGAGCAGGTCATTTCCCTCACCGGGCCCCAGGTGGGCATCCTCACCGATAACGTGCACACCAAAGCCCGCATTCTGGAAATTAAAACGGACCGCATCAACGCCGAACTGGCTGCGGGCAAAATTGTGGTGGTGGCCGGCTTCCAGGGGATAAACAAGGCCAACGACATCACCACCCTGGGACGGGGCGGCTCCGACACCACCGCCGTGGCCCTGGCGGCGGCGCTGAAAGCCGACCTGTGTGAAATCTACACGGACGTGGACGGCGTCTTTACCGCCGATCCGCGGCTGGTGCCCGACGCCCGCAAGCTTCCGGTAATCTCCTACGATGAAATGCTGGAACTGGCCCACCTGGGCGCGGGGGTACTCCATTACCGGTCGGTGGAATGCGCCAAAATCCACGGCATACCCATACATGTGCGCAGCAGTTTCAACCATAATCTGGGCACCATAGTCAAGGAGGTCGGCAACATGGAAAAAGCAATGGTGGTCACGGGCGTGGCCCATGACCTGAACGTGGCCAAAATCGGCCTTTTCGACGTACCCGACCGGCCCGGCATCGCCTGGCGCATTTTCCGGGCCCTGGCCGACGAAAATATAAACGTGGATATGATCATCCAGAGCGCCATGCGGGACGGGATAAACGACATTTCCTTCACCGTTTCCCAGAGCGATTTGAAAAAGGCCCTGGCCGTGGTGGAGAAGATCAAGGACCGGGTGGGCATAGCCGGCTACACCTACGACGAAAACGTGGCCAAGGTATCCATTGTGGGGGCGGGCATGGTGACCAACCCCGGCGTGGCGGCCATGATGTTCGAAGCCCTGGCCCGGGAAAACATCAACCTGGAGATGATCTCCACCTCGGAAATCAAGGTTTCCTGCATCATCAAAGCCCACGAAACCGCCCGGGCGGTGCGGGCGCTGCACCGCCAGTTCGGCCTGTCCGGGGAGGAGGACTGCGTGGCCAGCGCCTAGAAAGGGAAAACACCGTACTGCAACCGGAAGGTACGTTTACGGGATAGCCGCGGCCGCCGCCCTGCTCCTTTTTAAACAGAACAGTTTTGTGGCGCATTTACGTGGTTGATTATTCACGAATAAACAGATGGCTGAACGGTCATACTGGAGGTAAACCACTGGAAGGGAATGGATCTATGGTTTACCTCCTTTTGCTGGTATCTCTGGCCCTGTTTGCCACCGTCATGCTCATAACCTGGCAGTCCGGAGCACCTAACCCTTCCCCCGGCAGCGGGCGCCGTGGGAACGACCGTCAAACCGCCCCGGCCCGCATAACGCCGGGGAAGGGCGGCCCGGCCGCGCCGGAAAGGCCGGTTACCCCCGGTGAGGGGGAACCCGAAGGCTACAACCCTCCCTTTCCGGGGATCACCATCGCCCTGATTATTCCTCCAACCGCACCGCCGGCAGAAAAGGGCTGGTTTCCCGGCCCCTTTCGCCGCCGTTTATAAAAACGGTCCATAATTACCGCAACAAAACCCGGGAAAATAACCCATCCAACAAATATGATACGTGAATAATTGGAATCTTTCATACAGCCAACCTGTCATTATTTACCACTTGGCATTTCCAGGGGCAGGCCTGTATAATTAAAATGTACAAACTAATTTTCCAGAGGCCGAATCCCCGGAAAGACAGAACCCGGGGTACGGGGGAATACATACGGTGCGGGGTGAATCCACGGCGTCCCGGGAGGTGAAATAAAAGACCCGTGGTAGGGTGCCCTCTACCCGAACCCATCAGCTAACCCCGGAGGCAAAAGGGAGGGAAGAAATGAGTCGCCTGTCCTTTTGGGGCCGCTGCCTGGTGGCCGCTTTAGCGGCCGCGTTATTACTGCCCGCCGGCATGGCCGCGGCCGCCACCCACACCGTCAGCGCCGGCGAATCCCTTTACTCCATCAGCCGGTATTACGGCGTATCCTTGAATGAACTGTGCCAGGCCAACGGCATATACAACGACCTGATTTACCCGGGACAGCAGCTATGCATCCCGGGAAAAGGCGGACACACAGATAATACCGGAACATATACCGTACAGCCGGGGGACAGCCTCTACCTGATCGCCCGGCGTTACGCCACAAGCATTGAAGAAATCAAATCAGCCAACAGCCTGGGAAGCGATGTGATCTACCCCGGACAAAAACTGGTCATCCCGTCCGCCGCCCGTGGTGGGACAGGTCCGGCCCAGGTCAGCCGGGGCAGCATTACTTCCGGTCCAGTTGACTATAGCCGTTCCGACTTTGATCTGCTGGCCCGGTTGATTACCGCCGAAGCCGACTCCGAGTCCTATATCACCAAGGTGGCGGTGGGGGCGGTGGTGCTGAACCGGGTTAAAAGCGGCATTTTCCCCCGGTCCATCCAGGGGGTGGTCTACCAGGTGGACGAAACGGGGTCCTACCAGTTCGAGCCCGTATTAAACGGCTGGATCAACCGTCCGCCCAGCGACGAAGCCCGCCGGGCCGCCCTGGACGCCTTGAACGGGGTGGACCCCACCGGAGGCGCCCTGTATTTCTTTGAATCCTGGGTGCCCAACGGCTGGCTGCAGTCGCGGCCCGTGAGCATGGTTTCGGACAGCTTTACCTTCACTTACTGATAAAACAACCGGAAATAACTGCGTAAAAACCCCGGTACGCCCGCTTCAAGGCGGGCGTCCTGTTATTTAACAAAAAATTAACGTAACCGTAGTAAATTGTACACATTTATGGGGTAAAATGATTACAATGGGAGTTTGAATATACCCGCAGGCGACAAAAAACCGGGCGGGCGGGATGTGGCTGAGTACGATGGCATTATTGATTATTAATGGGATCCTTCGTGGGAGGGGGCACACCCCGACCACGCGCCGTTACGATGGCGTAACTGATTATAACGGGGTCCCGCAGATGGAGGTGTTGCCAGGGTGTATCGTTTTATTCTCTTTGTCCTGCTGCTGGCCTTAATGGTGATCATGGTCCCGGGCTTGAGACCCCCGGTTATTTAACAATACCCTTGACCGGGGGAGCATTGCTGAAAGCCGGCTGTCACCGGACCAAAGTGGTCGGTTCCACCCGGTGCGCCGGCGTGAAGCCCTTTGCAGGCGGAACGTAACAATTCTGCCGTCATTGCCCGTGTTCTTATGCACCGGAACAGGCCTTCCCGCGAAGGGCCAATTGCTCGCACCGGTTCAGGACGGCGAGCGTCCCCGCGCCGGATACACCGGCCAGCCGGTTTTACGGCCGCGGTTTGAAGGTATGACACTTGCAGCCGTCGGCGGTATACACCGCCCGGTCGCCGCTGGCCCGCACTTCAATGGCCGGCGCCCGGCAGATCCGGCGCCTGCAATCGTTATAGACACATTCCTCGACCAGACACTTTATCCTTTGTTCCATACAGACCCCCCTGATTCATAAATGCATGCTTTCCCGCCCGGCCGGCCCGGCCGGGTGAGTTTTTGGGGCGGTTAAAGCCCGGATGTATTATAACCTGTTTCATGCACCCTAAAACCGCCGGGAACGCAATATGGAAATGATCAGCGCCACCCCCAGAATCCCGCCGGCCAGGAAACCGGCCTCGGCCACGGGCAGCCCCCACAGCACGGTGTAGCCCCGTCCCGCCAGCAGTGATGAGCCCACCATCAGGGAACCCAGGAGAATGCCCAGCACCAGCCGGTTAACCATGGCGTTGAAACGGCTGAACATGCGATCCATATCCGGGTTCACCGCCTTTATTTTGATTTCGCCGGACACGGCCAGGTCCAGCACCCGGTCCAGCCGGTGGGGCAGAGTGGTGAAAAGCTGGTGATAATCCTCCAGGTGTTCCGCCACCAGCCTCTTCAATCCCGGCAGGCTGAAGCGGCGGGCCAGCAGGCGCCGGCCCAGGGGACGGGCTATCTCCACTATGCTCAACTCCGGGTCCAGCTGTACGGCCACCCCCTCGGCGGTAACCAGGGACTTCACCATCAGGGTGAGCTCCGTGGGTACCCGGATGCGGTGTTTAAAGACCACCGCCATCACATCCCCCAGGGAATCGGCCAGGCTGATCCGGCTCAAGGGAATTTCGTAATACTTTTCCCGCAACGCATCAATATCCCGGTGCAGGGCGGTCCGGTCCACATGGCGCGGCACCACCCCCAGGTTTTCCACCGCCCGCACCACCTGGGGGGTGCTCCGCCGTACCAGCCCCAGAATCAGGTCCCCCATTCCCTCCCGCAACTGATCATCCATGCGCCCCACGATGCCAAAATCCATAAAAACCACCCGGTTTCCGGGCAGGGCGGCCAGGTTGCCCGGGTGGGGATCCCCGTGAAAGAAGCCGTGCAGCAAAATTTGCCGCAGCAGGGCGTCGGCCAGGCGCCTGGCCACCACCCGCCGGTCGATGCCCGCCCGGTCCAGTTCCTCCGGCCGGGTCAGTTTAACCCCGGATACATACTCCAAGGTCAGCACCCTGCGGGTGGTGTAGTCCCAGTGGACGGACGGAAAATATACCGTGTCGTCACCGGCGAAATTCTGACGGAATAGGCGGGCATGGCGCCCCTCCGCGGTAAAATCCAGCTCTTCCTTGAGAATCCGCTCAAACTCCTCCACCATTTCCTCAAAACGGTAGAGATCCCGCCAGGGACCGTGCCTGTCCACCAGCCGGGCCACATCATAAAGGATCTCCATGTCCGTGGAAATGATTCTTTCAATTTCCGGCCGCTGCACCTTGACCACCACCGGCCGCCCGTCCAGTAAAACAGCCCGGTGGACCTGCCCGATGGAAGCGGCGGCCAGGGGGGTGGGGTCGAACTGGGTGAAAATCCCGTCCAGGGGCAGCCCCAGTTCCATCCGGATTTGCTCCCGGACCAGAGCAAAGGGGAAGGGGGGCACCCGGTCCTGCAATTTCTCCAGTTCAGCAATATACTCCGGCGCCAGCAGGTCCGGGCGGGTGGAAAGGACCTGCCCCAGTTTGATAAAGGTAGGACCCAGTTCCTCCAGCACCAGGCGCACCCTTTCGGCCGGGGAAGGACTTTCCGGAGCCCTTGCGTCATCCCCGTCCCGGGTCTGCCGGGCCAGGCCCAGAAACTCCCCCAGGCCCAGCTGGCGGGCCAGGTAGCCGAAGCCGTGGCGCACCAGCACCTGGGCAATTTCCCGGTAGCGGGTGAAATGTTTATAACGCTTGCGTAAATGGAGTTGCATGGAAGAATTGCTCCTCGAGAAAATAGTTGTCGGTCGTCGGGTTAAGCGGCCCAGCATTCACCGGAATAGGTAATTTTCGAAGTAAATTGTGCTAATCCGTGTATATTTTCCCGGCAACATCCGAACATCTGTGAGTACCGGGAAGGGAATAAACGTTCTCATGGACGACTCCCCTGGAAATAATCGCCGGTCGTCGGCGATATGGTGGTAAAAGTCCCCGGATAGATGACAAAGTAAAAAGTTTCCTCGCCTTAGTGTTTCCACAACCGGCCCGGAAAACCCTTTTCCGGCGGGGCAGCCGGCAGGAAAAAGGCAGGAAACGACGAATGAACAATAAGGAATATTATCCATGGTCAAATTGCCCACGGGATTGTATAATTTTTTTGTATGAACCGACCGTCCCACTGGAAGTGAGGAGAAGCAGACAGATGAAAAGTGAAAGCAATAACATAAAGGGACAGCCCCCCCGGGGGATGATCCGACTGGTATGTTTTCGTCCATGGGTTGTGAAAACAATTATCACGGGCGGTTGGTAAAAGGTATTATGTGCCGGCATTAACAACATATTGGTTAAGGGAGGCAAAACCGGTGAACATGGAAAGCGGCCTGGCAAGGCCCCGTTACGATTTCAGGAATACAGCCCTGGCCTACCTGGAAGTGACCAAGCCCCGCTCCGTTCTTTTGCTGGTTTTCACCGCCCTGGCCACCATGGTCGTGGCAGCGTCCTTTGATGGCCCGGTGCCGGCATCCCGGTTCCTGGTGGCCATGGCGGCAGTCACCCTGGCCTGCGCCGGGGCCAACACCATCAGCTGTTATGTGGACCGGGACCTGGACGCCACCATGGACCGGACCAAAAAACGCCCCATTCCGGAGGGCAGAATTTGTCCGCCGGAAAGGGCGCTGTACTGGGGACTTCTGTTGTTTCTGGCCTCCATCGTCCTGGGCTGGATGCTCAACCCCATTGCCTTCGTCTGCCTCTGGGGGGGGTTGCTCGGTTACGTGGGCATATACAGCCTGTGGCTGAAGCGCCGCAGTTCCTGGAACATCATCCTGGGCGGTTTTTCCGGCGGCCTGCCGGCCCTTTTTGGCTGGGCGGCGGCCACCGGACGGGTGTCACTGCTGCCGGTGCTCATTGCCGCCCTGGTAGTCCTGTGGATTCCCAACCACATCTGGAGCCTGGCCATTTTCTACAGCGATGACTACGCCAGGGTAAAAGTACCCATGCTCCCGGTGGTTTGTGAGATCAGGAGGGCTTTGCACTGCCTTTTGTCCACGGTCATCCTGATGGTCCTCTTCTCCCTGTGGATATACCTGGCCGGCCCCTGGGGGAACACCTACCTGTTTACGGCGGTGCTCACCGGCCTGGCGGCCCTGATCTTAAGCGCATACGTTTACCTGCGCCCCACCCGGGAAAACGCCTGGCTTCTGTTCAAGTTCTCCAGTCCCTACCTGTTCCTGCTTTTCCTGGGTATGATGGTGGATGTGTGGCTGAGGTGAAAGGGCGAACAATGAAAATTATAGATGTAATCCCTGTTGTCCAAAGCATCAACCCGGAGGATCTGGCCGGCC
This sequence comes from Desulfofundulus thermobenzoicus, assembly GCF_009428905.1. Taxonomy (GTDB): domain Bacteria; phylum Bacillota; class Desulfotomaculia; order Desulfotomaculales; family Desulfovirgulaceae; genus Desulfofundulus_A; species Desulfofundulus_A thermobenzoicus. The sequence continues at coordinate 12,801 of NZ_WHYR01000009.1, read as the reverse complement.
GCACGGCGGTGGTTTTTGATGTGCTGAGGGCCACCAGCACCATGGCTACTGCCCTGACCAACGGCTGCCGGGCGGTAGTGCCCGTGGTGGAAGTAGAGGAAGCCCGGCAGGCAGCGGCCATGCTGGAAAATAAAGGCATACCAGTCCTGCTGGCGGGGGAAAGGGGGGGACGGAAGGTCGACGGCTTTCCCCACGGCAATTCCCCCCTGGAATTCCCTCCCGAGGTGGCGGCAGGCAAAACCCTGGTGCTCACCACCAGCAACGGCACCCGGGCGCTGGCGGCGGCCGCCCGGGGAGCCCGCACCGTACTGGCGGGCAGCCTTTTGAACGCCCGGGCCGTGGCCGGGGAGTTGCTGCGCCTGGGACAGGACATCACCCTGATCTGCGCCGGCAGCGAAGGCCGCTTTTCCCTGGAGGACACCCTGGCGGCGGGGATGGTAGTGCTGGAACTTGTGGAACTAATATCCGGCAACAGGCCGGAAGAGGGGTCATTAAAACTTCTTCCCCTGGACCTGTCCGATCTGACCGTAACTGCCCTGCACCTGGCCCGGGCCTACCGCGACAACCCCCGCGCCGCCTTCGACCACTCCCGGCACGGGCGCAGGCTGGCCGCCATGGGCCTGGCGGACGACCTGGACTGGTGCGCCCGGCTCAACGTCTTCCCGGTGGTACCGGTGGTGAAACCGGGGGAAGGGGACTTGCTGTCTGTTATCACAAACAGGGATGAAAATAATACCGGCCGGATAACCCAGAAGGGGTCTGACCCCCCGTCGTAAATCCCCACCGGGCTCCGCCAGTTGCCTTGCTTTACGCCAGCGTACCCGGGCTTATGCAAAATTCCCCTTGCATCCGGCGGTCGAATATGATAAAATAAGTGGTGCAGCGGGGGGATATCCCTCGGGAAAAAAGAAAACGGGCGCGTAGCTCAGCGGGAGAGCGCTTGACTCACATTCAAGAGGTCGCTGGTTCGAAACCAGCCGTGCCCACCAGGAAAGACAAGGGCTCCGGGAAATCGGAGCCCGCTAAAATATAGCGGTTTACTAAAACAGTACTAAAACGGGGAAAAGTTTTAGCCGCCAGGGGGGGTCCTGACGGCTGCCGTTTTTATGATAATACAGGCTGATGATAGCCGGGCACTCGCCCGTTTTTTTTGTGAATGGAAACCGCTGGTTTCGGGATGGGCGGCGGTGGCGGAATAACCTGCCGGAGGCCCGATTCAGCATTCCCACTTAATTAGCTTCTCTTACCATTTTGACTGGTTAACACGCCTTCGACGTTAGGCAAAGGATAATCCGCCGGGCTTAATGCGCCCGGCTTAATTTTAGAAAGGAATGGTAAGAAGTGCCAAATTTACAAGAATCGTTTTTTTCGCTACCCGGCGACATCAAGGATACACTGGTTATTATTACGGCTCCCCCGAAAAAGACATGAAGTAAGGTAGTATAAAAATGGTTGCCCGGCCAATATTTGGTCTATCGGTTGGAGTATTATTTTCGACGATGGGCAGAATAACTTAACCGAAAAAAACAGTAAAGATAATTTACTCAAAAAGGTCCTGATGGTATTATGGAATTTATCCCGAACAGGGTAATGATTGAAAGGGAAGCGTTAGGTTATCCGCTCGGGCGTTCGCTGTATGATTATTTTAAATCACAGCCCGTGGAGCTTGCTATAATCGGCTCTCATAACAGGGTTGGCGGTATACCGGGTAAGACCCCACAGGAAAAATACCGGGAAGCTAAAAAAACTCTTGTTTTGGGGGTCAGGAAAAACCTGACATTTCAAACCTGTAAGCCTTCAGCCCATTTTCAATTACCTTTAACAACAAGCTGTCCGGGCAAATGTGAGTATTGTTATCTAATCAGCAGCCTGCCGGAAAAACCCTATATCAGAGCATATGTAAATATAGATGAGATTCTTGACCGGGCCGGCAATTACATTGACCAAAGAAAACCTGAAGTAACCATATTCGAAGGTTCGGCAACCTCTGATCCAATTCCGGTAGAAAGATATACCGGCGCGCTGGCCAGGGCCATTACGTTTTTTGCCGGACAAAAATACGGCCGTTTCCGTTTTGTCACCAAGTTTACCGACGTTGATTCACTGCTCGGTATCAGCCATAACGATCATACTGTTTGCCGGTTCAGCCTGAACACGCCGGCGGTAATTAAAAAATTTGAACACGGAACTCCCTCTCTGGAAGAACGGTTGGAAGCGGCTCAAAAGATGGCCGCGGCCAATTATCCTCTTGGTTTCATGATCGCCCCGGTCATCGTCTATGAAGGTTGGCAGGATGATTACATAAAACTGCTGGAGTTCGTTAAAGCCAGATGCAACAATATTGAAAAACTTTCTTTCGAATTCGTTACGCACCGTTTTACTGAACGGGCCAGGAAGAAAATAGCAGAGATTTTCCCCGCCACCACCCTGCCAATGGGGAACGAGGACAGAAAATTTAAATTTGGCCAGTTTGGATATGGTAAATACGTCTATACAGACGATTTAATGGGGAAAATAAAAAGTATCTTATCGGCAAAAGTAATGGAACTTTTTCCCGCATCACATATCGAGTATATTGTATAAAACCTTCACAGACACCAAACTGTTTTGCCCAAGTTTTCCCTTATCCTGCCCACAACAAAAAGAATCGCTCATATTGCTGGCCTGTTATCCCGGCAATCTGCCGGGTACCGTGACCACCATATAGAGGACTGCTATATAGCGGCCACAGCCATAGCCTGCAGATTACCGCTATACACCAGAAATCCGGACGACCTTAAGTACGTCCTGCACCCGGATTTGGAAATAGTGGTTCCGTACCAGCACCAGGCCAGCGCAACATCATAGACAAAATTACCGGAACAGCCTGCGGGCTGTTTTTTTGTTGAGAAGGTTTTCAGAAAATTTCCTTTCCATGTGTTGCAATCATTTCCACCTGGTGATATAATTACATTTAACAATAGTATTAGGAGTGGTTGCGATGCGCATGGTAAACGTAACAGATGTAAGAGTTAACATCCGTGAAATTCTTTCTGAAATAGCCAAAACGAAGGAACCGGTGGTAATCTTGCAACGCTCCAGGCCCGCCGCTTACCTGGTTGATCCGGAAACCTTCGAGAAAATGCAGCGGCCCGATGAAACTGATTTGCTCACAAAAGGCAGGAAGGACAGCCTGGACAGGATACTGCAACTGAGGGCCAAGGTGACAAAAAAGGCGCAAAGCGATTCCACCCCGTTAATACGCGAGATGCGGGAAGGACTGGGCCGCCATGAGTAACTATATCTGTCTGGATACTTCCGTGCTGGTCAAGTTTCTTACCGGGGAGGAAGGCAGCGATAAAGCCACTGCTCTGCTGCAAAGGGTAATCCGCGACAGGCAACTCATTGTCCTGCCCGCGTTCGCCTGGGCGGAAGTGGGAAGCGTTTTACGAAAAAAGCGCAGGCGGGGCGAGTTGGCCGTACAGGAAGCAGACGACCTGTGGCTGGAGTTCCGGCAATTCCCAGGAGTGGAGTACCTGGGTGACGATGTGATCATGGACCGGGCGTGGAAGATCAGCCGCTACTTTGACCTGCCCACCATGTACGATGCTGCTTTTATGGCTGTAGCTGAGGTGGTTGCGGAAAGAACAGGGGAAGAATGCGAGTATTGGACGGCGGATGAAAAGCTGGTTAACATATTGGGTGGTAAAAGAAAATATGTGAAGCTGTTGGGAACTTGACCCTGGTTTTCGGCGTCTAAAATAATGGGGTAGTTCATAATGTTCAGGTTCTACTTATTCGTCGTTTTCCTGGCGCTGCCTGTGATTTCAAAAGGGATTTTAGAGTATTTGTAGAATAAAGTACCTGGAGCTTATGAGCAGAAGGTGATTTTTTTAATGATGTTGCAGACACAGTTAAAACAAATGTTCCCCCGGGGGGGGGGGGGGTAAATAACCTTATAACTAGCATAAACTTGCAGGTAAACCACGCATTACTACCAAAGCCATCCTTCCCCATCCGGTTCTGTCTTTCTATTCATTCCCACCTGCGTTCCCCTCCATAAATCCTTCATAAAATATTTTCCCCGTTCAGTTTAACCCTGTATGAACAGTAACATCTCTGGCTCATGGTGGAGCTTTTTTCTGTAGCGGGTCTACTTAGCGGGCCTGCTGCACGACATAGGCAAGCCGGGCATTGATAGCACCATATTGTTAAAGCCGGGCAAACTTGCCGCTGCGGAGTGGGAAGAAGTTAAGTTGATGCGCCATATTTCCGGTATCCGCCTACCCCGGGGCAGGGTCACTGTTTCCATCGGCATGGCCACCTATCCCCAAAGCACCCGGGATATAAGCGTCCTGGTTCAGTTTACCGACAGCGCCCTGTATCAGGCCAAAAAGGAGGGCCGTAACCGGCTGCAAACGGCTGCGGACGATATGGAGCCACTCCTCGGCCGTTAAGTACAGTTGAGGACTAATGAAAGGGAGTGAATGTATGAGTTTACCACTGCTTAAGAAAAAAGGAACTCGTTCGTCTATGGAACCCTCTTTCGATACAGTGAAAGATACAGTGATAGAAAAAATCCCACCGGCTCCCGGGGAGGAAACCGGTACCGGAGGACCAGCTCAGGCAGAAAGGGATTTCCTGGCAAATGCTCTGGAACTGGCACCCTTTATCAAGAATTTGTTGGGTGAGGAAGTGGGAGTATATGTTTCTGACCTGGAACGGTATATATACTGCGCTCCCGGCAGTGTATCCCTCTCTTTAAGACCGGGTGATTACATAAAAGAAGGCAGCGTGACGGATCTGGCCCTGCGCAATGGCCAAAGGGCCGTTATCAGGGTGGAAAAGGAAGTGTACGGAATTCCTTACATCGGTACGGCCTGTCCCATTAACGCACCCGATTCGGGAAAGATAATCGGCGCACTTGGCATGACCGCTCCCATTACACGCCAGGAGCAGTTAATGGCAGCGGCAGATAATATGGAAAATCAGATTAGTACCATGTCCATGGCCATTAACAACCTCTCAGCTACAGCAGAAGAACTGGCGGCCACCATGGAGAACTTGAATAGCGGGGCACAGAATATCAGGGATGAAATTAAAAAAACCGATGACATAGTAAACCTGATCCAGGAGGTTGCCGAACAGACCCATATGCTGGGATTGAATGCAGCCATAGAAGCGGCCCGGGCAGGTGAGGCCGGTCGGGGATTTAACGTGGTGGCCGGTGAAATTCGCAAGATGTCCCAGGATACCCAGCGTTCGGTAAAAGAAATCATGCAGACACTGCAGGAAATGCAGCGGTCCATAATGGAGCTGACCCATTCCATTGAGCAGATGTCGGCGGCAACCCAGCAGCAGGCGGCTTCGGCGCAGGAAATCAGCGCTGCAGTTAATGAACTGGGAGCAGTGGCAGCGGATCTAAAAAGACAAGCCGATGAGCTTTTATCTTAAGGGGCAAGTGGCCGTGAGCATAGTACGGACCACTTACCCCGGCGGTTCGAACCCGTACCGCCACCGGCTTAACGGTAAACCAGCCGCTGAAATTCCGGGGCATTGCGTACGTTGTTGAAATCGGCTTCGGTTCTGGCATGTTCCCTGGTGGAAGGGTCTATGTCTATGGCCTTCTGCAAATTCTCCACGCAAGCACCGACGTTTTTCAGGCGGCCGTAGATGCTGGCCTTGCCGTAATAGGACCAGGGGTTCCGCGGGTTGATGGCCAGAGCCCGGTCATAACAGTCCAGGGCCTGGTCGTATTTCCCGGCCAGTTCCAGGGCCAGGGCTTTGTTAAAGTAGGCCCCGTCGCAATCGGGCTTCAGGGCAATGGCCCTGTCCAGCAACTGCACCGCTCCGCGGTAATCGCCCTTGAAGGCCAGGGCCGCCCCCTTGTAGCTCAGGGCCGGGTAGCAGTTGGGATCAAGCTGCAGCGCCCGGTCGAAATAGCCGACAGCCTCGTCGAAACGGCGGCTGTTATAGGCCTGCAGGCCCTGCTCAAAAATTTCCATGGCCTTTGACCCGGCTTCCGTCATGGCAGGCTCCCGGGGCGGTTCCGGCGCCTGCTCCGCCCGGGGCGTATTTTTCGATCCGGCAGCCGGTGCGAAAGGGGAAGATCCGCCCGTCCTCCAGTGGCCGTACAGCCAGATGGAAGCGCCAGCGGCCAGAAAAAGCAGCAAAAAGATCGGCATTCGTTTCAAAGGATCACTTCCCCGCCGAAGGGTTTACATAGTATACACATAAGGGAACAAATGACCGCCCGGGCAACCGGTCATTTGGAATTAAACCGCCACGATTGGCTTGTGACAGGCCATGTACCTGCAGAGGCGTGAGAATAGTCCCCGCCCGTCGGGTTTAGCCGCCCCGAGGGCAGCTCCAGTGATATTACTTCAACCCGGCGCAAAAAAATCCTCCACCCGTCCATCAGCCGTCAAAAAGAAATGAGATCCGGCGGACTCCTTTCCGAAAAAGGGAGCCTGTCCCCTTTTTCCCCCCGGGGGGTTTAGCAAACTTTTAACAATAAACCGGAAGGAACTTTTCCAGGAAGGGCGAATTCTGGTTACATCGACAAAACGGATCCATATTCCCCCTCCCCATGACCCATTAACGCCCTTGCAGAAAGGAGCCCGTCCCATGAAACGGCACAACCGCAAGACCGAATACGGCAGCATGGAACGCTGGCTGATCACCTATGCCGACATGATCACCCTGCTGCTCATATTTTTCATCGTCATGTATTCTTTAAGCCAGATTGATATCAAGAAATTCCGCTATCTGGCCGAATCATTAAATAAGGCCATGGGTGGCGGGGGAGTGATTCTGGAAAACATGGGACCGTCGGTGGTCCCGGGCATCAGCGGCACCCAGCAGGAAGTGCCCCGGGAGGACATTGCCGACCAGAGGGAAATGGAAAACATCCGCCAGGAACTGCTGCGGCAGATCCAGCAGGAGGGGCTGGCGGCCAGGGTAACGGCCACCAATGAAGAAAGGGGTATTGTGGTCAGCTTCCAGGAGGAGGTTCTTTTCAAGCGGGGTTCGGCCGAGCTCACCGGGGGAGCGCGGCAGGCCATCACCAGCATCGCGCCGGTCCTGCTGAAAACCCCCAACTACATACGCATTGAGGGGCATACCTGTGATCTGCCCATTCATACGCCCCAGTATCCTTCCAACTGGGAACTGTCCACGGCCCGGGCCCTGACGGTGGTGCGGGAACTGATCAACCAGGCCCACTTCCCGCCCCAGCGCCTGTCGGCAGTGGGGTATGGGGAGTACCGCCCCCGGGTGCCCAACGACTCGGAGGAGCACCGCCAGTTGAACCGTCGGGTGGACGTGGTAATCCTGCGCAGCAAATATACCGGCGCCGAGCCGGGGTCCACGCCGGGGGCCGTGCCGGTAAATACACCGGGGACCACGCCGGCGCCCGCCCCGCAGCCATAAAAACTGTGACGGGAAAGGGATGACCATGGATTTAACGGCCCTTATCGGTTTTATCGGTGCCGTGGTGGCACTGGTAGGAGGCTTTGTGCTGGAAGGCGGTCATGCCACCGCCCTCCTCCAGCCCACCGCGGCTCTGATCGTTTTTGGGGGCACCATTTTTGCCACCATTTTCAGCTTTTCCTTCAGCGATTTAAAACAGGTACCACGGCTCTTCCGGGTGGGGTTTGCCCGCACCGTGCCCGAGCCCACGGAGACCATCGAACTCATTGTCGGCCTGGCCGACGAAGCCCGGCGGGAAGGCCTTTTGTACCTGGAAAACCGCCTGAACGAAGTGAACGACGAGTTTTTGCGCAAAGGCATCCAGCTGGTGGTGGACGGCACCGACCCGGAACTGGTGCGCAGCATCCTGGAAGCGGAGCTCTACTCCCTGGAGGAGCGCCACCAGGTGGGGGCGGGCATTTTTGCAGCCGCCGGCGGCTACGCCCCCACCATGGGCATTATCGGCACGGTGATGGGCCTGGTGCATGTGCTGAGCTCCATCAGTTCTCCGGAAACCCTGGGGCCGGCCATCGGCATGGCCTTCATCGCCACCCTGTACGGCGTATCCAGCGCCAACATCTTCTGGCTGCCCCTGGCGGCCAAGCTGCAGAACCTGAGCAAAAAGGAAATGCTCAACCGCCAGATGATGCTGGAGGGCATCGTTTCCCTGCAGGCGGGGTACAACCCCATACTGATCCGGGAGCGCCTGACCGCCTTTTTGAAGCCCGAATCCCGCAAAGCCCGGGAAGAAGAGTTTGAAACCCGCGAGAGATTCGCGGAATAGCCTGCAGCGGCTCCGGGACATGCATTACTTTGCCAATTCATGGTGCCGGCTTCGCCTGATCAGTCTGGCACCTTTAATCTATCCCATATAATGAGAAAAAAGGCCTTTGCCCATAAGCTTCAACACCCTGCCGGTTTAGTTTTATGCCATCAAGAAAGGAGTGAGCCCGTTGGCCGACGGTCATGAGGGCGAACTGCAACTGGTTGTATTCCGCTTAAAAGAGCAGACATACGGTGTGGACATCGGCCATGTCATGGAAATCATCCGGGCGGCGGACATCACCGCCATCCCCGGCGCACCCTCCTTTGTGGAAGGGGTGATCAACCTGCGGGGCAGGGTAATCCCGGTCATCGACCTGGCCCGCCGCCTGGGCCTGGCCCCCACCGCCGTGGCCGACCACACCCGCATAGTGATCGTGGAAGTGGGGGGCGCCACCGCCGGGATGATGGTGGACGGCGTGTCGGAGGTACTGCGCCTGTCCCGGGAATCCATACAGCCGCCGCCGGCCATGGTGGCCGGGGTCAGCGCCGCCTACCTGCAGGGCATCGCCCTGGTGGGCGAGCGGTTGATCATCCTCCTGGATACCACCCGGGTCTTCCGCCGGGAAGAAAAGGAGGCACTGCAGGAACTGGCCGGTCAGCTGGAAAATAAGGCGGCTTCTTAAGGGGGGCCGGATGCCGGAAGGACCGGAAAACCCGGCGGCATGCCGGGATGGGGGCTGGATGCCGGGACCGGCCAAAAACCCGGCCGATTCCCCGGAATGGCACTTTGCCGGAACTGCCCGAGAAGCCGGCTGCCGGAACGTCCTGCAGGCCGGACCCGCCCGCAAAGGGTGCCGGCCGGCCCGGACAGACCGGACACAAAAACAACCGTACCGCGGCAGCGGCGGGCAACAGGAAGGTGATCACCATTGTTCACGGAAGAAGAGATTGCCGTCTTTATGGAAGAACTGGAAGAAAAGCTGCAGGTGATAAATGACAACGTCCTGCTCCTGGAACGGGACGGGGGCAGCCCCGAGGTCATCCAGGAGATTTTCCGGGCCGCCCACACCATCAAGGGCTCTTCGGCGGTTATGGGCTATGAAAAAATGTCCACCCTCACCCACGAGATCGAAAACCTTTTCGACCGCCTGCGGCAGGGTACCATGGCCGTCACCGAAACCCTGGTGGACACCCTTTTTGAAGCCCTGGATGCACTGAAACTGTTAAAAGAAGAGATCCTGGCCGGGACGGACGAGGTGGACATCGACCCGGTGATGGAAAAGCTGCGCCAGTGCCAGCAGGGCTGCCCCGCCCCCCTGGAGGGCGCTCCCGGAAAGGCAGCCGCGCCGGAAGCGGCAGCCGCCTCCGTTACCTTCCGGGAGGAGGGGGCACCCCCGGCGACCCCGCCCGGGGAAAACGCCGGCACCATCCGCGGCTCAACGCCGCCCACCGCCTCCGGCGGGATGCCGGCGTCCTTTGCTGCCGGGTCGCCGCTGGAGCCGGCATCCGGAGCCGCCTCCAGCGCCACTTCCGCTCCAGTGCCGCCCGCTCCGGGGGAACCGGCCGGGCAGGCCCCCTACCGGCTGCAGTTGACCCTGGAGGAAGCGGTGGAAGATGTGATCCGGGAGGCGGAGGTGCGGGGCTTTCAGGCCTACCAGGTGGACATCGGCATCGACCAGGGCTGCCAGATGAAGGGTGTCCGGGCCTTTCTCATATTTGAAACGCTGCAGCAGACCGGCGAGATTATCAAGAGCGTGCCTGCGGCGGAAGACCTGCAGGAAGGGCGCTACGGCCCCGGCTTCACCGTGGTTCTGATCACCAGGGAAGATGCGGGCCAGATCCATAACCTGGTTTTCTCCATTGCCGAGGTAAGCAGCGTGGAGGTGCACCCCATCAGGCTGCAGTTCCCGGAAAAGGTTCAGGCGCCGGGGGACCGGGTGGAACAGGCCGCCAGGAAAGAACAGCCGGCTAACGGGAAAAGCAGCGTAAAGACGGTGCGGGTGGACGTGCAGAAGCTGGACACGCTGATGAACCTGGTGGGGGAACTGGTCATCGATCGCACCCGCCTGGACCGCTTTGTGGAGGTCTTTGAAAGCAAGTACGGCTCCGACGATCTGGCGGAAAACATCGTGGAGATCTCCAACCACCTGGGCCAGGTGACCAACGACCTGCAGGAAGAAATCATGAAGGCGCGCATGCTGCCCGTGGCCCAGGTATTCAACCGCCTGCCCCGCATGGTGCGGGACCTGGCCCACAAGATGGGCAAGGAAATCGACTTTATCATCGAGGGCCGGGAGACGGAGCTGGACCGCAATGTCATCGAGGTCATCGGCGATCCCCTGATCCACCTTTTGCGCAACGCCGTGGACCACGGCATCGAGCCGCCGGAGGAAAGGGTGCGCCTGGGCAAGCCCCGGGCCGGCCGGGTGCTGTTGAAGGCCGCCTATGTGGAAAGTCACATTGTCATCACCTTAAAGGACGACGGCCGGGGCATGGACCCGGAAAGAATACGGCAGAAAGCCGTGGAAAAGGGACTGATGACCCGGGAGCAGGCCGCCCGGGCTTCCGAAAGGGAAATTCTGGACCTGATCTTCACCCCCGGCTTTTCCACCGCCGGCACGGTCAGCGACATCTCCGGCCGGGGCGTGGGCATGGACATCGTGCGCAACCAGATCGAGCAGATCAACGGTTCGGTGGAATTCAACACCGCCCCCGGAAAGGGCACCACCTTCACCATCAAGCTGCCCCTGACCCTGGCCATCATCCGGGCGCTGATGGTGGCCCTGGGGGACCATGTTTACGCCTTCCCCCTGACCAACGTGGTGGAAACCCTGTCCTTAAAGCCCGGGGAAATCCGCCGGGTGCGCCACGCCGAGGTAATTGTGGTGCGGGGGCACGTCCTGCCCCTGGTGCGGCTGGCCCACCTGTTCCAGGAGAAGAGCCGGGAGGAAGGCAAGCTGTCCGTGGTCATCCTGGGCTCCGGGGACAGGAAGGTGGGCGTGGTGGTGGACCGGCTCATCGGCGAGCAGGAAATTGTGATCAAATCCCTGGGCAGCTACCTGGGCCAGGTACCCGGCCTTTCGGGAGCCACCATCCTGGGCGACGGCCGGGTGGCCCTGATCGTGGACGCCCGGGGCATCGTCAAGGACGCCGGGGTGGAGGAGGTTATTTACGAGGTGCACCGGGCGGGGTAAACGGGTGCACCGGCCTGGTAAAAGCGGTTTTGCTCGCGGCAAAAATTCGCCGTGGGAGTTCTAAAAAACTAGAAGGACCTGTGCGCCTGAGTTATAAGGGTTTCTAAAGGGTTCCGGCCCTCATCCGCCACGGGCATGTCACCAATCACATTTTAAACCGGGGGGCAACAATGACACCGATACGCGTACTGCTGGTGGATGACTCGGCCCTCATCCGCCGCGTGATCACCCGCCTGCTGGAAAGCCGGGGAGAGTTCCAGATCATCGATACCGCCGTGGACGGCGAAGAGGCGGTGCGGAAAATCTGCGCCCTGAAGCCCGACGTGGTCTCCCTGGACCTGGAAATGCCCGTTCTGGACGGCCTGGGAGTGCTGCGGCGGGTGATGCGGCAGTGCCCCGTGCCGGTGGTCATGCTCAGTTCCCTCACCACCGCCGGGGCCCAGGCCACCATGCAGGCCCTCTCCCTGGGGGCGGTAGATTTCGTGGCCAAGCCCTCCCGCCCGGGCCAGCTGGACGCCATGGTCAACGAACTGGCGGAAAAGCTGCGCACGGCGGCCGGGGTGAACACGGGCCGGCTGCTGCGCACCCTGCTGCAGAAGGCCATGACCCACCGGCCGGCGGAGGAAAAGGGGGCGGCGGACCATGATGCAGCCGCCGGTCCGGCCGCTGTTTCCCCCGCTGCCCGGGAGGAAGAGAAACAACCTGTGTTCTCTTCACCCCCGGTGGCAACCGGACCCGCCTGGGCAAAGCAGGACGGCCGGGGCGCAGGTGCGGTTAAATCCGCCGGTCCCGTGGAAAAGGCCGTGCCTCATCAATCAGGCAGCCCTGCGGGAAAAACGGAGCCGCATCCTGCCGCCTCTGCACCCCAACCCGCCGGCAGTCCTGGGGGGGGAAAGGTCGGCCCGGCACCCGCTCTCTCCGAGATGAAACCGGATTATACCCCGGTCAGTGCACCCGCCGCCGGTCAACCGGCCGCCGGAGGGGTCACTGCACCCGCTGAATTAACTAAAGGTGACCGGGTCACGGAAGCGGTTGGATCCACCGCCGGCCCGGTGGATGAAAAAAATGGCCGGCCTTTCCCTGCCGGCCCGGATGCGGCCCCCACCTCTTTGGAGCCGACTCCGGCGGGCCCGGCCCCTTCCGCTACGGCAGCCGGTGAAAGGAAGAGCCGCCCCTTTTACGGGCGGCGCCCGGCACCCGGCGGTGGCGTCCCCGTGCCGGCCCGCCGCACCACAGCCGCCCGCTCCGGCAGTGCTCCGACAGCTGCCGCCCCCAGCACGGCAACCGCCGCCGGCCCCGGCAGCACCACGACGGCCGCCGCCGGTGACACTGCAGCCCCCGGACCCGCCAGTACCATGGCCAGTACCACGGCGGCTGCCGCCCGCCGCACCCC
>NZ_WHYR01000099.1 GCF_009428905.1 Desulfofundulus thermobenzoicus | reverse complement strand
TATAAGAGACAGGGGGTACCCCGGCCAATGGGTATGTTCGGCATCGGTATGGAAAACTAGCGTTTCCTTCCCATCCGGCCCCTGCCGGTACCTTTAAAACCGGGGTACCCGTCCAGGGCAAGCAACCTGCCAATGATACCGGACAATTAATAAACTGGTAGAATTAACCTGGCACTGGTAACCATGGTGTATGGTAACCATGACCATTTGGTACAATCAGGTGTTTTAGAGAACAACCCACTCCAAACCCAATGCGATTCACCCTGTGGTAGGAAAAAAAAAAGCGGCCAGCTTGTGGCCGCTTATTGATATTGTTTACCGCAGATTGTCAAGATCCCGCTTGAAGTCAATAATTTCCTCCAGAAGTTCAATTTGTTCATCGGTAAGTGTTTCCATAAGCTTCCAAAATGCTTTGGCTAACCCTTCCTCACAATAGTCCACCCAAAACTTACGATTTTCATCCACTCTAATTTCTGACATTCCGCAAAACCCCTTTCATTAAAATGTTTTTTGTTGTGATTATATTGTAGCGCATCCCATACAACATGTCAATAGGTTTTTGGAGTTAATACGAAATATTTTTTTCGTTACCGTTGACAAAATGTATTCCATCATGCTAAACTATCCTTAGAAAGGAGGGAACAAATATGATCAAGGTTACTCTTGGCCGGATTATGGCAGACAAGCATTTAAAAATTAGCCATGTTCACAGGGATACAGGAATTGCCAGGAGCACACTAACCAAGTTGTGGTACAACAAGGCAGAGCAAATTGATCTGAATACCCTGGACAGGTTATGTAAGTACCTTCATTGCAACCCAGGGGATTTGCTGGAGTATGTTCCCGATGAAAAGGTAGGTGATGCAGAACAGCCACAGGGGAAATAACGGCCATTCACCCTGTGGCTTTCCAGAATGGCAAATATCGAACGAAAATGATGTGGTGAATGTTTTTCTATTGCCAGATAAATTGAAGTCTCGAAAATCGAACGGTAGAAATGGTAAATCTGGTAAATTAAAACAGGAGGTAGGTATTATGCGCGGGAGTATTCGCAAGCAGGGAAAGGATAGCTGGCGGATCACGGTCAGTTTGGGTAAGGTGGGTGTCGATCCGGAAACTGGAAAGCCCAAATACGGCAAATACCAGGAAACTTTCGTGGGAAAAAAGCGGGATGCCGAAAAACGGTTGGTCGATTTAATAGCACAGCTTCAAAAAGGAGTTAAAATCAATCCCGAGAAAATGACATTCGGCGAATTTCTTGACAGGTGGATGCAGGATTACGTAATGTCAAACACTTCACAGCGTACCATTGACGGTTATGAGAGCATAATCAGGAACCACCTGAAACCGCATTTAGGAGACATACCTTTACAGAAACTGCATCCCACACACTTAAGGGATTTATACAGCAAACTGCTGAAAGAGGGAAGGAAAGACGGAAAGAATGGGAGGAAAGGGCTTGATCCAACAACCATCCTGCACATCCACAGGGTGATTCATGAAGCACTGGAATGTGCAGTTAAGTGGGAGCTGGTTCACCGGAATGTAGCGGACGTGGTTGATCCACCGAAGAAGAGCAAGGACGAAGAAAAGGAAGTGCAGTTTTTACCACGGGAAAAAATTAAAGACGTGCTTGACGTGGTTAAAGGAACATACCTGTATATCCCAACCTGCATTGCTGTCAGTACGGGTGCCAGATTGGGAGAAGTCCTGGCACTGACGTGGGATGACGTTGACCTGAAAAAGATGACCGTTTCAATAAGACGCAGCATAGGACTGAAGCGCAAGGAAGAGTATATCGGCCTTCCAGAAGATAAGCTTCCGAATAAGGGCAGGAACGAAATTTACTTCAAATCCACGAAAACCAGGCAGAGTAAGCGGACAATTGACATTCCCCAATGGTTGGTTGACGAGCTGAAAAAGCATAGAACACAGCAGAAGAAAGACAGGTTGGCCTATGGGAAGATCTACCAGGACAACAACCTAGTATGCTGCCGGGAGGATGGCAGTCCGCATCACCCGACAACGTTTAGTAGTATATTCAGCAGGACGGTTAAAAAGGCCGGTATAAACGTAACATTCCATGGATTGCGACACGGACACGCAACCTGGCTGTTTGAGGAAGGGGAACACCCGAAAGCGGTTTCTGAAAGACTGGGACACAGTAAAACAGGCATCACACTGGATTTATATACCCATCACGTCAAAGGCACACAGAAAAAAATCGCCAGGAAGCTGGATGACATCCTGGCCTGAAAGCATTTTCTCAAATTTTTCTCAAACTAACCATTTTCGAAGTAGATGGCAAGGACTTCCACCCTCGGAAGCCTTGCCATTACTGCTTTCTTTGGCAGGGGAGACAGGACTCGAACCCGCAGCCTACGGTTTTGGAGACCGCCGCTCTACCATTGAGCTACTCCCCTGCACAGAATTTATTTGGCAAGGTACATTATATATCACTTTAAACTCCTCGTCAAGCCCGGTTCTTCCGGGGGTCCGTGTCAAGATCCAGTAGGTATCTCCATAAAAATTTTTCCCGTTTTGAGACCTCACCGCTCAAAAACATTAGTTTCAAGGCAGCGGCCTTGACATCCACCCCGCAGGTGGTCAGACAAACCCAC
>NZ_WHYR01000098.1 GCF_009428905.1 Desulfofundulus thermobenzoicus | reverse complement strand
AAAGCCATCGCCCTGGGCGCCCAGTCCATCATGGCCGGGGAAGCGGAAGTGGTGGTGGCCGGGGGCATGGAAAACATGAGCCAGGCACCCTACGCCCTGCCCCGGGCCCGCTGGGGCTACCGCATGGACGTATCCGCCAGGGGGGAATGCCTGGACCTGATGGTCTACGACGGCCTGTGGGAAATCTTTTACGGGTACCACATGGGCAACACGGCGGAAAACGTGGCGGCCCGCTACGGCATCACCCGGCGGGAACAGGACGAAATGGGGCTTTTAAGCCACCAGCGGGCCAGGGCGGCCATCAAAGAAGGCCTTTTCAAAGAAGAAATCGTACCCGTACCCGTACCCCAGCGCAAAGGGGACCCGGTTCTGTTTGACACCGACGAGCGGCCCATGGACACCAGCCTGGAAAAAATGGCCCGCTTGCAACCGGTATTCCGCCCGGACGGCACGGTAACCGCCGGCAATGCCTCGGGCATCAACGACGCCGCGGCGGCGGTGGTGCTCATGTCCCGGGAGAAGGCGGAAGCCCTGGGCTTAAAACCGGCAGTGGCCATCCGCTCCTACGCCTCCGGGGGAGTGGACCCGGCCTACATGGGCGTCGGTCCCGTTCCGGCGGTGCGCAAGGCGCTGCAAAAGGCCGGGCTCACGGCGGCGGACCTGGACGTCATTGAGCTCAACGAAGCCTTTGCCTCCCAGGCCATCGCCTGCATGCGGGAACTGGACTTGAGCCCGGACAAAACCAACCCCCTGGGCAGCGGCATCTCCCTGGGGCACCCCATTGGCTGCACCGGCGCCCGGCTGATGGTCACCATCATGCACCACATGCGGCGGAACAACCTGCGTTACGGCCTGATCACCATGTGCATTGGCGGCGGCCAGGGCATGGCCATGGTGGTGGAAAGGGTTTAATCAGCCGGTGAATGGGGAAATGGGACGGCCTTGCCGTATCGGGTCAAACCCCGCATTAACATACGGAAACCTGAAAATAATCTCGATGGTAAAGGAGGAATAGAAGTGGACGTGCAAAAGATCCTGGTCATCGGCGCCGGGCAAATGGGCTCGGGGATAGCCCAGGTGGCGGCGGCGGCCGGCTGCCGGGTAATTTTAAACGACATTAAAGACGAATTTGTCCAGCGGGGATTGGGCAATATTGCGAAAAACCTCGCCCGGGATGTGAGCAAGGGGCGGCTGGAAGAAAGCCACAAGGAAGCCATTTTACAGCGCATCACCCCTTCCACCAGCCTGCAGGACGGCAAAGACGTGGACCTGGTCATTGAAGCGGCCATAGAAAACATGGAGATCAAATCCAAGATCTTTAAAGACCTGGACGAAATCTGCCCGGCCCACACCATTTTAGCCACCAACACATCCTCACTGCCCATCACCGAAATAGCCGCCGTAACCAGAAGGCCGGAGAAGGTCATCGGCATGCATTTCATGAACCCCGTGCCGGTGATGAAACTGGTGGAAATCATCCGGGGACTGGCCACCGCCGATGAAACCTTTGCCGTGGTCAAAGAAATGAGCGAACGCATGGGCAAAGTACCGGTGGAAGTCAACGACGCCCCCGGCTTTGTTTCCAACCGGGTGCTCATACCCATGATAAACGAAGCCATCTACTGCGTCTATGAAGGCATAGCCACCCCCGAGGCCGTGGACCAGGTAATGAAACTGGGCATGAACCATCCCATGGGCCCCCTGGCCCTGGCCGACCTCATCGGTCTGGACACCTGCCTGTCCATCATGGAAGTGCTGCATAAAGGCTTCGGCGACAGCAAATACCGCCCCTGCCCGCTGCTGCGCAAATATGTGGCCGCCGGCTGGCTGGGGCGGAAGACCGGCCGGGGCTTTTACGTGTACGATAAATAAAGCGGGGGTGTAAATATGTCCTGGAACAACATCCTGGTGGAAAAGGACGGCTTCGTGGCCGTATTGACCATCAACCGGCCGAAGGTACTGAATGCCCTGAACCGGGAAACATTACAGGAAATAGGAGCGGCCGTGGACCAGCTGGCCGCCGATGATGGGGTCAGGGTGATCATTATCACCGGGGCCGGGGAAAAGGCCTTTGTGGCCGGGGCGGACATTGCTTTCATGAGCAAACTTACCCCCATGGAAGCCCGGGATTTCGCCCGGCTGGGGCAGGGGGTGCTGAGCAGGATAGAAAACCTGCCCAAACCGGTGATAGCGGCGGTGAACGGTTATGCCCTGGGGGGCGGCTGTGAACTGGCCATGGCCTGCGACATACGCATTGCCTCGGAAAAGGCCAAATTCGGGCAGCCGGAAGTAAACCTGGGGCTGATTGCCGGGTTTGGGGGCACCCAGCGCCTGACGAGGCTGGTGAACCCCGGCCTGGCCAAGGAAATACTCTTTACGGCGGATATGTATGACGCGGAAGCGGCCCGCCATATGGGCCTGGTCAACCACGTGGTACCGGCCGATGATCTGCTGCCCTTCTGCAAGGACATGGCCCGGCGCATTGCCGCCCGGGGACCGGTGGCCGTGCGCCTGACCAAGCAGGCGGTGAACGAGGGTTTGGAAATGGATCTGGAAAAGGCCCTGGCCCACGAGGCGGATCTTTTCGGCCTGGTCTTTACCAGTGACGACCGGAAAGAGGGGATCGATGCCTTTTTAAACAAGCGCAAGCCCGA
>NZ_WHYR01000097.1 GCF_009428905.1 Desulfofundulus thermobenzoicus | reverse complement strand
AACCGGGGCTTCTAAACCCGCCGGCGCGCCCACTTTTCGGCGCCGTATTTCTGCACCGTTTCCACCATGGTCCGCAGGTTTTCCAGGGGCGCCGTGGGCCAGATGTCGCAGGAGGGCCAGACGGCGTCCACCCCGCCCTCCATGCTGGCCAGGACGGCCTTTTCCACATCCTCGGGCTTGCCGTTGCAAAGAACATTGTAACCGTCCACCTGACCGAATACCAGCGGTTCCGGGCCAATGGTCTCCCGGGTCCTGGACAGGTCGTTTTTGGTCTCCACACTGATGGCGTCGGCGCCGCAATCATTCATCAAGCCGATAATCAGGTTGGTGTCGCCGCAAATGTGCAGGATCTTGGGCGAGTCGATATTTTTAAAGATCTTTTCCAGGTGCGGCTTGATCACCTGCTTGAAGCTCCGGGGGCTTAAGACATCGGTAGGAGCACCCATTTCCCGGATGGTGATGTAGTCGGCACCGGCCTGCCGGTACCTGGCGGCCATGGTAATAACCAGATCCGCCAGTCTGTCCAGCAGGATATTCACTTCGTTGGGTTTCTTGAAAACCAGCTTGAATAAATCGTTCAAGTCCATCAGCTGACCGGCCAGGGTAAAGGGTCCCAGAAACCAGGAACCGATGGCCACTTCATCGCCGATATCCTTTTTTAGCAGGGAAATGGCCTCCATCACCAGGGGGAAACGTCCCCTTTCGGCTATATTGCCGGGAACGGTCACCCGGGTCATTTCCTCCGGCGAATGGATCAGCTTTTCCTTGATGGTGGGATACAGAAGGTGGGCCACATCTTCATAGGCGTTCATGACGCAACCCATGGCCTCGGCTTCCACACACATATCATAGGGAACAACGGCACATTCATAACCGAAAAGTTTATAGGAAGTGGCCGCCGAATTGGCCATTTTCACCGGATCCACGTGCACCGAAGCAAATTTATAACCCAGCTGATCCAGGCCGGCGGTAGTCACGTTGCCCATACCGCTGTAACAGGCCATGCGGTCCACTTCTTTTCCTTCAAAAAGGCCCAGTACCCTATCTCTTGGCTTCATGGACGGAAAAGACCTCCTTTAACCGATTTTTTCACCCGGGTTGCGTACTGACAGATCGTAGATTTCTTCCACCATAATTTTGACTGCCGCTTTTGGTTTGGGCAGGCCCATCCTGGCAAACTCTTCGGTAAAACGGTCATAAAGTGGCCCCTCGGACAACAATTCAGCCCGGCCCATGAACCGGTAACCTTTCAACGCCTGGCGGTCGGTAACCACCACCGCCACCTTCGGATTTTCCAGCAAGTTACGGTAGGTCTGTTTGCCCACCAGTTCCCCGTAGGCCAGCGTTTGCCCATCAAGCACCAGCATGGAGCCCTTGGGGGCAGCGGAAGGCTGCCCCGTTTTATCGGCAGTGACAATGAAACATTGTTCCTTTTCAATCATAGTCTTCATCTCAGCAGTTATTTCAGCCATCTAAAGAACCCCTCCTTAATAAGTTGCCGGTCGTCGGAGTCAGCCGTCTGATTATGAATGAATTCGCTGAAGCGAATTCCTGTTGAAACTTCTTTAACCGAACATTGCATCCTTTATGGAGGGATTTATGGTTTCGATATGGGAGACTACCTGGAATCCCTTACTCTTAGAAACGCCGTTACTGTAACTGTTTCACAAAGTCACTGAAGAACTTATACAGTGGATGCTCCTGATTGGCGGGCAGTTTACCGCTTTCATCATAAGCCAGCGTGGAAAGCATCAGGCTGGCGGTGGTCACGGCCGGTATAATCTTGGGTATATTCACAATGGGACCGCTGAAAAGAAGATCACTCCAGAGCAGGGCGGCAATGGCCTGCCCGGCGGCGTTCATGGCGTTAAAGCCGTCGCTGCCCCACATTTCCCGGGCCGCCTTCCACATGTAGGTGCCGTTGGAGGAGGCCACCCCGGCGGGCCAGCCGAATTCTTCCTTCACCATCCGGGCGGCAATGCAGGAGAAGGAGGTGGAGGGCAGGTTCATAACCGCGGTATCCACCAGGATGGTTTCAAAGGTGTTTTCGCCAATGACATCCAGCATCTTCTTCAGTCCGGTAACCCGGCCTTTGGGGCTCTGATCCTCCTGGTTGAAAGCCTGCACCACCACATGCTTGAAGCCCATTTCCTTCAAGCGGGCCACCTGGCCGGGGATGTCCTTATCCCAGGGGGTGATGCTGTTGTACAGCACCCGGTCCTGGATGCCCAGCCCGGCAATATATTCGGCCACTTCCAGCCGGGTCTTTTCCACCCACAGGTCGATGCCGAAGGGCTGGTTGCTGATGCCCAGGAAAAAGTCAATGTATGTTTTCATTTCCTCCAGGGAGGTGGCCACCATAGCCACCAGGGCGGGTATACCCGTCTGGGCGGAAAGCTCTTCCTGCCGCTTTACGTACTCCGTGGCCTTTTCCCGGTTGAATTTCCTCTCCTTGCGGGATTCCAGAATCTTATCGCCGTTATGAAACATGGAGGAAATCAGCAGGGGCGGGTTTTCCCCGGGCTGCCCGCCGATATTCCACTGGCCGATGCGGCAAACCCGCTGGGGCCGGTTTAGTCTAAACATGCGGTATTCCTCCTCTACCGTTTGGGAATGGCATCCAGAAGATGTTGAATGTGCGGGAACTTATCGGTGGAATGGGGCAGGGCCATGGCCGCGGCAAAGCGGTTCTGAAAGTCCGGTTCAATGGCCGTTTCCACAAACTCCACCTGCCGGGCAATCCAGGCCGCCTCTTCCCGCTTACCCACATCCAG
>NZ_WHYR01000096.1 GCF_009428905.1 Desulfofundulus thermobenzoicus | reverse complement strand
TGCCGGACAAACCGGTAGGCCGTATCTAACAGATCGCGGGAGGCGTCCGGCGCTCAAGAAACTTGAGTGTTGGACCGCTTCACGGTCAACGCAGGATGGAAACCCGGTGTGGTTTCCCCTTATGTCCAAGTCCTGCGCCCGTGAAGCGCCGTTTTCCCGTCCGGGTGGGACTCCCGGGGCCGAGGTCTCCCTGTCGCTATAGCCTGCCCCCAGGAGCAGGCAAATCCAATCCAGAAAGGAGCAAAAGCCTGGTCATGGGGAGGCCGGGTTCACAAAAACCAACAATTGTTAGGTATTGTGAGCTTTTTTGAACCAGGAAAAGTACGGCACGATCCATATCCTGATTAATAACGCCGGTATAACCTGCCGGCGGTCACCCTATGAGCTGACTGTGGATCAGTGGGATGAAGTAATAAATGTCAATCTCAGGGGGGCCTTTTTATGTGCCCGGGAAGCGGCCAGGGTGATGCGGCGGCAGGGCGGCGGGGCCATAGTGAACATAGCTTCCACCCGGGCGTTGATGTCGGAACCCGGTACGGAGGCTTACGCTGCTGCCAAGGGCGGGTTGATCGCCCTCACCCATGCCCTGGCCATATCCCTTGGTCCCGATGGCATCCGGGTGAACGCCATCAGCCCGGGATGGATTGAAACTGGCGATTACGGTGCTCTACGGTCCGTTGATCACCATCAGCACCCGGCGGGGAGGGTGGGTCGGCCGGAAGATATTGCCAGGGCCTGCCTTTTTCTCACCGGCCCGGGCAGTGATTTCATCACCGGCGCCAATCTGGTTATTGACGGCGGCATGACGCGGAAAATGATTTATGCGGAGTAGGTTTACGGTGATACTGCAGAGTGTTAATCTCCATGATTTGCTCCTGAAGGACACGGGAAGCTTTACCGAACCTGGCATCCAGATACCTTGGCCTGGTATTGTCTTCATCGCGATGTCTGGCCGGGGTAGATGTTTCCCCACTAATTGAAAGCAGTCGTATCTTCCTGCCGGCTCATTAAAAAATTTTGTTCAGATCCAGTTCCAGGCCTGGCAGCAGAGGGGAGGTAACCGTGACGCCGCCCCGGCGGTCATAGAAGATCGGATCGCCAAAACCGACCGCTGTAGGGCGGTAAACCTCCACGGTTTGGGCCAGGGGGTGGATGATCCACAGTTCCCGGACACCGTGGCGCGCATAGAGATCTTTTTTCAAGGTGCGGTCCCGGGCGGCAGTGGAGGGGGAAAGGATTTCCACCACCAGGTCGGGGGCGCCCTGGATGTTTTGTTCCGCGATGATATCAGTTCTTTCCCGGGAGATGAAAATAATGTCTGGTTGCACCAGGTCCTTTGGCGTTAAGTATACGTCCAGGGGGGCTGTAAAAACCCTGCCCAGCTGGTTTTCTAAAACAAAATGGTAAAGGGTGGCGGCCAGGGCAATGGATACATTCTGGTGGATTGCACTGGGCGAAGGTACCACGTACAATTCCCCCCCGATCAATTCATACCGGTTGCCGTCGTCCAGTTTGCAGTAGTCTTCATAGGTTATTCCCGAAGCAACACTTTGCAGGGCCACATCCATTTCCATCCCCCCTTTGTATGAATATATTATGCCGGACGGCCGGTGTCAATGGCCGCCAGTTTTTTGGATAAAACAGGGATTGGCGGCTGGCGGTTGTTTTCCGGGGGCCTTTCCCCCGCCGTTCTTTGCTGGCAGATAACCGCATATGTTTCACGTGAAACAATTAATTTTCCACCCAGGGTACCAGATTGGGTTTGGGGTCCAGGATGGACAGGTACTGCTGCCTGATCCCGTAATGTCCCCGGGGATCCAGCTGCTTATAGCGATAATATTTGGCCAGGCGGTCGGCCGGTCTTATCCAGCCCAGGTGCTTGATGCGCAGGGAGCTTTTCGCTCCCTTTAGTTCCACAACATTTCTGGGAAAGCGGCCGCAGTGCTGGGGCGTTTCCTGCCACTGCCAGGGGAAACCGGGTATGTACCGCACCATGAAGGGGCGGTAAATCAGGTGCGCCCGCCAGTAATCATCATCCCGGTAATGGTTTTCATCCCACATGTCGTAGAGCCGGAAATAGTACACTTCCACCTCCGGATTGGCGGCCAGCAGGGGCAGTTCCTCCACGGCCCGTTCTTCAAAGATTTCGTCGGCATCCAGGATCAGCACCCAGTCCGGGTCCGTCGCCGCCGCCAGCTCCCAGAGTTGCTTGCGCAGAAGGATTTCGTTGTTAAAGGAAGGCTCCCGGTTGCAAACCAGGGTCAGGGGAACGTTCTCCAGGACCCTCCGGCATACCTCCGGACTCCCGTCCTCGCTGGCGTCGTCCAGAATGACCGCCTGCTGTATGTACTGTGAAGCATGCTTCAGCACACGTTCCAGATACCTGCCGGTCTCGTTCCGGACCAGCATGGCCAGGGTGATGGTACCATTCCGGAGCCCAGCAGTGTTAGCGCCATTTGCCGGGCAACCGGACGGTAAAGGGGCGGGGGTTGCCCTGATGCCGGCTGCCGGGCCGGGGTCTTTTGTTTCCGGTTTATAACAATCGCTGGATGTGGAAAAGGCCGTTATTCGTACTCCACCATCCCTGACGGGGGAGCAGTACCTTTCGGGAAATGTTCTGCCCCCCGACGGGGAGGGGCAAGGGGCGATTTCCGTCACCGGGGGTATATGCCCGTTGTTTTTCCCGCCCCCGGCTAAAAAGAGCTCCCCATACGTCGGCAAAAACGGATGCTGGTCCTGGCCTGGCGCCGGTTGCCTGCGAAAAAAATGTTCTTTATATGCTGCCAGCCCCGCCAGATCCGACTCCCGGTAGATGTGGTAGGGCGGGTAATGGGTATCGGCGTAAAGTTCCAGGCCCAGGGCGGCCGCCCGGATGCAGAAGTGCCGGTCCTCGCCGATGAATCCCAGGTTGTATATTTCACTGAAAGAAACGCCCATCAGCATGGCCCGGCGGCTGATCAGGGTGCAGGCCCCCAGCC
>NZ_WHYR01000095.1 GCF_009428905.1 Desulfofundulus thermobenzoicus | reverse complement strand
ATTAGACAATACATCAGATCCAGTATAGAGTTTCAATTCCTCATAGGTAGGCTTCGCACCCAAGCAGGATTAGACAATACATCAGATCCAGTATAGAGTTTCAATTCCT
Source organism: Desulfofundulus thermobenzoicus (assembly GCF_009428905.1). Lineage (GTDB taxonomy): Bacteria > Bacillota > Desulfotomaculia > Desulfotomaculales > Desulfovirgulaceae > Desulfofundulus_A > Desulfofundulus_A thermobenzoicus. Next base: position 3,135 of record NZ_WHYR01000095.1, on the reverse strand, counting down.
CATAGGTAGGCTTCGCACGTGTTGTTTCGGGGTTATCACAAGTGCTTTGGATGGAGTTTCAATTCCTCATAGGTAGGCTTCGCACTCCTGCTTATGAGTATACGTCCTTACATCGCAGGACAGTTTCAATTCCTCATAGGTAGGCTTCGCACAATAACATAAGCAAAAAGATAAATGCAATATAATAAGTTTCAATTCCTCATAGGTAGGCTTCGCACAGGATAACAACTTCGCTAGGGTTTAATTTCTTGATCTCCGGTTTCAATTCCTCATAGGTAGGCTTCGCACCAAAAATATTTAGATGTTTTTTGTAAGAATTAATCCAGTTTCAATTCCTCATAGGTAGGCTTCGCACAGGATAACAACTTCGCTAGGGTTTAATTTCTTGATCTCCGGTTTCAATTCCTCATAGGTAGGCTTCGCACAAGTCTTATCATGCACTTTGCGCTGGGCTTCAAAAAAGTTTCAATTCCTCATAGGTAGGCTTCGCACAGGCAGAATAAAACATATTACTACCGTTTTTAAGTAGTTTCAATTCCTCATAGGTAGGCTTCGCACCTGCGGAGCAAAAGCCCGGCGGAAGTGGACCGGATAATGTTTCAATTCCTCATAGGTAGGCTTCGCACCGTTACCGGCAAAGTCAATGTCCACCTGCTGCACCGTTGTTTCAATTCCTCATAGGTAGGCTTCGCACTTCCAGGGCTTCCAGTGCCCACTTTGCCCGGTCGTGTTTCAATTCCTCATAGGTAGGCTTCGCACCGTTTCTGGGCCGCCGGTTGTACCTGGCGCAACCGCAGTTTCAATTCCTCATAGGTAGGCTTCGCACGGTCATGAACTGGCCCATGGTGGAGGACAGGGTGTCGTTTCAATTCCTCATAGGTAGGCTTCGCACGTTATGAAGTCCAATGCCTTGACTAGCCCCATTAGAGTTTCAATTCCTCATAGGTAGGCTTCGCACGGCAAAGTTCCGCTGTTTTTCTTCATCCACGTTTTACGTTTCAATTCCTCATAGGTAGGCTTCGCACGCCTGTTGACTTTCCTTGATTAGCTCGGTCACCGCCGTTTCAATTCCTCATAGGTAGGCTTCGCACTAGCCCCTGGGATGACGTAGGATTCGTACCCGGTCCGGTTTCAATTCCTCATAGGTAGGCTTCGCACGGAACAACTACATCACAGAGTTAGCGAACTTTATCATGTTTCAATTCCTCATAGGTAGGCTTCGCACATTCGTCAAAAAACTTCCTGGTAACCACCTTTTCCCCCTGTTTCAATTCCTCATAGGTAGGCTTCGCACGTGCGAGGCGTACCGCATAGTGCCAAATACCCTTGCAAGTTTCAATTCCTCATAGGTAGGCTTCGCACGGTTTAAGGGTCGTTCCCCTTAGAGGGGAAGCGATATGTTTCAATTCCTCATAGGTAGGCTTCGCACGCGTCATTTCCTTTTTTATATTTGCGCTCGGCTGTCAGGTTTCAATTCCTCATAGGTAGGCTTCGCACCAAGCGGTGGCGATCGGAGGCGAACCGAACCGAACCAAGGTTTCAATTCCTCATAGGTAGGCTTCGCACATGGCAAAGGATATCACCCCGCCCGGGCTGTTTGTGTTTCAATTCCTCATAGGTAGGCTTCGCACTGCAATGATGGGCCAAATGCTGGCCATGGTGTTTGGTTTCAATTCCTCATAGGTAGGCTTCGCACCGCAGGCCCAGGTTCTGGTCCAGGTACATAGAGAAAAGTTTCAATTCCTCATAGGTAGGCTTCGCACCAGCATCGACCTGGCCAGGCGGTCCAGTTCGTGGACGAGTTTCAATTCCTCATAGGTAGGCTTCGCACGCGGGCAGCCATACAGTGGCCGTGGCTGGTGTGAAGTTTCAATTCCTCATAGGTAGGCTTCGCACGTGAACAAACAAAGTTGTATGTTATGTTCCATTGGGGTTTCAATTCCTCATAGGTAGGCTTCGCACTTATAACATATCTTTTAAAATCAGATGGGGTATTGTTTCAATTCCTCATAGGTAGGCTTCGCACTTCTAAAGTGGACTTAGCCATATTTTCAAGATATGATTGTTTCAATTCCTCATAGGTAGGCTTCGCACGCAACATATCATCCTGCCCTTCCAGGCCATTTATGGGTTTCAATTCCTCATAGGTAGGCTTCGCACACATACAACTTTGTTTGTTCACATGGACACAGGGCGTTTCAATTCCTCATAGGTAGGCTTCGCACCCCGAGGTCACTCAGTCCAGGATCCGGATCATCCGGAGTTTCAATTCCTCATAGGTAGGCTTCGCACTTTGTCAAGCGAAAAGCATGTTATTTCTCTATTTGTGTTTCAATTCCTCATAGGTAGGCTTCGCACTAAGTTTTTGATACTTACGAAACGGCCTCAGCGTATGCGGTTTCAATTCCTCATAGGTAGGCTTCGCACATGAACAAAAACTGCAATGTTTTTGCATTAAATTGACCCGTTTCAATTCCTCATAGGTAGGCTTCGCACAACTTCACAAAAATTTCCCCATACCGTGCCGGTCCTCGTTTCAATTCCTCATAGGTAGGCTTCGCACCTAACAAGGAAGTTTCACAGGCCCTGTCAAGGCTCCTGGGTTTCAATTCCTCATAGGTAGGCTTCGCACTATAACGAGGGCAAAGAGACCCTGCGGCAATCAGCGTTTCAATTCCTCATAGGTAGGCTTCGCACTTATCCACGGGTGGGGCCGGTCCGGGTGGTAGAACCGGGTTTCAATTCCTCATAGGTAGGCTTCGCACTATAACGAGGGCAAAGAGACCCTGCGGCAATCAGCGTTTCAATTCCTCATAGGTAGGCTTCGCACGAAACAGGGATGGGTGAACTCCTCACGCGGGCTAGTTTCAATTCCTCATAGGTAGGCTTCGCACCCTAATAGCAAGCTAGCTAGATATCTCCCAAAGGAGTTTCAATTCCTCATAGGTAGGCTTCGCACCAAAAATATTTAGATGTTTTTTGTAAGAATTAATCCAGTTTCAATTCCTCACGGGCTGACCCCCTAAGATTGGACAATTAGTCCTTCTTGCTCACGATTTTAGCGAATTTCAATTCAGGGCGGCGGCCTTGACTGCCACCCCGCACGTGGTTAATCAATACCACCGACGGGGCGGC
>NZ_WHYR01000094.1 GCF_009428905.1 Desulfofundulus thermobenzoicus | reverse complement strand
CCTTATTATGGGAGTTGGACAGGACTACCTGCACATCCCCATTATAAGGAGTTTTTTCTTTGTGGAAAAGGATTTTTCATAAATTTAGGTCTTGACAAATAAAAATTTTATTTATGCAACGTTAGTGCCTGTAGATATAGGATTTTTCAACTTAATATTAGTAAATTACCTGGACAATTATCTGTCATTAATTATATCTTTTTCCGGAAAAAATTTTTAAAAACATCCCGATAAAACCTTTTAGTTCAAAGATGTCAACATTCAGAATGGCGGCCTCATGTCGTCAGACCTTTCTAAAAATTTTCTTTGCCAGAATTACATTCTCTCCACCACCGCCGTGATGATTGCGGCCACAAAAATGGCCGGCAGCAGGTTGCCCACTTTGATGCGGGCGGACAGGAGCATATTCAGCCCGATGGCCAGAATGAGCAGGCCGCCGGTGGCGGAAAGTTCGGCCACCATCCAGGGGCTTAAAAACGGACCGGCAAAGCGGGCGGCCAGGGTAATTCCTCCCTGGTAGACGAGCACCGGTACGGCGGAAAAGATCACCCCCACACCCATGGTGGAGGCAAAAATGGCGGCGGCGATGCCGTCCAGCATGGCCTTGGCCACCAGTGTCCTGGGGTTGCCCGTCAATCCATCTTCAATGGAGCCCATGACGGCCATGGCCCCCACGCAAAAGACCAGGCTGGCGGTGACAAAGGCGCGGGCCAGGCCGTTTCCGGCAGCACCGCCAAACCTGGCCTCCAATTTTTTCCCCAGGGCCTCCAGCCTTCCTTCAATGTCCAGCCCGGCCCCGGCGGCCCCGCCCAGGGCCAGGCTGCCGATGACAATGAGGGGATTTCTGGTCTGCAGGGCCATCTGGGCACCGATCAGCACCACGGCCAGGCCCAGCCCCTGGATGACCGTATCGCCAATCCTTTCCGGTATGCCTTTTTTCAATAAAGCTCCCAGCGAAGCCCCGGCGCAAATGGTGGCCACATTGATCAGTGTTCCAAGCAATGTCTGCAACTCCTTCCGGGGAAAACAGTTTCGCCGGATGGCAACATATTTCCTGCATAAAGGTCAAAAAAAGACCGGCTCTGGTGAGCCCCATGGCCGGTCATGTCCTGGACCAATTCAAAACTAACCACACTTCACCCCTTGTCCCCGGCAGGGAATCGGCATCTGCAAACCAGGGCTAAGAGATCCTGATAATTTCCAGATCCATGCGCAAGAGCAGGGCTATTTGCAGTAGCACTTGAGCGCTTCATCCACACCTCCGAAGTACCGCTCCAGCAAACCGGCCAGCGCCCGGGCGTGCCTGGCTTCATCCCGGGATGATTCGTCCAGGAAGTCGTGGACCGGGTCCAGGTCCAGTTCCCTGGCCCTTTTGGCGGCCTCTTTTTTGCCCCGGTTGGCTTCCTGCTCCCCCTGCAACATTTTGAACAGGTTTTCCCGGGTGCTGGCGGAAATCTTGCCGCTTAGTTCGGCAAAATGGGCGGCGTGCCAGGCCTCATCCATGGCGATGGATTTGAGCACTTCCGCCACTTCCGGGTAGCCCTCCCGCTGGGCCTGCCGGGACATGGCCAGGTAGATACCCACTTCCCAGGTCTCACCCCGGAATTCCTTCTCCACAGCATCTTCCACCGCCGTGCCCCTGGCCACACCCAGTTTATCTTCGTTGATCAGTTCCACGAAGCATTCCCCCTTATTTTTTAGGAATATATTTTGTGTCAAAATCAAAAAATAGGATTGCCAGCAGGCACAAAATCTATCCGCCGGGAGGAATGCCCATGGAACCGGTAACGGTTTACACCACCCCCACCTGACCCCACTGCCGCACGGTGAAAGAGTTTCTTTCCCAGAAGGGCGTAAAATTCACCGAAAAAAACGTGGCCGCCGATGAATCGGCCCGCGCGGAAATGGTGCGTAAAACCGGACGTTTAGCGGTGCCGACGGTCCTGGTAGGTGGACATGCGGTGGTCGGATTTAACCGGGACGAACTGGAAAGGCTGCTGCATTGACCGCGGCAACAAGGTAGTTGCGAGGGTGCCGGAATGGTAACGGCTTTCTGCTAAATGGGCGACTCCCCCCTACAGGGGAACCGCCATTTTGTGTGCCCCTGGCTACGCCTCAACCGCCGGCCTTTCTTGTTTCGCCGGCCGGGTGCCCTGTTTTCCTCCCCCCTTTCATGTACCCGGTACGGCTTTCCCTAAAAAGTAACAGGTGATGCCTGTTAAGGGCAACTTTTTACCCGTTTTCATTCTTCGATAATGCCGCTGAAAGTGGCATGGGGGTCTCAGGTGTAATCTCACCGGCCACGTTTACCTGCGGCGGTTTTCTGCTTTCCTTGTTCAACCGTTCCTGCGCCCGCTCCAGCAATGCTTTTCCGTCAGCGCCGTCTTCAGGATAAACTGCCTGACCAAAGTGCCACTCTTTCCCCGGCATCCACTTCTGGAATTTTTCAATAACCACAGCCGCCCCTTCTGTTGGAGTTAGAGGAAGCACCAGCGCAAAAAGGCTGTCATCGAGCACAATTACTTCGTCTATTTCCCTCAACATTCTCCGCACACGCCTCTCTATATCGCGTGTGCTCAACTTATTTGTCATTTTCCTCAGCACCAAAACCAGGGAAATTTTAAAGTTTCCTCTTTTGGCACGGTTGATTTCCTTTCGAAGAATACTTTCTAAAACTTCACGAGGGGTTTCTTCGCTGTGGCCAATGAGCTTATTCACCCGCTGAAGAAGTTGTTCAGAGGTAAAAGGCTTGCAAAGGTAATCCACAGCTCCTAACTGTATGGCTTTTTTGACCATGGATACTTTTGCGTCGGCAGTCAGGATCATTACAGGGATATAACGGTAACCAGGAATTTCTTTTATTTTTTTTAAAGTAGTCAAACCATCTATCCCGGGCAGGTGAATATCGACGATAACGAGATCGAACGGGTCGAGGCTTTCTTTTGCCCTCACCAGAGCCTCTTCCCCGCTGATCACCTCTGTTACTATGTACCCCCTGCTCTCCAGCACCCTTTTCGATGAGAACCTGGTAAGTGTCGAATCTTCTACCAAAAGGATGGACTTTTTGCCGTATCCCAAGGAACCGTTCCCCCCCTTAATAAAAACTGGCCAGCAAAGATCCTGGAAAAGATCATCACCCACCGGTATTCTCGGCACTCTATCCCGGAAAAACGGCAAGCTCAAACCCAAGTCCGCACATTATTCATGCATGGCGGAACTGGCGTCTTCACCGCACCCGTCTAAGCAAAAAGAATATTTCTCCAAGGAGAGCTAGAAGAGTAC
>NZ_WHYR01000093.1 GCF_009428905.1 Desulfofundulus thermobenzoicus | reverse complement strand
AAAGGGTTATGGAGAGTTAACCGTTATGTAGAGTCAGGCGTTAATTTTTCGATAAATAAAGCATTTATGGTTGACTTCCTCCACATAATCCTTCAATCTTAAGATGGTTCTTACAACCAAAAACTAAGACTGGAGGAGGAAAAAGTATGCAAAAAATGTTACCATTCAACGACTTGGTGGGGGTGGTCAAAGAAGAGCTTCATCGTGTCAAGTACAAGGAAACAAGGATCAATCTGTATGAATCGGTTTGGGAAACCCTTGGGCAGTACATGGAAAAAAGAAACCTGAAATGCTTTGACATGAAGGTTGGGCTGAATTTTTTGGAAGAAGAATACGGCATTACCATGTTCGAGCACTTAAAACCTCCCAATAGTCTCCGAGTTAGGGCTGTCAACATGCTGGGGGAGTACCAGTTGCACGGAATTATCCTTTCTAAGAGACGGAAAATTGGTAAAGAATACTACCCTCCCGTAGCAAAAATTTTTGATGGCTTTATTCAATCACGAAGAAGCGGCGGCATTTCCGAAAAAACTTTGATCTCGAACGAACTGTATTTAAGTAGATTTTCCGAATACCTGACAAAGCAGAAGGTTAATGATATCTCTGAGCTAAAGCCCGAACATATCGTGGGTTTCGTCAACACCTTGGCTGGCACAACCAATGCCACCATTCATTGCACGACATGTTCCTTGAGGGTCCTGTTCCGGTATCTTTATGATGAAAAAATCCTGGAAAAGGACTATTCCTACGTGGTGCCCCAGGTCAAAATTGATAAAACTTCCAGAATTCCATCTGCTTACAGCAAGGAAGAGGTTCAGAAACTGCTGGCCAGCGTCGACCGTGGGAACCCGAAAGGCAAGCGCGACTATGCCATACTGCTCCTGGCGTCAAGACTGGGAATGAGAGCGAGCGACATATGTGCTTTGGCTTTCAAAAACCTCAAGTGGGAACAAAATGAGATCGAACTGATTCAGGAGAAGACACAGGAAAAGATCCTGCTACCTCTGCTTCCGGAAGTTGGCGCGGCCATCATCGAGTATTTAAAATACGGCCGGCCTATGACAGAGAGCAATATTATTTTCATGCGTCACGTCTGTCCGATCACTCCCTTGACACCACCCTCTCTCCACAGCATTGTCTGGCAATATTTGCGATTGGCGGGAATCAGGATACCGGACGGGAAGAAACATGGCCCCCATGCCTTGCGTCATAGTCTAGCCAGCGCTCTTTTGGAAGAGAATACTCCGCTGCCAATTATCTCCGAGGTTCTGGGCCATACCGCCACCGAAACCACATCCATCTATCTGAAAATCGATGTCAACCATCTGCGACGCTGCGCGCTGGATGTTCCTGAATTTGCGTGGAATCAGGCGGTGACCGGAGGTGCGGCCCATGTCCTCTAAACCTTTCGACTTCAACGGTTTCATGGGTGATTTCAAGGAACTGCTGATCCAGTTCGTGCAGATGAAGCAGTCATTGGGGTTTGATTACACCGGGGAGGCCAATACTCTCAAGCGGTTTTCAAAATTCACGCTTAACTATGCCATCGAAAACTACACCTTGACCAAAGAACTGGCTGACGCCTGGACAGCAAAGAGACCGGGTGAGCGGGATGTTACCTGGGAGCGCCGGATCAACAACCTAAAGCAGTTTGCCCTGTTTCTGAGTAACCTCGGTTATGATGCCTACATCCCGGTCTGCAAAGCAAAGATCAACCGGCATTTATTTGTGCCCCACATCTTCACTTCTGAGCAACTCGACCGCATTTTCTCCGAATGCGACAACATCAAGCCGCACCCGCTCTCCAATCAGCACATCGTATTTCCTGCTATCTACAGGATTCTGTATGGATGCGGCCTTAGGATCTCCGAAGCTTTGGCTCTAAGACTAAAGGATGTGGATTTAAAACAGGGGATAGTTACCATTCGCAGTTCCAAGTTCAAGAAGGATCGCCTGATCCCCATGTCGCCTTCGCTGACCAGGTATCTGACTGCTTATTCTTTGAAGCTCCATACATTTTCTAAACCCGAGGACTATTTTTTTATGAAAAAAGACGGAACCGCATATTCCCCTGATACCCTTTATGATAAATTCCGGCAAATTCTCTGGAAGTGCGGGATCTCCCATGGAGGGAAAGGAAGAGGCCCCCGAATGCATGATCTGCGGCATACGTTCTCGGTTAATGCATTGAATCAGATGGTGCGGCAAGGAGTGGATCTCTACTGCGCTTTACCCATTCTTTCCACTTACCTGGGTCATGCTTCGGTTGGAGCGACGGAAAGATATGTGAGATTGACCGAAGAGGCATATCCGGGAATCCTGGACACCGTGAGCCAGACCTGCGCCTACGTTTTCCCGGCGGTGAAGGCCACATGAAGCCTACAGATTTTGCGTATTCCCTGACTTCTTACCTGTCGAAGTATCTCCCGGGCGAAGTTGGCGCCAGCAGCAATACTGTTCAGTCTTACCGTGACACGTTTTCTCTCCTGCTTAAGTACTGTGCTTCGGAAAAAGGCGTCCCGGTGGAAAAGCTGACCCTAAACCAATTGGACCGGAGACTGATCGAAGGTTTCTTGAGCTGGTTAGAAGATGAAAGAAAATGTAGTGCCTCGACGAGGAACCAGCGGTTGGCGGCCATTCATGCCTTTTTTAAGTATCTGCAGTTAGAGCAGCCGCACAGTCTTTATCAATACCAGCAGATTCTCTCTATACCGATGAAGAAGGTCAGGAAGAAATCAATCAACTATCTGAACCTCGACGCCATTAAAAATCTGCTGGACATGCCGGATAGAAATACAAAAGACGGGAGACGGGATCTGGTTCTGCTCAGCCTGATTTATGACAGCGGCGCCAGGGTGCAGGAAATTGCCGATGTGAAAGTGGCGGACATAAGGCTTCATCCACCGGCAACCGTCAAGCTTACAGGAAAGGGCAATAAAACCAGGATCGTTCCCCTCATGGAGCCTATGGTCAAATTACTCGAACAATACCTGAAAGATAACAAGCTTTATTTGCCTCAATGCAACGAATACCCGCTATTTCGCAACAGCGGGGGCAACAAGTTGACCCGATCGGGAATAGCATACATCCTGAAAAAGTATTTCAGTAAGGCAAAAGAGCTGTTTCCGGAATGTTTCCCGGATGCAATTTCGCCCCATGTCCTGCGTCACAGCAAAGCCATGCATTTGCTCCAGTCCGGCGTTAATCTGATTTACATCCGTGACCTGCTTGGCCACGTCAATGTTCAAACAACTGAAATTTATGCCAAGGCCGATAGCAGCATGAAGAGAAAGGCACTGGAAAAAGCGTATGCCGATGTGGTATCCGATGAGTTGCCGGTGTGGCAGCAAAATGCGGACTTGCTGGAGTGGTTACAGAATTTAGGGAAATAAATATCGTTATGTAGAGCCGATCCGGTTTTGATTCAATATCTTAACCTGTTTCAGGGGTTGGCTCTACATAAACTTTTACTCTCCATAACCCTTT
>NZ_WHYR01000092.1 GCF_009428905.1 Desulfofundulus thermobenzoicus | reverse complement strand
GACCAACTGTTCCTTGAAAACTTCACAGTGGGAGAAAGTTCGTCGAGGTCAAGATACGAAGGGCATACGGTGGATGCCTTGGCGCTTTGGGCCGATGAAGGACGTGGTAAGCTGCGAAAAGCCACGGGGAGCCGCAAACAGGCATTGATCCGTGGGTTTCCGAATGGGGCAACCCGGCGGGGGAAACCCCGTCACCCGGCACTGAATCCATAGGTGCCGGGGGGGCACCCGGGGAACTGAAACATCTTAGTACCCGGAGGAAAAGAAAGCAAAAGCGATTCCCCCAGTAGCGGCGAGCGAAAAGGGAACAGCCTAAACCCGGCACTCAACTCAGAGCTTGTCTTATGCATAAAAAAAGGGCAAGTTTTGAGTTGAGTGCCGGGGGTTGCGGGACTTCCCGTAAAGCGCCGGACCTCTTAGCCGAAGAGGGCTGGAAAGCCCCGTCACAGAAGGTAACAACCCTGTAGGCGAAAAGGGGGAGGGCGTGGGAAGCATCCCAAGTACCGCGGGACACGTGGAACCCTGCGGGAAACAGGGAGGACCACCTTCCAAGGCTAAATACCCAAAGCGACCGATAGTGAACCAGTACCGTGAGGGAAAGGTGAAAAGCACCCCGGGAGGGGAGTGAAAGAGAACCTGAAACCGTATGCCTACAAGCAGTCGGAGCGCGTTAAACGCGTGACGGCGTACTTTTTGTAGAACGGACCGGCGAGTTACATCCAGCGGGCGAGGTTAAGGCTAGAAAGGCCGGAGCCGGAGCGAAAGCGAGTCTGAACAGGGCGTGCAGTTCGCTGGAGTAGACCCGAAACCGGGTGAGCTACCCATGTCCAGAGTGAAACTAAAGTAAAATTTAGTGGAGGCTCGAACCAACCGTCGTTGAAACGGCGGTGGATGAGGTGTGGGTAGGGGTGAAATGCCAATCGAACCCGGAAATAGCTGGTTCTCCCCGAAATAGCTTTAGGGCTAGCCTCGTACGAAAGTACCGGAGGTAGAGCACTGACTGGGCTAGGGGCCTACCCGGGTTACCGAACCCAATCAAACTGCGAATGCCGGCTACTTGGTGTACGGGAGTCAGACTGCGGGTGCTAAGATTCGTAGTCGAAAGGGGAACAGCCCGGACCGCCGGCTAAGGTCCCCAAGCGGTGCTAAGTGGGAAAGGATGTGGGGTTGCGCAGACAACCAGGATGTTGGCTTAGAAGCAGCCACCATTCAAAGAGTGCGTAATAGCTCACTGGTCAAGTGACCCTGCGCCGAAAATGAAACGGGGCTCAAGCACCGCACCGAAGCCGCGGATCTGAGAGGTGAGAGGTGAGAGGTTGGAAGTGGGAATAACGAGCTTCCGTGACCTGGCGATATATCAGAAAAGCTATGTGCTTGCGTTGGAAGTGCATAAGCTAACGCGGGAATTGCCGGAGGTCGAGCGGTATGAGCTTGGTCATCAGTTGCGCAAAGCAGCCGTATCCATTCCGGCAAACATTGCCGAAGGATACGGGAGGAAAAACTCGCAGGCAGAGTTCAAGCACTTTTTACGCAATGCTTTAGGCTCATCCAATGAGATACAGGTACTTCCTAGCATGATCCAGGACCTGGATTACCGGAACACAGAAAAGCTCATAACAGAGTATGACGTGCTGGGCAAACAGATATATCGCCTGATCGAAACATGGAAGTAAGTATTCTCACATCTCACTTCTCACATCTCACCTCTCAGGTGGTAGGGGAGCGTTGTGTAAGCGACGAAGCCGTACCGGGAGGAGCGGTGGAGTTTACACAAGAGAGAATGCCGGTATAAGTAAGCGCAAAGGCAGGTGAGAATCCTGCCCGCCGAAAGCCTAAGGATTCCTGGGGAAGGGTCGTCCGCCCAGGGTAAGCCGGGACCTAAGCCGAGGCTTGAAAGCGTAGGCGATGGACAATCGGTTGAAAATCCGATGCCACCTTGAGGTCGTTTGCAGGATGGGGTGACGCAGAAGGGAAAGCCAGGCGCGCGGCTGGAAAAGCGCGTCCAAGCCAGTAGGGTGTGGGGCAGGCAAAACCGTCCCACGTAAGGCCCGAGAGGTGACGGGGAGGGAACAAGAGTACCGAAGTGGCTGACACCCAGGCTGCCAAGAAAAACCTCTAACGAGACCGCAAGGTGCCCGTACCGGAAACCGACACAGGTAGGCGGGGTGAGGATCCCGAGGCGCGCGAGAGAACCCTCGTTAAGGAACTCGGCAAAATGACCCCGTAACTTCGGGAGAAGGGGTGCCCCGTCAGCGTGAAGGTAGAACTGCTGGAGCGCGAGGGGGCCGCAGAGAAAAGGCCCAAGCGACTGTTTACCAAAAACACAGGTCCCTGCAAAATCGGAAGATGAAGTATAGGGGCTGACGCCTGCCCGGTGCTGGAAGGTTAAGGGGAAGGGTCAGGGGAAACCCGAAGCTCCGAACCGAAGCCCCAGTAAACGGCGGCCGTAACTATAACGGTCCTAAGGTAGCGAAATTCCTTGTCGGGTAAGTTCCGACCCGCACGAAAGGCGTAACGATTTGGGCACTGTCTCAACGAGGGGCTCGGCGAACTTGTAATACCCGTGAAGATGCGGGTTACCTGCGACAGGACAGAAAGACCCCGTGGAGCTTTACTGCAGCCTGACATTGGACTTCGGTATTGCATGTACAGGATAGGTGGGAGGCGGGGAAGCCGTGGCGCCAGCCGCGGTGGAGCCAGCGTTGGGATACCACCCTTGGGATATTGGAGTTCTAACAAAGGGCCGTGAAGCCGGCTCGTGGACAGTGTCAGGTGGGCAGTTTGACTGGGGCGGTCGCCTCCCAAAAGGTAACGGAGGCGCCCAAAGGTTCCCTCAGCGCGGTTGGAAATCGCGCGGAAGAGTGCAAAGGCGTTAAGGGAGCTTGACAGCGAGACACACAGGTCGAGCTGGGACGAAAGTCGGGCTTAGTGATCCGGCGGTTGCGAGTGGAAGCGCCGTCGCTCAACGGATAAAAGCTACCCCGGGGATAACAGGCTTATCTCCCCCAAGAGTTCACATCGACGGGGAGGTTTGGCACCTCGATGTCGGCTCATCGCATCCTGGGGCTGGAGTAGGTCCCAAGGGTTGGGCTGTTCGCCCATTAAAGCGGTACGTGAGCTGGGTTCAGAACGTCGTGAGACAGTTCGGTCCCTATCCGTCGCAGGCGCAGGAAACCTGAGAGGAGCTGTCCCTAGTACGAGAGGACCGGGATGGACAGACCGCTGGCGTACCAGTTGTTCCGCCAGGGGCAGCGCTGGGTACCCAAGTCTGGTGAGGATAAGCGCTGAAAGCATCTAAGCGCGAAGCCCCCCTCGAGATGAGGTTTCCCATGGCATAAGCCAGTAAGACCCCTGGAAGACTACCAGGTAGATAGGCCGGGCGTGTAAGCGCAGCAATGCGTTGAGCGGACCGGTACTAATCGGTCGAGGGCTTGACCAGAACAGTCGTCGGGAGTCGGAGGTCGGAAGTCGGATTAAGAAGGAAACCGCTGAGGCGGTTTCCAGGTTAAAGCCGGCTAAGACTACGATAACCGGCGGCAGAGACGAATTTAAACCCACTGTGAAGTTTTGAGGGAACATTATCCGTGAGAAATCGGAGCTAAGGGGTTTGAAGAATTCCGACCTCCGGCCTCTGACTTCCGACATCCGATTTGCAGTGGCCATACCGGAGGGGAAACACCCGTTCCCATCCCGAACACGGCAGTTAAGCCCTCCAGGGCCGATGGTACCGGGGGGTGGACCCCTGGGAGAGCAGGTCGCCGCTGCAAAATATTTAAA
>NZ_WHYR01000091.1 GCF_009428905.1 Desulfofundulus thermobenzoicus | reverse complement strand
GGATGGGCTGGGAGGGGAACCTGCCATCCTCTTTTGGTCATGGCTTCCATGAACATGTGCACATGACGCTGTTCGTCCTGATAAATACTCTGGAAAAGTTGCAGCAGCTGAGGGTTTCCGGTTTCAACGGAGCGAATGGTGTAATCGCTGGCTTCATGCTTGTCGCTGACCATGGCGTCCAACAACATCATACGGTCGTCCAGTTGTTGCGGCATTTTTTGCCCTCCTCGCAGGTTGACGGTTTATTGTACATTGCCGGCACTGTGCAAAAAATCCACCAGCATGTTCAGGTGCCTCTGTTCATCCTGTTGTACCGCGCTGAATAGCTGTTGTAATTCCGGATCGGTGGCCTGGGCTGCGTAAGTGCCGAATTTATCATAGAGCAGCCTTTCGGCGGTAACCGCCGCCTGTATGGATAACAGGTCCTTCTGGCTGAGCATAAAATCACCCCTTTCCAGGGTTAGTATACCCCCGGAAAGGGGCGATTCATTCCATAGGTCGATTTTATTTCCGGGTAGGTTCATACATGTATCAGAAATGTGTCAAAGAACCGTCCCCTGACACAGTCGTGTGTCAAAGAACCGTCCCCTGACACAGTCTTTCGCCGGCCCTTATTCAGTGAGGGTATTCTGGTAGGTCAGTTCTTCAAAGGCTTTGATGTAGGTACTGCTCAAATTTTTCCCGAACCGGACCATGAGCATGTTGGCCGGGTGTTCCAGTATTTCCGGATCATCGGTGCGGCGCTTTTTAAAACCGACAGTGCCAAAGAGACGGTTGAGCATCCGCTGATAACTCCATACATCCAGCCCGCTTCCTTTGAGATCCCAGTGCCAGTAAAACTCCGTGGTAATTATCACGTATTCTTCCAGGGTGCGGTTGGAAAAGGCCACCTGGAGTAAAGCTCTGGCTATACCCTGGCGTTGCCACCGGCGGCTTACTTCAATGGCCCCCAGTTCCAGCAGGCGGGGATGCTTGCTCCAGCGGGTGTAGGGACTGGGAGCGTGAAACATAACGTAGCCCACAATTTCTTGCTGATGCCGGGCAATATATACCAATCCCTCGGGAGAGCGGGCGGCAATGATCAGGGCTTCCTTTTGCCGGCGGGGACTGCGGAAATTTTTTAATTCTTCATTTATGGACAGGTGCTCCAATTCACCGGCGGTTACGGGCCCCTCCAGGTATACCGGCCCACCGGATGTAAGCACCTGCCTGTAATGTTTCAGGGATTCCTTTGCGGTTATCATTTTTACCACCGGGCTTTCTCTGGATTGGTGTCGGTGAGGTTGGTTAAAACCCCACATTTACAAAAATATTCTGATAAAGTATAGAAAAATCCTGCTGGAAGTAAAAACTTTTTCTTTGAAATTAAGAAAGGTTGCCGGGTTGCGGGAAGATGGCCTTCAGCTGGTATTGATGCCGTATTTCTGTGCCCGGTACAGAAGGGCGGAACGGGTGATACCCAGCAATTGCGCAGCCCGGGTTTGGTTGCCGCCGCTTTTTTCCAGGGCTTTGACAATCAGCTCCTTTTCCAGCTGTTCCAGGGAGATGCCCTGATCCGGAAAGCGCACCACCAGGTCGCTGCCTTCCCTGGCCGGGGTGAGCAACTCTTTGGGCAGGTGATCCGGCAGAATCTCCTCCCCCTGGCAAATAATGGCCGCCCGTTCAATCACATTTTTCAATTCCCGGATATTGCCGGGCCAGTGGTATTTGGACAGCAGTTCCATGGCCCCCGGAGAAATTTTATTGACCATATATGTGGGGCGGAATTGTTGCAGGAAATGTTCGGCCAGCAGGGGGATATCCTCCTTTCTTTCCCGCAGGGGCGGCATGTGAATTTGGAAAACATTCAAGCGATAATAGAGATCTTCCCGGAATTGTCCCTTTTCAATGGCCCGGGCCAGATCCCGGTTGGTGGCGGCAATAACCCGCACGTCTACCCGGATGGTCTCGGTGCCGCCGATTCGTTCGAAAGACATTTCCTGCAGCACCCTCAGGAGTTTGGCCTGCATGGGCAGGGGCATTTCGGCGATTTCGTCCAGAAAAATGGTGCCCCGGTCCGCCAGTTCGAAGCGGCCCAGTTTGCGGGAGGTGGCTCCGGTAAAGGCTCCCTTTTCATGGCCGAAAAGCTCGCTTTCCAGCAGTTGTTCCGGCAGGGCGGCACAGTTAATGGCCACAAAAGGTCCTTCCCGGCGGGGGCTGTTCTGGTGGATGGATACGGCGGTCACTTCCTTCCCCGTTCCACTTTCACCGGTGATTAAAACGGTGGCATTACTGGCCGCCACCCGTTCAATCAAACTTACCACTTCCCGGATGGCCGGACTGTTACCGACCAGCATATTGGTATATTTTCTGGTCAGTTCGGAGCGCAGGAAATTGACTTCGGTGGTCAGCTGGCTGACCCGCAGGTTTTGTTTGATTACTAATTTCAGTTCATCCAGATCAAAGGGTTTGGTCAGGTAATCGGCGGCCCCCATCTTCATGGCCTCGATGGCCGTTTCAATGGTTCCATGGGCCGTGAGCATAATCACCGGCATCCTGGGCTGTATTTCCCGGGCCTTTTTCAATACTTCCAGGCCGTCCATCTCGGGCATTTTCAGATCCAGGATGACCAGGTTGGGTTGTTTTTCCCGGATCAGTTCCAGTCCTTTGACGCCCGAGGTGGCGGTATGCACGTGATAGCCTTCCTGTTGCAATGCCCTTTCCAAAGCCCAGCACAGGTGTTCCTCATCATCGATAATTAAAATGCGGGGTACCATTTTCAGGCTTGCCCTCCTGTAGTTTTCTGAACCGGTAAGCGGACGGTAAAGGCGGTTCCCTGGTCGCTTGAGGTTACATCAATTTGCCCGTCGTGATTGGCCACAATCTGATGGCTGATGGACAGACCCAGGCCGGTTCCATTCTCCCGGGTGGTATAAAATGGATCGAAGATATGATGAACTTCAGCAGGAGGAATACCTCTGCCCGTGTCACTAAAAATAACTTCCACAAAACTGCCGGCGGTCCGGGTGCGGATGGTCAGGGTTCCCCCCTGGGGCATGGCCTGAACGGCGTTTAAGATCAGGTTGACAAAAACCTGTTTTATCCGTTCACCGTCCAGCTCCGTCGGGGGCAGGGCGGGGTCTTTATCAACAACCAGTTTGATATTATGTTGCTTTAACATGGGGGCGGTAAAGGTAAGCACCTTTTCCACCAGTGTATTTACCGAGACGGGGTGGACAAATTGCTTGGTGGGCCGGCCGAAATCCAGCAACTCCTGGATGATCCTGTTCTGCCGGTCAATTTGTTCCTGTATTATTCTGGTATACTGGACCAGGGAGGTGCAGTTTTTCATATCGGTTTCCATCACCTGAACGGTGGTTTTAATCACGGCAATGGGATTACGCAGCTCATGGGCCACACCGGTGACCAGACGCCCCAGGGCGGCCAGGCGTTCCGAGCGGTGCAGCTGTTCTTCCAGTTTTTCCTTTTCGGCAATGGCCGCGGCCATGCGGTTGATGGCCCGGGCAATCTGGCCCCCTTCGCCCGGCAAATCGGGTAAATGCCGGTTTATATCTTTTTCCATGAGATTTAAGCCTTCCTTAATGCGGTTGACGGTTTTGGCCAGCGTATGCACCAGAAAAAGGGCCCCGGCCGCACAGGCAAAGAAGACAAACAGGGCGATATACCGGAAGGCCAGGCGAAAAAAACGGCTTTGAGCAAAAATGGGGTGCAGCCGTTCATCCACCCAGGCTATGGCTACCACTTTACCTTCTACCAGGACGGGCGTCAAGTATTCAAAAGTTTCGTCGTTCAAACTGGTGGTCAGCCGGGCCAGAGGGCGACCGCTGGCGGCTACGGCCACCAGACCGGGGTCCGCTTCGTTTAAGATGCGTTTTTCCCTTTCCCTGCTCTCTTCGGGAGAGAGATTCCGGTATTGATGCAAAAAACCGTGAACGTAAATCTGTTTATTGTCCGGAAGGTACAGACCGAAACGGACACCGGGGAAATTGGGTACCAGCGGCTTGACCGTTTCGTCGAAACATGACTGTAAAAGGACGGCCCTGGTTTCGGGCTCCAGGGAGAGGAGGCTTTTCCCCTGTAGCCTTTTTTCCAGTGTTTGATTCAGTTCGGGTACGACCTGGTTATGGAGCAGCGAGCCCAGGCGTTCTTCCAGGGCCGAAAGCATGGCTTCCTCGCTTCTGGTGGCGAAATAAAAGTCATAAACCACCAGCAGAAGCGGGATCAATAGCAGCACCGTGGTGATAACAATAATCTGAAAACGCAGGCTGCGCCAGGAACGGACTTTGTTGGCGAAGGCAATGCCGGCCATGGTTTTCTCCCTTCTCCCCGGGAAGTGATGCAAAACAGACAGCCACTGTCTGATAATAGACACCACTCCCCGGCTTGTAATAACCTTCACAACCCCTTTTGACCATTGATTTAAGGGGTGACTGTTTGTTTTCAGACAGCATGGGGACAGTCCTTTCCCCCATAAAACCTTGTATCTAAAGGCCGCACTTACTGGCATGAAAAATGCGTAACAGAATAATAACTTTTTTCACAAGCCACCGGTCTTATTATAACACAGGTGCGGTTTATTGTTAATTGTTAAATGGGGGGATGGTCGGGGGGG
>NZ_WHYR01000090.1 GCF_009428905.1 Desulfofundulus thermobenzoicus | reverse complement strand
TATGAAAAGAATCTGTGCGCTGGTTTTCGTTTTTCTTGATCAGCCCGGCATCGGTAATCATCTGTACCAGGGTGAAAAGGGCCTCTTTGTGTTGTTGGGACTCCAGCAGGCGGTCCCGAAAATTTCCAAATGTGCTATGGTCAAAGCCCATATCATCTAACTCCAGACCAAGGATATACTTATAGCGGATGTCAAACCGGCAGGCTTGCTCCAATTCCCGATCCGATAAGTTATCTAAACGCTGCAGGACAAGGGCTTTCATCAGTATTTCCGGTTGTGCCGGCCGGCCGTTGTTCGGACAGTATAGCGGTGTGAAGTCGATCTTTTGTACAAAGTCATCACAAATCTGGCGAATCTCCCGGTAGATACTGTCCTTGGCAAAAAGATTCTCGCATACAAAACGAGAGTCAAACAAGGATATTTGTTGTCCTTTGGTCGGCTTATACATGGTTACCTCCAGAAAGAATGATTTCTTTTGGAGGTAATATTCGACATTAATGGTGATTATCCTTCTTTATGGAGCAATTATCTCCTTATTTCAATATCTTACATTAGATCATAACCAAATACTACTGAATGTTATTTATTGGTAAATGGCCCTGGGGGGTTTTTCGACAGTCTCTCAAAGCCAAATTGCTTAAAATGCTGATCAAATGTAAATGCCAGCCTGAGATTGTATTTTTGCATAATGATAAAACTGGTAGCATCTATGAAAGAAAAATCCTTGTCCCGGTATTTCCCTATTATTTCTCTGGCCAGGGCTTCATCTTCCCGGGTAATGTGTATAATATTCCAGTCGTAATTAAGGAGCCATTCCCTGGCTATATCCCGGCCTAAACGTGACAATAAAAGGGTATGGGTTTCTGCAATCAAGAAGTTAGTCATCAGGAAGCAGACCTTTCCCGATACAAGATGTTCCAGGACGGCCACGGCGGCGGGATGCCATTGATCCCGGCCATTGAGCAGGGCCAGCACTGCGCTGGAATCCACCAGCACGTTCATTGCTTTGTACTCTCTTCCTTAGCCTGTGTCAGGTAATAGTCATGTTTTTCAGACAGATCAGCGGGACCATGGCCTTTTCCAATTAAATGGAAAATCGCGTCCTGAGGAGATGCTTGCTTAAATGGAGAAAACTTCCGCAGGATAATCTCTTCACCATGTATATAAACGGCCAGGTGATCGCCTTCCTTGATGTTCAACCGTTTTCTCGCCCGTACCGGTAAGGTCATTTGTCCCTTTGAAGTTATCCTGATTACGTCAAATTGATCGTTCATGCAGGATCTCCTTTCTTAGTAAGATATCCTTACCATGGCATTATAATATTTTCCAGAGAGGAAGTCAATAAGAGCAAAAACTTTTCGGCAACTGGCCGGTGAAACCTTTTACCTTTCTGCGCTTCGCTATAAGAGCGTAACCTGGTTGCTATCAAGACCCCCACGTCGCCTGCGGCGGCACCAACAGAGGAACGAAAATGTATTTTCAAGGTAGATGAAACAAAAGGGGAGGTGAAAAACAGCTTCTTCCCATCTAACAAATATCTCAAATAGGTATTGCCAACCAGTACCGCCTGATATAAACTAATATTAGGCGGTGATTTTATGAAGCTATATACAGTCAGCGAATTTGCCGAAAGACTTGGTGTTAGCGTATCAACCCTGCGTGCATGGGATAAAGAAGGCAGGCTGGTCGCCTTACGCACGCCAACCAATAAACGAAGATACACTGAAGAAATGTTATACCGGGCGCTGGGGATAAAAAATCGCCAGGAACCAAAGAAAATAGTATTGTATGCCCGGGTATCCTCCGCCGTCCAGAAGCCGGATCTGGAAAACCAATTGCGTTACCTGAAAGAATTTGCCGCCGGCAAGGGATTAACCATAGACGAAATACTTTCCGATGTTGGCTCTGCCCTCAACTATAAGCGCAAGAATTTCCTGAAGCTGTGCGGCATGATCACCCGGGGAGAAATCAAAACAGTAATTGTCGCCCATAAGGATAGGTTGGTACGTTTCGGCTTTGAATTTTTGGAAGACCTGTTCGCCAAATTCGGCTGTGAAATACTTGTGGTCAACAAGGCTGAAGACATCTCGCCAATTGTTGCCTATGAAGATCTGGCCATTCTGCGGGGCAAAGCCAAAAGCAAGGGGCTTTCACGCAGGGTATCCAACTGGCAGCGGAACATAATCAAAGAGCGGCTGGAATATAAGAATCATGTTTATTCTGTGACCGATCCCGGACCGGTAAACGCGGCCTATACCAGCCAGCAGTGTCCGCAATGTGGTTGGGTGGATTCCGGAAACCGCCACGGTGACACGTTCAAATGCCGGAAGTGCGGCTTTGCAGCGGGTGCAGACCACGTGGCGGCATTAAACCTAAAAGCAAGATTATTCGACGTTGAGATTACCCGTTACACACCATACCGAAAGGTTAAAGAAATACTTCTTCAGCGTTACCAACAAAAACAAGCCCGGTAACTTTTCATTCTCCCGGAATGTTTCCGGGAAAGGACAGGGATTGGCCCGGCGGGAGAAAGACTGTTGGAACATATAGCCGACTGGTTAAGGTTGTATGCGAGAGCAGCTTTAACGATGACGCTTTCCACGGAAAGCGGAGCACTGCCGGGTAGCCTGCACTGGAATACGCGGTAAACGGTATTTCGGTCCGGCCAAGCCGTCCCTGTTCTTCAGGTGGGAGCCTGCAGGCGGCAATACCACCCCGCCGTTTGGAAGCCGTCAGGTTGGATAAAGACGGTGGACCTTCGGGCCTGCCGGATGACATACCGGTTTGGCTGTCACTGTTTCGGGCGGGACTCCAGATGTTCGGTTCCTGTTTCTTACCAGTCGGAAACAGGAAAAAACCAACCTCTCGGAGAGCGTAAACTGCTTTTGCTATCACTTTTATCGCTACTTGATAGAAGTTGCTAGCAAAAATGAAACAGAAGTTTGATACGCCTATAATTCAATTCCGTACCGGCGTATATTCTCCCGCATTTCCGGCCGGGCTGATTCCACCGGCACAAGATCCACGGAAAATGGCTCCGCCGCCGCCAGCACATCGGCGTAGAGCCACCAGAAATCCACCTCCCGGGGCAGGCCCGCCACAGCCAGGTCGATGTCCGAATGTTCGTCAAACCGGCCGCCTCCGGCCAGGGAACCAAAAAGCCAGACCCGGCAACCGCCATGCCGGCGGACTACACCGGCGGCCCGTTTGGCGGCGGCCAGGGCCAACTCTTTCCTTTGAGCCAGTTCCTTTTTGCGCTGCTCCCGCCTTTTTAAAAGCCCGGCCCGCATTTCATCCAGATCCTGCTCACTGTAGGCCATGGGGATCACCACCGTTTTGTTCCCTGTCGTCCGCCTCCGCTAGCATATCCAAAAAGGTATTGATTGTCCGCTGAAAATGTTCCACCGTATCCGGCATGGCTTTAACCAGGGATTCCATACGCTCCCACTCCAGATCAAAACCGTAACGGTGGCGGAAGCTCAAAAAAGGAGCCAGCTCACCGGCCAGTTCAGTGGTTCAGTTCGGGCGGCTGATCTGGGCGGCATCACTGTAGGTCACCTACTTTTTCTTTAAAGGCACCGGTGGCAGGCGAACAAAACCGGCAGTTTCAAAATGAACGTCAAAAGCAGCGGCTTCTTTTATTTCCAGGCGCTGCATAAAGGCAAAGCTGGTGCAATCAGTAAAGCTGAAATTCTGGTCGCTATATTTACAGAAAAGCTCCCATGCATGTTCTTCATCTGTGGGCAGCAGGCGTACCAGCGTGCAGATTTTGCTTTCTTTCAGTCGTTTTCCGTATTCCACAGCCACCCGGTGTCCGAAATCATATCGCAGAATAGTTACCAGCTCATCGAAAATAAAATTGGTTGTTATTAGCGGGGCAGGAACACGGCTAAGAAATGCAACTGCTTCTTTATGGTGGGGATCGCCGGCAAAAGCATGCGCATACCAAAAACTGGTGTCCACGAAAATCTGCCGCATTGCTCTCACACTTTATATAGGCGGCGGTCAATGGTTTCGCTGGAAAAATCGTTCCCCGGCGGAGGTTGGGCAATTCCTGCTGCTTCCAGGAGCGGGTCCTTCATTTGCTCAAAATTTTGCTCCATATGTCCGGAAATTATCTGTCGCAGCACGGCAGAAATCGATTTCCCCTGGCTTTCTGCCATCTTTCGAAGAAACTCGTATTGCCATTCTTCCACCACGACCTGCATCCGGCGCATTAATACCAGGCCTCCCTAAAAATTACACATTCATTATTACACAACATCAGCTAACTGTCAATATTACCCTGGGCATGATCCTGGACAACATCATTGAAATCGACAGCCTTTCCGAGTTGGAGGAATATCTGTAAAGGGCCCCTGCGTAAAATCCGTGATGTTTTATCTGTTGAGAATATTGGCCCGGTGGGGGAAGGGCTTATTTTTTACCTTACATCCGGGATGGCTTAACCTTCCCTTTGCCATTCTTCGATCCAGGCGATCCATGGAAGATGCCCACCGGCTGCGTTGAACAGGCGGCGGTCGCCCGCGACCAGCTTTACGTTTCTGGATGCGGCCAGGACAAGCAAGACGTAACAATCAAAGTAAGAGTTCAGAATACATCCGGCAAAAAACAATGCGTGGGTTGCTTCATCCCTTTCCCAGCAACATTAATGCTTGTCTACACGGGCTAAGGCCCGCACGACCGGCGTATGCAGGTCCTTGTCCCCGCTCACGAAAATGTCCGGATTCGTAAGCAGTACCGAGGCCAGGACAGCAGCGTCTTTCGTGTCGCGAAGGTGCTTTGCCGCCTCCTGAATTTTCTCCGCCGGGGGCATCGGATGATTTGCTGAAAGCATTTAGCGGGAAGCAACCCTTTATAATTGCTTCCCGGACCACTACCTGGTAAAATGAAGATGGTGATATAGATGACCGGCGACATGCCAAAGGATAAATATGACACAACGATGAAGGAACTCTTTGCAGACAGCGAAGAGGACTTGATCCGCTTTTTCGGCCAGATAAAGACGCAGGTAATCCGGCAATTGAACATCGAATTTCCCCTGGTGGAGAAAAAGAGAAGCGATTTGATCCTGGAAT
>NZ_WHYR01000008.1 GCF_009428905.1 Desulfofundulus thermobenzoicus | reverse complement strand
AGAGAAGCAAAAAGCCCTGCTGCGGGCGGAAATATTCGCCGGGCTGCTGTATGAAGAGCAGGTCATCGAAATGATTTTCCGGGAGGTGGAAAATATGCTCGATCTGGAACAGTCTGCCGGTTACCGCAGGATTTTTAACAAAGGCCTGGAAAAGGGCATAGAAAAAGGTATGGAAAAAGGTATAGAAAAAGGTATGGAAAAAGGTATAGAAAAAGGTATGGAAAAAGGGAGGCGGGAAACGCTCAGGGAGAATGTTTTAAAGCTTCTCTACCGGAAGTTCAAAAAACTCCCCGCTCCGTATGTCGAAAAAATAAAGACACTGGATGAATACGCCCTGGGCATGATTCTGGACAACATCTTTGAAATCAACAGCCTTTCCGAGCTGGAGGAATATCTGTAAAGGTTACCTGCGTAAAATCCGTGGTGTTTTACCAGTTGAGAATATTGGCCTGATGGTGGAGGTTTTTATGGGACTCGATGTATTTGCCATATATCCCCTGCAAGAACCTGTTTCCGAAAGAAGGCTTAATAAGGTTTTCTCCGCCCCCCAAAATTTCTTTTTGATGTGTTCCGGTGGTTATTGCATGCGTTCTCTTTATGATAAGATTAAATTATAACAAATTATAACAGATGCGGGCAGCTTTAATTTGACGGAAGCCCCCTCCTTGAAAGGATGTGTTGCCTTTGAGCACGTGGATAAATGATCGATCAGCGCGCTGGCATCATCGAAAAGGCAGCCGGGCGGCTAAATTTCCACGCCATGCCGGCGGATGTTTTCCCTCAGTTCCGGCCCGGCCGCTTCCATAAACACCAGGTCCACGGAAAATGGTTCCGCCGCCGCCAGTACATCGGCATAGAGCCGCCAGAAATCCACCTCCCGGGGCAGGCCCGCCACAGCCAGGTCGATGTCCGAATGTTCGTCAAACCGGCCGCCCCCGGCCAGGGAACCAAAAAGCCACACCTGGCAGCCGCCATACCGGCGGACTACACCGGCGGCCCGTTTGGCGGCGGCCAGGGCCAACTCTTTTCTTTGAGCCAGCTCCTTTTTACGCTGCTCCCGCCTTTTTAAAAGCCCGGCCCGCATTTCAGCCAGATCCTGCTCACTGTAGGCCATGGGGATCACCACCGTTTTGCTCCCTGTCATCCGCCTCCGCTAGCATATCCAAAAAGGAATTGATTGTCCGCTGAAAATGTTCCACCGTACCCGGCATGGCTTTAACCAGGGATTCCATGCGCTCCCACTCCAGATCAAAACCGTAACGGTGGCGAAAACGGTGGCGGAAGCTCAAAAAAGGAGCCAGCTCACCGGCCAGTTCGCTGGTTATTACCGGGGGGCGAATCCCCTTTAAAGGCAGGGTCATTTGCTCCAGCAGCAGCCTGTGCCAGCTTTCACTTTTGGGAGCGGTCCTGTCTATTTCCTTGGCGATATGCAAAAAAATCTTTTCGCAACCGGAATAAAAATCGTGCAGAATAGAACCGAGGGCGCGCAGGATGATGGTGTTTTTTACCGGCCTGTTTTTATAGGGCTTTAACGTCTTTTGCAGTTCCTCGCTCAGCCGTTCCAGTTGCTGTAACTCCAGGCGGATGCGGGATTCCAGTACAAGAAATTCGGCAGTCACCAATAATCACCTCTTGAACAATATTATATCACTGATCGCTCCGGGCCGGGATCCGGTATCAGTACCGGGATTTCCCATCGGGCCGGTTTACGGGGGACCGATCCAGAATATTTCCGCCTCCCCGGTATCCTTGATTTCGGGATCCCCGGTCATTTTGCCCATAGACAAAATAAGGTTTCTGTCAGAGCAATGCAACCTCCGGCGGTATCTATTTTAATTGCATCCCGGACCACTACCTGGTAAAATGAAGATGGTGATATAGATGACCGGCGACATGCCAAAGGATAAATATGACACAACGATGAAGGAACTCTTTGCAGACAGCGAAGAGGACTTGATCCGCTTTTTCGGCCAGATAAAGACGCAGGTAATCCGGCAATTGAACATCGAATTTCCCCTGGTGGAGAAAAAGAGAAGCGATCTGATCCTGGAATGCCGGACAGAAAAGGGACCCGCCGCAGTGCACATGGAATTTCAAAGTACCAACGATAACGACATTCCCTATCGCATGCTCCGTTACGCCACCGATTTAAAGCAAAAATACAACCTGCCGGTATACCAGATCCTCATTTACTTCGGGGACCGGGAAATGAACATGGCGGACGGATTAACCTTTCACTTTAACGCTCAGAATTACCTGGATTACCGTTTCCGGACGGTGGACCTGGGCGGCATCACGGCTGAAGAGATTAAAAAAACCGGCAACTATACTTTATATGCTCTGCTGCCCTTAACCGACAGGGAGAAAAGGAAGCAAAAAGGGGAAAGCTTTTTAAAAGAATGCGCAGAAGAAATAGCCCGGACACCCGTAAGTTTTGAAGAGAAGCAAAAAGCCCTGCTGCGGGCGGAAATATTCGCCGGGCTGCTGTATGAAGAGCAGGTCATCGAAATGATTTTCCGGGAGGTGGAAAACATGCTCGATCTGGAACAGTCTGCCGGTTACCGCAGGATTTTTAACAAAGGCCTGGAAAAAGGCATGGAAAAGGGCATCGAAAAGGGCATCGAAAAGGGCATCGAAAAGGGCATAGAAAAGGGCATAGAAAAAGGTATGGAAAAAGGTATGGAAAAAGGTATGGAAAAAGGTATGGAAAAAGGGAGGCGGGAAACGCTCAGGGAGAATGTTTTAAGACTTCTCTACCGGAAGTTCAAAAAACTTCCCGCTCCGTATGCAGAAAAAATAAAGACCCTGGATGAATATGCCCTGGGCATGATTCTGGACAACATCTTTGAAATCAACAGCCTTTCCGAACTGGAGGAATATCTGTAAAGGGTACCTGCGTCTTCCCGGGCAATATGAATAATATTCCAGTCGTACCGTTCATCCGGGATGGCTTAACCTTCCCTTTGCCATTCTTCAATCCAGACGATCCAGGGAAGATGCGCGCCGGCTGCGTTGAACAGGCGGCGGTCACCCGTGACCAGCTTTACGTTTCTGGATGCGGCCAGGGCCAGGTAAGCGGCGTCGTAAATACTGCGCTGGTAGTCCACCGCCATCTTCGAGGCCAGCTCCCAGTATTGTTCGAGGGGCTGGATGGTTATGGCCAGTTCAAACAAAGAACCTACAGCTTGGCGGTACGTCTCCTCTGAAATCCTTTCGCGCCGGGAGGCCACCAGCAGGGCATTGGCAACTTCGTAATAAAGAAGGGAAGGAGCGATAATGGATAACCTTCCCATCACATATTCATCTAAAATGGCCAGTGCCTGTTTTTCGCCTTCTTCTGCAGTCAGGTACCACTTTACCGCTACGCTGGCGTCAATTACTATTTCTCGCACCGTTTTCCAGTTCCTCCCTGGAGCGCCGGTAAGCTTCCTCAGCGGTAGTTCCTCCGGCAAAATGTTGCCGGACGGCAAGGATTTTTTGCGACGCACTGAAGCGTTGAATCCCTTCGTAATAGCGATAGGGTAAAAGCAGGGCTGCCGGCCTGCCCCTTTTTGTGATCACAAATCCCCTGTTCTCCCGTAACACTCCGGCAACCAGTTTGGTGAAATTTTTTTTGGCTTCGACAATGTTCATGTTTTGCACATGCATTATGGTCACCTCATGTATTCAGGTTGCAACAATACTATAACATTTTAAAGTGACCAGGTAAAGGATCCACATACTATAAAGGTGCGCGGGGATTCCGCCGGTAAAACCCCGCGCGCCGCAGCCGGTGCAGTAAAAAGGGCCGCCCGGGATGGGGTGGCCTGCAGCACTGAAACCATTTCCACAGCCTGCGGAGTTACCCACTTCATGTGGAAGCCAGCTCCACCGGAGCCGGCCTGTACTGCTCAACGATCTCCCTGACCAGTTCCAGATCCTGCCTGACCGCAGGCGGGACCAGTGGCATTCCTATATGCCTGCAGTCTCAAAGCCAAATTGCTTAAAATGCCAATCAAATGTAAATGCCGGCCTGAGATTATATTTTTGCATAATGATAAAACCGGTAGCATCTATGAAAGAAAAATCCTTGTCCCGGTATTTACCTATTATTTCTCCGGCCAGGGCCTCATCTTCCCGGGTAATGTGTATAATATTCCAGTCGTAATTAAGGAGCCATTCCCTGGCTATATCCCGTCCCATACGTGACAATAAAAGGGTATGGGTTTCTGCAATCAAGAAGTTGGTCATCAGGAAGCAGACCTTTCCCGATACAAGATGTTCCAGGACGGCCACGGCGGCGTGATGCCATTGATTCCGGCCATTGAGCAGGGCCAGCACTGCGCTGGAATCCACCAGCACGTTCATTGCTTTGTACTCTCTTCCTTAGCCTGTGTCAGGTAATAGTCATGTTTTTCAGACAGATCAGCGGGACCATGGCCTTTTCCAATCAAATGGAAAATCGCGTCTTGAGGAGATGCTTGCCTGAATGGAGAAAACTTCCGCAGGATAATCTCTTCACCATGTATATAAACGGCCAGGTGATCGCCTTCCTTGATGTTCAACCCTTTTCTCGCCCGTACCGGTAAGGTCATTTGTCCCTTTGAAGTTATCCTGATTACGTCAAATTGATCGTCCATGCCGGATCTCCTTACTTGGTAAGACATCCTTACCATGGCATTATAATATTTTCCAGAGAGGAATCAATAAGAGCAAAAACTGGTTCCGCCGCCGCCAGCACATCGGCGTAGAGCCGCCAGAAATCCACATCCCGGGGCAGGCCCTCCACAGCCAGGTCGATGTCCGAATGCTCGTCAAACCGGCCTCCCCCGGCCAGGGAACCGAAAAGCCACACCCGGCAGCAATGATGCCGGCGGACTACACCAGCGGCCCGTTTGGCGGCGGCCAGGGCCAACTCTTTTCTTTGAGCCAGTTCCTTTGTGCGCTGCTCCCGCCTTTTTAAATGCCCGGCCCGCATTTCATCTCAGGCCGGTTTACGGGGGGCCGATCCAGAATATTTCCGCCTCCCCGGTTTCCTTGATTTCGGGATCCCCGGTCATTAACAGGGATTTTTTCTCCTTTGCGGTGGCGAGGGCAAAGGCGTCGGCATAAGTGACGGCATGTCTCATTTTGATTGAGGCAGCTTTCAGCACCAGTTCGTTTGTAGCAGGAACAATCTCTATGGACTGCCTGATCCGGTTTATTGTTTGTGTGGCCGTATTCACGCCTTTTTTTCGTCCCAGTATATAGAAAACCTCGCCAAGGTTGATGATGTTCATAAAAATATCCGGCGGCCCGGTGAATTGCTGGAGTAAAGGGGTTGTCCGGCCGGCTGCGGGCGGTTTTCCGGAGCGCCAGTTGAGCAAATCCCTTACCAGTATGCCGGCCGGTTCTCCCTGTAACCAGGCCAGGACCGCCCAGGAATCAAGGGTGATTCCGGTCGTCAAAGGCTTATCGCTCATGGCGGACACCCTTTTCCTTCTCATTACGGTGTTCTTTGGACAATTCACCCAGCAGATCAACATCCTTGAACTTACCGTAGAACTCATCCGCCACGCATTTTTTTACCGGTTCTAGAATTATCCGCCCACCCTTTAATTCCACTTTAAAGCTGGTTCCCGATTTCACTCCAAGGGCTTCTCTAATTTGCTTTGGAATGACAATTTGACCTTTGGTTGACAGGTTGGTAATATACATGATAACCCTCCTTCTTACCTCAGCGTAAGACAAAGAAGGGTTACTGTCAAGGCAAATCAGCAGCCCTCTCCCTGTTTTTTGTTCCGGGCACCCGACGGGTCGCCCATAGACTAAAAGGTTCCTGTCAGAGCAATGCAACCCCCGACGGTTTCTATATTAATTGCATCCCGGACCACTATCTGGTAAAATGAAGAAATAACCCGGACTCTCTTGAGTTTTGAAGAGAAGCAAAAAGCCCTGCTGCGGGCGGAAATATTCGCCGGGCTGCTGTTTGAAGAGCAATTCATCGAAATGATTTTCCGGGAGGCGGAAAACATGCTCGATCTGGAACAGTCTGCCGTCGCTCCGTATATAGAAAAAATAAAGACCCTGGATGAATATGCCCTGGGCATGATCCTGGACAAAATCTTTGAAATCGACAGCCTTTCCGGTTGGAGGAATACATGTAAAGGGTACCTGCGTAAAATCCGTGGTGTTTTACCCACCACTCCAGATCAAAACCGTATCGGTTGCGAAAACGGTGGCGGAAGCTCAAAAAAGGAGCCAGCTCACCGGCCAGTTCAGTGGTTCAGTTCTTCGGGCGGCTGATCTGGGCGGCATCACTGTAGGTCACCTACTTTTTCTTTAAAGACACCGGTGGCAGGCGAACAAAACCGGCAGTTTCAAAATGAACGTCAAAAGCAGCGGCTTCTTTGATTTCCAGGCGCTGCATAAAAGCAAAGCTGGTGCAATCAGTAAAGCTAAAATTCTGGTCGCTATATTTACAGAAAAGCTCCCATGCATGTTCTTCATCTGTGGGCAGCAGGCGTACCAGCGTGCAGATTTTGCTTTCTTTCAGTCGTTTTCCGTATTCCACAGCCACCCGGTGTCCGAAATCATATCGCAGAATAGTTACCAGCTCATCGAAAATAAAATTGGTTGTTATTAGCGGGGCAGGAACACGGCTAAGAAAAGCAACTGCTTCTTTATGGTGGGGATCGCCGGCAAAAGCATGCGCATACCAGAAACTGGTGTCCACGAAAATCTGCCGCATTGCTCTCACACTTTATATAGGCGGCGGTCAATGGTTTCGCTGGAAAAATCGTTCCCCGGCGGAGGTTGGGCAATTCCGGCCGCTTCCAGAAGTGGGTCCTTCACCTGCCCAAAATCTTGGTCCATCCGCCCGGCGATTATCTGGCGCAAAACGGCAGAAATCGATTTCCCCTGGCTTTCCGCCATCTTTCGAAGAAACTCGTATTGCCATTCTTCAACCACTACCTGCATCCGGCGCATTAATACCACGCCTCCCTAAAATTACACATTCATTATTACACAACATCAGCTAATTGTCAATATTACCCTGGGCATGATCCTGGACAAAATCTTTGAAATCAACATACTTTCCGAGTTGGAGGAATACCTGTAAAGGGTACCTGCGTAAAATCCTTGGTGTTTTACCCTGTTGAGAACTATTGGCCCGGTGGCGGAAGGACTTATTTTTTTACCTTCATCCGGGATGGTTTAACCTTCCCTTTGCCATTCTTCAATCCAGACGATCCAGGGAAGATGCCCACCGGCTGCGTTGAACAGGCGGCGGTCGCCCGTGACCAGCTTTACGTTTCTGGATGCGGCCAGGGCCAGGTAAGCAGCGTCGTAAATACTGCGCTGGTAGTCGACCGCTCAGCCCTCGTTGAAGCGCGGCGGTGCTTCCAGCCCCGGTACCTTAAAAAAAGATCGCCGGGCAAAACCCGCCGGAAAAAATTTTTTCTCCACCAGGGAACTTTTTGCCCCTTCCCGTTGTCTAACTAACCAGGTAACCGAGGAAAGCCCGTCCAATCCAGGAGGAATTCTGGCGGGCAATGTAGAATGTTACTTTCTCGGTGACTGGCTGGTTAAGAAGGGTGCCGCTGGCACCCGGAGGTACAAATTGGCAGCACGCAACGCAGCCCGGACGAACCAGGAGACGGGAAAAACGGCAAAGGGGGGATGGGCGGCAGGAAAAGCCCTTGCCAGGTAAGACGTTATAAGCAAATCGACAAAAACCCTTTAAAGGAGGTTAAAACTGGATGCGGAAATCCAGGAAACTGATCGCCATCCTGGCCACCCTGGCCCTGCTGGCTACCCTGCTGGTGCCCATGGTGGGTCCGGCGGCGGCGGCAAGCGACTATATCGTGAGCAATATCCCCAGCCTCCAGGCGGGGCAAACCTACACAAGCGGTCTTCCGACCCTGACCATTGACTTAAAAAGCTTAACCGTACCCGGCTATGTCTACCTGTTCTTGCCAAAGACACCGACTGGCTGGTCGGCGTCCGTCACCGCGACAGTGCCCCCTACTATTGGTTCCTCTCCCAACGCATTGGCGCCTAGTGATGTTGCTGTTACGACCAACACTGCTGGGGATGAAATTTACGTGAATGTTACCCACGTTACCGGTGTGGGTAATGATGGTCGTATTATCCTCAACTTCAGCAGACTCGTTGTGCCTGGTGGCGTGTCCGGGGATGTAAATTTAGAGGCCTATGCGCCCAGCGACTCTCCGTTTAGCAGCGGCAAAATAACCATTGCTAGAATTGGCGGAGGCAGCGTCTCTCTGACAGTTGATGAAGTGAATACCATCACTTCTGGCGGCGGCGATGTGTACATTAACATTAAGGAAAGTGCTCCTGGCGCCCTTAAGGTGGCAACTGACAGCCTTAAGCTGACCCTGCCACCTGGTTTCCGGTGGTCAAGTCCGAATCTCGTCAATACTTACTCTGGCAATGTAACAATTGGTGGTTTTGATCCCAGCGGCAACGACGGCCGGGATCTGAAAATTAACGTAACTGGTGCATCCAACGGCACAACCGGTGCCTATGTCAAGATTAAGGCTCACATCGATCCTGATGAAACTGTCGCCCGGTACGGCGATGTAGAAGTCAGCGTCTCCGGTGGGGGTGGCACCTCCGTTTCTACTGGTTCGCTCCTTGTGGCTAAGTACGGTGACTTCGGCGTCAATGTTTCGACGGAAAATGTAAGCACAATCAAGTCTGGCACCACGGAAGAGCGCCTGGATACCAAACTGGTCATCGAGGAAAGCGCACCCGGCAGCTTGGTAACAGGTCGCACCATTACCCTAACCCTGCCTGAGAACGTGCGCTGGGCCGGTAACTTGCCCACCAAGGATACCGACCTGACCAAGGACGAAGGTAGCATTTCCTTGAGCTGGTCGTATATCGGGTCTGACGGCAGGACCTTGAAAGCAACTGTGAGTGGAACTTCTTCCGGTCAGAAAAACGGCGCCAAGATTGTATTTAAAGATTTCTACGTATCCACTGCTCCTGATTTCACCGGAGATCTGAAAGTGGATGTTGCCGGCAGCGCTGTAACGGGAACCAGCCTGCTGCTGGCCAAGGTGGAAGCACCTGTGAATCTTACTGCTGCCTCAGCGCCTGAAGTCAAGATCGGTCTACCGGGACAGGAAGTGGGCGATATCACCATTACTGAAGTGGCAAAAGAAGCCATCAAAGCCAACATTACTTACAGTTCGGCTAACTCCAATGGCGCGTTGACCGGGACAACGACAAACGTCCGTGCCCGGCTTGAACTGAAGGCTCCGTCTGGTGTCACCTTCTCCAATGTGCCCAAAGTTGAGGTAATCGAAGGCGATTTGCAGCTCGACACGAGTGCAGTAAGTACCGATACAACCAGCAATAACGAGGGGTTGTTATACATCCCCGTCAAGAGCGCCAGCACCAAACCGAGCACCATTAAAATCAGCGGAATCAAGCTGACAGTCGACCGGACAGTTCCGGAAGGCCCGCTCGCAATTAAAGTCCGGGGCACTGCCGTTAACCAAACTTTAGGGCTTAGTGGTACAACAGTATCAAACACCAGCTTAACTGACACCTTCTTCCCCGGTCATAAAGATGTGGCCAAGGCAATAGTAGCAAACTGCGTCACCCCCGCCCCCGGCGAGCAGAAGGCTACCGTGGTCTTCAAGATCAGCGACACCAAGTACACCGTTAACGGCGTTGAGCAGACCATGGATGCGGCTCCGTATATCAAGGATGGCCGGACCTTCGTTCCCGTGCGCTACGCCGCCCAGGCCGTGGGTGTGACTCCTGAGAACATCCTGTACGCCGACGGCAAGGTCACCCTCATCAAGGGCGACAAGGTTGTGCAGCTCACCATCGGCAGCAATATCATGCTGATTAACGGAGTCGGCATTGCCATGGATGTTCCTGCTGAGATCCAAGACGGCCGCACCATGCTGCCTGTCAGCTGGCTCGGTAAGGCTCTGGACGTCAAAGCGATCTGGGACGAAGCCACCCAATCCGTGACCATGACCCTGTAATCATCTGGTATTAAAAAGGGCCGGTTTCCCCGCGCGGGAAAGCCGGTCCTTCCTTTTTCTATTGGTGGCTGGATTCGGGGACAAAGGCCTATTGACTTGTGCCGGGTGGTAAGGGTATACTTTCCATAGTGTATAGTTAAGTACCTTAACAATTGTTAACAAATCGTTAAGGGGGTATGCTCTTGAGGCGATTGATCACAGTGATGATTCTGGCGGTCGGCCTGCTGGCGCCTTCCGTGGCCTGGGCTAAGGAGCCGGCCATGCCCGAGATGACCCTGCAGCAGGCCGTGGATAAGGCCCTGGCCAACAGCAAGGCGCTAAAAACGGCGGAGTATGACATTGAGCGTTCCGAAGAAGTGCGGGATAATGCATCGGACAAGGTAAAGTGGACGCCGGCCGGCCCCATTTCCGGCGAAGGTGCCGCCCAGGCCGCCAGGGCCTTCACCGGCCTGGTGCAGGCGGACCTGGCCTGGCAGATGTCAAAGAAGTCATACAACGCAGAAAAGGATTCGGTGGTCATGTCCGTCTACCAGGCCTATGACCGGATTCTGCAGGCTCAGGAAGGGGTGCGGTCCGCCGAGCTGGCCTTAAAGGCCGCCGAATGGCAGCACCGGGCGGCCTATGCGGGGTTAAGGGCAGGCACCATTTCCAAAAGTGACTTTTTAAAGGGCGACGCTTCCCTGGAAGGGGCGAAGGCCAGTCTGGAGGCGGCCAAAAAGGCCCTGGAGGACGCCTATCAACAATTCAATCAGCTGGTGGGCCTGTGGCCGGAGGACCGCCCGGTGCTGGTGGATAAGCCTGTTTTTACGCCCCTTAAGATTGACGACCTGGACTACGAAGTGGAACGTGCAGTGGAGGAAAGCCCCACCCTGTGGCTGGCCAAAAAGCAAATCGATCTGGCCAAACTTAATCTGGATCTTTATGTTTTTAACGACCCGACAAATCCCGACCCGTACAAAGCCAAAGAAATAGACGTAAACAAGGCGGAGGTTTCCGCCGCCAGCGCCGATGAAAAGATGCGCCAGCTGGTGCGAACCATCTACTACAGCATTCGCCAGCTGGAGGATCAGTATGCAGGGCTGGAGCAGCAGGTGAAAGTGGCGCAGGAAAACCTGCGGGTGATCAGGCTGAAGTATGACCTGGGCATGGCCACCCGCACGGAAGTGGTGGCTGCCGAAGCAGCCCTGGCCGGGGCGCAGAAGGCCCTGCTTGATGCTACCTGCCAGCATGAAGTGCTTAAGATGGCCTTCGAAAAACCCTGGGCCTACGCAGCGTCTGCCGTTTCAGCCGGTGGGAGCCGGAGCAGCAGTTCCGGCGGCCAGGCCGGTTCTGCCGCCTCCGGTGGCGGTTCATAGGGCGACGCTGGAGACCCTGCAACTTTGGGTTTCTGTGCCCCGAGCATGTAGCTACATCTTGATTTAAAGACCCCTTCCCAAAAGAGGGAAGGGGTCTTTTCACCCACCGGGTCGAGCCGGTGAAACTTAATGGATCTAATACGAGGTTGCGCATCATCGCTTAACCCGCGAAATGATTTATGTAGCATTGGTTTGAAAAAGGATGCTGGTAAGGGTGCGATACGGCCGGCCGGAACGTATTAGATTTCCGGTGTTTTTTTATGCCTGATAACTGACCTGTATAACCTTCGCTCCATATTACCCGATCTCAGGTATATACTGCCATTATTGGCTTTTGACAAAGTGAAAAAATTTGCCTAAAGTAACTAACTGGATAGTTACTTTTATAAAGAGAGAAGGGAATGCATGTGGAGAGATCTGCTGAAAACAGCAAAGAGCGTATCCTGTCCGCTGCCGAAGAAGTTTTTGCCGCCCGGGGTATCGACGGCGCCCGGGTCGATGAAATCGCCAACCAGGCTAACATCAACAAGCGCATGCTCTACCACTACTTTCAAAGTAAGGAGGAACTGTATATTGCCGTATTGCGGGCCAATTTTGAAAAAGTGCTGGCTATCAGCAGCAGGCCATTTAATGGAACCGGTAATTTAAAGGAGCAGGTGGCTACGGCCATCGGTAACTATTTCTACTTCCTGGCCCAAAACCCTCACTTTGCCAGGCTAATGACCTGGGAAGCCCTCCAGGGAGGCGTCCACGCCCGCAAGGTGCTACCGGCCATCTGGGAGGAAGGGCTGGAACGCCTGAAAGCTATTCTCGAGCAGGGTATGAGCCAGGGCGTCTTTCGACCGGATCTGGACCTGCGCCAGTTGCTTACCAGCATTAACGCCCTCTGTTCTTATTATTTCATCAATAAAGATATTCTTTCCACTCTTTGGGATATAGACCCTGTCCAACCGGATGTGCTGGAAAAACGCCTGAAACACATCCGGGATCTTGTCTTGAACTATATTACCAGGCCATGAAGAGAAAGAAGGGGAGAGAAACGTGCGGAAGAGGTTCCTCAAACTCACGGCGATCATTCTTACCGGCCTCGTCCTGGCCGGCGGCTGCGCAGGCAAAGACACGAACAAGCAAGACTTAATCATTGACGGTACAGTAGAGGCCCAGGAAGTGGATGTCAGTATTAAGATCCCCGGCCGCATCGAGTCAATTGCGGTCAACGAAGGCGATAAGGTCAAAGCCGGTCAGGTGCTGGCTTACATTGACGCCAGGGAGATCAAGGATAAACGTGACCAGGCCCAGGCCGCCCTCGATTTGGCCCGGGCCCAGTATGAAAAGGCCAAAAACTCCCTCACCCTTCAGGAAAAGGTCAGCGAGGCGGATGTCCAGATGGCCGCAGCGGCTTTAGAACAGGCCAGAGCCCAATATGACAAGGCACTCAATGGTCCCCGGGCGCAACAGGTAGAACAAGCGCGGGCTAAACTCAAGGAAGCCCAGGCTGCCCTGGATGTCGCCGAAAAGACCTACCAGCGTACCAAAGAATTATATGCATCCGGCGTAATTCCCCAGCAGACTCTCGATGAAGTAAAAGCTAAATATGATGCCGCCCAGCAGGAGATGCGTTACGCCCAGGAAGCAGTCAGCCTCCTGGAAGAAGGTACCCAGGCGGAAGATATCCGTACCGCTGCTGCCGCTGTCCAACAGGCCCGGGCCGCTTTGGCCAAGGCCGAAGCAAGCAAGATTCAGGATCTACTGGCTAATAATTCGGTTCAGATGGCCGCGGCCGATCTCAAACGCGCCCAGGCCACCCTGGCCGAAGCCCAGGCCAATCTGGATGAGGCCACCGTCAAAGCTCCCTGTGATGGCATTATTGTCGCCAAAAATGTAAATACAGGCGAAATGGTAACCCCGGGTATGCCCATCTTCACCATCCAACAACCCGAAAAAAACTGGGTTAACGTCAAGGTCAAGGAAACTATTGTTGGACAATTAAAGGAAGGACAGGAAGTCACGATGACCAGTGCCGGTTTCCCGGGGAAAACCTTTAATGGCCGGATAGAAGCCATCCGCCAGAAACCGGACTTTGCTACCCGGAGAGCCACCAACGACCGGGGTGACAAAGACCTTATAACTTACAACGTCAAGATAAGGCTGGATAACCCTGAATTGAAAGCCGGCATGACGGTAACAGTTAATTTTCAGCAAGGTGGGGGGCAGGCCTGATGTTAACACAGTTTTCCTTTGTTTGGAAAAGGGAATGGCGCTATATATTTGGTAACCATCGCCTGCTGGCCATTCTGATAGGCATCCCTTTCCTTTATCTGTCTCTCTTTGGCACCCTTTACAGCAGACATGTCGTTAACCATATCCCCCTGGGGGTTCTGGATCTGGAGGACAGCGCTTTAAGCCGTTCCGTAATCAACGCCTTTAGCGATTCTGACCGTTTTGACTATGTCCTGTCACTGGATAGCCAGAAAGCAATGGAGGCGGCTATGGAAAGGGGTCAGATCATGGCCGCCGTTGTGATCCCCGGCGACTTTAGTACAAAAATCAAGCGGGGGCAATCAAGTGAAGTTATGGTGGTAGTCAATGGGAGCAATATGATTATCAGCAACGCCGTCACCAACGCGGCCAATGAGATAATCCAGACCCTGACGGCGGGCACCATCATGCGCAAGCTCGAAGGTAGCGGCCTGCCCGCCCGGGCGGCCATAAAATTCGTCCAGCCCATAAGCCTCCGCCTGCGGGTATGGTACAACCCTACCTTTAACTATACCAATTTCCTTCTCCTGGGCTTAATTGCCACTATCAGCCAGCAGGTCGCTCTTCTCTATATGGCTGTGGCTATGGCCCGGGAGAAAGAAAATGGCACCCTGACAGAATTACAGGTTGCCTGTAACAGCGCCCTGGCTGTAGTTGCCGGCAAGATCGCTCCATATTACGTCATAAACTTCGTCACCTTGAACCTCATGTTCCTGGTGGCTTATTGGATTTTTCAGATACCCTTTCGGGGTCATTATCTCTACCTGCTCTTATTGCTTGCATTCTTTCTGGCCTGCATATTAAGCCTGGGGATTTTCCTTTCTGTCATCTGTAAAAGTGAACTTGAGGCCACTCAAATCGCCATGTTGGTAGCCGTACCCTCTTTCCTTTTTTCCGGCTACACCTGGCCGTTGTCGGCTATGCCGCCTGTGGCCCTGTTTATTGCCCGTCTGCTGCCCCTTACCTATTTTTGTGATAACGTGCGTAAAATCTTCCTGATGGAAGTGGGTTTCCCGGTCATCCTGCCCGATCTGGTTGTTTTGGCGGCCATAGCCGCCATCCTGTTCCCCCTGTCGGTTTTAATAACGAAAAAATATTATCTGCAAAAAGAAACTCTGGCAATTTCAGGAGAAAACGGCAACTCATGAGGCGTGTTTATTGAAGGCAAGGAGTTGCAAAAGCCCTGGAAAGGATGGCAATGGATAAGTCATCGCCGGATAAAGTGATTACGGTGTCGGTAAAGTCTTTTCGGAAGACGAGCCGGCGCTTTTTCCTTGGTGCTTCCCTGTGAAGCGCAACCAGGCAATGCAGGCACCCCCATACGCTATACCCGCCGCTAGGCTCAGGATCAGTATAGCCGTCCGGCGGCAACCTTTTTATTGACAACCACCTCCCGTGAGCATATACTTA
The DNA here is from genome assembly GCF_009428905.1 of Desulfofundulus thermobenzoicus. Taxonomy (GTDB): domain Bacteria; phylum Bacillota; class Desulfotomaculia; order Desulfotomaculales; family Desulfovirgulaceae; genus Desulfofundulus_A; species Desulfofundulus_A thermobenzoicus. Next base: position 76,869 of record NZ_WHYR01000008.1, on the reverse strand, counting down.
ACATAGTAAACCTTTTGTGCCGTTAATTGTATGCAATGGAAAGGGTGATGGGGGTGCGCAACGACCGGCTGGCGGCCTGCATCGACAGGTTGGAAGAGGTGTTCCAGCATCTGAGCCGCCGGCTGCATGCCGAACTGGATCACCAGCTGGTGCAGGGTATCACCGGCAGCCAGTTTTTTATGCTGAAACGTATTTTGCGGCGGGGGCGGATGACTGTATCCGAGGTGGCCGAGGAAATGGGGGTATCTTTAAGCGCCATCACCGCCCTGGTGGACCGGCTGCACCGGGCCGGATTCGTGGAACGTCGCCGGGATGAAGAGGACAGGCGGGTGGTCTGGCTGGAGGTGACACCTGCCGGGGAGGAAGTGGTGCGGTCCTGCCTGGCTGCCCGGCGCCGGGTGCTGGAAAAATACCTGAGCCGCCTGCCGGAGGAGGATGTGGAGCAACTGGTGCGGATTTACGAAAAGCTCCTGGCGGTGTTAAACCGGGAAGGGGGCGGGGTCGCCGCCCGCTGCCTGTGCCCCATGCATGATCTGCCGGAATAACCGTCCCGGTTGACGGAAGGTGAGAAAGGTGAAAACGGCCTTTCCCTGGCGGGAATTGTTCATCCTGGTCATCGGCCCTTTTATGGCCATCCTGGACGGCAGTATCGTTAACGTGGCCGTGCCCAAACTGATGGCGGTGTTCGGTGTGGGCACCGACCGGATTCAATGGGTTTTGACCGCCTACCTGCTGGCTTCCGGGGTGGTCATTCCGGTCAGCGGTTACCTGGGGGACGTCCTGGGCTACAGGCGGATGTATGTGGTCTGCCTGGGACTGTTTACCATGGGCTCCCTTTTCTGCGCCCTGGCCTGGAGCGATAAAACCCTGGTGGCGGCCCGGGTTTGCCAGGCCGTGGGTGGTGGGATGCTTGTGCCCTTAAGCATGGGTATGCTCTTTAAAATTGTGCCCCGGGGCATGATGGGCATGGCCATGGGCATCTGGGGCATTTCGGCCATGATGGCCCCCACCATCGGGCCCACCCTGGGCGGCTACCTGGTGGATAACCTGTCCTGGCACATGATTTTTTTGGTCAACCTGCCGGTCGGGCTGCTGGGCATGTTTCTGGCCGCCGTCTTTTTGGGGGAAACCCCTTTGCTTAAGTCCAGATTTGATCTGCCGGGGTGCCTGTTTTCCTCTGCCGGCTGTTTTGCCATTCTTCTGGCATTAAGCGAAGGGCAGGATAAGGGATGGACTTCCCAGTACATAGTCACCCTGGTGGTGGCGGCCTTCTTCTTCCTGCTCATCTTCGTGCTCTGGGAATTGGGTACGGAAGAACCCATGCTGGACATCCGCCTCCTGGGCAACCCGGTTTTTGCCGTCAGCCTGCTGATTACCGCCGTGGTAACCATCGGCCTTTTCGGCGGCCTCTTCCTGGTTCCCATTTTTACCCAGGTGCTGCTGGGCTTGACCCCCATGCAGACCGGTTTGCTCATTATGCCTTCAGCCCTGGCCAGCGGCCTGCTGATGCCCATCAGCGGCCGGCTCTACGACCGGATGGGGGCGCGGCCGCTGGCCCTGGTTGGTCTCTCGGTAGTGGCTCTCACGACCTGGGAGTTTAATAAAATCAATCTGAACACATCGACGCACTGGCTGCAAATGATGCTGGTGTACCGTTCCTGCGGCATGGGGCTGGCCATGATGCCCATAGGTACCGCGGGCATGGAGGCCGTCCCGGCCAGGCTTTCCGGAAGGGCGTCCGCATTTAACAATCTGGTGCGCCAGGTTTCGGCCTCCTTCGGCATCGCCTTTCTCACTTACGTCATGACCAGTCGCCAGGTATACCATTTCGAGTGGTTGAGGGAAAGCTTGAGCTGGTCTTCGCCGGTGGCATTCGCTGCCATCGGCCAATTAAAACAAGCCCTGGCCCTGCCCGGGGACGCCGCCCTGGCGGTGCTCGGCATGGCCGCCCAGCGGCAGGCCATGGCCAGCGCCATTGCCGATACCTTTGTGGTCAGTGCTGCCATGGTGGCCGTGGCCATACCCCTGTCTTTGCTGCTGGGCAAAAAAAGGACAAAAGAAATGGTGGAAGGGGCCGTTGACAACAGGGATGCGGGGGGAAAATCCGCAGATGCGGGTTAACTCCAGGGGTGTCCGTATAGATGCGACTATTTCGTTAACAGTCCCTTCCTTCTGGCATAAACTTTTAGCCCGGGGGACCATTTGCGGCGACAATTACCGGTCCGGGGAGGATGTGGGAGCACAAAAAGTTTTCCGGTTAAATGCAGGGGGGGGTAATTTTAATATGTTTTGGGGGAGAGTGCGGATGTTCGGAAAGGGAAAACTGATACTCCTGGCGGTTTTACTGGCAGTTGTGGTGGTGGCGGCCGGCTGCGGGAAAAAACAGCCGGTGCAGCAGGCTGAGGCCGGCCCGGTGACGGTGAGCACGGCAAAGGCCGCCACGGGCCTTCTGGAAAACGGCACGCTGGTCAGCGGCAAGCTGGAGGCCGAGAGTTCGGCCAATGTGGTGCCAAAAGTGGCCGGCAAGGTGGCCCGGGTGCACGTGGACGTGGGCAGCCGGGTGAGCGCCGGGCAGGTGCTGGTGACCCTGGAGAATAAAGACCTGGCCGACCGGGTGACTCAGGCGGAAGCGGGGGTGGCCCAGGCGGAGGCGGCCCTGGCCCAGGCACAGGCTAAAGTGACCCAGGCGCAGGAAGTCATTCAAGCCGATCAATCAAGTTTGGCCAGTGCTCAAGCCAGGTTTGAGGTGGCCGAGGCCAATTACCGGCGCGGCCAGCAGTTGCTGGCGGCGGGAGCCATGTCACAAGCTGATTTTGAAAGGTACGAACTGGATTATAAAAACGCAAAAGATAGTGTAAATCAGGCTGCCTCTAAATTGCAGGTGGACCAGGCTGGTATTCAGGTGGCCCAGGCCGGTGTACAGCAGGCCCAGGCCGGTTTGGACGCCGCCCGGGCGCAGCTGGCCCTGGCCCGGCAGGCCTACGAGGATAGCTTTATCCGGGCCCCCTTCACCGGGGTGGTCACCGCCCGCAATGTGAACCCCGGAGAAATGGCGGCCACTACGCCTGTTGTCACCCTGGTCAATCTGGACCGGGTGGAAGTAAAGGCTATGGTCGGCGAAGGTGTAATCAACCAGTTGAAACAGGGGCAGAAAGTACAGGTGAAGGTCAGCGCCGTTTCGGAACAACCTTTCGAAGGGGTGATTACCAGCATCTCCCCGGCAGCCGATCCGACCACCAAGGCCTTTCCCATAAAAGTGGAAATCGCCAACCCCAAAAACATTTTAAAACCGGGTATGTTTGCCGAGGTGCAGCTGCCCGCTGCCAATCAAAAGGAGCTTCTGGTGCCCCGGGAAGCAGTGGTTAAGGAGGGGGAGAAGAATTTCGTCTGGGTGGTGCAGGACGGCCGGGTAAGCCGCCGCGAGATTCAGGTGGGCGAATCCGACGGTAAAAATATGGTCGTGACCTCCGGCCTGTCGGAAGGGGAAGAGGTGGTCACCGCCGGCCAGGAGAGCCTGCAGGAGGGCGCGCCGGTGACGGTGAAGAACTGACGGGGACCGGCTCCACGGCCATGGGTGGGCACATTTTTATCCCGTTTTAATTATCGGAGCCTGCGCAGGAGGTTATTGAATGAAAATTACCGATATATCCATTCGGCGTCCCATGCTGGTGGCCGTGCTGGTGACCGTACTGCTGATCCTGGGCGGCGTGTCCTTAAGCCGCCTGGCCATTGACCTGTGGCCGGAAATGAACCTGCCCGTGGCGGCGGTGGTTACCGAGTACCCCGGGGCGGGGCCGGAGGAAGTGGAACAGCAGGTGACCAAACCCCTGGAGTCGGTGCTGGCCACGGTGAACAACCTGGATACCCTGCAGTCCACCAGCAGCATGGGTACATCCACGGTGATTATCCAGTTCAAGTGGGGCACGGATATGAACTATGCCGCCCTGCAGGTCCGGGAAAAGATTGACATTATCCGCCAGTACCTGCCCGCGGGGTCGAAGGCGCCCATGACCTTTAAAATGGACCCCAATATGATGCCCATCATGCAGCTGGCCCTTTCCGCCGAGGATCCCCGGCAGTTGAAACAACTGGCCGATGATATTATTCAACCCCGCCTGGAACGGGTTACGGGTGTGGCCAGTGTCTGGTCGGCCGGGGGGTACCAGCGGGAGATTCACGTGCTGGTGGACCCGGTGCGGCTGGCCGGTTTCGGCCTGACCCTGAACGGCGTCACCCAGGCCCTGCAGGCGGAAAACATGAATGTTTCCGGCGGCACCGTGCTGGAAGGCCGTAAGGACCTGCTGGTGCGGGTGACCGGTGAGTTTAAAGATCTGGACCAGATACGCCAGGTGGTGGTGGGTGTGCCGGGAGGCAGCCCGGTGCACCTGGGGGATATAGCCCGGGTGGAGGACGGGCAGAAAAAGGTGACCCAGTATAGCCGGGTGGACGGGCGGCCGGCCCTGACCCTTTTTATCCAGAAGCAGAGCGGGGCCAATACCGTCCAGGTGGCCGGGGAAGTGAAAAAGGCCCTGGAGGATTTAAAACGGGAACTGCCCGGGATACATTTTCAAACGGTGCTGGACCAGTCGGAATACATAGAGCGCAGCATCGGCCACGTGGTGCGGGAAATCCTGGTGGGCGGTTTCCTGGCCATGCTGGTGATGTGGCTGTTCTTGCGCAACCTGCGCAGCACCCTGATCATTTCCACGGCCATCCCCGTTTCCATTATCGGCACCTTTGTGCTCATTTACTTCAACAACATGACCCTGAACCTGATCACCATGGGCGGCCTGGCCCTGGGGGTCGGGTTGATTGTGGACGACGCCATAGTGGTGCTGGAGAATATTTACCGTCACCGGCAGCAGGGCTACGGCCTGGTGGAGGCCGCCCGCACGGCCACCGACGAAGTGGGCGGGGCGGTCATCGCCTCCACCCTGACCACCATGGCCGTTTTCCTGCCGGTGATCTTTGTGAAGGGCCTGGCGGCCCAGCTCTTCACCCCCCTGGCCCTGACCGTCTCCTTTGCCATTTTTACTTCCCTGCTGGTTTCCCTGACCGTGACGCCCCTTATGGCCAGCCGCTGGCTGTACCTGGAGGAGGAGACGGCCGGGCCTCCGGCGGGAGGTGCCGGGATTCCGGCGGGGACGGCGGGCGGCGTTGAAGCTCCGGCGACGGAAGAAGGGACGGGCAGCCCCCCGGCACCTGTGGCGGGGGGAACCCCCTCCGGTGGCTCAGCCGGCCGCCGGCAGTTCTGGCGGCGGCTCTACCGGGTATCGGAGCGCTGGTTCGAGGCATTGAACGATGCCTACCGGCGCCTGCTGGAGTGGGCCCTGGGCCACCGGCGGTGGGTGCTCATTATTGTGACGGTTCTGTTTGTCCTCAGCGTGGCCGCCTTTCCCCTGGTGGGCTTTGAGTTCATGCCCCAGATGGACCAGGGTCAGGTGAATATCACCCTGGAAATGCCCCGGGGCACCTCCCTGGCGGAAACCAACCGGGTGGCCACCCGTATTGAAGAGATGGTCCGGGCACCTTATGTGGAGAGTATTTTCACCGGGGTGGGTTTCACCGGCACCCAGGGTATGTGGGGGGAAAGCAATACCGACGTGGCCCAGATCACCCTGGACCTGGTGGATAAAAAAATGCGTGCGGTCACCGCCGAACAGGTGGCCGAGGATTTGCGGCAGAAGCTGAAGGATATTCCCGGGGCGAAAATTAAGGTATCCGCCCAGGAAGCGGCCGGGGGCGGCATGAACACCGGTGCACCGGTGCAGATCCAGGTGCGGGGGGACGATATGGACACCCTCACCCGGCTGGGCGATCAGGTGGCCGGCCTGGTGCGCCAGGTGCCGGGCACCCGGGAGGTGAACAGCAGCCTGCAGGAGGGGCGTCCCGAGGTGCAGGTACTGGTGCACCGGGACCGGGCGGCAAACTACGGTTTGTCTCCCGCCGAGGTGGCTTCCACCGTGCGCACGGCCATTGACGGCACCGTAGCCACCCAGTATCGCACCGGCGGAGAAGAGGTGGACATCCGGGTGCAGGTGGCCAGCGGGGAAGTTTCCCGCCTGTCCGAGCTGGCCAATCTGACCATTCTTTCGCCCGCCGGGACACGGGTGCCTTTAAGCCAGGTGGCGGAGATAAAGGAAACCAGGGGCCCCCACACCATCAGCCGGGAGGATCAGACCCGGTATGTGACCGTTTCCGCCCAGCTGGCCGGGCGGGACCTGGGCAGCGTGATGAAGGATATCCGGGCCAAAATAGCCGGCCTGTCCCTGCCCCCCGGGTATACGGTGGAGTACGGCGGGGAGCAGAAACAGATGGCCGAAACCTTCGGCGACCTGGGCCTGGCCCTGGTGCTGGCGGTGGTGCTGGTCTACCTGGTGATGGTGGCCCAGTTTGAGTCGGCCCTGTATCCCTTCATCATCATGTTTTCCGTGCCCGTGACCATGGTGGGCGTGAGCTTCAGCCTGTTGATCACCGGCCGGGCCTTTTCCGTGCCCGCCTTCATCGGGGTGATCATGCTGGTGGGCATAGTGGTGAAAAACGCCATCGTCTTTGTGGATTATGTGAACATCCTGCGCCGGCGGGGCCTGGAGCGCCGGGCGGCCATTTTAAAGGCCGGTCCCACCCGCCTGCGGCCCATACTGATGACGGCCCTGACGGCCATCCTGGCCATGCTGCCCATGGCCCTGGCCCTGGGTGAAGGGTCCGAGGGGCAGGCGCCCATGGCCACGGTGGTGGCCGGCGGGCTGGCCTTCTCCACCCTGATCACCCTGGTGCTGGTGCCCGTCATTTATACCATCCTGGACGACTGGAAAGACCGCTGGTCCGCCCGCCGGTCCGGAAGGCGGCGGGGAAGGTTGCCGGTCGGGACGGAACAGCAGGTGGCCGGGAACTGAGGAGGAGGAGAGCGGATGAAGAACAAAAAGTTGATCCTTGTTGTGGCCGTGCTCATGCTGGCGGCCATCGGCACCATTACTTATTATTACTGGTATATGAACCGGAATTACGTGGTTACCGAGGATGCCCGCATCGATGGAGATATCTACCAGGTCAGTCCCCAGGTGTCCGGCAAGATCCTGGAGATTGCCGTGGAAGAGGGGCAAACCGTCCGCACGGGGGATAAGATTGCCCGTCTGGACGATACCACCCTGTCCCCGGGGGCGAACCCGAACCTGGCGGTAATCTACTCGCCCATCAGCGGCCTGGTGGTGAAAAAAGTGGCCCATGTGGGGGAGGTGGCCGCCCCGGGGCAACCGGTGGTGATGGTGGTGGACCCGTCCAAACTCTATATCACCGCCAATATTGAAGAGACCAAACTGACCAGGGTACGGCCGGGGCAGCCGGTGGACATCACCCTGGACGCCCTGCCGGGGAGTAAATTCACCGGGCGGGTGGAGCGCATAGGCCGCGCTTCCCTCTCCACCTTTTCCCTGCTGCCCACCAGCAACACTTCAGGCAACTTTACCAAGGTGGTCCAGCGGGTGCCGGTGAAAATCCTCTTTGACCAGTACCCGCAGAAGTACATAGAAGTGGGTACCAACGCGGTGGTAAGAATTCACATCCGGTAGGTCCACCGGACGGGTTGCTTGACGGTAGGATTGGATTGTAGTATATTACAGTGGGGGTGGTGAAAATGAAAACAGTAAAGTTGTCGGTGACCCTGCCAAAAGAGCTGGTGGAACAAATGAAAGGACTTACTACAAATATCAGTGCATTTATAGCGGCCGGCATGTATGAATATGTTTCCCGGGAGATGGGCAGGCGTGCCATCAAGGAAAGCGCCGGTGCGTGGACCGATGAAAACCACCCCGATCTGCAAACCCTTGACGATGTGGAAAAATACGTTCGTGAGGTCAGGTCTGCATGGCGGCGCCCGAATCTATAGGCTGTGTGCTGGATACCAGCGCGGTGATTTTGCATTTGCGCAAATATCCCGGTGTGGAGGAATTGTTGCTGGAATTGAACGAGACACGGGGAAGACTGGCCGTTTCCGCAGTTACCCTGGTTGAAATCTGGCAGGGCACCAAAAAGAGGGAAGAAGAAAAAACCAGGCGGTTTTTTGAGGGAACGATGGTGATTCCCCTGAACAAGGAATTGGCGGAAAGAGCCGGCCATTTGGCCCAATCCCTGCGTGAAAAAGGTTTGACCATTGAAATGGCGGATATTGTTATTGCGGCCACAGCCCTTGAGGCAAAGGCGCCGGTTTTGACCACCAACCAGCGTCATTTTTCATACGTGGGCGGTCTCGAAATCCTGGAAATTGGAGTGCTGGTTGGCAGCCGTTAATAAGTAGCGGATCGGCAACTGACTCACTTTCCCATATTGTGCCAGCAGGTACACCACTCCGGCGGTTCGGCGGGCTTCTTTGTCCGGCCGGGCCTGTTTTTGTTTCCGGGGGAAGGATGCAAATCCATTCCCGGGAACAAAATGTAGTTGAAAAACGTCTATTTATGATATAGAAGGGGTTTTTATCCATGCAGATCAACCTTTTGGGTGCCCGGGTGGACGTTGTGGACCTGGCCGGGGCGGTGGAGCGCATAGCCGGGTTTGTGCAGAGCGGCATCCCCCACCAGGTGGTCACTTTAAACCCGGAGATCCTCTACCGCGCCCAGCGGGAACCGGCGCTGCTGTCCCTGATCAATGGGGCCGACCTGGTTACCGCCGACGGGGTGGGCGTGGTCTGGGCGGCCAAGGTGGCCGGCACCCCGCTGCCCGAACGGGTCACCGGCATCGATTTGATGCTGGCCCTGGTGGCCCGGGCGGCCGCGGAGGGCTGGCGCGTCTTTTTGCTGGGGGCCTCGCCGGGGGTGGCGGAGGAAGCGGCCCGGCGCCTGCAGGAAAAACACCCGGGACTGCTGGTGGCCGGCACCATGCACGGCTATTTCCCGCCGGCGGGGGAGCCGGAGGTGGTGGAGATGATCCGGACCGCCCGGCCCCACCTGCTCTTTGTGGGCCTGGGGGCGCCGAAGCAGGAGCAGTTCATCGCCCGGTACAAGCAGGCCCTGGGGGTGTCCGCGGCCATGGGGGTGGGCGGCAGCTTTGACGTGATTGCCGGTAAAGTCGCCCGCGCGCCGGCGTGGATGCGGCGGATGCACCTGGAATGGCTGGGCCGGCTGATCAGGGAACCCCGCCGCTTCAAGCGTATGCTGGTGCTGCCCCGTTTTGCCTGGCTGGCCTGGCGGAAAGCCCGTTCCGGCCGGTGCGGTAGACGCTGAAAACCTTTCGCCGCCGTGGAGGATGATCACGAAATAATTTCCACGGGCAGGAAGGAAACGGTCTTTTGTCGAAGGATAATATAATACCCGGGTGTTTGCCCTTTGCGCGGGTTTCCGGTGGGTTTTCCTTGAACCGGCTCCCGGGGTTGAAAAGCCGGTTAATGGCATTATTCACGTAACCATAGCGGGGCCAGTGAACATTTCAAATATTCCTTTGAGGTGATCCGTGATGAGAAAGTGGTCTGCCCTGGCAGCTTTCCTGCTGCTGGTGGGGTTTCTGGCTGCCGGGGGGTATACCCGCCTGGCCGGGGCGGCCGGCGGCGAGCCGGGCAGCGACGCCGATCCCGTGGTGACCAGGAGCTTTGTGGAGGAATATGTGGCCAAATACATACAACAGGCTCCGGGCAGCCAGCCCGGGGGCGGTAATTTGCAGTGGCAGGTGAAAACCGTGCCGGCGGGGCAGACCTTTACCGGTGGTGCCGGGACGGAATTCATCCTGCGCACGGGTACGGCCGTAGCGGTGGATCCCACCGGCAGCGGCATACCGGATTTGACTGCCGGCACAAATCTGACCGCCGGCCGGGCGGTGGCTCCCAACCACCTGTACCTGGTTCCCCGGGCCGACGGACGGGGCTTTCAGGCCCGCACCGATGTGATTGTCATGTACCGGGGCTAAGCCGGGCGGGCAGTAAAGGAAAGGCTTCAAATTCCACCGGGCGAAGGGGGTCCATAAGCAGCGGCGGCTTTGAGGGGAAGCGGCCGTCCTCCCGTGCCCGGCCCTGTAGGATATAAATACACAGACCGGTACGTATTTCAAAGATAGAAGTATATGGGTGAAGGAGGAAGGTCCGGCATCCACCGGCACTGCGTGCATTCCGGGCGCCGTAATGCACCGCATCTATATGATGACGGTGAATGCCGGGACACCGAAGTGGGGTGCAAAAAATGATCAGGCGGAGACGAAGGCGCAGGCCGGGAGCGCTGCTCCTGGTGCTGGCGCTGTTGTGTCTGGGCGGGGGAGGTTTGTTGCTGGCCGGCTACCTGGGTTTATGGCCGGCCGGCCTGCCGGCCGGCCCCGGCAATGCGGTGGAAGCCGGCCAGTCCCCGGGCTCCTTTACCGTACTGCTCCTGGGTACCGATGCCCGGCCCGGGGAAAAGGTGGGGCGTACCGACACCATTATTGTGGCCAACGTGGATGGGGACAAAAAGCGCATTTCCCTGCTGTCCATCCCCCGGGACACCCGGGTGTATATCCCCGGCCACGGCACGGACAAAATCAATGCAGCCGCCGTTTACGGCGGGCCGGCGCTGACCGCGGAAACGGTTTCCAGCCTCATTGGTATGCCCGTGCAGTATTATGCCCTGGCCCGCTGGGAGGGTTTTAAAAAGATTGTGGATGTGCTGGGGGGCGTCACCATTGATGTGGAGAAAGACATGATCCATTACGACCCCGAGTACCGCCAGTACAGTATCAACCTGCGCAAAGGGGAACAGCGTCTGGATGGAGATAAGGCTTTGCAGTATGTCCGTTTTCGCAGCGACGCCCTGGGTGACATCGGCCGCACGGAAAGACAGCTGAAATTTTTAAAGGCTCTGGCGGCGGAAGTGATGCGGCCGTCCACCCTTTTAAAGATACCCCGGCTGGTTCCGGAAATAAACAACAGCCTGGAGACCAACCTGGGCCCCAGGCAGATGCTGGCCATGGCCCAGGCCGCCCGTTATTTTGAGCAGGCCCAGGTGATCACCCAGACCCTGCCCGGGCGTTTTCTGGATTTGAACGGTATAAGCTACTGGTCGGTGGAGCCATACCAGGCCCGCCAGGTGGCCCGCGCCTTCTTTAATGAGGGGCAGGTGACCGACACGATCCTGGGCTCCGTGGTAATTAACAATCAGAACGCCTCTCAAGAGGCGGCCGGCGGCGACAAAGCGCAGAAACCGGACGATTCCGGCCTGCCGGACAACAATAAACAGCCGCCCGCAGTTTCACCCGGACAGGGTGGAAAAGGGCCGGGCGGGCCGGGTAAGGATAAACCGGTGGACGGCCGGAGCGGCGATTCCCCCGCCGGCAGTACCTCCGGGCGGGACGGGTTGCCGTCTGCCAGTGGCGGGACGGGTGCCGGTTCTGCCGGCGGCGGTAAAGAAGGGGACAAAAACACCGGTTCTTCCGCCCGGGACGGCCGTCTGGATCAGGGCGGCGGCAACAACCCGCCGGTAGAAATTATTCCCGTTCCCCCTGGAGAAACAGGGGACAACAAGGGGTAAGATCATCACCGAAGACTCCTGCCGAAGGTGAGTTCATTGTCGAACAGTCGCTGGTATCAGGCGTTGCTCATATTGCTGCTGGCGGTGGCTGCCGGGGCGGCCGCTTACGCCGCCGCCGGGCGGTATCATGGGGAAACCGGCAACCGCCGGGTGGAGCTGGCCATGCCCTTTGAGCAGATCCAGCGTCTGGCCGGGCTTTCCGGCCGGGACACTTTAGAAGTGATGAATCTCTTCCGGGCCCAGGGTTTGACATCCGTTTTTTATACCGAAGCCACGCTGGATGAATGGCAAAAAAGCGGCGCCCTTACCGTGCTCACCGGACGGGATCTGTACTTATTGTACCGGTCCGGTGCCGGTACGAGTAATTTCTCCGGGCAGGGAAAAATAAATCCGGAAGATACCTGTTTTGTTACCGCGAAAAGGGCCGTCGCCTTACAGCTGGCGGAACAGCTGGAGGGGAAAGGAATAACTGCCCGGGTGTATGCCCTGGCGCCGGGAGGCTTCGTGGAAGAGGACCGGCCGGCGGCGCGGGGCCGGGCCGGTGGGCCGCCGGCGGGGGACGAGCCTGCCGGAGGAGCCGGTCTTCTGGTGGTGGCCACCCCGGCTTCCCGGGATACCCTGGCCGGTCTGGGTCTGGGCTTTCCGCCGGATGCCCTGGATTTGAGCCGGCAGGCCGGTCTAAGGGCTATCGTCCAGGTGCGCGCCTGGCCGGGGGTAACCGCCCGGGGCCTGGAAGGGGTGTTTAAACCGCTGCGGCAGATCCCCCATTTGGCGGCCGTGGCCTTTTACGGTGACACGCTGCCCGGTTATCCCGACCGGTTGCCCGATTTGCAGAAGAACATGGCCGGTCTGGGTGTACCGGTTATCCAGATCGAATTTCAGCCCCAAAGGGGCCTGACCGGCCTGGCGGACCTGATGGGTGACCGGGTGCTGCGCATGCACCAGGCGGACCCGGCGGATTTAAAAATATATTCCGTTGACTCTCTGATCTCGCGCCTGGAGCTGGCGGCTGCCGAGCGCAATGTGCGCCTTTTGCTGGTGTACCCGGTGGTGGAGCCGGGGACCCAGGACTGCCTGACACTGAATTTGCGGTACGTGGGCGACCTGACTCAGGCACTGGCGGAAAAAGGGCTCACCCCGGGGCCGGCCCAGCCCCTCCCCCTGCTGGTGCAGCCCCGGTGGCTCCTGTTTTTGGTGGGTTTGGGGGTGATTGCCGGCGGTCTTTTGCTTCTCCTGCAACTGGGTGTAAGGCGGTTTAACCCCCTGGTTGGTTTGTTTTCCCTGCTGGCCTGGGCCGGGCTGCTGGCCGTGGCGCCTCAGATGGCCCGTAATTTAATGGCCCTGGCGGCGGCCGTCATTTTCCCCGTTCTGTCCATCCAGGGCAGCGTAAAACCCGGAGGAACAACAGGCGGGAGGAGCGTTTTTTTGCTGATCCGCACCACCCTGCTTACTCTGCCGGGTGCGTTATTGATGGTGGGCCTGCTGGCGGACAGCGGCTACATGCTCAAATTGCGCTACTTTACCGGTGTGAAAATGGCCTATGTGCTGCCCCTGTTGTTCCTGGCCGTTATTTTCACGGGCAGGGGATTGGCCGGGGAATCCAAAGGGCATCTCTGGGAGCGTGCCGCCCGGCTGCTGGACAGGCCGTTGCTGTTGAAATGGGTGCTGGCGGCCGTCTTCCTGCTGGTGGTGCTGATCATTTTCCTGATGCGCACGGGCACGCAGGAAATAATCCCCCCGTCCGGGCTGGAACTAAAGTTCCGATCCCTGCTCAACCATCTTTTGTATGTGCGGCCGCGGACCAAGGAGTTCCTCATCGGCCACCCGCTGCTGTTGCTGTTATTTTATTACGGATACAGGGACAACCGCTTTTTACCCCTTTTGTTACTGGGGGCCATCGGGCAGATATCGGTGATCAACACTTTCATGCATATACACACCCCTCTGGCCGTTTCCGTCCTGCGCGTATTCCACGGGCTCTGGCTGGGTATTTTGACCGGGCTGCTCCTTATTCCGGTCTGGCGCTTATGTGTTTTCAGTGGGCGAAAAATCCTTTCGGCAGTAGGGAAGGCGGAAAATGAAGGATAAAGGGCTGGATACAAACAGGCCGCCCCGGGTGGTTGTCTCCGGTTATTACGGTTTTCGCAACCTGGGCGATGAAGCGGTATTGCTGGCCATGCTGGAGGCCTTTAAAAGCCAGTGGGCACAAAGGCGGACAGGGCGCCGGGACGGCACCCTGCAGGTGGTTGTGCTGTCCAACGACTCCGGCCAGACCAGGCGGCTTTATGGTGTGGAGGCGGTCAACCGCTGGCACATAAAAGAGATCTACCGGGTTTTGCGGGAGGCCGACCTGCTGATCAGCGGGGGCGGCAGCCTTTTGCAGGATGTGACGGGGATCAAGAGCCTTTTGTATTACCTGGGTGTGATGTGGCTGGCCGTGCAGCTGAAAAAGCCGGTGGTTTTTTACGCCCAGGGCATCGGGCCGGTGCGCACCGTCCTGGGCCGGTTCCTGGTGCGCCGGGTGGCCAACCGGGCCAGGCTGATTATTGTGCGGGACGAACAATCGGCCCGGGACCTGGCCCGCATGGGGGTGAACGGGCCGCCGGTGCATGTGACCGTGGACGCCGCCCTGGGGTTATGTGGTGAAAAAATCGACGGGGGCAGGGGAGCGGAGATTTTGCGCCAGTTTGGGATAAGCACAGGCGGCCGCAACGGTGAGGGGTGCCCGGGAACTTTTGCCGCCGGCGCCGTTGAGGGCCCGGAAGCCGACCATGCCCCGGAGATCCGGAACAACCGGTACTCCTGCGCCAAAGATGCTTCCCGTTCCGTGACCGGAACAGGTCAATTGTTTCCCACTTCCCACCTCCCGCATCCCACCTCTCAGATAGCCGGCATATCGGTACGTAACTGGCCGGGCTTCACCGACCGGAAAAAGCGGGCCGTGGCCCGGGTGGCGGACGGGCTTGTCCGGCAGGGGTGGCAGGTGGTCTTCCTGCCTTTTCATTACCCCGCCGATGTGGCCGTGGGCCGGGATATTGCCGCCCGGATGGAAAAGCCGGCTCCCGTGCTGGAAAGGGATTTCACCGTAGAGGAAATGATCAGCGTCATCCGGTGCCTGGATCTGCTCATCGGTATGCGCCTGCACGCCCTGATCCTGGCGGCCATTTTAAATGTGCCCCTGGTGGGCATCTCCTACGACCCTAAAATCGACCGCTTTTTACAGCAGCTGGGCCTGCGGCCGGCGGCCCGGGTGGGGGATCTGGATTTTGGGAAGCTGGACGGGGCTGTGGAGGAAATTTTAAAGGACCCGGAGGGTTTTAAAAAGGAACTGGGAGAAAAAATAAAGCCTTTACAGAAACTGGCCCACCGCTCCGCCGTCCTGGCCCTGGATGTGCTGGAGGAGTTTAGAAATAGCACTTGTTAACGGCCCGCCCGCTGTTTTATGTTTGATATGGATTGATTACGTCGTATGCTCTCAACATACTCCATTCCGCTCATCTCCATGTCCGACAGCAGACCGGCCGTTTTTTCCACTATCCCCTTTTTGACCTGTTTTTTCCGCTGGCTTTTTAGAACAATACGGCCACCCTCATCAATATGGACAGATAGAACATCCCCCTCTTTTATATTTAGTTTCTTTCTTATCTCCACAGGTATCACAACCTGTCCTCTGGTGGAAACGACCGTGATAGCCATGTTTTATGCCTGGTTCAAAAAAAGCTCACAATACCTAACAATTGTTGGTTTTTGTGAACCCGGCCTCCCCATGACCAGGCTTTCGCTCCTTGCGATTCAATAACGGCCTTTGCCTTTAATATGGCATCGTCACAAAAACGGGAGTTTATGCCAAATAACTTCTGGCCTTCTTTTTTGAGTTCATTACGGAAACGGCCTTCCAATATCCGGTTGAATGTCCATCGGGTACAGGCGCAAAAAAGGCGCATCTCGGTGGTCAGGGGGTCTTCGTCGCCCCGGCCCCACTTCTGGGAGCGAATGTCAGGGTAGACTTCCGGGAAAAACTTGCCACAGACGGTGTATTTCAGGCCGTCTTCCGGGTTAACCGTTTTCTTTATTTTCGGCTTCGTCATCCTGCAACACTCCCGCAATCACTTCCCGAAACCCCTGCCTGATTTTTTGCCGCTTTGCTGATGGTGGTTAAGAGTTCCATAGTATATTGCAACTGCTTTGTTATGTTTTATCAATATTTGTCGGCCTGTTGGTAGCTGCTGCAAACCTCCTAACCTTCTTACTGATCTTACCTTATCATAACATTCTTCCAGGAATATTGTCAAAACCAAAAAGAACTGCCCATCCCCGGCAGTTTCTAATCAAGAGTCATATAGTTTAGCAGGACGGACCCGGTAGGCGGATTTCCTGCGAAGGCGGGATCAATGAGATGCGGTGTATTCGAAATAGAGATTGGTGATCTTCTCCGCCATCACCCGGGCGTCGAACTTTTCCTCCACCGTGCGGGCGGCGTTTTCACCCAGTTCCCGGGCGCGCGCCGGGTTTTCCAGAAGAAAGAGGATCATCTCCGCCAGCCCCCGGGCATCCCCCGGCGCCACCAGCAGGCCGTTGTGGCCGTCCTGGATAATTTCCGGCACACCGCCCACATTGCTGGCCACACAGGGTTTACCCAGGCCCATGCCCTCCACCAGGGACAGGGGGAGGGATTCGGTTAAGGAAGGCAGAACCACCACGTCCAGGCCGCCAATTATTTCCGGGATGTCCTCCCGCAGCCCGGTGAAAACCACTTCCCCGGCAATTCCCAGTTCCTGTGCGTATTCTTTTAATGCCTTTTCCTGAGAACCTGTGCCCACAATAAAAAACCGGACATTTTTACCATGCTCAAGGATGATCCTGGCGGCCTCCAGGAAATAACGGTGTCCCTTTTCCGGTTCCAGGCGGGCGATCACCCCGGCCGTAAAGGGAGCGGCGGACGACGACCGGCCCGCCGGTTCCCCCCCTTTCCCCGTGTCCGGAAGCACCGGCCATCCTTCTCCTTTCCCGGTTTTCCCGGGACCGGGCCGGTTTTGCGCCCGCCGGCGGAAACCCCTTATGTCGATGCCGTTGTAAATAACCACAATCTTTTCCGGGGCAACGCCCTGCTGGATTAGATTATCCCTGGCCGCCCGGCTTACCGCAATCACCCGGTGACAGGTCAGGTGGTTGACCATATTCAGCAGCCGGGATTTCCACCCCCGCGCCGGTGCAAGGGGATCGATGCGGTGCTTGGTATAAACAATCAACTGCACGCCGGCCAGCTTTGCCGCCAGACGGCCGGCAAAGCTGGCGTGGGTATGCACCACCTGGATGTTGTATTTTTTAATGATCCGTACCATCTCTTTGACCTGTGGGTACAGGCCCCGCAGTGGAAAGGATTCATCGGGGGGCATCTGGGGCAATTCCATGACCTCCACCCCCCTGGCTCTAACCATAGGGGCCAGCAGGGAGCCGGCCGGGCAGAGCACCCGTACGTTTAACAAAGAGCGGTCGAAATAATCTAAAAAAGTGAGCAGGTGCCGTCCGGCACCGCCAATATTGGCGTCGCTGATGATGTGCAATACGCTCAAGGGTCTGGCGGCAGGCCCCGGTGACTGCAAATCATGCCTCCCGGGGTTACCGGGAAATGGTTTTCTGTTTTCACCACCGGTTTTTCCCACCCGCGCGGCTGATACGGCCAGGGCCATCAGAAACCAGAAAAGAAAGACCAGCTTGAAGTTGTACCAGGAGTTCTCCGTCAGGCCGTGTACCAGGTAGCCGGCCATACCGGCCAGGGCAGCCAGGGCTACTGTCCTGGGCATGCCCGCCGGCATTTTAAAAGCGTTTCTCAGGCTGAAACCGAAGAAACTGAACATCAGCCAGGCAAAAACGGCCACCCCGAACAGGCCGATCTCCACCAGCATTTCCAGGTAAAAACTATGGGCATGGTAGGCGTAAAAGCCGCTGATACCGTAAAACTGGCTGTATAGTTTGCTGAAGGCGGCGGTGCCCGGTCCCACCCCGCTGAACCAGAAGTCGCGGAACATGGCCAGGGCGGCCTTCCATACCATAAAACGATAATTGGCCGAGGTATCCTGCAGGTTGGTGGCACTGGTCAGCCGGCTGAGGATCAGATCGGGCTGGTACCAGAAAAGTATGCCCAGCAGCAGGGCGCCCAGGAGCAGGATCCGGCGGTCGTAAAAAAGGCAGAATACCAGCAGGGCCGTCAGGAATGCCAGCCAGCCGCCCCGGGACCAGGTAAAAAGCAGGCAGAGGGCCAGAAGGGCGGATTGAACGCCCAGGATCAGGCGCAGGGATATTTTCTGCCGCTGCATCAGCAGGCCCAGACCCAGGATAATGGCCGGCACCAGGTAATGGGCCAGGATATTGGGATTGTCCAGGGTGCCCATGACCCGCACCGTTATTTCCGGGAAGGATTTGGCATCAATCCAGCCGGGATCAACCGGCGGCCGGGAAATAAAATGCTGGTACAGGCCGTATAAAGCTTCCAGGGTGGCGGAGGCCAGAAAGGTTAAAACCAGGAAATGGATTTTCCTTTCATCCTGCAGTTCAATAAGACACATCAGGTAAAAAAGGATAAAAAGGCCGTAAAGCAAGGACACCGCCAGGCTCTGGCGGGGGACAACGGAAAATATGCTGAGAAAAACTAAAAGCAGCCAGAAAACCGCCGACTGCTTGAACAGGGGCAGGCCCGGCACGCCCCGGAAACGCCCCCTGGCTGAAAACAATAAAACAGTGGCGGCGATAAGGAGGGCGGAGAGGGAAACCGGTATAAAAGGGACCAGTAAAGTAATCAACCCGAGGGCAAAAATTTCCGCCCTGTTTGCGGTGATTCGGTAAAGCAAACTTTCTTTAATGCAGGATATTATCTTTGAGCCTGCGGTAAACCTGTTCAAGTGATGGTTGATTGCCGAGATGGTGTTCATCATTTCCCATTTCCTTGCTTAATCGTTTCTATTTTTAAAATATAACCTTCGAAAGTATACATGTTGCTTTTTACATTGACTTTGGAGCCGATTTTAATATCGGTCTGCCCGGCGCGAAATTCATTGTTATATGACTTTAAATTTCCCTCCAGGGTAATGAAAATGGTTTTTTTGTCCGGGACGGGGGACATATGCCAGTTCCCCTGGGAATCTGCAGCCTTTTCCTTATAGTCCTCCACTTTTACCTCTTTTACCACGCCGAGCTGCTCGCCCGAGCGCACTTCTTTGATTATATCACCGGGCTTCACCGCATCGGCGGTAGTTTGACGTACATTTTCAACTATCAACTGCATACGGGCAGGAACCTCGGTAAAGTTCCGGTTTATGCGTTTTAACACTGATGTCTTGGCAAAAATACCGGCAATAGCTCCCAGTACCAGCAAAATAATAAGTAAATCAATGATATTCAGGACGCCGAAGAACCTGCCTTTTTCATCAATAAATTTCATATGATCCATCCTTTTCTTTAATATAATTTGGTACCCTTTTATTCACTCCGAACCTGCCCGGAAACGGGCCGGCTACGGTGTTGAAAGAACTTCCTCATATACCCGGGCCACGTCCCGGGCCATTTTCCGGCCGCTGTATTCCTGGATGACAAATTCCCGGAAAATCCGCCCGGTTTCGGCCCGCCAGTCCGGGGGTCGCCGCAGGAATTCCCGCAGGGCATTGGCCAGGTTGTCCACCGTGGACTGCTCGTCTCTGGAGCGGGCGGTGAAATTGTCCTTCTGGAAGGACGGCAGGTCGCCGGCATCCAAAAGCCCCCCGAAACCCTGGGGGCCGGCCAGCAGGACCGGCCTGGCGCAGGCCATGGCCTCCAGGGCCACCCGGCTCACGCCCACCACCAGGTCGTTTTGCACCAGGATTTTATTCACCTGGGTGCAGGCGCCCAGCAGGCGCACCACTTCCCGGCCCGCCCGGGCATTGAGCTCGGCGGCGCTTTTTGCCACTTCGGCCCGCCGGTTGCCGTCGCCCACGATGGATACGCGCATACCCGGGGCCTGTTCATAAACCACGGCGCAGGCGGCAATCAAATTCTGCGCCACCGTGGCCAGCTCCCCGTCCAGGCGGCTGACCAGGACAATGGCCGGCCGGCCCCGGCCCGGGGGGTGCTCCCCGGCAATGGCGGGGCTGAAGGCCTCGGTGTCGATGCCGTTGGGTATGACCACGATTTGTTCCGCCGGCACCCCGAAATGCCGGACCAGGTGTTCTTTGATATCTTCGCTGACGGCAATGGTCCTTTCCCCCCATTGGGAAAGGTATTTTAAGCCGTAGCGGTAGTCAAAGTTGAAATGGGCGGTGGTGATGAAGCGCACATGGGGCGGCCGGCCCATGAAGGCGGCCACAAAGGCCGGGATGCGGGCATGGGCGTGGATCAAATCCACCCCTTCCTCCGCCACGATCCGGCGCATCTCCCGCATGGATTGCCAGATGTAGGAGATCCGGGGCAAATGCAAAGGAACCCGGTAGTGCTTTACGCCGTACCGGGCTATTTCTTCCACAAAACAGCCGCCGTAGGAAGCCATGATCACCCTGTAACCCATTTCCGTTAAATGACGGCACAGCACCACGGCATGGGTCTCCGCGCCGCCTATGTCCAGTTTCATCAGGGCCAGCAATATTGTGGTTGGTTGCGCCATCCAGGAAAGGCCACCTTTTATACTTTTTATCTTTATTCAGCTTTGCCCTTTAAGTGACGCCAGATTATGGCCGCCATTTCCGCCCGGGTAACGGGCCATCCGGGCCGCAGGGTATTGTCCTCGTAGCCCCCCATCAGGCCGCCGGCCACTACCCGGGCAACGGAGTCCCTGGCCCAGGAGGGGATGGCGGAAGCGTCCCGGAATGGCAACTGCTGCGCCGCCGGGGCGGGCTTTAACGCCCGGTCCAGGAGAGCGCACAGTTCCGCTCTGGTGATCCGGTTATCCGCCCTGAAGGTGCCGTCGGGGTAACCCTTGACCATATTCTGCGCCACCCCGGCTGCAATTACGCCCTTTGCCCAGGCGGGCAGAGTATCCTTAAAACGCACTTCCCCGGTCGCCGGCGGCCAGTTGAGTACACGGGCCAGCAGGGCGGTCATTTCCGCCCGGGTCACCGGCTGGTTCGGCCGGAAGGTGCCATCGGCAAAACCCTTTAAAATTCCCCGGGCTCCCAGGTCTTCAATCTGTTCAAAGGCCCAGCTGCCGCTGCTGTCGGTAAAAAGGCACTCCACCTGCACGGGTACTTCCGCCGTTAAACCGTCGAATGCCGCGGTAATTATACCCCTGCCCCGTTCCTGACCGGCCAGGAAGGTCCCCTCCTTCACCGTCCCGGTGGTGGTCTGGCAGGAGACGAACTGCGCAGGGATGGGTATAACCTGCCCTTCTGCGGTAATTACCTGGAAAGTCAGGGGGATGCTCTCGCCTCTGCGGGCACTGATCCTGGCCGGGGTTACCTGCAGGGCGCGGAGATCGCCGGCCCGGATTACCCGCAAGTTTTTGGCGCCGCGCACACCGCCGGCTTGGGCCGTCAGGGTAGCTGCCGCCGGTGCTGCGCCGGTAAAGGAAAAAGTGCCCCTGTAAACGCCATTATATATATTCTCCTCGATTAGCTTTGTTCCTGCTGGTAAATCCCATTGAATATTTTCCGGCTGCCAGGGATGGTAGTGGGAATCGTAGCCCTGCACGGAGTATTCGGCGTAGGTGCCGGCCACCACCGTATCCGGTCCGGAGATGATCAGACCGGCCGGTGCGCCCGGGGGGGCGTTGTTGTAAATGCCGATGGCATCGGGAATAAGGCGTTCCTGCCCTTCCTTGGGCCGGTTGATCAGGGTGGGGCTGCCGTCCCCCAGGTGGCGGGCCACCAGGGTGGTGGAACCGCCGCCGTCCAGGTTCAGGGCTTCGGTCAGGCCCAGGGTCACCAGGAAACGGGCCAGATCTCTCTGCTCCATGCCGGCGCTTTCCGGGCTTTTTTCCACCACCACGAAATAGAGGGTTTTGCCCCCGTCGGCATAACCCACGGCGGTGCGGGCCGTTTTACCCCGCAGTTCCTCCTGGAAGGGGGCCACCTGTCCCCGCTGCACCAGAAAACTGTTGCTGCCCGCAGCCACTTTTATTTTTTGATAGTCGGGTGTGGTTTTATAAGATACGGTTACCGGCGTTCCGGGGGTAAGGTTATCCCGGATGAAGGCGGCCGCCGCGCCGGCTCCCCAGAGGACGTAACCGTTGGCCGGAATGTCGAAGGCGGCATCTTTAGCCGGCAGCACTTCCCGGACGATGCCGTTTTCCACCCGGGCCACCATGGCCTCCGGGTGGTCGGGGTCGCCGCCCCGGGTTTTGGTGCCCCAGAGGCGGTTGTACAGGGTCAGGTGGTCGCTGTCGGAAAGGCTGCCGTCGGTCAGGTTGTAGGCGGGCTTATTCACGCCGAAAAGGGGGTAGCTCTTGCCGCCGGCCGTTTTCACTTCACCGGAAAACTGGAAGAAATCCAGCAGCGGGCGGCGGTTTTCATCCAGGGCGAAGACGGGCATGTCCCCGCGCATGTTCGGGCTGGATACCAGCTCCCCGTCCCGGATGATGGTCCCCACGGGCTTGCCGTTGGCCATGACAAAAAAGCCGGCGTTAACGGCCGCCACGGCATTTTTCTGCCCCTCCACCATCCGGGTAAGGGGTGCCCTGTTCTCCAGGGTCCCCGCAGCGCCCACCAGGGTCTTTAATTCCAGGTAGGGGTTGGTCAGGTCCAGTTTCAGGACATAGGCTTTTATCTGGCCGTCCCGGTTATGTAAAATATAGGTGGTCAGGGCCGCTCCCTCACCGATTATCTCCGTGGACCGGCTTCTTACCACCGGGTCGTCTCCCGCCGCCCCGGCCGCCGCCGGCAGGGCCAGCAGGAACAGGGCCAGCAGGACGTAAACCAGACACTTGCGCTTAAACATCAAAAATCTCCTTTCCCTTTCATGGTTTTGGGTGCGAAAGCCCCACCCTTATTTTTAGACGTTTCCATGAAAGAAAAAGTTCCCATCAAGGAAAACTGTCCAAAGGTGACGTTGATTTTAAATGTAAAGTATTCTATATTAGTAGTAAGAAAAGAAAAGGGGAGTAAAGTTAAAATGGCCGTTGTAAAGTTGTCCAGCAAGCGGCAGGTTACCCTTCCGGCCGGAATTTGCCGGAAGCTAAATCTCAAAGAGGGGGACCGTTTACTCTTGGAGATTAAAGACGACAGACTGATTTTAACCCGGATGCCCGGATCCTTTAGTCGGTACCTTTCGGGTAGCGCCGGGGGGATTTACGGACGTACGATGGAGGAAATTGACCGGTACGTGCGAAAGGAACGGGATTCATGGGAATAACGGAGTTTTTGGCCACGGTTAAAAAACATCAAAGGGTATTGATTGATACCAATATAGCCATATATTTTTTGGAAAACAATCCCGTTTTCGGGCAGGGGGCCGGGGAGCTGTTTCAAATGGTGGAGGCCGGAAAGATCCGGGCTTACCTGTCCGTTATCTCAGTCACGGAATTGCTGGTAAAACCGTTGCGAGCCGGTAATGAAGAACTGGTTGAGAAAATAATGCTTTTTATAAATTATTTCCCAAACCTGGAGGTAATTGATCTAACCCGGGATATCGCCGTGCGAGCTGCGGAGGTGCGTGCTGCTACCAATTTGAAGGTGCCCGATGCTATTTTGGTGGCGACGGCAGCGACTACGGATTGTGCCTTAATTGGGAATGATCGGGAATGTGCGAAAAAGAATCTGGCAGTGCCCTATATTTATCTGGAAGAGTTCCTCACTTCTCCAGCCGTGCCCCCGCCCGGCGCAGGGTTTCCTGCACCCACCTGATCTGTTCCGGGCCGAAGCGTGCCGGCATTTCACCGAAAAGTACCGCCCGGGCCGCCGCCGCCCCGGCCGCGTCCCCCAGCACGCACAGGTTGGGGATCACCCGTATTTCCGCCCAGGCCAGGGAACAAGCCCCCGTGGCATAGCCCGGCACCAGCAGGTTTTCCGCCCGGGGTGTGACCAGCATACGGTAGGGCAGGTAAACCGGGTTCACCGGGTTGCCGCCCCGGGACTGCCAGTCGGGGCGCAAGATGCCCGTCACCGGCCAGACGGGGTTTGTGCCGGACTGCATGTCGGCGTAGCTGTAAGCGTTGATGTCCATGGTATAATAACCCAGGCCGATACGGTCGGGGTAATTGGCTTCATCGGCTCCGGTGGGCCTGTTTTTCCCTTCCTCCGTTCCTTTGAAAAGATCTTCCCAGCTGGCGGCCTGTTCCTTTCCCGGGGTCCGCGTGTTGGTCGCGGCCGTTTCCTCCTGATAATGTTTAGGGCCCGGGTTTGCCTCAACCCGGTCCGGACCGGTCCGGGCGGCCACCGGGGCGGTTCTCCCGCCGGAAACTCCGCTATTTGCCTTTGTGCTTTTCAGGATTGTGCCCTTTGGCGGCGCTTCGGGAGTATCTTCATTAACGCCGCCCTTTCCGTCACGCCCTTTCCGTTGCTTTCCGGCAGTCCTGTTGGTGCCCCCCGCCCCCTGGCAGGCCGCCGCCGTCAGGGCATAGTTCGTATCTTCCGAATCATGTCCCGCCCTGCGTTCCTCCAGGGGCAGGTGTACCGTTTCCCTGAGGTAGAGAATGTCCCCCACCACCGGATTTCCCCGGTTGTCCGCTACCAGTTCCGCCCTCTGGAAGCCGTACCGCCGTCCCGTATGGGGGTCCACGGCGGAAAACTGGCGCAGGGCCTCCAGGAAGGCGGGTTCCTTCAGCATCTCTATGGCTTTCAGACGGGCCGTATCCACATCCATGTAGTCCGGCCGCACGGCCGGATAACGTCCGGTTCCCCGGTCCCGCAGGTTGGCCCTGCCGTCCACGTTGAATATGAGCAGTGTATTCACCCACCACTGGTCGCTGCCCGGGCCGTCCTGGGCGGCGTTAAAGGGCTTTAAGGCAAAGCCCAGGGGTCCGTAGTGATGGTTGAAGGCCCTGACCACCGGGTTTTCCCGGAAGGTCCGGTTGCCCCCGGCCATACCCATGGTGCCCGATGGGCTGCGGGTAAAGATCAGGTCCCCCATCCGGACCGTCCGGCCCGCTGCCAGGGAAGGTACCGCCACCCCTTTGACCTTGAACATCAGGGTGGCCGCTTGCTGCCGGGCCAGTTCCCGGCGGCCTGTCAGCGCCCCCCACCGGTCCTGTTCCGTGCTGTCCAGGTGGACCACCGGCCAATCATGGCGCCCGGCGGTGGTGGTCAGGCCGGCCAGGCGGACCAGGCGGCCGTCGTCGGAGGCGTCAATAAATACCCGTCCCCACACCCGGCGCGTACGTACGCCCCAGCGGGTGAATCCGTCCCCGCGCCGTACAACCGTCCGCAGCTTCAAAGAAATAATGCGCCGGGGGTGGCTGGCAGTATCTACCGCTTCTATATCGTGCGACCAGAGAATAGAGATATTAGCGTGACCGGCCAGATCCTCCCGCAGCAGTTCCGCCATGGCCGCCGTATTGTAGAACTGGCCGGTTTGACTGTACCAGCGGGCAAAGGAACCGCCGGTCACCAGTTGATTATGCCAGAGGCGGATGTCGAAAAAGTTCTGACCGCCGATGGTGCCGGTGCCGCCCAGGGCCGGCACCGGGTCCGGCACCACCAGCAGGATGGATTTGTCCGGGGCGGCCTGGGCGGCGGTGCGGGCGGCGGCACAGCCGGCGAAGCTGCCGCCGTAAATGACGATATCGTATTTGGCGGCATCGGCGGTGCAGGCGGCGGCCAGGATGGCCGGTAAAAGAAGGGCCAGGAGCAGCGCCGCGGGCCGGAAGGGGAATAAGCGGCCCCGGCCGGTCCGGCTTTGGACCGCCCTCCGGTTGTCGTATCCTTTTTGCTCATTCATTTGGCAAAACCCCCGGGAAAAAATTAGCCAGGAAATTGCCCGTGTGGTATAATGTACCTGTGGGACCTTTTGCTGAAGATCCACGGGAAAGGAGCGTCAAACCGGCTGCCGCCGGTCAAAAGCAATATGCTGGACATTCAATCCGTACAAAGTATTCTACCCCACCGCCATCCCTTCCTGCTGGTGGACAGGATCCTGGAAGTGGAAGAGGGTAAGCGGGCGGTGGGCATTAAAAATGTGACCATAAATGAACCCTTTTTCCAGGGGCATTTTCCCGGCCGCCCGGTGATGCCCGGCGTGCTCATCATCGAGGCCATGGCCCAGGTGGGGGCGGTGGCCCTGTTGAAAATGCCGGAGTTTGCCGGGCGGCTGGCCCTGTTTGCCGGCATTGAAAAGGCCCGTTTCCGCCGGCAGGTGGTGCCCGGGGATCAACTGCGCCTGGAAGTGGAGATTGTAAAAATGCGCGGGCCCGTGGGCAGGGCGGCGGGGCGGGCCCTGGTGGGGGACCAGCTGGCCGCGGAGGCGGAATTGCTGTTTGCCGTGGAGCAGCCGGACCGGGGCGGTTAAAATGCCCCCGGCGAAACCGGCCGGGCAGTTCACCTGGAATAGCCGATGTCTTGACCGGGGTGGGTTTCAGCCGGGGGAACGGCTGGTTGATATGTAAATTTTGTCTCAATTAACCGATTTACCGGCTCAGCTTGTCCATTTGGCCCCATACATTGTTTTTTGCCCTCCGGCGTCCTCTGACAGTATTTGTAGTAAAAAAGTTCAAAATGGTACAATACTCCTGGTACTGTGGGCTCGGATGACGCTCACCGGCCGCACGGTCGGTCCGGTGCGTACATCCAGAATGCAGTTGAGCGGAGGGATTGTACTTGCTGTTTGGCATAGCAGGTCTGTTGCTGGCCGGGGCCGTTACCCTGGTGGTGACCCCGTGGGTCAGACGGCAGGCCTTCCGTTGGGGGGCGGTGGACCGGCCCAACGCCCGGAAAGTGCATCATGAATTGATGCCCCGTCTGGGGGGGCTGGCGGTTTACCTGGGGTTTATGGTTGCCGTTCTGGCCACCATGCAGCCGGGCCGTGCAGTTTACGGTTTGCTTTTGGGGATGACGCTGATCACCCTGGTGGGAGCGTTGGATGATATC
The DNA here is from genome assembly GCF_009428905.1 of Desulfofundulus thermobenzoicus. Taxonomy (GTDB): domain Bacteria; phylum Bacillota; class Desulfotomaculia; order Desulfotomaculales; family Desulfovirgulaceae; genus Desulfofundulus_A; species Desulfofundulus_A thermobenzoicus. Next base: position 50,414 of record NZ_WHYR01000008.1, on the reverse strand, counting down.
CGGGGGCTTTCCCCCCGGGTGAAGTTGGGCGGGCAAATTACCGCGGCGCTTATTTTACTGCCTTTCGGAATACAGGTGTTTTTCATTACCAACCCCGTCAGCGGTCAGATCCTGTACCTGGGCGATCTGGGCATGGTGATTACCGTATTCTGGGTGGTGGCCGTAACCAACGCCGTTAATTTGATTGACGGGTTGGATGGGCTGGCCGGAGGGGTTTCCTGTATTGCGGCCCTGACCATGGCGGTGGTGGGCTGGACCCAGTGGCATGTTTTTGGTGCCGCCGGGCAGCAGGAAGTGATTTGGCTGGCTCTGATCCTGACCGGCGCTTTGCTGGGTTTCCTGCGGTATAATTTTCACCCCGCCAGGATATTCCTGGGGGACTCGGGTTCCATGCTGCTGGGTTATACCCTGGCGGCCATGGCCGTTATGGGGCTGACCAAGAGTGTCACTGCCGTGTCTGTGGTGGTGCCCATGGTCATTCTGGGCATACCCCTTCTGGATACCACCTTTGCCGTGTTGCGTCGCTACCACAAACACCGGTCCATCTTTCAGCCGGACAAAGAACATCTGCACCACCAGTTGCTGGCCATCGGGCTGTCCCACCGGCAGGCGGTGCTGGTAATCTATGCCATAAGCGCCCTGCTGGGGGCCAGTGCCGTGATCCTCAACCTGGTGGCCACGGACCAGGCCATGGCCCTGCTGGTGGTGCTGGCCGTGATCATCATAACGGCCGCCAACCGGGTGGGCATCCTGGGAGGGGTGGTGGGAAAAACTTCTCCCAAGGGCCGGCATGTTTCGGGTAAATTTTAACCGCGCCGGGGCGGGTTCTCCGGGGTATGGGTTTTCAGCCACCGGGGGTATTACTTATCGTGAATTGAGTTCACAAACCTCGTTGTAGTAAAGGTTATGGCAGCGGTCCTTTCCAGCAACTGGACCGCTTATTTTACATTAACGGGGGTGTTGCTTTTTGCATATTCGCAAGGCCATCATTCCGGCGGCCGGGTTGGGGGTGCGTTTTTTACCGGCCACCAAGGCGCAACCAAAGGAAATGTTGCCCATCGTGGACAAACCAACCATCCAGTACATTATTGAGGAAGCCGTATACTCCGGTGTGGAGGATATCCTGATCATCACCGGCCGCCACAAGAGGGCCATTGAGGACCATTTTGACAAGTCGCCCAGCCTGGAAGAGCAGCTGCGCAACAAGGGCAAGCTGGATCTTCTGGAGGTGGTGCAGTATATAAGCGAACTGGTGGATATATATTATGTGCGGCAGAAGGAGCCCCGGGGCCTGGGCCATGCCGTGTACTGCGCCCGTAAATTTATCGGTGAGGAGCCCTTTGCCGTGCTCCTGGGTGACGATATAGTGCGCAGCAAAACCCCCTGTTTGAAACAGCTGCTGGACCTGTACGACGAGATGCCGGGCACCATTCTGGCGGTACAGGAGGTGCCCCCGGAGGATGTCAGTAAATACGGCATTCTGGATGCCGAACCCGTCAGGGATGGTGTTTACCGGGTGCGGGATCTGGTGGAAAAGCCCTCCCCGGAAGAAGCCCCTTCCCGTCTGGCCATCATGGGCCGTTATATCATTCACCCCCGCATTTTTGACATCCTGGCCGAAACGCCTCCGGGAGCCGGCGGTGAGATTCAGCTTACCGATGCCCTGAAAGTGCTCTGCCGGGAGCAGCCCATGTACGGACTGGTGTTTAAAGGGCAGCGTTACGACGTAGGTGATAAGCTGGGCTATTTGAAGGCCATGGTGGAATTTGCCCTGGACAGGCCGGACCTGACGGCCCAGTTTGCCGCTTATCTTAAAGAACTGGCTAAAAACCTTTAATAATTTGGCGGCCGGTCGCCGGCTTACCCCGGGGCAGCTACCCGCAGCCGTGCTTTTGACCCGGCACTCCACTGGCACGTCAAGTCTTCGTAAACCGGTGGTATCAATTAAAGTCTGAAACAGCGGGAGTTATAGTAGTATTCCAGCGAGTGCCGGGCCGTGCCCGCACCTTTTTGACAGAATAGCCGGTGGTAACGGTTTTACCGGACTGTTACCGTTACCTGCTTCCGGGTGGGCGTTTTTTTCTCCTCCCGGCTTTCTTTAAGTTGCCTCAGGTAATCTTCAAACATTTGCTGTCGTTTTGCCAATTGCTTGAGCAGTGTTTTTGTTTTTTTACTCACCGTTGAATCCCTCCCATATACCATTATTCCCAAAATATCCGGAGAAATAAGTCAACGCACCGGGTACATTAACTCACCTGCCGGTGTATAAATACACCGGCTCCCGGTAAACTAAGGTTTGTATGTGGCACGACCATTTTTTGATTTTTGCCGTGCCCGGGGAAAAAGGGCGGTTGTATGGGAGGAAGGGAATATATGAATTCATATCTGGAAATCCTCATCCGCGGTGTGGGCGCCTTTGTGGGGGTAATGGTGATTACCCGGCTGGTGGGCAAAAGCCAGGTGGGTCAGCTTACGGTCAGCGATTTTGTCAATGCCATTGTGCTCGGTTCCATTGCGGCGGCCATGGTTACGGATATAAAGGAAAGCGGCTGGTACTACGCTTTTGGCCTGCTGCTCTTCGGCCTTTTGACAATAGTTTCGGAATATGCATCCCTAAAATACCGTCCCTTGCGTAAATTAATCGAGGGCGAACCAACGGTGGTAATCCATAACGGGAAGATTCTGGAAGATAATATGAAGAAGTTGATATACAACGTGGATAACCTGATAATGCAGCTGCGGGAGAAAAATGTGTTCAACATTGCCGACGTGGAATTTGCCGTGGCCGAGCCCAATGGAGAGTTGAGCGTTCTGTTGAAAAGTCACAAGCAGCCCCTGACCCCCGCGGACATGCAGATATCCACCGGATATCAGGGTATACCCTCGGAATTGATTGTGGATGGGGTGGTGATCCAGCAAAATCTCAAGCAAAACAACCTGACCGAGGACTGGCTCTACCGGGAGCTGGAAAAGCAGGGCATCAAGTCGGTTAAGGATGTGATTTACGCCAGTCTGGACTCCGATGGCAACCTTTACGTGGATCGAAAACACGATACCATGGAGCACATGACCGATATGACCGATAAGCTGCCGGGGAAAATGCCCCAGTGACAGGCACAGTTCCCGGTGGAAGGTGAAAGCCTTATAGCCGGCACCGGGGCCGGTGACGGATTTGTAGTTGCCGGTCAGGCCGGTGGGTCGTATTTAAGGAGGCTAAGCTCACGGCAGGTGGAGGAAAATATTGCTTATGCGGGCAGGAATTTCGTGGCAGGAATAGAATTACCATCAAGAGGTGCGGTTGGGGCCGGGGACACGGGAGGCGGCCGTTACGGACGGCCGGGCGGCGTATGGTAATCCGCATTAGTCCGCGCTTTCCCCGTTTCCGCCGGCACCACGCATACGGCGGGGCCATACCGGCCTGCCGTTTTCCATCCGAACCGAAGGGAGGAAACCTTGTTTTGACAACCGGAATTTCCTTTGGTACCGACGGCTGGCGGGGCATTCTGGCCCGGGATTTTACCTTTGATAACGTGGCCCTGGTGGCCCGGGCCGTGGCCGATTACATCCGTACCCACGGCCTGGCGGAGCGGGGTGTGGTGGTGGGTTATGATAACCGTTTCCTTTCGGATCAGCTGGCTGAAAACGTGGCCGGTGTGTTCACTGCCCGGGGTATTCCCGTATATCTCACCGCCCGGGCCACCCCCACTCCAGTTACGGCCTTCGCCATCAAAGAACACCGGGCCGGAGGGGCGGTCATGCTTACGGCCAGCCACAACCCGCCGGAATACAACGGTTTCAAGTTCATTCCCGAATATGCCGGGCCGGCCCTGCCCCATATCACCCGGGAGATCGAAGAAAATATCCGCCGGCTGCAGGAAGCGGAAAAGACCGCCGGGGAGGGGGGCGCCATCTCATGGGGTGATTTTGCCAGGGAAGAGGCGGTGGAGTGGCCGGCGGGAGAATGGACCGCCGGCCCCGCCCCCGGGGAAAGGACACCCGTGGCCCGGCGGGAAATAATCGATCCCCGGCCGGCTTACTTTAACCATGTCCAGACCCTGGTGGATCTGGGGGCCATCGGCCGGGCCGGGTTGAAAGTGATGGTGGACCCCATGTACGGGGCGGGCATCGGTTATCTGGAAGACTTGCTGGGCGCACATGGAGTACGGGTGGAAGTGATCCACAACCGGCGGGATCCCCTCTTTGGCGGCGGCCTGCCCGAGCCCACGGGCAAGTCCCTGGGGGAACTGCGTTCCCTGGTGCTGGAGAGACAGGCCCATCTGGGGCTGGCCCTGGACGGGGACGCGGACCGTTTTGGCATCATCGACCGGGACGGTAGCTACATTCCGCCCAACCAGTTCCTGCCGTTGCTTTATTACCACCTGCTCACCGCCCGGGAGCAGCGGGGTCCCGTGGCCCGCACCGTGGCCACCACCCACCTGCTGGACCGCCTGGCCCGGGCCTTTGAGCAGGAAGTTTACGAGATGCCGGTGGGCTTTAAATATATCGGCCAGCATATGCTGGAAAAGAACTGCCTGCTGGGGGGGGAGGAAAGCGGCGGCCTGTCCGTGCGGGGGCACATCCCGGAAAAGGACGGCATTCTGGCCGGCCTGCTGGCGGCGGAAATGGTGGCCGTGCACGGCAAGGGCCTGGGGGACCTCCTGGAAGATATCTGGTCCCGTTTCGGTCGCCTGTACAGCGAGCGGCTGGACATGCACACGTCGGCGACCGGCAAGGAGCGGGTGCTGGGACTGCTGAAAGAACTGAATCCTCCCGTACTGGGCGGCTTGCAGGTGGAGCGGCGCATTGCCGTGGACGGAATTAAACTGGTGCTGGAGAACGGCTCCTGGGTCCTGGTACGGGCTTCCGGCACCGAACCACTGTTCCGCATCTACGTGGAGGCCAACAGCGAAGAGGAACTGCACCGCCTGCAGCAGGCCATGCGGGAAATGCTGGGGCTGTAAAGGAGGGGGACATTGGAAAACGTGAGCCTGGCCCTCTCCGGTGCGGGAGGTGCCGGGGCTGTAAAGGAGGGTTTGGCATGTCCGAAAACAAATTAACCCAGGTTTACGATATGGTTGCCCAGTTGATTCATATTGTTGGGAATACCAATGCGGCGGTGGAAGAACTGCGCCGGGGTGTGGAAGATTTGTGCCGGGGTCAGGATGAGCTACGCCGGGGCCAGGATGAGCTGCGTCAGGGCCAGGATGAGCTGCGTCAGGGCCAGGATGAGCTGCGCCGGAGCGTGGAAGAACTGCGCCGGGGTCAGGAAGAACACCGGTTGAAGCTGGCAGCCCTGGAAGGAAGAATGGATTATATTCTTTTAAGATTAGCCAGACAGGATGAAAGATTACTGGCCCATGAAGTGGCCATTCAGGAAATGAGGATGGCCAAAATGGGTTCCACCGGTTAAGTCAAAAATAAAGGACCGGGGTGTCTTCACCGTCCGGTCTTTTCTGTATTAACTTTGCCTTTTATTTGCGCAGACCGTTCACCGCCTGGGCCAGGCCGGCGATGCTGGCGGCCAGGTTTTCCAGTTTGGCCTCGATGCGTACCAGCAAATAGACGGAAACGGCGATGGGGAAGCCCAGGTTGCCTATGGCCTGCAGGATGCTTTCCATGAGCAACACCTCCTGGAAACGTAGGCAATGCCGTACTGTTTGTTTTCCGTCGTTATTTAAGGATGCTTTCCTCAAACAACACCTCCTGGAAATGAAGTTTTCATCCTTTACGGCGGATAAGTGTTCCCGGGGCGCTTTCCGGGCAGTTCTGTAGCTGAACCGGTGCAGGCACTGATATTTCCCTCGCTCCAGCGATTGGCAGTATCTTATCGCTTAAGGATAACGTTGCACCTTTGTAATAAGCACCGGTTTCAGTGAAAGCTTGTCAAATGCCATTTTTAATCCCGGTGCAGCCGGCTATGGGTGCGGTAATGCCGGGTAGTAGAATGACCTTTGAGGCGGGAAGAAGCTGGAGTGATTGGCTGGGACTACCGGTTACGCGGGGTGGGGCGGCAGGGTGTGCCTGTGAATTGTGTTGCGCCGGTACCCGGGGTCGCGAAAAAATGACGCAATCCACCCCCTGCGGCCGCCCCTTCGGCCCCGGCCTGGCGGCCGGGGGCCGAAGGGCTGGGGATTTGACGGGGAGGGTCTTAAGCCGGGTCGTACAGGTCGTTGGTGGTCCGGTCCACGATCTGTACGTCCTGCTTGGAGACCAGGGCGCCTCCGTTGGTGAGGAAGACGTTTTTGCTGATGATCAGGTCCATGACGGCCTCGATTTGAGCCGCAGTGAGGTCGTTTTTGGGATTGTCCAGGCTGATGGAAAAGTTGGACCCGTTTTCATTGCGAAAGACCATGCGCAGGGTCTGGGTGGTGGTCACGGGCATACTTTATACACCTCCTTTCGTGCCGGCCGGCTGATAGCCGCATATCCGGACCGTTCCCGTTTTTTATGGCCGGCCGAACAATTTGAATTGGTCTGTTCCTGCCGGGATACACGGGGTGTTGCCGTTTTTGTCACAGCTTTACTTTAATGCTGTCCCTTTCTCCGCCGGGTGGGCGGGGGCAGCGGCGCCTTTGCCGGCGGGCGGTGCATTGCTCCTTGTCCCTGGAGGTCAATGGGGTGCAGGCAGCCCGCCGGGGCCGGCGGCAGGCCGCCTCTTATAAGAGGCTATGCCTGGACCAGCCGGGCGTTGTCGATGCGGTTGACGCTGTTCAGGGTATACTCCTGCAGGCCGGCCAGGGCCTGGGCCACATCAAAGAGATCCTGGTCCAAAGCGTCGGGCCGCACGTTGTTCAGGTTCTTGTTGCGGTAGACCGGATTGCCACTTGCGTCCACCCCGGTCTGCAGCACCAGGCGCAGGACGGTGCCGGTGGGAACCTTGTTTACAGGCATGGGTGAATTCGCCTCCTTTCCGGGGTTTTCTTCTTCGGTACCGAACGTGTGTTCCCCCTGTGGGTATCATTATACCCCCCTGGGCGGGTCACCGTCAAGGCCAGAAAATGGAAAAATTATGTCTATTTTTGTAATATCCTGCCCGGGTAAGGAGTAGTTCCGGCCGGTACGTGAAAAACTGCCGCTTCATCTCGATTTAATTTGACACCACCCGGTGCATTTGCTAGAATATTCGTGGCAGTTTTACCCATGAGGAGGCGGTAACCATGGCCAGACGCCTGTTTACATCAGAATCTGTAACCGAGGGCCACCCGGATAAGGTGGCCGACCAGATCTCCGATGCCATTTTAGATGAAATAATCGCCCAGGACCCCCTGGCCCGGGTGGCCTGCGAAACCCTGGTGACCACGGGCCTTATTCTGGTGGCCGGGGAAATCACCACCAGGTGCTATGTGGATATCCCCCGGGTGGCCCGGGAGACGGTGCGGGAGATCGGCTACACCAGGGCCAAGTACGGCTTTGACTGCGACACCTGCTCGGTGATAACCTCCATTGATGAACAGTCCCCCGACATTGCCATGGGGGTGGACAGAGCGCTGGAAGCCCGTACCGGGGAAATGACGGACTCGGAAATAGAAGCCATCGGCGCCGGCGACCAGGGAATGATGTTCGGCTATGCCACCAATGAAACGAAGGAACTGATGCCCCTGCCCATTTCCCTGGCCCACAAGCTGGCCCGCCGGTTGGCCACTGTGCGCAAGACCCGGGAGATCCCCTACCTGCGCCCGGACGGCAAAGTGCAGGTGACGGTGGAATACGAAGACGACCGGCCGCTGCGCCTGGATACGCTGGTCATTTCCACCCAGCACCACCCCAGGGTGGAACTGGATCAGATCCGGGAAGATGTAATCGAGAGGGTGGTTCGTCCGGTGGTTCCGCCGGAGTTGCTGAGTCCCACCACCCGTTACTTCATCAACCCCACCGGCCGTTTTGTGATCGGCGGCCCCCAGGGGGACACGGGGCTCACCGGGCGGAAAATCATTGTGGATACATACGGCGGGATGGCCCGTCACGGTGGGGGCTGCTTTTCGGGTAAGGATCCCACCAAGGTGGACCGTTCGGCCAGTTACGCCGCCCGTTACGTGGCCAAGAACATCGTAGCGGCGGGGCTGGCGGACAAGTGTGAAGTGCAGGTGGCCTATGCCATCGGTGTGGCCCGGCCGGTATCCATCATGGTGGACACCTTTGGCACCGGGAAGGTGGGGGAGGATCTGCTGGTTCAACTGATACGCCGCCACTTCGATTTGCGGCCGGCGGGCATTATCAAAACCCTGAACCTGCGCCGGCCCATCTACCGCCGGGTGGCTGTTTACGGGCACTTCGGCCGCACCGACATCGACCTGCCCTGGGAACGCACCGACAAGGCCGAAGCCCTGGCCAGGGATGCCGGCGCCGTGTGTCAGGGGACGGTTCTCTGACACAAGTGTGTCACGGTGTGTCATGACAGCGTGTGTCAGGGGACGGTTCTCTGACACAAGGATATGTCAAGAGACGGTTCAGTTGACATTTCCTGCCCTAAAGGGGGTGTCCCGGCAGACTGTAAAAATGGCCCGGTGGGTGAAAAGGGATTTCCCCGTGGTGTCTTCAGTAAAATTGGTTTTTATGCCATAAAGCTCCGGACTGGCCCGGGGCCTTTTTCTTTCCCGGTATTGACCGGGGCGGGGAACTGCCCACCCGCATTTTTACGTGTCGGTACGCTCCCCTACCGGATAATGGTTGGCCGGTGGTTTCCAGGCGGCCGGCCCTTCCCTTTCACCCCTTTCGCCGGCCATGCATATGGTGAAAAAAAGAGGATGGGGGTGAAAAGAATGTTAGTGCCGTTCCTGCTGGCGCTTTTTGCGGTCTGGCTGTCCATAATGCTGGTACGGGTTTTTTCCCTGGTCGGTCTCCACCGGAACACCGCAGGACAGCCCCGGGGTAAACTGGTGGTGCTGCTGGGCAACCAGGACGGGGCGGCGGAGGGTTTTCTGCGCCGGCTGGCGGCCGGTTGCCTGGCCCGGGTGCCGCCGCTGGATCTGTCGGTAATCGTTGCGGATTGGGGCAGGGATTTGACCGGACCCATTGCGGGCAAACTGGGCCGGCGAATGGGTTTTCAGGCCCTGCCGGCTGAAGAGGCGGACGGGGAAAACCGGGTGGTGTTGAACGCCGCCCTCTCCCGTCTGCCCGGTGAACCCCGGCATGGTATGATGGTTCTGTCCGCTGCTCGATCGGGGCCGGCGGGATCGGAGAGGGGAAAGGGGATCATTCCGGCCTGGTACTATGACGCCAGGGGATTGCAGGGACGGGAACTGTTGAAAGCCCCGGTCCTTCGCCCGGCACCAGCCCGAAATTACTCTGCTTATGATATGTGGTTTCATGCTTGATGGCATAGTGCTACGAAGATCTCATACGCCAGTGAGTGCCGGGCGGCTCAGGGAAGGAGTGCTGTTTTCTGAAGCCCCGTATCCGGGTAAAGATGGAAACGGAAGGCGGTATGACCGGGTAACGGATACCGCTTTTTTATTTTCCGGACCGGTCGAAAGGCCGGCCTTTTTATTTTTAGGTTACCGACCAATGTTCTAAATTTTTAAAAGGTGTTTGTGACATTTACCAATGACATGTTTATTTAAATACAGGCTTCCCGTGGTGGCCTCGGCCGCTGAGGCAATGCACGAAAAGGCCGTTTCCATAGGCGCCTGGGCCGTGGCCCTGGGGTTGCCCACCCACGTGGGTGTGCTGCTCCCGGTGGCGGGGGGTCCCCTGGCCCAGCGTATTCTTACAGAAGGGACTAAGGAGCTGACCGGCGGTTACTTCATTTTGGAGCCGGACCCCGAATCCGCGGCTGAAAAGCTCCTGGAAGCCATCAATGAGCGCCGGGCCGGCCTGGGATTGCGGTTGTCAGCTGGTTCTCACGCTGCTTTTTCCCATGCCCACGCCGTTTAAAGTCCTGTTTTTAATTACACAAACCCTCCCTCCGGGGAGGGTTTGTACTTGAGGTCTTGCTTTTACTCCATGTTTTGGTGAAATAATGTCTAAAAACAAGGTAAGTGCTGGTTCGATTGTTTCTTTTAAGTTTATTGAATAAAGTTCATAATTGAGAAGTAACGCAAATTATATGCTAAAATGTGTTGCATATCATGCAACCCTTTGCTATAATGACATTGTTCTATAAGTTACAGCGAAAATATGTAAAACAATTTTTGAAGAGATAAGGAAATATTATAGATAGAATTTACTTGTACTTAAAACAACAAACCGGTCAAAGGCAGGTGGCTTGCAGGCTCTGGGGCAGAATATTCAGACCATAAGCAGTGCTTAAAAGATTATGTGCGCTAATTCTATTTTCGTATCCGAGGAGGTTAATTATGGATTTCGGGCATTATCTGATTGGCGGGGTTATGCCCTACGTCGCTGTTGCTTTCTTTGTTTTGGGTTTGGGGTATAAAATAGTCTACTGGTTTAAAGCCCCCATGCACCTGCACTGGGAGCTGTTTCCTTACCCTCATACCGTGCCGGAGCAGTTAAAGGAAATGTTTACCGAAGTTTTTACCCTGCGCAGTCTCTATCTTTTTAACCGTAAATTTTGGCTGCCTTCGCTTATGATGCACTGGGGTTTTTATTTTGTTGTTAGTTGGCTGGTTGTTTTACTTTTGGGCTTTTCGTTTGCCCCTTACGTGGGTATGACCGGGGGAGTTTTGGTCCTTGCCGGTTCCTTCTCGCTGTTTTTACTGCGTCTTTTGGACGCAGGAGTACGCAAAATATCGGCCCCGGTTGAATATCTCAACCTGCTTTTTATCTTCCTGCTGGCTTTCAACAGTTTATTTAGCGGTTTTTTGGCGGACTTCCGGGTCAGGTATTATTTCCTGAGTTTGCCGACCTTTAGGCCCGAGTTATCCTTTGCGGCCGATTACCTCATACCGCTGTTTTTGCTTGAGTTATTCCTGATTTACGTGCCCTTTACCCGCATGGCCCACTTTGCGGCCAAGTTCTTTACTTATCACAAGATTAAATGGGGTGAGCTTCACTGATGTGTGCCGTAGCAGCGCAAAAAGTTTTTGATGACTACCGTGTCCTTTCGGATGAAGCGTTAAAGCCGGGTGAGCCCCGGGTGGAAAAATTCCTGCAGGCCATGCGGAAGTCGCTCCAGCAAAAGGAAAACTGGACTTTCTGGCTGCCCTACATCCTTTCCCTGGACACCTGTATGAAATGCGGCACCTGTGCCGGTGTGTGCCCGGTTTACCAGGCCAGCGGGCGCCGGGAGATCTATCACCCCGTTTTCCGCACCGATATGCTGCGCAAGGTTTACAAGCGTTACTTTACCCTGCCGGGAAGGCTTTTCCCCTCCCTGGTGGGGGCGGAGGATCTGACCGAAGAAAAGCTGAACGCCCTGGCCGAAAACATCTACCGGTGCACCATCTGCCGGCGCTGTTCCTACGTCTGCCCGGTGGCTGTGGACAACGGGGTGATTGTGCGGGAGGCCAGGAAAATCCTGGATGCCTGTGATATCGCCCCCGATGAATTGAAGGAGCGCGGCACCCGGCTGCAGGTACGGGTGGGCAACGCCACCGGTATGTCCACCCCGGCCTTTAAAGATATGATTGAATTTCTGGAGGATGAAATCGAAGAAAGCAGGGGCTACCGGGTGACCATACCGGTGGACAAAGAAGGTGCGGAATACCTGCTCATGAACAATGCCGGCGATTACCTGGCCTTTGTGGAAACGGTCATGGGTGTGGCCGAGGTGCTGACGGCGGCCGGGGTGAACTGGACGCTCAACTCGCCGGATACGGGGATTAACGATGCCGTCAATTACGGTGTGTTCTACAGCGATGCCGAGTTTGCCCGGGTGATCAGGGCCCAGGTGGAAACAGCCAGGAAAATGGGCATCAAAACCCTGGTGATCGGTGAGTGCGGACATGCATTTGAGGCGCTGAAGTATTTAATCCTGCGGTTTATTCCCCCCGCGGAGCGGCCCTTTGAGGTGAAGAGCATCCTGGAACTGGAGGATGAATGGCTCCGGGAGGGGCGCATCAAGGTGGACCCGCAGAAAAATACGGAGCCGGTGACCTTCCACGATTCCTGCAAGTACGGCCGGCTGGGGGGCATGTATGAAGAGCCCCGCCGCATATTAAAGGCCTGCTGCACGGACTTTCGCGAGATGAGCCCCAACCGGGAGATGAACCTGTGCTGCGGCGGCGGCAGCGGCTTTGCCATCATGGAAAAGGGCGGCTTCCTGGAGTTCCGCATGGAGACCTACGGGAAGCTGAAGGCACGGCAGCTGGAAGCCACCGGGGCGAAAATCGTGGCCTGTGCCTGTTCCAACTGCAAGGCCCAGTTCCGGGAGATCATCAAGTACCACAAGCTGCCCATGCGTTATGCCGGCGTCAGCGAGCTGCTGGCCAACGCCCTGGTGCGGTAAAAAAAGGGGACAGGCTACATTTGTAAGCGCGGCTGGTATTCTTCTTCATTTATTCTCCGGACCGGTTAAAAGGCCGGTCTTTTTATTTTTTTAGATTTCCGACGAATGTTCGAATTTCTAAAAAGTGTTTGTGACATTTAGTAGCGGCAGAATTTTTTTCAATAATAGTTGAAAAACCCCTGTCTTTTTGATAACATGTAACTAACAATAGTACTGGCGTAACTATCATAAATAATTCTTGAAGTTATTAGAATATCTTATCATAGAAATTCGCCTCCACTTTAAAGTGGGGGTAAGGCCTGAATTCCGCCGCCCCAATTTTGCGCTCCGGTTTCACCGCCGGTCGCCGGGGCGGGTCGTCGGCTTTACCCTGCGGGCGACGCCATCCAAAGGGGGAGTTTCACAATGGAATCGGAAAGCCGGCCCAGGGGTGCGGTGATGGTTGTGGGCGCCGGGATCAGCGGCATGCAAGCGGCCCTGGACCTGGCCGAAGGCGGCTTCAAGGTTTACCTGGTGGAAGAAAAGCCGGCCATCGGGGGTACCATGGTCCGGCTGGACAAAACCTTTCCCACCAACGACTGCGCCATGTGCATCGTTTCCCCCAAACTGGTGGATACGGGCAGGCACTTAAATATTGAAATCCTCACCAGCACCCGTTTGACCGCCCTTAAAGGTCAGCCAGGCAATTTTCGTGCCTTTTTGAAGCAAAAAGCCCGCTATGTGGATTTAAATAAATGCACCGGATGCGGCGAATGCGCCCGGGTCTGCCCGGTGGAAGTGGACAATGAATTCGATGCCGGTCTGGGCAAGCGAAAGGCCGTTTACAAGCTCTTTCCCCAGGCCACCCCGGGAGCCTATGCCATTGACAAACGGGGTGTCTCCCCCTGCCGGGCGGCCTGCCCGGCCGGCGTAAACGTGCAGGGTTACGTGCAGCTGATCAAAAGCGGCAGGCATGTGGAAGCCTGGCAGACCATCTACCGGGATAATCCCTTTCCGGCCATTTGCGGCCGCATCTGCACCCACCCCTGCCAGTCCGCCTGCCACCGGGCCGCCGTGGACGGGGCGGTGAACATCCGGGCGCTGAAGCGCTTTGCCGCCGAAGAGGCCTACCGGGACCTGGACTCCCTGCCCCTGCCGGAGGTGGGGGAGCCCCGCCGGGAAAAGGTGGCCGTGGTGGGCGCCGGACCGGCCGGCCTGTCCGCCGCCTACCAGCTGGTATTAAGGGGCTACCGGGTCACCGTCTTTGAGGCGCTGCCCGCGGCCGGGGGCATGATGCGGGTGGGTATCCCCGAGTACCGCCTGCCCAAAAAGTGGGTGGACCTGGAGGTGGACCTGCTGGCCCGCCTGGGGGTGGAATTTCGGTTTAACACCCGCCTGGGCCGGGAGATCACCCTGGAAGGCCTGCAGGAGAACTATCAGGCCATCTTTGTGGCTCTGGGGGCACATAAGGGCAATTCCCCCGGCCTGCCGGGGGAAGACCTGGCCGGGGTGGAACAGGGCGTGTCCTTCCTGCGCCGGGTGGCCCTGGGCGAACCGGTGGCCGTGGGTCGGCGGGTGGCCGTCATCGGCGGGGGCAACACGGCCATGGACTGCGCCCGTACGGCCGTGCGCCTGGGGGCGGAGGAAGTTTACATATTGTACCGCCGTTCCGAAGGGGAAATCACCGCCCTGCCGGAGGAAAGGCAGGCGGCCCGGGAGGAAGGCGTCCGGTTCATGATGCTCACCAGCCCCATCCGGTTCATCGGCCGGGAGGGCCGGGTGGCGCGGGTGGAGTGCGTGCGGAACCGGTTGGAAGAGGCGGCGGAGGGCGGCCGCCCGCGCCCGGTGCCGGTGGCGGGCAGCGAATTCCTGCTGGACGTGGATACGGTCATCCTGGCCACGGGGCAGCAGCCCGACCTGTCCGGTTTGAACGGCCGGCTGCCTGCCGGCCGGACGTTGACCGCCGACCCGGAAACCCTGGCCACCCCCGTCCCGGGCGTCTTTGCCGGAGGTGACTGTGTCACCGGACCCAAAACGGTGATTGACGCCATTGCCGCCGGTAAAGTCGCGGCTGAATCCATCCACCGTTATCTGACCGGGCAGGACCTGCGGGAAGGCCGGCGGTTCAGGGTGCCCGCGGAAGAGATCGCCCCCATGCGCCAGGCGGCCGGGGATATCCCGCCAGGCAAACCCCTGCCCGTGGCCCACCTGGAGCCCGCAGAGCGGGTGAAGGGGTTTGTGGAAGAGGCGAGGACCTTTATTCCGGAAGAGGCCCGGGCGGAGGCGGAACGCTGCCTGAACTGTGCCGTATGTTCGGAATGCCGGGAATGCGTGAAGGTGTGCCTGGCCGGAGCCATAGATCACGAAATGCGGGATGAGGAGCTGGCTCTGGATGTGGGGGCGGTGATTTTAAGCCCCGGCGCGGAAACCTTCGACCCGTCGCAGCTGCCTTACTACGGTTACGGCCGGTATGCCAACGTAATCACCGGCATCCAGTTCGAGCGCATTTTAAGCGCCTCCGGACCCTACCAGGGCCACCTGGTGCGGCCTTCCGACGGGAAGGAGCCCCGCCGCATCGCCTGGATACAGTGCGTGGGCTCCCGCAATGTGCGCATCGGCCACGACTACTGCTCGTCGGTTTGCTGCATGTACGCCATCAAAGAAGCGGTCATTGCCATGGAGCACAGCCACCATCCCCTGCAGGCCACCATCTTTTTCATGGATATGCGCACCTACGGCAAGGACTTTGAGCGCTACTACCGCCGGGCACGGGAGCAGGGCGTGCGCTTTGTGCGCAGCCGCATTTATGAGGTGAACGGGGGGGAGGACGGGAACCTGCGCATCCGTTACGCCCTCCCCGACGGGCGGGTGCAGGAGGAGGAATTTGACCTGGTGGTGCTCTCAGTGGGCTTTAAGGCCGGGGAGCAGGCCGGGGAGGTGGCTGCCGCCGCCGGAGTCGCCATGGATGAAACGGGCTTTTGCCGCTGCGACGAGTTCACCCCCGGAGTGACTCCGGTGCCGGGGGTCTATGCGAGCGGCATTTTTGCCGGCCCCAGAGACATACCGGAGACGGTCACCGCGGCCAGCGCGGCGGCCGGTTATGTATCCCGCCTGCTGAGCGCCGCCCGGCACAGCGAAACCCGGGTCAAGGAATATCCCCCGGAAAGGGACGTGCACAGGGAGCCGCCCCGGGTGGGGGTCTTTGTCTGCAACTGCGGTATCAACATCGGCAGTGTGGTGCGGGTGCCGGAAGTGGTGGAGTACGCCCGGACCCTGCCCGGGGTGGTCTACGCCCGGGAGTTCCTCTTCACCTGCGCCCAGGACAGTGTGGAAGAAATTAAAAAATGCATCGGCGAGCACCGTTTGAACCGGGTGGTGGTGGCCTCGTGCACCCCCCGCACCCACGCCCCCCTGTTCCAGAGCGTGTTGAAGGAGGCGGGGCTGAACCCCCACCTGTACGAGCACGTAAACATCCGGGAGCACTCCTCCTGGGTGCACCGGGATCAGCCGGCGGCAGCCACGGCCAAGGCGAAGGACCTGGTGCGCATGGCGGTGGCCCGGGTACGCCTGCTCACCCCCATCGGCCAGACATACACCGGCATCAACCGCAGCGCCCTGGTGGTGGGGGGCGGGGTGGCTGGTCTGACGGCGGCCCTCTCCCTGGCCGAACAGGGCTACCGGACCCACCTGGTGGAAAAGGAAGAAGCCCTGGGGGGCAACGCCCGGCATCTTTACTACACCCTGGGGGGATCCGACCCGCAGCGGTATTTGCGGGAATTAACGGAAAAGGTCACCGGCCACCCCCTGATCCGGGTGTACACCGGCAGCACGGTGGTGGAAGCCGGGGGCTACCCGGGGAACTACCACAGCCGGATCAAAACACCGGCGGGGGAAATGGCCATAGAACACGGGGCGGTGGTGATCGCCACCGGCGCCCGGGAAGCCCGCACGGAAGAATACCTGTACGGGAAACACCCGGCGGTGGTCACCCAGCGGGAACTGGAAGAACGGCTGCACCGGGGGGAAGCAAATGACCTGGGCACGGTGGTCATGATCCAGTGCGTGGGCTCCCGGACGGACCAGCGGCCCTACTGCAGCCGCATCTGCTGCAGCCAGGCCATAAAGAACGCGCTGAAGCTGAAGGAGCTGGACCCCCGGGTCCGGATCTTCATCCTGTACCGGGACATCCGGGTATACGGGTTGAACGAGCAATACTACACCGCGGCCCGGCAAAAGGGCATCATATTCATCCGGTACGGGGTGGAACAAAAACCGGTGGTGGAGGCGGCTGGCGACGGCCTGGTGGTGCGGGTCGCCGATCCCGTGCTGGGGGCGGAGCTGGCCATAGAACCGGACCTGCTGGTATTGAGCACCGGGGTGGTGCCGGGGGAAGACAACGCCCGGCTGAGCCAGCTGTTCAAGGTACCCTTGAACGGCGACGGCTTCTTCCTGGAAGCGCACATGAAACTGCGGCCGGTGGACTTTGCCGCCGAAGGGATGTACCTGTGCGGGCTGGCCCACTCCCCGGGGCTGCTGGGGGAATGCATCACCCAGGCCAACGCGGCGGCCATGCGGGCGGTGACCCTGCTGGCCAGAGACCGGCTGGCCAATGTGGCGGAAACGGCCACGGTCAACCCCCGGCGTTGTGTGGGTTGCGGCATGTGCCTGAAGGTGTGCGACTATCAGGCCCGGAGCCTGGACCCGGTGCGGCGGGTGGTGGAGGTCAACGCCGCCCTGTGCCAGGGCTGCGGCGCCTGTGTGGCCGCCTGTCCCAACGGCGCCTCCCGGCAGAAGGGGTACGAAAAGGCGCAACTCCTGGCCATGCTGGAAGCTATTTGAGAGGTGAGAGGTGGGAAGTGGGAAGTGGGAAGTGGGATTGAAAATAAATCACTTCCCCCAACCAAAGTAATCACCATGTTCCTGCCTTTCACCGGGCGGATGGCCCGGGCGTATATAAACGGGAAAATTAGTACTACAGCGTAACATTGGATTAACACGCCGGCATCACCTATCACTGCCGGTGCATTAGAGGCCGATGTCCCTGGAGCCCCCGGAATACATGTGGGATGAAGTAACGCTGTAGTAGTGTTAGCCCGGGCTATATTAAAAAACATTAAAACCTAAGGGGGGTCCTTTGTGTCAACCAGCAGCCGGCCCTCGGGTGCCGTGGTAGTTATCGGTTCCGGTATCAGCGGCATGCAGTCGGCCCTGGACCTGGCCGAAGCCGGGTTCAAGGTCTATGTGGTGGAGCGGGGTCCCGCCGTTGCCGGTCACATGCCCATGCTGGACAAAACATTCCCCACCAATGACTGTTCCATGTGCATTTTGTCCCCCCGGGTGGCCGACCTGGGGAGGCATCACAACATTGAAGTGCTCACCCTGACCGAAGTTACCGGTTTGGACGGGGAGCCGGGCGACTTCACCTTATCCCTTTACAGGCACCCCCGCTATGTGGATGAAAGCCGCTGTGTCAGCTGTGGCCGCTGTGAACAGGTCTGCCCCCGGGAGGTGCCCGGGGAATTCAACCAGGGCCTGGCCCCGCGCAAGGTCATTTACAAGCCCTACGCCCAGGCCTTTCCCAATGCCTACGTTATTGATCCGCAGGCCTGCGTGCGGTGCGGCGCCTGTGCGGAAAAATGCGCCCGCAAGGCCATCGATCACGAGATGCAGGGCCAGGAGCGGCAAATCCGGGCGGGGGCGGTGATCCTTTCCCCGGGGTTTGAGCTGTTTGATCCCGTCTCCCGCCCGGAACTGGGTTACGGCCGTTTTCCCAACGTGGTCACCAGCCTGCAGTTTGAGCGTATTTTAAGCGCCTCGGGTCCCTATGAAGGCCACCTGGTGCGCCCCTCCGACGGCCGGGAGCCCCGGCGGGTGGCCTGGTTGCAGTGTGTCGGTTCCCGGGAGCCCCGCACCGGCATCAACTACTGTTCGGCGGTTTGCTGCATGTATGCCACCAAGGAGGCCATGGTGGCCAGGGAGCATTCCCCCGGACTGGAAACTGCCATTTTTTACATGGATATGCGTGCCTACGGCAAGGGTTTTGAGCAATACTACCGGCGGGCCCGGGAGGAGTACGGAGTGCGCTACGTGCCCTGTGTGATTTCGGAAATCAAGGAAGTGCCGGGCAGCCGCAATCTACTGCTCCGCTACCGGGATAGCGGCGGCGCCTTCCGGGAGGAGGAATTCGACCTGGTGGTCCTCTCCGCGGGTATGCGCCCGGCCCGGGGCAGCGGGGAGCTGGCCGGCGTCCTGGGGGTGGAGCTGGATGGATCCGGCTACTGCCGGCACGAGGAATTCAACCCGGTGGTTACCTCCCGGCCCGGGGTTTATGCGAGCGGCACCTTTGCCGGCCCCAGAGACATACCGGAGACGGTCACCGCGGCCAGTGCGGCGGCCGGTTATGTGTCCCGCCTGCTGAGCGCCGCCCGGCACAGCGAAACCCGGGTCAAGGAATATCCCCCGGAAAGGGACGTGCACAGGGAGCCGCCCCGGGTGGGAGTCTTTGTCTGCAACTGCGGTATCAACATCGGCAGTGTGGTGCGGGTGCCGGAAGTGGTGGAGTACGCCCGGACCCTGCCCGGGGTGGTCTATGCGGGGGAGTTTCTCTTTGCCTGCGCCCAGGACAGCCTGGAGAAGATCCGCAAGATTATCGCCAGCCGCAACCTGAACCGGGTGGTGGTGGCCTCGTGCACCCCCCGCACCCACGCCCCCCTGTTCCAGAGCGTGTTGAAGGAGGCGGGGCTGAACCCCCACCTGTACGAGCACGTAAACATCCGGGAGCACTCCTCCTGGGTGCACCGGGATCAGCCGGCGGCAGCCACGGCCAAGGCGAAGGACCTGGTGCGCATGGCGGTGGCCCGGGTACGCCTGCTCACCCCCATCGGCCAGACATACACCGGCATCAACCGCAGCGCCCTGGTGGTGGGGGGCGGGGTGGCTGGTCTGACGGCGGCCCTCTCCCTGGCCGAACAGGGCTACCGGACCCACCTGGTGGAAAAGGAAGAAGCCCTGGGGGGCAACGCCCGGCATCTTTACTACACCCTGGGGGGATCCGACCCGCAGCGGTATTTGCGGGAATTAACGGAAAAGGTCACCGGCCACCCCCTGATCCGGGTGTACACCGGCAGCACGGTGGTGGAAGCCGGGGGCTACCCGGGGAACTACCACAGCCGGATCAAAACACCGGCGGGGGAAATGGCCATAGAACACGGGGCGGTGGTGATCGCCACCGGCGCCCGGGAAGCCCGCACGGAAGAATACCTGTACGGGAAACACCCGGCGGTGGTCACCCAGCGGGAACTGGAAGAACGGCTGCACCGGGGGGAAGCAAATGACCTGGGCACGGTGGTCATGATCCAGTGCGTGGGCTCCCGGACGGACCAGCGGCCCTACTGCAGCCGCATCTGCTGCAGCCAGGCCATAAAGAACGCGCTGAAGCTGAAGGAGCTGGACCCCCGGGTCCGGATCTTCATCCTGTACCGGGACATCCGGGTATACGGGTTGAACGAGCAATACTACACCGCGGCCCGGCAAAAGGGCATCATATTCATCCGGTACGGGGTGGAACAAAAACCGGTGGTGGAGGCGGCTGGCGACGGCCTGGTGGTGCGGGTCGCCGATCCCGTGCTGGGGGCGGAGCTGGCCATAGAACCGGACCTGCTGGTATTGAGCACCGGGGTGGTGCCGGGGGAAGACAACGCCCGGCTGAGCCAGCTGTTCAAGGTACCCTTGAACGGCGACGGCTTCTTCCTGGAAGCGCACATGAAACTGCGGCCGGTGGACTTTGCCGCCGAAGGGATGTACCTGTGCGGGCTGGCCCACTCCCCGGGGCTGCTGGGGGAATGCATCACCCAGGCCAACGCGGCGGCCATGCGGGCGGTGACCCTGCTGGCCAGAGACCGGCTGGCCAATGTGGCGGAAACGGCCACGGTGGATGAGGAAATATGTGCAGGTTGCGGCATGTGCCTGAAGGTGTGCGACTATCAGGCCCGGAGCCTGGACCCGGTGCGGCGGGTGGTGGAGGTCAACGCCGCCCTGTGCCAGGGCTGCGGCGCCTGTGTGGCCGCCTGTCCCAACGGCGCCTCCCGGCAGAAGGGGTACGAAAAGGCGCAGCTCCTGGCCATGCTGGAGGCCGTTTGAGAGGTGGGAAGTGGGAAGTGGGATTGAAAATAAATCACTTCCCCCAACCAAAGTAATCACCATGTTCCTGCCTTTCACCGGGCGGATGGCCCGGGCGTATATAAACGGGGTAATTGTTCGGTAAAACCGCTACCATCGGCATGGTGCCGCATTGTCCAAAGCAAACGACTTGCGGAGCACTGGAGTGAGCGTGGACAACACGGCACAATGGCGAAGTCACTGAACATTTACTAAACGGGAAAAAGAGAGATGGGAAAAAAGTTTATTCAAGGGGGTTCTTCCTCATGAGCGTCATGCTTCACCAGAGGCCCGTGGTCCAGCCGGTGCCGGAGGAGCGGCCGGAACAGGAGCTGAAAGTGGTGGCTTCCTTTGAGCCCAAAATCGTGGGCCTGGTCTGCAACTGGTGTTCCTATGCCGGGGCCGACCTGGCCGGCACGTCGCGCATCCAGTACCCGCCCAACATCCGCCTGGTACGGGTGATGTGCACCGGTTCGGTGGACCCGCTGTATATCCTGCGCCCCCTGATGGACGGGGTCGACGGTGTGCTGGTGGGCGGGTGACACCCCGGGGACTGCCACTATGGTAGTGGCAATTACAAGGCCCGGCGGCGCATTGCCGCCTTAAGGGCCATCCTGCAGCAGTTCGGTATCGGCGAAGAGCGGGTCTGGTTCCGTTTCATCAGCGCTTCCGAAGGTAAGCGCTTTGCCGAAACCGTTCAGGAGATGGTTGCCGAACTGAAAAAGCTGGGTCCCAATCCCCTGCGCCGCCGGTGGGACATTTAACTGCCATAGCAAACCATATTGCGGAGCGCCGCCCGGCACTCACCGGCAATGAGGCCCCTTCCATGCCTGTTATGACAAAAAGCTCGGAGCTCTTTGGGGTATGACTTTTCAGTGAGTGCTGGACGGTTCTTTGCCGGAAAAAACCCGTGACCATCGCCACCCCGGCAGTGGCGTAAATTGAAGGTGGTGTCCTATGCAAACTGCGATTATTAAAGTGGATTCCGGCTTACCCCGGCAGGCCGCCGCCAGCTTCCTGCAGGCCCTCCTGGAACACCGGGTGGTGGATGTTCTGGTGGTTCCCCGGGAAGTGGGTTCCAGGCGTATGGTGGTGCCCGCCCTGGTGGTCTCCCCCGATGGATTGGCCGGGGCCAGTCCCTTCGCCCCGGTGGCCCTTATCAACGCCGCCCGGGCGGTCAGCCAGCTTACCGCCCGGGATCCCGGGGTAAGGGTGGGGGCGGTGTTGCGTCCCTGCGAAATCCGTGCCCTGGTGGAAATGGCCAAACTGCAGCAGGTTACCCTGGAGAAGGTTCTGATTATTGGGGTGGACTGTGCGGGTACCTTTGAGCCGGTGGATTATTATCAACTGACGGCAAAGGGTTTGGATCCCGATGCCTGGCTGGTCCGGGCGGCGGAGGCGGGCCATGGGGCGTGGAACGGTACCGCGGTCCGGACGGCCTGTACCATTTGCCGCACCCCGGTGCCCTCCGGCGCCCACCTGGCCCTCCACTGGTTGGGGTTTGCTGCGGCCCGGGAAGTGGGTGTGGGCTGGGAGGAGGGGGCCGTTGATCTGGCTCCTTTGCTGGAAGCCGGCGTTTTGCTGTCCGGTGAACCGCCGGCAGGCCGGCAGCCCCTGGTGGAATCCCTCCAGCAACAGCGGCAGGAACTGGAGGAGCAGCTTTGCCGGGATTTTGCCGCCCGGGCATCGGATATCAACCACTTGCTGGACGAACTGGCACCCTGCCTGCGCTGCCACAACTGCCGGGAGGTTTGCCCCATCTGCGTCTGCCGCGAATGCGTTTTCGACAGCAACCTTTTTGAACATGAACCGGAAAAATTCCTGCGCTGGGCCGGAACCCGGGGGGCGCTGGAACTGCCCACCGATACATTGCTTTACCACCTGACCCGCATGCATCACATGGCGGTCAGCTGTGTGGGCTGCGGGCAATGTGAAAGCGGTTGTCCCAGCAGAATTCCCCTCACCCTGCTTTTTCGCACCATCGGCAAAAAGCTGCAGGGGATCTTTGACTACCAGCCCGGGGCCAGTACAGCTGACCCGCCACCCCTGACCACGTACCGGGAGCAGGAACTGGAACCCAGGTAGGGCCGGCGGCCGGGGCTGTTCCCGCATGTTCTTCACATTAGTTCTTCGTAAGGAAATCCCTTAAATAATATTCCCGAGGTGGTTTTTATGGCTACCGCCGTATTGCGCCTGCCGGCCGGTGAAACGGCCCTGGATCCGGGCTTCCCGGAAGAGGTGGCCCGGTTGAGCGGCCAGCCCCTGGAGCTATGTTTCCAGTGCCAGAAATGCGCCTCCGGATGTTATCCCACCCAGGAGGGCGACTATACACCCAATCAAATAATGCGCTTAATTCAATATGGAGCCCGGGATGCGGTATTGCAAAGCCGGACCATCTGGTTGTGCACTTCCTGCGAAACCTGCGGTCTGCGCTGTCCCAATGGTATCCGTATGGCCGAGGTTATGGACGTCTTAAGGGAAATGGCCGTGGCCGGGGGTATCAGCCCATCCGGTGAAACAGCCCCCCTGTTTCACCGCCTCTTTCTGGGGGAAGTGCGGGCCACCGGGCGGGTGCAGGAAACCATGCTCATGATGAAATTCAAGCTGAGAACGGGTAATCTTTTCAGCGATGTGGACCTGGGCTGGCGGCTGTTCCGGCGGGGTAAACTGCCCCTCTTACCCCGTTTGAAAAAAGATCCGGCGGTGCGGCAGATTTTCCAACGGACCGGCGGGTAAGGACAACGCCGTGCCTTTGTATTAACCACCGGTTTCAGTGAACACTTACTTTTGAAGGAAGTGGGATCCATGCAATACAGTTATTACCCCGGCTGCTCCCTGGAAGCCACCGGGATGGAGTACGACCTGTCCGCCCGGGCGGTAGCCGCGGCCCTGGGCATGGAACTGGCTGAGTTGAAGGGCTGGGCCTGTTGCGGTTCCTCTTCGGCCCATGCGGTGAACCGGGACCTGGCCCTGGGGCTGGCCGCCCACAATATCGCCCTGGCCCAGGAGCAGGGCCGGGACCTGCTGGTGCCCTGCGCAGCCTGCTACACCCGCCTTTCCCGGGCCGATTACCGCCTGCGGCATGAACCGGACGAAAGGGCGCGGGCGGAGAAACTGGCCGGGTTTTCCTACACCGGTGGCATTCAGGTCTATTCTTTTCTGGAAGCGGTACGGGAGCACGCGGGGCTGAAGGAAATAGCCGGCAGGGTGCAGCGGCCCCTCACCGGCCTGAAGCTGGCCTGTTATTACGGCTGCCTGCTGGTGCGCCCGCCGGAGGTGCGGCCCTTTGACCGGGCCGAAGATCCCCAATCCCTGGACGAAGTGGTTGCCGCCCTGGGGGCGGAACCCGTTTCCTGGTGTTATAAAACCACCTGCTGCGGGGCGGGGCTTTCCCTCACCCGGCCGTCCGTGGTGGGCCGGCTGGTGGGCCGGCTGCTGTCAGCAGCCCGGGAGGCCGGCGCCCATGCCCTGGTCACCGCCTGCCCCCTGTGCCAGAACAACCTGGAGATGCGCCGCCCGGCGGCGGAAAATATCCCGGTGTTTTATTTCACGGAGCTGATGGGCCTGGCCTTCGGGCTGGATGACGCCCGGAAATGGCTGAAAAAGCACCTGGTGGATCCCTTCGCCCTCCTGCAGGAACTCTCCCTGGCGGGCTGAACCGGGGTACTTGAACTTGGCAACCGTAATGCTGAATTAAACGGATCGGGGTGCCCCACCTTAATTCGGAACCTCTACCTGGCCGGTGAGACCCGTATCCCAACATTTCCCGGCTTGATTATACCATAAATTGCCGGCAGTTCCGGCAACTTTTTCTTTTCCGGGTTTAAATTTCCCCTGGAATTCCCCTTGCCTCGAACTGGTGTTCCCGATATAATATATCTGGAACATATGTTTCAGGCAGGGGGTCTTCCATGTCCCGGTCCATACTTTTAGCCGACATGAATTCCTTTTTCGCCAGCGTGCACCAGGCGCTGGACCCGGCCCTGCGGGGGAAACCGGTGATTGTGGCCGGGGACCCCTCCCGGCGGCACGGGGTGGTCCTGGCCGCCAGCTACGAGGCCAAGATCAAAGGGGTGAAAACGGGCCTGACGGTGGGGGAGGCCCGGGTGCTCTGCCCGGAAGGGGTTTACATCCAGCCCCGGCACCACCTCTACGTGCATTTTTCCAGCCGCATCCTGCGCATCATGCGCGACTTCACCCCCCTGGTGGAACCCTTCTCCATTGACGAGGCTTTTATGGACGTTACAGGTTCCGTCAAACTCTTCGGCCCTCCCGTGGACATCGCCCGCCGGCTGAAGGAACGCATCCGCCGGGAGGTGGGCGTCACCTGCAGCGTGGGTATCGGCCCCAACAAGCTGCTGGCCAAGATGGCCGCCGGACTGCAAAAGCCCGACGGCCTCACCGTGCTCACCCATGAGGATGTGCCCCGGCGCCTGTGGCCCCTGCCGGTGCGGGAACTTTTCGGCGTGGGTCCCCGCTACCAGCAGCACTTAAGAAAGCTGAACATCCATACCATCGGCGACCTGGCCAGCTTTCCCGTGGAGATACTGCAAAAGAGATTCGGCTTCTACGGGCTCTTACTCTGGCTCTGCGCCCGGGGCATCGACCACAGCCCGGTGGACCCGGACAGCCTGAACCGGGTGAAGAGCATCGGCCAGCAGATCACCCTGCCCCGGGACTACCGGGGGGAGGAGATCCGCGTGGTGCTCCTGGAACTGGCCGACCGGGTGGCCCGCCGGGCCCGGGCCGGGGGGTATGCGGGCCGGACGGTGGTCCTCTCTTTGAAAGATATCCATTTCCACTGGCTTTCCCGCCGCAAAACCCTGCCCCTGCCCACGGCCCTGGCGGGGGATATCTACCGGGCGGGGGTGGAGTTGCTGGAGGAGAACTGGCCCCCCTCCTGGCCGGTGCGCATGGTGGGCCTGGCCCTGGCCGGCCTGGCGGCCGGGGTGCCGGAACAGCTGACCCTGTTCGGGGAAAGGGAAAAGCGGCGCCGGGCGGAGGAGGCCTGCGACGCCATCACCGGCCGCTATGGGGAGGGATCTATCTTTCGTGCCATCTCCCTCACCGGGGCCGGTGTGTTCCACTTGAAAAATTCGCCTTTATAACTGGCAGGGATTTCTTCACCGGATAAAGCGCGCCGGTTGCAGGACGCGTCCGGATTGTCCTTACATAAGGCTGAAAATAGTATGCGGCAGGATGACTGCCCCGTTGTTAATGGAAGTGGATCAGGCCGGCGGCAACGACTGTTCTCCGGGGAGGGATGCAGCTGTGAAAGACAACAAACTGTGGGAGGGTCACCGCATCATCCTCCCGGAAATGCGGGAAAAGGCCGTACACACCTGCCGGGACTGCCGGTTCTTCGTGGAAATCCAGGGCCGGTGGGAAAGCCGCTCCGGCTGCGTGGCCGGCATTCCCCGTTACGGCACACTGGAAAGGCGTGTACCGCCCATGATCCATGCCCTGGAAATATTGCAGATGGCCGGCCGGGATGGGCTGCAGGCCGCCCTGGAGGGCGGCCACCCGGATAATCCGGCCTGCGGCCTGTTCCGGCCCCGCAGCTCATCAGGGCAGGCTAGAGGCGGGGGTGTTCCCGGCGAAAAAAACAGGTGACATTTCCTGCCCGGTGTGCTAATATAATCACACGGGGTTTCATGCCGCAAGAGCCAGTGGAAAGAGCAGGACAATTACATAATGAGGGGAGCTGAGAATGAGCTGAGCCTGCGGAGTCCAGACGAGCGGAGGATTTGTCATGGATAGAACCGGGTTCAGCCCGGTTTTCTTATTTATTACGCCGCTTTTGAGATGATTAACGAAAAAAGATTGAGACAGGAGGTCATCATATGCCTGAAAGTCATATCTTACCATTACAGGAAGGCAGAATGGCCCGCACCAAGCAGGTGGCGGTGGTGGCCATATTGCTTGCCATTGGCGCCGTGTTGCGTATCTTTACCCCGCCGGTGGCCGGCATAACCCCCAACTTCGTCATTGCCATGTACTGCCTGTCCATCATGCTGGTACGGCCGGGTCCGGGCGGGGCCGTGGGCATCGGCCTGGTGGCCGGCGCCGTGTGCATGATCTTTTCCAAGTCCCCCATTCCTTACCTGAACCTGATCAGCGAACCCGTAGGGGCCGTGGTCTGCGCCTTCATCGTCCGCTACCTTCCCGAGCTGGCCGTGGGCCGCTATCCCTTCAAGCCCGGTGTGGCCGCCGGCCTGGGCACCCTGGCCAGCGGTTTGACCTATATCACCCTTAATTTCAAATATGCCCTGCACCTGCCCGTGGCGGCCTGGCAGGCGGCATTCCTGACCGTGGTCATACCCGTGGCTCTGATCAATGTGGTGCTGGTGCAGGTTCTTTACGTCCCGGTGCGCAAATTCCTGCGGGCATGAGGTGAATCCGGGTGGGTGTACTGGAGATCAAGGACCTTTATTTTACCTACGGTGGCAGCGATACCCCGGCACTGAACGGTCTGAGCCTGCGGGTGGATGAAGGGGAATTTTTCGGCATTACCGGTCCCACCGGGGCGGGGAAGACCACCCTGGCCTGCTGCATAAACGGCCTGATTCCGCATTTTTACCGGGGGCGCCTGCAGGGCCGGGTGCTGGTTTTCGGGGAGCCGGTAGGGGAGAGTACACCCGCCCGCCTGGCCCGCAGCGTGGGCAGCGTGTTTCAGGATGCGGAAAGCCAGGTGATCTGTGCGGATGTGGAGCAGGAGGTGGCCTTTGGGCTGGAAAATATGGGTTTTTCGCCCCGGGAGATGGAGGAGCGTATCCAGACGGCCCTGGAACTGGTGGGCCTGTCCGGTTTCCGTCAGCGTCCCACCGCCTGGTTGTCGGGCGGGGAAAAGCAGCGTCTGGCCATTGCCGCCGCCCTGGCCCCCCTGCCCCGGGTGCTGGTGCTGGATGAGCCCACATCGGAACTGGATCCCCTGGGTACCAGGGAAATTTTTCAGGTGCTGCGGCGTTTAAACCGGGAGATGGGGATGACCATTATCATTATGGAGCAAAAGACCGACTATCTGGCGGCCTTTGCCGACCGTATGCTGGTGCTGGAAGCCGGGCGGGCGGTGCTGGAGGGGTCTCCGGCGGCGGTGATGAGGCAACAGGCGGATCTGGACCGGGTGGGGGTGCGGGTGCCCGATGTGGCCCGCCTGGCCCTGATGCTGGGTATTGGCCGGGATGAAAACCTGCCGCTGACGGTGGACCATGGCCGCTCCCTGGTGGAAAAATGGCTGCAAAAAAGGGGACAGTCCCCTTTTCATACAGGTAAGTTAATAAGTTAATGACCGGGTAACCCGGGTTTGATGGACGGGGGGGCGGAGCACGTTGCAGCGCAGGACAATTACCGGCGGCACAGATGACCGGGCTCCGGAGCCGGTGCTCCGGGTGGAAAACCTGTGCTTCAGTTACCGGGCGGGGGAGCCGGTTTTGCAAAATGTATCCCTGGAAATTCACCGCGGGGAAATAGTGGCCCTGATCGGGCAGAACGGGGCCGGCAAATCCACCCTGGCCAGGCATTTCAACGGCCTGCTGAAGCCGGAAAGGGGCCGGGTGCTGGTGGACGGGCGGGATACTGCCGGCGAGCCCGTGGCCGCCCTGGCCCGCACCGTGGGCTATGTTTTTCAAAATCCGGACCGGCAGATTTTCCACGATACGGTGGCCCGGGAAGTGGCCTTTGGCGTGCAAAACATGGGATATTCCCGGGAGGAAGTGGACCGGCGGGTGCAACGGGCGCTGGCGGCGGTGGGGCTGGAAGGATGTGCCGGGGCCTATCCCTTTGCTTTAAGCCGGGGGCAGCGGCAGCGCCTGGCCCTGGCCTCGGTGCTGGCCATGGAGCCGCCGGTGATTATCCTGGATGAACCCACCACCGGGCAGGATTACCGGGAATCCATGGAGATTATGGAACTGGTGGATAATTTAAACCGCCGGGGACACACCATCCTTTTCATCACCCACGATATGTCCCTGGTAGCCCGCTTTGCCCGCCGGGTGGTGGTGCTCTGCCGGGGCAGGGTGCTTATGGACGGGCCGGTGCGGCAGGTGTTCAGCCAGCCGGATGTGCTGGGGCAGACCTTTTTACGCCCGCCCCAGATCACCCGCCTGGCTCAGTCGCTGGAGGCATATGGCATACCCGGTGACGTGCTGACAGTGGAGGAGCTTTACCGCCACCTGCTGGAGCTGCGGGGCTCCCGGGAGAAACGGGCGGCTTCCATGTGAACCGGGAGCCTTAAATCTAAAGTCCTTTTTCTGCCCTGACCGACTGCTCCCTTATGTTCGGCTTCGTGTTTTCAATCGGCTGAAAACAGGAAAAAGCCGACCCTTCGGCGAACGCAAACTGCTCTTCGTGTCAGCCAAATCAACCAGGAGAACCGTCCACTGGAGGTGAGGTTATGCCAGGTTTGGTTGACTATGTTCCCGGTGCTTCCCTTTTACACCGGCTGCATCCCCTGACCAAAATGTTCTGGGCGTTGACTGTTTTTGCCCTGGCCATGCTCTTCAGCCAGGTGCCGTACCTGCTGGCCCTGCTGGGCCTGGTGCTGGTCTTTGCCGCGGCGGGCGGGGTGCTGGGGGTGCTCCGGCCGGCCTGCCGGGGGTTGTTCATTTTTGCCCTGGTGCTCTTACTCATCCAGGCCCTGGCCGTGGGAGAGGGCCGGGTGCTCTTTTATTTTCTGCCCTGGATCCCGGCCTGGCCGGTAACCGACGGGGGGCTGCTCCTGGGTGTGGCCATGGGCCTGCGCATGGTGGTCATCGTGTTGAGCTTCCTGGTCTTCCTGGCTACCACGGAAACCCGGGAAATCATCCTGGTTCTGGTGGAGAAACTGCGGGTGCCCTATGACTATGCCTTCATGCTCATGACGGCCATCCGCTTCGTGCCCACCTTTTTCGCCGAGGCCCATCAGGTGCGGGAAGCCCAGCAGGCCCGGGGCTACCGGGTGGAGGGTTCGAATCCACTGCAGAAAATCAAGGCCTACGCCCCGGTGGCCGTACCCCTGGTGCTCCTGTCCCTGCGCCGGGCCGAGCACCTGGCCATGGCCATGGAAACCAGGGGCTACGGCTGCGGCCCACGCACCTACCTGCGGGAGCCCCGGGTAAAGGGCGTGGATTACGCCGTCTGGGGGTTGCTGCTGCTTCTACTGGCCGCTGCCGTCCTGATCCGGCTGCTACCTACATAATCCCCCACTGCCGCGTATATTCCAGCTTTATCTCATATTCATCCGGCTGGAAGCCGTGTTTCTGCAGCAGTTCCTTCACCTGGTAGGCCTCCAGCCGGCTGCCTTCCAGAATCACCGCCTGCCGGTGTGCCCGGCAGGAAAAGCCTTCGGCCTGTAAAAGATCCATCATGGCCGCCACCCGCTCATGCCGTTCCTTTAGCACATCACCCAGCCGGCGCACATCTTCCGCCCGGACGGCCCCCGGCAGGGAAACCCCCTCATGGAGCTTTAGAAACACCGTAACCTTATGGTTGACCATCCTCCTCACCTCCCGTCGAAAGGGGGGCCGTCCCCTTTTTTATTCCCGGAGCATCCAGCAGTACCAGTGTTCCGGCATGGACTCCCTCGTGGTCGTAGATGAAAATCACCTCCCCGTCCAGGTGGCGGGAGTTCAGGTGCACCCTTTTGACGGACCGGGCGCCCATGTTCCGGTAAATGAAGCCGGCCAGCTCGGGGTCCACGGCGTCCATGCTCATGCCCGGCTCCAGGTTGCCCAGGTAGCAGCGGGCCATCAGGTTGGCGTTCACCACCCGGTGATTGCGGTCCACATAGACCACCCCCTGGGACAGGGCCTCCATCAGCCGGGACAGGACCAGACCGCCGGTTTCTTCCTCCCTGCCGCCGGTACCGATGACCGTCAGCGCCCCCAGCACTTTGCCCTTCTTCACAATGGGTGAGTGAACGGCCTGCAGCAGGCGGTCGGCCGTTTTCAAGGTGAGGGTGCCGTAATGATTCAGCTGGTTTAAACCGTCACCGATGTGCCCCAGGATTTCCTTCAACCGGGCGTCTTTCAGCGGCCCCCTGGCGGAAAATATATCGTGGGCGGCCCGGTTGGCAAAAATGATCCGCCCGGCAGTATTGGAAATAATCACTCCATCGTGGACGTGATTGAAAATGGTGAAATCAATATTTTCAAAATAGGTTCGGGCACTGTTCACTCCCCACAGTTCCACCAGAAATTGATAAAGACAGCAGTAAAGGGCAAAAAGCAGCAGCATGATGGTAATGATGCGGTAGGTATCGAAATTGTTTGACCGCAGGAAGAAATAGATCTGCCAGGGGGGATCGCCCACCGTCGTGGTGCTCACATCATACTGCCTTTCGCCGCTGAAAAACCTTTCCTCCCGGCCGCTGAAAGAATCCAGGGATTCCCGGTTGAAGGGCCAAACAACGGCCGTTTTCCGGGGATCAAAAACGGCCACCTTGCAGGTATCCCCCAGAAACTCCTGGGCCAGTTCCTGCTGAAAATCGGCCAGGCCGAAGTCCACGGCCAGCCACTCCTCGCCCAGGGGGACGATTACGGTAACCACCATCCGGCCGTCACTGGCGGCATGTACTCCCAGCACCCGGCTCCCCCGGGGAGAAGGGAGCCTTTGCAGCAGATCGGCCGGGGGAGTGTCCGTCCGGGCCGCCACCCGGCCGGCGGCATCCAGGATGTATGCACCGGTGATGCGGTGATCATAAAGGGGCAGCTCTTGCAGGGCGGCCTCCCGGTCGGACCGGCCGGCCAGTTTCCGGGCGGCCCCCTCACCCACCCCCTGCAGGTCATTTAGAAAGAGACCGGTTTTATTTACGGCCACCTGGCGGATGGTTTCCTCGTAATCGTTCATGATATCTTTTAAAAAACGGAATTCCACAATGAAAAGCATGGTAATAATGCTCAGGAAAAAGAGCATAATGAACATCAGCCAGGCGCTGTTTGCCGTGATGGATTTTTTCATACCATCCATCCTCACTTTACCGGATCAGCCCCCGGCGGGCGGCGGCGGCCAGGGCCTCCTCCAGGGTGCCCACTCCCAGTTTGGTGCAGATGCCCCGGATGCGGCGCCGCAGGGTGGACAGGCTGATGTAAAGCCGGGCGGCCACTTCCTTCTGGTCCTCACCCCGGGCGATGAGCTGCAATATGCTGGTTTCCTGGTCCGTGAGCATGGGGCTGTGCGGTTTTAACAACAGTTCCGCCTGCAGTCCGGGATAGATATAGGTGCCGCCCTTGTGCACCATATGAATGGCCGACCGGATTTCGTCAAAGAAGGCGTATTTGGGTACAAATCCCTGTACACCCCGTTCCATGGCCTTGCGGATAAAGGTGACGTCATCATAGGTGGTCAGGGCCACAAATTTCACCCGGGGGTGGGATTGGGTCAGGCACCGGCACAGTTCCAGGCCGTCCCCGTCGGGCAGGCCGATGTCCAGCAGAACAATATCCACCTCATCGCTCATGTGCTGCCTGGCTGCGGCGCAGGAGTCGGCTTCGGCCACCACCTGCATGTTTTCTTCCATATCGAAGAGCCTTTTCAAACCTTCGCGGAATACATTATGATCCTCCACCAGCATGATGCCGATTTTCTTCATTGCCCTTCCCCCTTCCCTGTCAGCGGCACGGTCAGGGTGACGCAAAATCCGCCTTCCATAAAACCGTAAAACAGGTCCCCGCCCATAAAGCGGGCCCTTTCCTTCATGCCCCACAGGCCCTTGCCCGGGGTGGGGGCCTTTTCCTGCATACCCCCGTTATCCATAATTTCTATTTGCAGGGTATCTTCCCTTTCGTGAAAGTGGATGTCCACCTCCGTGGCCGGTGAATGCCTGGCCACATTGGTGAGCGCCTCCTGGACAATGCGGTAGATGAACAGTTCCTTTTCCCGGTCCAGCGGCAGGGAGCGCCGGCGGTAGAAAATATACACCTTCCGGCCGTGGATGCGTTCAAAATTGGCGCTGTAGGATTCCAGGGCCGGGATCAGCCCCACTTTTTCGATCAGGTAGGGGTGGAGGTCGTTCATGATGCTTCTCATATCAATGGCCGCATTCTGGCACTGGGTGCGCAGCAGGCACAGGTTTTTCTGCAACTCTTCCGGCAGCTGTTTCCCGTTCACCCGCAGGGCGTAATCCAGGCCGTGGATGATGCTGGAGAGGTAACGGCCGATCCAGTCGTGGATTTCAATGGACAGGTGCTTCCTTTCCCTTTCAATGGTTTCCAGCAAAATGCCGCCGTCCCTTGGGCCGGGAAGCCGGCGGGCGGTGAGCACGGCGCCGGACAGCCAGTGAAAAAAATAGGCCGGGGCGCAGTTCACCGTAAGCAGCACCTGGCTTCCCCGCCGGTTGTAGCTCAACCGGCAATCCACCGTTTTTTCTCCCTTTACCAGGGCCTGGTACAGGGGTTGTACCACACCCTGACAGTGGGGGTAGACAGTCAGGATGTCCTGCAGGCTTTTCCCGGCCACC
The DNA here is from genome assembly GCF_009428905.1 of Desulfofundulus thermobenzoicus. Classification (GTDB taxonomy): domain Bacteria; phylum Bacillota; class Desulfotomaculia; order Desulfotomaculales; family Desulfovirgulaceae; genus Desulfofundulus_A; species Desulfofundulus_A thermobenzoicus. The sequence goes on along the minus strand of NZ_WHYR01000008.1, from coordinate 17,496 downwards.
GTTTCCCGGGGCAGGTGGAAGAGTTCCTCCGCCGCCCGGTTTAGAAAACGCACCCTTTCCCTCCGGTCCACGAAAACAACGGCTTCTTCCGAGTCCCCGATCAGCTCCTGCAGGTTGAAATACCAGGCCGCCCGGGGCCAGATCCAGATGCCGGCCCAGGACAGGGCTCCCAGGGAAAGGAGGGAGAGGAAGACCATAAGGAGGCCGGCCTTATGGAAAAGGTCTCCGTTACGTTCCAGGAGGGCTTTATTCTCCTGCCCGCCCCTTTCGGTCAGGGAGCCGGCCCGGTAGAGCAGCTGGCGATGGAGGTCCCGGTGCTGCCACAGTAAAAGCTCCCGGTTGCTTTCCCGGCCCGGTATTACTTCCCGGTCCACAAAGGAATTGTAGGCCCTGGTCAGGGCCATCAGCTCCGCCACATCCTGCTTTCTGGATTGTTCCACCAGGTTGTAAAGCTCCAGTTCCCTTTTTAAAGTTTCCGTGCTGTAGTGGCGGAAGTCGTTTAACGCCTGCTGGTCCCCGTAAAAGAGGTATTCCTGCACACTGCCGGTCAGATTGTAAAGGTCTGAGGATACTTCGTCATATTTAATCTCCCGCTGGAACTCCAGCTGCAACCCGTTCCAGTGCCGGGGCAGGCTGGAACCGGTATATAACAGGACCAGCACCGGCAGCAGCACCAGGATGAACCAGGCGACCCACCGCAGCCCGGTCCGGTTGTTAACCATTGTTTTCACCTGCCAATTATTTCGCCCGCCCGGTAAGATTTTTGACAATGGTTGTAATTTTGATCCTTATTTTAAACCGGTCTTAATTTTCCCCAATAAGAAAATTCGTCACGACAGGAATAAATCCTGCGGGAATCTTCCGGTTGCGTTTCAAAAGCGGATCTATTCCCAGAAATTAGATTGTCCGGACACTAAAGTGTCCTCATGTTGAACCAAAAAGTTCACTTTTATGAAGAAAAGATTTCTTCAAAGTGAACATTGGTGCCATCCTGCTCTGGAATAGTTGATTAAACGGGAAGGGTGTCCTAAGATAAGTCTAACTAATCAAAATGATAACCGGGGGGTGCAGGACAGGAGAAGGTTAAGGGGTAGTGATACAGGAGATTGTGAACACTGGTGCATAAGGTCATGTGTAATTATTAACTTGCCCGTTCTATCGACCATTTTTTAAGGGAGGAATAAGAAAATGAACGGACATGCACAAACTACCGGAATGGATAGGGGGCTGCCCAAACCGGCTGCGGAACAGCACGGCTGGTCCGAATTATGGAAAAAGGAAGACTACTGGGCCATCTGGATGGGCCTGGGCATGGTACTCCTTGCCCTGCTGTTCTTTTACGGAGGTAGTTCCTTTATCAAATCCTTATCGGTAGTGCCGCCGTCCTATACGGATTTTAGCGCCGTATCCAAACACCTGGCTGCCAAATGGGGCTGGTATGCCGGTCTTTATCTATTTTTTGTGGTACTGTTCACCATTAGCAGCAATATTATGGGCTTTAACGCCAGGGAATTTATTGTGGGATTCACCATCCTGTTTGTCCTTTCCCTGCTCATTCTCATTGTTGGTTCGCAGAAGACGGTCGCGAATCTGGGTTTTGAACCACCTCTCCTGGCCCTTCTGCTAGGCCTGGTGGTCAGCAACCTTTTCCGGTTGCCCAAATGGCTGGATACGGTCTTCCGCACCGAGTATTATGTTAAAACCGGCATTGTGCTTCTGGGGGCCACCCTGCCCTTTACCCTGATTATCCAGGCCGGTCCCATCGCCTTTTTGCAGGCCACCATCATCGCCGTCTGCACCTTTGTGACCATCTATCTGGCGGCCACCCGCCTGTTCGGTCTGGAAAAACCCTTTGGCGCCACCCTGGCCGCCGGCGGTTCCATCTGCGGCGTTTCGGCCAGCATAGCCCTGGGCGGCGCGGTAAAAGCCAAAAAAGAGCATGTTTCCATTGCCATTTCCATGGTGGTCATCTGGGCACTGGTTATGATCTTTGTTCTACCCATAGTCTCGAAGATCATCGGACTGCCCGCCGGTGTGGCCGGTGCCTGGATCGGCACCTCCGAGTTTGCCGACGCGGCCGGCTTTGCCGCCGCCGCGGCCATTGGCGACGAAGCGGCCATCCGTTCTTTCACCCTCTTGAAGGTGGTGGGTCGGGATATCTGGGTGGGCCTTTGGTCTTTAATCATGGCCATCATTGCCTGCACCATGTGGGAGCGGGGCAACTCCACCGACCGGCGGGAAAGGGTCAACGCCATGGAAATATGGTGGCGCTTCCCCAAGTTCGTCATCGGCTTTTTCCTGGCTTCCGTGATCATCACCCTGGTTTCCCTGCAGTTTTCTGCGGCGGAATTTAATAAGGTGCTCACCCCGGCGGTTATCGGTCCGATCAAGAACCTGCGCACCTGGACTTTTGTTTTTACCTTCCTCTCCATCGGCTTCACCACCCGGTTCCGGGAGTTGACCAGCTTCGGCTGGAAGCCCTTGCTGGCCTTCGCCATCGGCGTGGCCATAAACGTACCCCTGGGGTACATTCTTTCGGTGCTGGTCTTTGGTCACTACTGGGCCAATATTTAGGGAAATTTACGCCCCATGGGGTAATGGTCCCATGGGGTAATTTTTTTTGTGTTGTCATCAGCAGGGTGCCATATAATTACCCGAAGCGGCCATCGAAAAGGCCGGCGTGAACATGGGTGGACAGCGGTTGGCCGGAGCCGGTTCACTAAAGAACCGGTACAGCCGGACAAAGTCGAATATACCCGGTATCCGGCCCGGAAGTTGTTGGGGCCGGGCTTTTTTTTATGCCGGCTTTTTGCTAAAATTAATAATGAATTTTAAGTTCGCTGCCATAAAGATCCGGGAGGGCCGGTACCTTGGGCAAAATTCTCCTTTTCGCCAAAACTCTCCCCGGCATTTTGCTTATGCTGGTTATTGCCGTGCTGGCCCGGGGGGGAGCGGATCTGGGCCTTTCCTGGTGGCCCGGCCTGGAGGCCTATTTTGCCGCCGGTGCTGCAACCAAACGGATTTTAATCGATATTCTGCATCTGAACTATATCCTCATTTCCATAATTCTGGGGATGCTGGTGGGCAATGTACTGGGTATACCCCGCTGGGCGGCGCCGGGGGTGGCCACGTCCCGCCTGTTCATCAAGCTGGGCGTCATTCTCCTGGGCTCGCTGTACAGCGTCATGGACCTGGCCCGGCTGGGCGGGACGGCCGTGTTGCTCATACTGGTGTTTATCATCATGATGCTGTCCTTTACCCTGTGGCTGGGCAGAAGGGTGGGTATGGACATACCCGGGGCGGCCACCCTGGCGGCCGGAACGGCCATCTGCGGCGTCTCGGCCATTGTGGCCGCCGCCCCGGCGGTGCGGGCCAGGAACACCGATGTGGTTTATTCCATCGCCACCATATTATCCTTTGGCGTGGTCAGCCTGTTCCTGTTCCCGGTGGTGGGTACGGCGGCGGGCTTGAGCCCCCACCAGTTCGGTGTCTGGGCGGGAACGGGCATACTGAATTCCGGGCAGGTGCTGGCGGTCTGCCTGACCTTTGACCCCGGTACGGCGGCCAGCGCTTCGGAAAGCCTGAAGACGGGGGAGATCTACAACCTGACCCGGGTGATCTTCCTGCCCTTTGTGGTGCTTTTTCTGGCTTTTTATGCCAGCCGCTCCGCCCCGCCGGAGGATGACGAGGTGAATATCAATACCGGCCTGTGGAGCAAGTTCCCCGTATTTGTGCTGGGATTTCTGGCCATGGTCTTCCTCACCTCCTTCGGCCTTTTGGGTCCCACCTCCCCGCCTTCCCGGGAACTGAACATCATCCGGGACCTGTATAACTGGTTCTTTGCCCTGGGCCTGGCCGGCCAGGGCATGCAGATACCCCTGGCGGAGCTGCGCCGGGCCGGGGGCAGGCCGTTGCTGGTGGGCAGTGTGGCCGCCCTGGTCAAGGCGCTGGTGGCCCTCCTGGTGGTGCTGTTGTTTGTGCCGGAACAACCTTGAGGCAGGTGATTGGCAGTGATGCATCCGGATTTCAAAAAGGACGAAGCACATATGCTTTCCCCCTTTGCCACGGAAAGGCTGGAGGATTACCTGGCCCTTTCCCTGGCGGCGCTGATCCTGATTATTGTGTTAATCTTTTATTAAAGGCGGTCACCCGGGCACAGGGATAATGGTTGATGTTTCGCTTTTTCCGGTATATAATGTGGTTATTGTTGTGCGAAGGGGAGATTGGAGAATGAAACGGGTAGCGGTATTGGTGGTTGTTCTGGTGACCGTCCTGGCCCTGCTGGCCGGCTGCGGGCCGGCGGTGGTGGCCACGGTGAACGGCACCCAGATAACCAGGGGCCAGCTGGACGAACAGGTGGATGCGGCCAAAAAGATGCTGGAGCAAAGGGGGGTTGACTTCAGCAGCAAAGAGGGGGAACAAATGCTGGGTATGCTGAGGCAGCAGGCCCTGGAAGATTTGATTAACCAGGAACTGCTGCTGCAGGAAGCGGCCCGGCAGGGGTTAAAGCCGACCCCGCAGAAAGTGGCGGAAGAGATCAAGTCCCTGCGCTCCCAGTATGGATTGGATGATGAAGGGAAGTTCAAGCAGTTTCTGGCGGCCAACGGCCTGTCGGAACCCAGGTTGAACGACCTGATGGAAAAAAACCTGGCCATCAGGGCGTTGCAGGAGAAAGTGCTGGCTGGCGTCAAACCGGCCACGGGGGAGCAGGCCCGGCAGTATTACGATCAGCATAAGGACCAGTATACCGAGCCCGTGAGGTGGCAGGTGCGGCACATTTTAATTACCCTGCCGCCGGGGGAAGACGTACAGAAATCCCAGGTGGAAGCCAAGGCCGAAGCCCTGTCCATTTTGAACCGGCTTAAAGAGGGAGCTGATTTTGCCGCCCTGGCCAGGGAAAAATCCAAAGATACGGGCACAAAAGATAAGGGCGGCCTGTTTACCTTTGCGCCGGGTGAGGTTGTGCCGGAGTTTGAACAGGCGGTAAAAAATTTAAAACCGGGCGAAATAACTCCCGAGCCGGTGAAAACCACCTACGGTTACCATATCATCAAGCTGGAGAAAATTATACCGGAAAATGTGCAGCCCTTTGAACAGGTGGAGAAGGAAATAATCAACAAGCTGACCGAACAGGCACAGCAGAAGAAGATGCAGGAATATCTGGACGGCCTGCGCCAGCAGGCAAAAATAGACAATAAGCTGGTTACACCGACAAAATAAACCCTTTCCCCGGTTTTTTCCCCGTGAGGTGAAAATTTTTACTCTTGATTGGAAAAAAATGAATAAGTCCCTTCCCGCTGTTATATACTATCAGTGAAAGTTAATTCGCGAAGATTTTGCGTTATAAGGAGGGAAGGGTGTTCCATGAAAGCAACGGGTATTGTTCGCCGCATCGATGATCTAGGAAGAGTCGTAATTCCCAAGGAAATCAGGAGAACGCTCAGGATTCGTGAAGGTGACCCTCTGGAAATCTTCGTAGACAGGGAAGGTGAGGTTATCCTTAAAAAATACTCGCCCATTGGCGAGTTGGGTGATTTTGCCAAAGAATATGCCGATTCTCTCTACGAAGCCCTGGGCCACATCGCCTGCATCGCCGACCGGGATACCATTATTGCCGTTGCCGGGGCGCCGAAGAAGGAGTACATGAACAAACCCATCGGCGCTGCCGTGGAAAAAGTAATGGAAGAGCGCAAGGCGGTGATCATCAACAACCCCGGCGAGGATCCCTACTGCAAGGAGTGCTTGACGGCCGATGACGGTGACTGCCGGTATTCAGCGGAGGTGATCGCGCCCATTATTGCCGAGGGTGATCCCATCGGAGCGGTTATCCTGGCTTCGAAAGAGCCGGACATCAAGATGGGCGAACTGGAGTTAAAGCTGGCCGAAACGGCCGCCGGCTTCCTGGCCAAGCAAATGGAGCAGTAAAAAAGGTGGCCTGCCGGCCACTTTTTTTGTTCCATTCTTTTTCCGGTAGTTAACAAAAGAATGGTCCTGTCGAAAACATTAGTGGAGGTGAAAAACCCGTTGGCGGATACCGGTCCGTGAATCCCCGGGCAGCGGGTGGCGGGCCGCCATTCCCCCTTTAAGGGAGGGCCGCAACCCCTGCCGTGATGGTATCTGCTGCTGTCCCCATGGACTCGGGTTTACCATGAAGGCCGATATAATCATAGCCGGTCTCGGCCCGGGGCACCCCGGACATATACCGCTGAACGTGTGGGAAGTGCTGCAGGGCGACCGGCCCCTTTTCCTGCGCACCGCCCGCCACCCGGTGGTTCCCTGGCTGAAAGAACGGGGTATCACCTTTGAATCCTTTGACCACTTCTATGAGGAGGGACCGGACTTTCAGGAGATCTACCGGCGTATGGCCCTTACGCTTATGGACGCCGCTTTGCAGGAGCCCCTGGTTTTTGCCGTGCCCGGTCATCCCCTGGTGGCCGAAGAAGCGGTGGCCCTGGTTCTGGCCCGGGCCCCCGAACGGGGCCTGGAAGTGCAGGTCCTGCCGGCCATGAGCTTTCTGGATGTTTTGTGTGCCGCCCTGGGGTTGGACCCTGCCGCGGGCCTGTATATGGTGGACGGGCTGCGCCTGGCCGAACAGGAACCGGTTCCGGCGGTTGGCAATGTAATTTGCCAGGTATACAGCCGCCTGGTGGCTTCCGATGTAAAACTTTCTCTGATGCAATTTTACCCGGAGGATCACCCGGTGATGGTGGTGCGGGCCGCCGGTGTTCCCGGACAGGAGCGCATTGAAAAGCATCCCCTGTACGGGCTGGACCGGCTGGATTGGGTGGACCACCTGACCAGCCTTTACCTGCCCCCCTGTCCCGGAAGAACCGGCAGGTGCAGTTATCCCCTGGATGCGCTGGTGGAGGTTCTGGCCACCTTAAGGGGGGAAGGAGGCTGTCCCTGGGACCGGGAACAGACCCACCGCAGCCTGCGCCCCTACCTGCTGGAAGAAACCTACGAAGTGCTGGAAGCCATTGATCAGGAAGATGCGTATAAATTATGTGAAGAATTGGGAGACTTATTGTTACAGATAGTCTTTCACGCCCAATTGGCCAGGGAAAAGGCCAGCTTTACGATTAATGACGTTATTCAGGGAATCACCGAAAAGATGCTCCGGCGTCACCCCCATGTTTTTGGTGATGTGCGGGTAAAGGACAGCAGTGAGGTGGTGGCCAACTGGGAGAGGATTAAAGCCCGGGAAAAGGGGCACCCGGCCGCCGGATCCATCCTGGACGGAATCCCCGGGCATTTGCCGGCGCTGATGCGTGCCGGCGCCGTGCAGTCCCGGGTGGCGCAGGTGGGCTTCGACTGGCCCGATTACCGGGGGGCTTTGGAGAAAGTGGGGGAAGAACTGGATGAGGTGCGCCGGGCACTCTCCACCGGTTCCCGGAAGGCCGTGGAAAGGGAAGTGGGGGACCTGCTTTTTGCAACAGTCAATCTGGCCCGGCTGGCGGGGGTGGAGGCGGAAGTGGCCCTGACGGACACCATCAACCGCTTCCGGCGCCGGTTTGCCTACATAGAAAAAAGGGCGCAGGAAAGGGGCCGGGATCCGGCCGGTTTCCCCCTGGAGCAACTGGATGCCTGGTGGGAGGAGGCCAAGAAGGCAGAAAGTCAGGAAAAAAAGGAGGAATAATTTTCTTGGCGGGAGGAAACCTGCGAGATTTAGCGAATTATAAGGCAGACCATGTCTAAATTTACTGAGGGGGGTATTTATGAACAAAGCAGAGCTTATTGCACAGGTGGCTGAAAAAACGGATTTGACCAAAAAGGATGCGGAAAAGGCGGTAAGCGCCGTACTGGCCAGCATTGAGGAAGCCCTGTCCCGGGGGGACAAGGTCCAGCTGGTGGGGTTCGGTACCTTTGAAATCCGCGAGCGGGCCGCCCGCAAAGGACGCAACCCGCAAACCGGTGAAGAGATCGACATTGCCGCTGCCCGGGTACCCGTTTTCAAAGCCGGCAAGGCCCTGCGGGATGCCGTTTCTCCATAAGTTGTCTCACCGTCAAAGGCTTTTTTAATGGACATGCGCCTGGACAAGTTTTTAAAGGTCTCCAGACTGATCAAACGGCGAACCCTGGCCAAAGAAGCATGTGACCGGGGTCAGGTCACGGTGAACGGGCGGGTGGCCAGGGCCGGGACAGTCATAAAGCCAGGCGATATGGTGACCATCGACCTGGGCGGCCGGTGGCTGAAAGTGGAAATAGTGGCGGTGTCTGAAAATGTGCCGGCCCGGCAGGCCGCGGGGCTGTACAGGATAGTGGAAGAAAAAATAATCAGGGAACCGGAGGTATATTAATCGAGGCTGCTTCTATAAGCCTCGATTTTTATATTCCATATACAGGAAAACTGTGGCAAAAACGGGTAAGCGAGACAGGTAACAGGAGTTATGTTGGCGTAATCGTCTCTAAAGGGCGAAAATGGCCTTCGACTGTATGTGCTTTAATATGGTAATATTAACAGCAAACACCAGAGGAGGTGTTGGATATGCGTGCCACCACAATGGCTGGAACCCGGAAAACCGGGAAAAAGGCTGTTTTTCTGGCCGTGGGGGTAGCTTTTGTAGGGGGGCTGCTGGCGGAAAACCGGGCCCACCTGCTTACCGATCTGGTGGCCGGTGCCCCCGGGGTGCTGGCCTTCCTGAAGGGACTGCTGCAAAAGTACCTGCCCCTGTTCGGCGGGGTGATGATCCTGGGTACCCGTGGTTTCAGCCGGGCGCCCACCGGCGGGGAGCCAACGGGGGGACTGCCGGAGGTGAGGGGTCCTTGATCGGTTAACTGGCCGGCAGGAAGAGGTTTTCCGGGTGATGGCCGGGTGATTGCCGCTGCAGGTGAGGACGCCTGGTCCGAAAAAACGCTTTGGCCGCAGGAAGGCCGTAAATTACGCGGTGAAAAAAAAGGCCACCGGGGTTATCACGGAGCCGGGAAAACCATTTGTTTCATAAAACCGTACCCGGCCGGCCGTACGGAATAAAGACCGGAGGAGGAATGGACAGGCACTGCCCAGCGCGGGCATATTTTCCCCCGACCGGGCAACAATAAAAGGGGCAGCCAGTATGTGCCCAAATTTTTGGCATGCGGCCACAAAAGGGGGAAGAATATTGAAAACAACGTTCATCCGGGCAGTGCTCATGGTTACTTTAATCGGTCTTATGGCCACCGGCTGCATCAGGGCCGCCCCCAGAAAACCGGCACCCCCCGCTCCCGGCGGCGAACCCACCATCAGCCTGTATATTAATGAAACAGGTGAGAAGAAGAATATCAAGCTGGAGGAATATGTGGCCGGGGTGGTGGCGGCGGAAATGGAACCCACCTGGCCGGTCAATGCCCTGGCAGCCCAGGCCATTTTAGCCCGCACCTTTACCATGGAGAATATAAAGGCCGGGCGGGTAAAGCAGCTCCACGGCACCGACGCTTCGACCAGTGTGGAGGAGTTTCAGGCCTACAATCCTTCGCGCATTAATGATAACGTGCGCCGCGCGGTGGACCTCACCCGGGGTGAGGTGGCCATGCACGGGGGAGATTATATCAAGGCCTGGTTCAATGCCTGTGACGGGGGTGTGTCCGCCTCTGCGGCCGAGGGGCTGGCCTATACCAAAACCCCCACGCCCTATGTGAAGGCAGGCGTACGGGACAACTGCCTGTCCATCACCACGCCGGAGAACCGGCACTGGGAGAAGCGCATCCCACTGGATCAGGTCCGGGCGGCAGTGCAAAAGATCACCGGACAGGATCCGGGGCCAGTGACATCGGTGCGGATTGTGCGCCGCGGCCCCTCGGGCCGGGCCGAGGAACTGCAGGTCGGAAAGGTGACCGTGGGCGGTCCGGCCCTCCGCCTGGCTCTGGGCAGCGACGTGGTGCGCTCCATGCTGTTGACCGGCGCCACGGTGCAGGGTGACTCCCTGGTGCTCACCGGAAAGGGCTTTGGACACGGTGTGGGCATGTGCCAGTGGGGAGCCAGATTGCTGGCCCAGCAGGGACGTTCTCCGGAGGACATCGTCCGCTTCTACTTCAAGGACATCGAAATAAGGAAGCTGTGGCAGTAAAAGGGTGGCGGCAGCCGCCCTTTTTTGTTTATGGTAAAGAAGCGGAAGGGGTCCGCCCCCCCGGCATAACATACAAACCGGCACCTGCCGCCTGTATATTATCTTAACCTGCCGAAAACTTGATCATGGTAACGTCCCGGGCACGCTACTTTATTTTAGGGGCATAAAGCAGGGTGGTTTGCATAGATATGAAAATGAGCAAAAGTCCGTGGGGGTGGGACCCGTGGAAGCGAATCAAAAGCTGGAACTGGTTGACCGCAAGCACCTGGTGCTGGAAGGGGTGCGGCGGGTGGAAAGCTTCGACGAAAAGGAGATCACCCTGGACACCGCCATGGGCTTTCTCACGCTAAAGGGCGAGGGCCTGCACATCACCCACCTGGACCTGCAAAAGGGAAATCTGAGCGCCGAGGGCCGTTTCACCGGCTTCTGGTTCACCGAGGCCAAAGGCAGGGGGCGGGGCAAAGGGACCGGTCTGATGAAAAGGTTACTGAAATAATGGGTGCCAGGCACTTAACTTATTAACTTATTATAATGGCGTGTCCGGGGAACAGCGGGGACGGTGCTTAATGTGAATTTTGCGGGACATGCTCCTTCGTCGGAAGGGCTGGGTTAAGACGTGCCGTTCTGTAAAGCACCTGTCCCTTGCGGGAATAGTTTTTTGGGCAGTGGTCCATTAACCCGCTGCAACATACCTGAACATTATTACTCACGGTCCGGGGGTGGCTCCTGTGACCCTGGCGGAACAGTTGAATTCCTTCCTGTTTACCCTGCTCATTGGCTTAATGTCCGGTTTTGCCTATGATTTGTACCGGGTCTTCCGGGAAATGGTCCGTCCCCGCCGGTGGGGCACCTATCTGGGGGATTTTCTTATCTGGGTGTTTCTGCTGGTGGCCACCTTTGCCGCTTTGCTGGTCATCAATTACGGCGAGGTGCGTTTTTATGTTTTGCTGGGACTGGCCCTGGGCGCGGCCATATACCTCACACTGTTCAGCGGCCCGGCCCGCCGGCTGATTTACCGGTGCATTTACCTGCTTGCTCGCCTGGCCCGGCTGGTGGCCGCCGGGGCGGCCCTTTTGTGGCGGGTGGTCACCTTCCCCTTTAAAGTGCTTGTTTTCGTGACAGCCTGGCCCGTGGTACAGGCCGGAAGGGGCTTTGGCCTGGCCGGACGCCGGATCGGCCGGGCGGGGAGGCGCATTGCCGGCCCACCGGCACGGCGCCTTTCCGGGAACCTGCGCGCCCGCTGGCGTAGTCTGTTCCACCGCGGGAAACCCCCGCCGGAGTAGAGGCGGGTGTTTTTCTTTTGTGCAGTCCATGGCCGTGGCCGTCAGGGAAGGCATTGTCGGCGGACGCCCGGCCCACCAGTGCGTCACCGGAGCAAATGTCACCAGGGCCGGGGCGGTGGTCATGGTCAAGCGCTTCCTGACCACCACCGGCAGGCTGTAAAAAGCAAACAGTAGTGAAGACCCCCGTTGCCTCTACGGCAGCGGGGGTCTTTAATTATGGTAGAAACTTCTGCATCATGTTATATACATGCATGTTCTCTTTTGCTATAATATACTTGAAACAGTTTTGCCTGGAGTGATAATGATGAAACCATCATTAAAAGACGAGGTTATCAAGCACCTTAGTAGCTTGCCGTACGAGGATCAGCGCCGTGTATTGAATTTTGTGCGAAAACTGGCTGCATCCGGGCCGAAAGGTGTGCCGGGTAAGAAGCTGCTGCGTTTTGCCGGGGCTATTGCCCCTGGTGATGTAGAAATAATGCGGCGAGTTATAGAAATTGATTGCGAAAAGGTCGATCTAAATGAGTGGTAAATTGTTACTGGATACAAATATTATCATAGCTTTGATGGCTAATGAGAAGCCTATACTTGAAACAGTTTTGCCCGTCTTCTGGTAAATAAGCGAGTCTATTCCCTTCCATAAATGGCCGTACAGGCCGGCCATGGCTACCGCAAAACTCCGGGGCTTGCGGATCATGGTCGCCTTGCCGCCCGGCCGGACTGCGAGCAGGAGTTCGTCCCCCTCTTTAACCGCTAAGCCCGCCACATTGATACATTAAAAATGCTGCACCGCAGGGCGGTGAAAGCGAAAACAATTGATGAATTCATGCAGGCTCGTTTCTTCCTGTACTTTGACGGAGTCCTGTAAAAGGCCGGGGTGCGGTTGACCGTCGCCCCGGCCGGTGTTATACTGAGGGCAAATTACCAAGGCAGGGGGGGCACGTTATGTCCGTACCGCTGGTGAGGCGCCGCTTTACGGTGGAGGACTACCACCGCATGGGCGAGGCCGGCATTTTTTCGGAAAACGACCGGGTAGAGCTTATAGAAGGGGAGATCGTTGAGATGACGCCCATAGGAAGCCGGCACGCGGGGTATGTTGACCGGTTGGTTCGGATATTTTTTCGCGCGCTGGGGGATCGGGTACAGGTCCGGGTCCAGAACCCCGTGCGGTTGGGCAAGCACAGTGAACCGCAGCCCGACGTGGCGCTCCTGAAACCCCGCATCGACTTTTACGCTGCGTCCCACCCGGAACCCCGGGATGTGCTGCTGGTGGTGGAAGTGGTGGAGGGCTCCGCCTCCTACGACCGCGAGGTTAAGGTGCCGCTCTATGCCCGGACAGGCATCGAGGAGGTATGGCTGGTGGACCTGGCCAAAGGTTGCGTGGAGGTTTATCGGAACCCGGGGGGCGGGGGTTATGCGGAGATGCGGCAACTGTGGCGCGGCGACTGCCTGGCGCCCGCTGCCTTCCCCGACGCGGTGGTGGCCGTGAAAGATTTGCTGGGGCCAGACCTTTAGAAGCCCGGGCCATCATCAATTCCGGCAATGGCAGATGAAACTGGTGATGATGCAATGAAACAACTTTTTGACGACAAGTCCGACAGTTACGACGCGTGGTACCAAACTGCCGCCGGTCGTTTCGTGGATCGGGTGGAAAAGGAGGCCGTACTGGCCTACCTGGAGCCGCGGCCCGGAATGAGCGTGCTGGACATAGGCTGCGGCACGGGCAACTACTCCCTGGAGCTGGCCCGGCGGGGGCTGAAAGTAACGGGGCTCGACATTTCACCGGGAATGCTGGCGAAGGCGGCCGCCAGAGCACAGGTGGAGGGATTGCCGGTGGAATTTGTCCTGGGGGATGCCGGGCAACTGCCCTTCCGGGACAACAGCTTCGACGGCGTTATTTCCGTGTCCGCCCTGGAATTTATGCCGGACCCGGGCGCGGCCCTGCGGGAAGTCTACCGGGTCCTGAAGCCGTGCGGCAGGCTGGTAGTGGGGGTGATTGGCAGGGACAGCAGCTGGGGCCGCTTTTACGCAGAAAAGGCCCGCCGGGACCCCGGCAGCGTTTTCAACCGGGCCCGGCTGTATACTCTGGATGAGTTGCGCTGCGCCATGCCGGGCCGTTCGGTGCGGGCCCGTGCGGTGCTGTTCACCCCGCCGGACTTTGACTACCGGCAGGAGCAGGCGGCGCGGGAGCTGGAAGCCGCCGCCGTCAATGCCGGCCGCTCCGACGGCGGGTTTATCTGCGCCGTGTCGATCAAGTAAAGTGGAGGAGGTGCCGGAACCGGGCCCCGGACGGCGCCGTGGTTTTCTGCAGGGCTGTGGGGGAAAATGGGGCGGAGGTTGACCGGAAGAACCGTCCCCCTGGTTCCATAGCGGCTCACTGATCACCTGCCGTATGCGGGTGTATTTTTTTTTGCCCGCAGTAATTTTGCCCGTCATAATCCTGTAATAAAGTAATCCCCGCTTTTTATTTTCAGGCAGGAATTGCAGGGGGGCATGTAGAAATAGCGTAATAAAATTGTCCACAAAGTGTGGACAACCTGTGGATAAGGGTGGGAATAAGGGCCGGGAGCGGGGCGCGGAAATTCTTATAAGCAGCCGGTCCGGTGGCTGTATGCAGGGAGCTTCTCATGCAAACATATGTCCCACCGCTAATTATTATAATGCGATAAAGCTGGTTTAAGCCGGCGTGCACGTCAGCGAACTCCGACCATCCAGCTTACCGGCGGCTGACGGCCGGCGAGTTTTTTCCCGGGAGCCTGGGGTATGCAGATAGAGATCCGCGGCGTGGAAAAGTTAAGCTTACGGGAACGCCAGGTGGTGGCGCTGAAGGAGATGGGTTATTCCAACGAGCGGGTGGCCCGTCGCCTGGGCCTTTCGGCCAGTACGGTGGCCACCCTGTTCAACCGCGCCCGGAACAAGGGGTACCAGGTGGTCATTGTCCTGCCCGGCGATGCCCTGAACCTTTTCGGTCCGGATGATGAGGAGGAGCAGGAAAAGTAATAACTTTTGCGTAAAACCGCCACCACCTGTCAGGTGCCGCCCGGCACACACCGGAATACCGCCCTGCTCCGTCGTTTCGTAAATGTGCTGTGAAGCCGGTAATTAATACAAGGTACAGCCCGGCACTCACCCCAAATTACCTGTGCTTCTGATGCCGGGTTACCTGCTGATACCATGATACTACGGAGATCTTATATGCCGCTGCGTACCGGACGAAGCGCCGGAAACAACAGTACCCGGCGAACTGAGGTTGCCGTCCATAACGGAGAAAAACGGGTGCTGTCAGCGGAGAAGCCAGGGGAAGCCGGGGAATGAGCGTGGACAATGTGCTGCCCTGGCCGGGTCATTGAATAATTACCCGGCAATTGCCGGGTGATGAGGGGGTAGATGAAGCAAATGATCTCTTCCGCCCATCAAAAGGCCGGGGTGTACCCGCTGCCATCCCGGTCCGCCGTGACGCGCCGCCGCCTGCGTTTCAACCGGAAACGCCTGCCGGTCCTGGTCGTGGTATTGCTGTTTGTTTACCTGGCCCTTTCCTTTGTGGCCCAGTACCATCGTCTGGAGGCCATGCAGCGGGACCTGGGTCAGCTGCAGGTTCAGCTGGGAGAACTGCAGAAGCGGAACACGGAATTGCGGGATCAGTTGAAGCAGGTACAATCGGACAGCTATATCGAGCAGGTGGCCCGGCAGCGGCTGGGCCTGGTGAAGCCGGGAGAATCGCGGGTGGTGCCGGTAAAGCCGCAGCAGTAAAAAGCGGGGTGCCGGTACTCACCATGTCCCGCGTCGGGTTATCTGTCTGTTTGGGGATAAATAACCACTAGCCGCTATCCCGGCGGTAATCATTCTCGTTCAGGTTATCTGTCTGTGGGGATTAATAACTACCCATGATATAAGCAAAAATGAGTAAAAAATGATGGCTGGGTGAGAACAAAAGGTGTCTTGACACCTTTTTGTTTTTCTGCATATAATTAATCAAAGTTTTATACAATCGGGGGAGGATTAACCTTAAGTTATGCCGGTAGAGGTGGGAAGCGTTTTACAGGGCGTTGTTACGGGCATTACCAATTTCGGAGCCTTTGTCCAGCTTCCCGGTGGTGAAACCGGTCTGGTGCACATTTCCGAAATTGCCGAGGTTTATGTCAGGGACATCAATGATTTTCTAAAACCGCAGGAAAAAGTGACGGTAAAGGTAATCTCGGTGGATCAAAGGGGAAAAATTGGTCTGTCCATCAGGCAGGCCCGGCCGTCCCAGGACCAGGGGTTCCGGCGAAAGCGTAATGAATCCTCCTTCGAGGAAAAACTGAGCCGCTTTTTAAAAGAAAGTGAAGAGCGCCAGCAGTCCCTGCGCCGGCATATGGATGCCAAGCGCGGTGGCCGCGGCTCCGGCCGGCGGCTGGTGTAGATGGTGAATTGAAAAGATCAGTCAGGGCATTCCCGTGGGGGGGGGTGCCTTTTTACTGGTCGGGGGAGGTTTTGCCTTGCGCGTGGCGGTAATTGATATCGGCACCAACTCCACCCGCCTGCTGGTGGCGGAAGTCCAGGGGGAACGGGTGGTGAAAAGGCTGCATACCGGCCTGGTGACCACCCGTTTGGGGGAGGGCATCGGCGGCGGTCGTCTTTTGCCCCGGGCCATGGACCGCACTTTGCGTACGTTGAAGGATTACCTGAAACAAATCCGTTCATTCAAAACGGAAGGGATTTTGGCCGCCGCCACCAGTGCCGTGCGGGACGCGGCCAACCGGGAAGAGTTCCTGGCGCGGGCCGGGGAAATGGGTCTTGCTGTCCGTGTCCTTTCCGGTGAAGAGGAAGCCCGGTTGAGCTACCGGGGGGTGCGGCAGGGACTGGACGACGACTTGCAGAACATGGTGGTAATGGATATTGGCGGCGGCAGCACGGAGTTTATCTGGTCCCGGGACGGGAACATCACGGCCCGCAGTGTCCGGGCAGGTGCGGTGCGCATGACCGAGGGCGGCCATGACGACGGGGAAATCAGCCGCCTGCTGGAGCCCGTCCTTTTGGCAGTGGCCCGTGCCCACCCGCAAAAGCTGGTGGGAGTGGGTGGTACGGTGACCACCATGGCGGCCATGGCCCAGAAGCTAAGGGTATACGATCCCCACCGGGTGCACGGTTATATCCTCACTGCCCCACGGGTGGAAGAGATCCTGACCCTCCTGCGCCACACCACTCTGGAGGAACGACGGCGTTTGCCCGGACTGCAGCCCGAACGGGCGGACGTTATAACGGCCGGGGTGCGCATTGCCCGTTTGGTGCTGCTGGAACTGGGCCTTCCCTTCCTGCAGGTTAGCGAGGCCGACATTATGTATGGTCTGGCCCTGGAAGCGGCGCGATCTGTCGAAAGAAAAATTGTATCTAGTTTCCAATAATGACATTTATTGCCCGCCACCTGTACTATAATGTTCCTTAGGGAAAAACAAGGGGTGGCGGTTGTGTCCGGTAAATCTGAAAGAATTGACGTATATCCCTATCAAAGGACAGTACGGGGAGGCGACAGCAAAAAACGGAAGAAAAAGAAAGGCCGGGGTTGGCCCTGGTCCCCTCCGGGACTGGCCCTCACCCGGCAGGCCTTTCTCCTGTGTCTGGCCGGTTTTTTTCTGGGCCGGGCATTATTGCTGGGCGAAATGGTTCCCGGGGCGGCCGCCTTTGTGGCGGCGGCCGCCCGCACCTTTCCGGGGGCGGAGCCGGCGTCGGTGGTTGGTGCCTGCGCCGGCCTGATCACGGTGGTCCGGGGCTGGTCCCTGGGGGGCGCCATGGTCACCGTTGCCCTTACCTGGTTGTGTACCCTGGCCCTGCCCGGTTCTTTGAAACGGCCGCGGCTGGTGGTGCCCGCCCTGGTTTTTTCCCTGACCCTGGTGGTGAAAACCGGCCTGGCGGCCGTTGGTGAACCTTCCACCTACCAGTATATCGCCATCCTTTTTGAAGCCCTCTTTGCGGCCCTGCTGACCGTGGTTTTTCTCATTGCCCTCCCCTCCGTGCACAAGCTCAACGGCCTGTCCACCTTGACCGGGGAAGAGATCTTTGCCCTGCTGGCCCTGCTGGCCGTGGTGGTGGGCGGCACGGGTGATCTGCAGGTGTCCCTGGTTTCCCTGAAGGGTGTGCTCAGCCGGTTGATCATTCTGGTGGCGGCCCTTCTGGGGGGTGTGGGGCTGGGT
>NZ_WHYR01000089.1 GCF_009428905.1 Desulfofundulus thermobenzoicus | reverse complement strand
TGCCGGACAAACCGGTAGGCCGTATCTAACAGATCGCGGGAGGCGTCCGGCGCTCAAGAAACTTGAGTGTTGGACCGCTTCACGGTCAACGCAGGATGGAAACCCGGTGTGGTTTCCCCTTATGTCCGAGTGTCTTAAGCCCGTGAAGCGCCGTTTTTCCCGTCCGGGTGGGACTCCCGGGGCCGAGGTCTCCCTGTCGCTATAGCCTGCCCCCAGGAGCAGGCAAATCCAATCCAGAAAGGAGCGAAAGCCTGGTCATGGGGAGGCCGGGTTCACAAAAACCAACAATTGTTAGGTATTGTGAGCTTTTTTGAACCAGGTGATGTTTATTTTTAACAAACGATTGTGCAGCGAAAGGGGATCTATTTCGATTTTTCTCCTGGGGCTTTTTTTGACCGTGGTAATGGTAGGATTGCTCGTTGTGGCCATCATGGCAGCCGGGATAATGAAAAATGCTTACAAAAATTACGAAGACATCGATGCGGCGATAAAATACGCGGTGTTTGCGGACAACTTGAACGGCGCCATGACCGGCGTCATCCGGCTCGACCCGGACAATGCGAAAAGGTATTTTGTCACAGCCTACTCCATTATAACGAATACGGCTTACGGCGGGGATCGGTTCACCGGGGGGAGTTTTCCAGCTCCCGTCGTCCTGAAAGGATTCGATGTCATCAACGCAGGCGATCCCCTGCCGGACAAGCTCGGCGGCGCGAACGGCATGGCTGTCCAGCCGGGTTATCTGGTCACGATGGATGTGCCCGTTTTTCAGGGTACCATTCTGGGCATGAAAGTGCCGCCTTATTATATCACCATGCGGCGGTTCGCCAACGTAGGTTCCGTATCGGTTCAAAGTTGAGGCCCTCAGTACGGGCTTTTTTTGGGGCAAATATCAAAATCCAATCAAGGAGGGGAAATTTAATGTGGATAACTTGACGAATGAAAAGGGCAATATCAAGAAACTCGCGTGGGACCTCGGCATGGCTTTCGTGATCGTCGTTTTGTGCGTTTTCCTGGCTATCGTACTGGGGCCTTACGTCTTCCCCCTGCTGGGCAGGGTGTTTGATTTTATTTTAGGCTCATTTCACATGTAAGGGGGGTGAAACTAAAATGCTTGAAAAAATCAAGGACAAAGTGACCCGTCAAATTATTCGCTTAACGGTCATGGTTCAAAACGAAAAAGGCAACCTTCCAACGTTCGCCACTATTGCCGGGCTGACATTTGTGGCGGTAATGCTGATACTGGCCGGTTACGAAATACTGAAAATATTCTTCCCGGATTTCTTAAACGGAATGCTGAATGTGATCAAGCAGAAATTCACCATCCAGTAATTAACCAACTATTGCATCGGGGGCGCGGGCAGCCGTGCCCCCTATGGGGGTGATGGTTTGCTCGACAAAATAATTACCTTCATCGGCATACTGATATTCTTCCTGTTCTGTTTTTTCAGCTGCGTTGTCCTGTATGTGGGCATGGTGGAATGGTTTCAGCTACAATCCGAGGCCAATCTCATCGCCGACAGCATGGCGCAGTACGGCGGCTACACCAACATAGCCAACCAGCAGCTCAAGACATTCTGCGAAAAGGGCAAGCTCAACCCGGGCGCGATGACCGTTACGGTCGAACCGTCCGGCGGGCCGGTCCCTTACGGACAGCCGGTGTCCGTCCGCATAAGCTATCCGTTCAATCAGGTCGTCGATGCCGGCATATTTTCCAGCGTAATAAATTTTCCCATGCGGGTAAGCGCCGGAGGCGTCAGCCACTACGTGACGAACATGGTTACCGGAACGTCTCCGGTGCAGGTTCACTACTGTACGCCCTCGCTTTAAGGGGGACGGTTCGGTGGGTACCAAAGGAAGAGACGTCATAATGTGGCTGATCATAATCAACGGGGCAATCGCATTATTCACCGGCAGCGGGATATTGTCGTGCGTCGAGATCGTCCTGTGCGCTGCGTTTTTTTATTCCATACTGGAAGCGAGGCGGGCGATCAAGTACGAGTATATTCGCTTGGTGCCAGTCAACAGGCACTGGGCGAAACTGCTCGTCCGGAACAGAATCGTTGGATGCTGGGACAGGGCTTATGAAGTACACGTGAAATACCGTCCCGGTGAAGACGTTAGGAAACAGCGGGATGGCGTGGAAAGGGACCTACAGTTGATATACGAGACCCGACCAGGGCTTTACCTGTGGGAAACCGCCACGTCCGTGCCGGGAAGTTTCAAAAAACTGATCCGGGAGAAGGCGGCCGAGGGAAAGGCGTTCTGGGAAAAAGGCTGCTTTCTGCCGCGGCCGCCTTTCGTGTACGATGTGAAATTCAGGAAGCCGTTGCGACACGGCGCAATTCTTCACGAAGGAGCTGTGGTTATATTGAGCAAGAACATTGAAAAAGAGATTATTATTTCTTTTGCGTCTAAAGGCGGCCTAGGTGTTACAAAAATTGCAAAGATCAATGCCGGTGGTAAATTTGTAGATCTATTTCCAGTACTGAAAGTATTCAATTACTAGTCGTTTAAAGTTTTCAGAGCACTGTATCGTACTGTTACTTATGTCCTTGTAAAAGCTGTGCAAGGCTTCATCCAGACCTTCTTTTATGGAGAATAGTTGCTGTGGTGCATATTTATCACAAAATTCAATAAGCGAGCTATAAATATCGTCTGATTTAGATGTGTTTGTAGGGTCAATAATTTCCCATAGATGTTTGCTGCCAGTAATATATACGTCTGTCGCAGTGAATATGGACGGAAGAAATAAAAGATTTTTTGCGGGAAAAAGAATAGCAAAAGTAAAGTGGGTAAAAGGCGGCATGCATTCGATTTTCAACGCTAGGTATTCATCTAATTGAGCTTCTTTTATCCCTATGTATCCTAAGTATAGGACGCGATCTAAGCCCGATGGTGGTATATTTTTTACAATGCGTTCAATAAAGTTTTGAGCGGTTGGAACGTAGCAGAATCCTAAAAATGGTCCATTTCCTATTTGAATGTATGACATTTTTTCGACTAAAAAAATATCAAATGTTTGCATTTCAAGAGCACCCCTTTTTTGAATCTTGTTAAATTAAGTACATTTCGTTATTGTGGGCTGGTTTTCCTGTCTTTTACTGAAGAAGCATTAATTAATCAGTGCAACCAATTGCGCACAACGGTGCAATTCTTCACGAAGGAGCTGAAGCTGTTTGGAAAGAAAGAAATTGTTCGCCATCCTGATCTCTCTTTTCATTGCGCTGATAGTCACCCTGGTCATCATCCATGCGGGCAATGCCAAATACGTTCAGGCATCGAAGACCGTGAAGGCTTACGAAGCGGTGGGATTCATTCCAGCCCGGACGGTAGTGCAGAAAGACCAGGTGAAGGAAGTCCAGGTGCCGGCTTCCCTGAAGGGTCTGGCCACGGACGTGATCGGCAAATCTCTTCTAACCAGCGTGATGCCGGGGAACCTGATCTACCAGAACGAAGTATCCCCGCAGGGTCTCAAGCCCGGCTTTGCGAGCGTGACCGTACAGACTACGCTGGCCACTTCCGGTAACGTTACCGCCGGGGACACGGTGGACGTTTATGTTGCCGGGGACAACAGACAGGCAGCTAAGCTGGCGGGCGAAGTTGAAGTGCTGGCCGTGCTCGATTCCGGAGGGAACTACATCGCGCCGGGCGGCAACATCGGTGTCGGAGATGCGCTCAAAAGCGCGGGAACGAAAGTGCCTGCGGCGGTGGAGCTGATGGTGCCGGTGGACAAAGTACAGGACATCGTTGCGAACGCGAAACAGCCGGGAGTGTACCTGGTGAGGGTGAAGTAGGCCGGGTTTTACGCCCGGCTTTTTTATATCCTTTGTATACATATCGACATAAAGCGACATAGGGGGCGATTCTTCTGAAGAGATACTTTTGGATCTCCGTCTCGATTCTGCTTCTAAGCCTCTCGGCTGGCGCGATTTACCCGGAATGGATCAGGACGCCGGTAGCCGTCACGGTGAACAACCTGGAAGGCGTGGTACACGAGATCGATAAAGATAACCTGAACTTCTTTTTGTTCGTATTGCTGAAGAACCTGAGCGTGGCCCTGTTCGTCATTTTCGTCTGGGAAATTGCCCGGTTCGGCAACAGGTTAAGGCGATCGCTCGCCAGGGTTCTGCCGTTCAAGCTGGTACAACAAATTCTGTCTGTCCCGGTGGAGCGGTCGGCGAAATTTATTCCGGTCGTCGTTCTCGTGGTTAACGGCCTGATCATTTCCGGCGCGGTCTGGTATTTCAGCACGGAAGGGATACCGGCAAGCGTATCTGCGCTCGGCATGTTGCCACACGGAATACCGGAATTGTCGGCACTGTGCCTTGCATGCGGGATAGGGATGTCGGACATGATGGCTCATGACCGGGCGAGGACGTTTTTCAGGCTGGTTTTGCCGCTGTTTGTGGTAGCAGCAGTTCTGGAGACGTGGATTTCGCCGTTGGTAATGGCCTGGATGTGGGCTAAAACAGGGTTGTGAAGCGATGGGTGCGGCGGTAACATCGGTCATTTTCCTGTTCGGCTTGTTTATCGGCAGTTTCCTGAACGTAGTCATCCACCGGGTACCGCGAGGGGAATCGGTGGTTTTCCCCGGTTCACACTGCCCGGCGTGCGGCCATAAGTTGGCCCCGGTAGAACTCGTCCCGGTATTTAGCTACATATGGCTGAAAGGTCGGTGCCAGCAGTGCGGGGCGAAAATAAGCCTGCGGTATCCTCTGGTGGAACTGCTTACCGGCCTGCTGTTCGTATCTTTATTCCTGCGTTTCGGTATAAGCCTGACCCTGCTGAAATATATGGTCCTGGCGTGTATACTGGTCGTGGTGACATTCACTGACCTGGAACACATGCTCATCCCGGACAGGATAGTGGTTTTCGCGATAGTAGCCGGCGTCGTTCTGGACCTGATATTAAAAGCCAACCCTGTGCCCGTCCTGCTGGGGGCGATTATCCCAGCGGCTTTCCTGTATTTCCTGGCCGTAATTACAAAAGGCGGCGTGGGCGGCGGGGATATAAAGCTGGCGTTCGCTGCCGGGCTGTTTTTAGGATGGAGCAATGTCCTGGCTCTAATGACCGCGTTTTTCCTGGGCGGCCTGGCAGGAATAGCTTTGCTTATCAGCGGGAAAAAAGGCAGGAAAGACGCTATGGTGTTCGGGCCGTTTTTAGCTACGGGAATGCTGGCTGCAGCGGTCTGGGGCCAGGCGGTAATCAATTGGTACCTGAATTTTTTCGCTTGACTTTCTGTTGTCTTACGTATAACATGTAAGGCAAGGAGGTGTAAGGCAGTGCCGGTAGTAACGGTGTCGTCGAAAGGGCAGATAGTGATACCCTCTGAGATACGGAAAAAGCATGACATAAAACAGGGGGACAGGTTTGACATGCAAATGGTTGATGGTAAATTGGTTTTGATTCCCATAAACAAAAAACCGTTTATTAATCTATATGGAGCACTGAAGGGTAAAACCAGCTTAACCCGGTCGCTGCTAAGAGAACGTGCCCTGGAAATTGAAAGAGAAGAAGACAGGTGAAAGTTACGTTCTGGACGCTTATGCCCTTCTGGCTTTTTTGGAAGCGGAAGAAGGCGGGGAACTGGTCAAAAAACTGTTGTCTGATTCAAAGGTTCGCTTCTTCATCAGCGCGATTAATTTGGGAGAGGTTTATTATACCATTCTGCGGGAACGCGGCAGAGCGTCGGCTGAAAATTTCGAGTTTGAGCTGGTTCAAGCCAAGAATATTCGTATTGTGGATGCTACCTGGGATAGAGCCAAAATCGCGGGAGAGTTTAAGGCAAGAGGCCGGATTTCCTACGCGGATTGTTTTGCGGCGGCGCTGGCCCTAGAGAAAAATGCGCCGCTCTTGACGGGGGATCGTGAATTCGAGAGGGTTGCCGATAAAATTAAAATAGTTTGGTTAACGGAAAAAGCGTTGACTTAACCCGGTTCTTTTGGACTTAACAACAGCTACCTGATTCGCTGAACAAAGCTATATTCTAACAAATCCAATTTCAAGAGAGAATCATTTTTTTGGTTCTCTCTTTTTTGCGTCCCAAAAAACCATTTTGTCGGAGGTGGCGGAAACTATACGGTCAACGAAGATCGAAATCAACCTGAACGACCGAGATGCTGGTGGTACCAACACACACCACCGGGTTTTTCGTGAGGGGGGATGAGCTACGGCAAAGAAACCAATGGCCGCCCTGTCCGTGTCGGCGGCGATAGCGGCGGCATACTTCGTCGTGAAAAACACCGATTACTGTACAGCATCATCCTGTATGTACAACAAGTGTGAACGGTCAATAATTTTGGATAAAAAATGGCCAATAATTTTGGACGATTTTTTCCAGTTAATGAACATAATATCGTTCTGGGTGGTATGGAAGGAGCCCGTAGGGCGACTGGAATACCGCCCAG
>NZ_WHYR01000088.1 GCF_009428905.1 Desulfofundulus thermobenzoicus | reverse complement strand
AGTATGGATAACACATGCCATATATCGGTATACCTGGTTATTATTATCATTCATCTCCCTGAGAAAAAGTGAAATTGGCTGATATCGCAAGATAAATGGAGATATTACAACCTTACTGAGAGAGGCTTCGCACCTCTTGGAGGTAATGGCTAGATCTGGTAAACATATCCAGGTTTCAATTCCTCATAGGTAGGCTTCACACGCCGTAGCGGTAAAGACGCAGGAATACGGGAAGAAGTTTCAATTCCTCATAGGTAGGCTTCGCACGGAAATAGCATGTCCTGGAACCCTGTCGTTATATTGTTTCAATTCCTCATAGGTAGGCTTCGCACAGGAGAGGGGCGGTATTATCCTGTGTGATCCCGTCCTCCGTTTCAATTCCTCATAGGTAGGCTTCGCACGAAGGGATTCATATAAGTCAAATATATGATATGAAAAGTTTCAATTCCTCATAGGTAGGCTTCGCACGGGAAAGGCTGCGGTGGCACTTCTGGCATGAAATTACTCCGTTTCAATTCCTCATAGGTAGGCTTCGCACTTCCTTGTAGTCAGGGAAGGTGTCCAGGATGCCGGGGCGTTTCAATTCCTCATAGGTAGGCTTCGCACCGGTGATTACCGAAAGGGGACTGATCAGCGCCGTTTTCAGTTTCAATTCCTCATAGGTAGGCTTCGCACTCACAGGTGTCTCAGGTCATCACTGGAACCTGTTACTTGTTTCAATTCCTTATAGGTAGGCTTCGCACGAAAAAACTCATCGAACTGTACGGTGTAAAACAAGGAGGTTTCAATTCCTCATAGGTAGGCTTCGCACGAAAAAACTCATCGAACTGTACGGTGTAAAACAAGGAGGTTTCAATTCCTCATAGGTAGGCTTCGCACGAAAAGGCGAACTGGCGCCCAAATTTCGGATGGTTCGTCGTTTCAATTCCTCATAGGTAGGCTTCGCACCATGATACATTTCACGGTTTACGGCCACCCGGTGCCGTTTCAATTCCTCATAGGTAGGCTTCGCACGGACGACATCGCCCGGCGCGAGAAGATTCCCTCCGGTTTCAATTCCTCATAGGTAGGCTTCGCACAATCAATTCCTCCAGAGAAAACATCCTTGTTTTCACCCCGTTTCAATTCCTCATAGGTAGGCTTCGCACCAATTCAAAATCAAAGGGGGAATGGTTGGTGAAAGTAGTTTCAATTCCTCATAGGTAGGCTTCGCACGCTTTTCAGGCACAGCAACAACAAAACGCGGGTATTCGTTTCAATTCCTCATAGGTAGGCTTCGCACTTTATCCTGGGTTTGTTGATCCTGGTTGGTTATCTGTTTCAATTCCTCATAGGTAGGCTTCGCACAACATTTGGGTCTGGTTAAGGTAGAGAGCGGTAAACGTTTCAATTCCTCATAGGTAGGCTTCGCACTCTGGGGGACCGGGGGTTACCGTACCGGGGGGCTAAAGAGTTTCAATTCCTCATAGGTAGGCTTCGCACACCTTCGCCTTCGCCGATCCAGTAGACCTCTACGCCACGTTTCAATTCCTCATAGGTAGGCTTCGCACTCGATGCCGCCACCCTGGCCCTGACGAAGGTTCTGGTTTCAATTCCTCATAGGTAGGCTTCGCACAATTTCCAGAAGGAGGAAACAAGAATGAAAAGATTGTCGTTTCAATTCCTCATAGGTAGGCTTCGCACCACAATAACTATATATTCCTGCACTTAAATCACTCCGTTTCAATTCCTCATAGGTAGGCTTCGCACAGTCCATCAAAAACGGACAAACCCCGGCCGCCAAGTCGTTTCAATTCCTCATAGGTAGGCTTCGCACGCACAAGACGGCCAGGGACTTTCCAAAGGAACTTGAACGTTTCAATTCCTCATAGGTAGGCTTCGCACTCACGCAGTCTTTGCCCCACTTAACCTGGCACCGCCGGGTTTCAATTCCTCATAGGTAGGCTTCGCACTATAACCACCTGGCGAAACACTACGCGGATTTTGAGTTTCAATTCCTCATAGGTAGGCTTCGCACTCTGGTAGCTCCCCGGGTTGGATCAATCCCGCCGGGGTTTCAATTCCTCATAGGTAGGCTTCGCACGTTATACCACATATATAATAGTCCCGCCAGTTTGCAGTTTCAATTCCTCATAGGTAGGCTTCGCACGCTGCCTTATCATCCTGCCGCCTCCCTGCCGCCTCCAGGTTTCAATTCCTCATAGGTAGGCTTCGCACACAGAGGAACAAAAGATAAAAGCGCTTACCATTGCGTTTCAATTCCTCATAGGTAGGCTTCGCACGAACTATGCGTTGCAAAGGGCGCAGTACGAATCCCAGGTTTCAATTCCTCATAGGTAGGCTTCGCACGAACTATGCGTTGCAAAGGGCGCAGTACGAATCCCAGGTTTCAATTCCTCATAGGTAGGCTTCGCACGCTCTTAATGCGTGGGTACATGGTGACGATTCAGCTTAGTTTCAATTCCTCATAGGTAGGCTTCGCACGCCTCTTTTGCAATGTTGAAGATTTGAAACCTCCCACGTTTCAATTCCTCATAGGTAGGCTTCGCACGCGCACCAACCACGGCCATGCGTGGTTGGTACGCAAGTTTCAATTCCTCATAGGTAGGCTTCGCACTCATGACATCATGACATCATGTGGTTTGAGTGTAAGTTTCAATTCCTCATAGGTAGGCTTCGCACAGCTCATGGAGCGCCTGGCGGTGCTGCTGGATATGAAGTTTCAATTCCTCATAGGTAGGCTTCGCACGAGTCAGGCAGATGAAGCCCACCGACAGGCAGTCCAGTTTCAATTCCTCATAGGTAGGCTTCGCACAGAACCTTGAGCTGGCTTACATGAAGGCCAGGCGCAGTTTCAATTCCTCATAGGTAGGCTTCGCACTTAAACGAAAAAGAGGCCGAGAAGCAAAGCATTCTGTTTCAATTCCTCATAGGTAGGCTTCGCACACGTCTGGCCGAAAAATGCCTCACCTCATATTCGGCGTTTCAATTCCTCATAGGTAGGCTTCGCACCTCTACCTTAACCAGACCCAAATGTTTCTATAGTATGTTTCAATTCCTCATAGGTAGGCTTCGCACGGCCCTGGCCCGGTTTTCCCATACCGTTAAGGAAGTTTCAATTCCTCATAGGTAGGCTTCGCACAAATTTTGATTACTATAAAAAGTTTCCTGAAGAACTGTTTCAATTCCTCATAGGTAGGCTTCGCACTTAGGGTCCTCAGAATGGGCCGGTTGTACGGGTCACAGTTTCAATTCCTCATAGGTAGGCTTCGCACGCCCGCCAAATCATAGCCCGGGTCCAGGACGTTATCGTTTCAATTCCTCATAGGTAGGCTTCGCACCAGCCACCAGCACGGCTGACGTAGTACTGCAACATTGTTTCAATTCCTCATAGGTAGGCTTCGCACAAAGGGAGAAGCTTTGGGCGGTTGTGAGTGAGTGGAGGTTTCAATTCCTCATAGGTAGGCTTCGCACTTCCGGCCAGCCCAGTTCCCGCATCATCTTCCGGGGTTTCAATTCCTCATAGGTAGGCTTCGCACGACCTGGACCCCATTGAGGAAGCCCGGGCCTACCGGGTTTCAATTCCTCATAGGTAGGCTTCGCACGGCCGAAAAAATCGGGGTCTCCCAATCACACATCGGTTTCAATTCCTCATAGGTAGGCTTCGCACTGGATGGCGATGAGGATTAAAAAGGAGGAATGTGCTAGTTTCAATTCCTCATAGGTAGGCTTCGCACAGAATCCGGACAGCAATGTGGGCGGGCCGATTCAGGAAGTTTCAATTCCTCATAGGTAGGCTTCGCACATCAGCCCGAAACCCAGCCGTCAAGGGGTTTTTGCCGTTTCAATTCCTCATAGGTAGGCTTCGCACCCCATGTGCAGTGGTTGATGTATCCTTCGGGACAGGAGTTTCAATTCCTCATAGGTAGGCTTCGCACCTGTATACCGAAAACGCCAACCTGGAAGAACCGGCCCTGGCCGGTTTCAATTCCTCATAGGTAGGCTTCGCACCGCTTGGACATTATTTAGCCTCCTTTTCCCATCTCTGTTTCAATTCCTCATAGGTAGGCTTCGCACCGGCCATCCAGCCATGACCTGGAAGTGGTTATTTTGTTTCAATTCCTCATAGGTAGGCTTCGCACTGAGGAGGAAATTAAAATGAAAAAATTATCCAAGAGCGTTTCAATTCCTCATAGGTAGGCTTCGCACTGGAAAACAGGAGAACACACAGGTTTGTGGCATACTTGTTTCAATTCCTCATAGGTAGGCTTCGCACCAGGATCTTATTTCCAGGATTACGTTTGGAGTTGAAGTTTCAATTCCTCATAGGTAGGCTTCGCACTGAAGGAAAGACTTATTATCTTTACTACTGAGGATGTTTCAATTCCTCATAGGTAGGCTTCGCACAAACATCCAGGGTTGTCATCCGTCCGCATCTCTGCGTTTCAATTCCTCATAGGTAGGCTTCGCACTCAAAAAATACGGTAACACATTGACCTCAATTATGATGTTTCAATTCCTCATAGGTAGGCTTCGCACAACGATAGGGGCAGTCACTGGGCTGGCAGAAGTGTGGTTTCAATTCCTCATAGGTAGGCTTCGCACTAGGCCAGGACAACCCGGCCGGGTACCGTTTCTGCGTGTTTCAATTCCTCATAGGTAGGCTTCGCACAATAAAATATTCCCGGCAAAAGACCAATTATCAGAGGTTTCAATTCCTCATAGGTAGGCTTCGCACGCTGCCGGACGGGCGGGTTGATGAGTGTATGAGCGGTTGTTTCAATTCCTCATAGGTAGGCTTCGCACTCTCCAGGGCCAAAAATACCTTGCTCCAGGGAGGTAGTTTCAATTCCTCATAGGTAGGCTTCGCACTTCGGTAAGGCGGGCCACCCGCCCGCCTCTCACAGGTTTCAATTCCTCATAGGTAGGCTTCGCACTAATTGTATCAGGCAAAATAACAGACAAATCAATTACGTTTCAATTCCTCATAGGTAGGCTTCGCACATATTTACAATTATATAAAGGATGAAACAATTATTTCGTTTCAATTCCTCATAGGTAGGCTTCGCACCTGATTCTTCCGTTTCCAAGGTTGGTAATTTTCATAGGTTTCAATTCCTCATAGGTAGGCTTCGCACGTCGGCTGACGTGGGGTGGTACAGCATGGACGTGAGTTTCAATTCCTCATAGGTAGGCTTCGCACGCGAAGTTCAACAACTTCTTCCGCATGGTGATACCTCCGTTTCAATTCCTCATAGGTAGGCTTCGCACTCGGCGATGAACAATACGGATATTCGGTGGGGTTATTCGTTTCAATTCCTCATAGGTAGGCTTCGCACGACCTGGCCGTGCCGCCCGCCCCCCGGGTGTCGGTGGCGTTTCAATTCCTCATAGGTAGGCTTCGCACCGGCGGTAAACGCCAGCATCACGGGGACCGCGAATGGTTTCAATTCCTCATAGGTAGGCTTCGCACTTTTCAAATAACCGGCATCATTTGCACCAGTTCAAGTTTCAATTCCTCATAGGTAGGCTTCGCACTATAACGAGGGCAAAGAGACCCTGCGGCAATCAGCGTTTCAATTCCTCATAGGTAGGCTTCGCACGAAACAGGGATGGGTGAACTCCTCACGCGGGCTAGTTTCAATTCCTCATAGGTAGGCTTCGCACCCTAATAGCAAGCTAGCTAGATATCTCCCAAAGGAGTTTCAATTCCTCATAGGTAGGCTTCGCACAATAACATAAGCAAAAAGATAAATGCAATATAATAAGTTTCAATTCCTCATAGGTAGGCTTCGCACAGAGGTTGTGATATTGTTACGACACATGCATTATTGTTTCAATTCCTCATAGGTAGGCTTCGCACCAAAAATATTTAGATGTTTTTTGTAAGAATTAATCCAGTTTCAATTCCTCATAGGTAGGCTTCGCACTAAAATCAAGGTTTTTGGAGATCGAGAGGATTTTAGTGTTTCAATTCCTCATAGGTAGGCTTCGCACTTCGTAAATAGAATAACCCCAAGGCTATCATACCAGTTTCAATTCCTCATAGGTAGGCTTCGCACGTAAGCCCACTTCTCACAGTAATAGGATGGCGTATTGTGTTTCAATTCCTCATAGGTAGGCTTCGCACTTGTTCTTGCCGCCACAGCTGCCGCCGTTGTGGATGGTTTCAATTCCTCATAGGTAGGCTTCGCACACGCAATCCCCCAATACGCCCTTTCACCTCTCCACCGTGTTTCAATTCCTCATAGGTAGGCTTCGCACCGTCCTTACGCGTCAAGCGCGTTCAGGGCACAAAAGATATTGTTTCAATTCCTCATAGGTAGGCTTCGCACTTAGCGATCGATTTGTTGGGGAAATAATGAATAGACTGTTTCAATTCCTCATAGGTAGGCTTCGCACCCAAGCAGGATTAGACAATACATCAGATCCAGTATAGAGTTTCAATTCCTCATAGGTAGGCTTCGCACCCAAGCAGGATTAGACAATACATCAGATC
>NZ_WHYR01000087.1 GCF_009428905.1 Desulfofundulus thermobenzoicus | reverse complement strand
GCCGCCCCGTCGGTGGTATTGATTAACCACGTGCGGGGTGGCAGTCAAGGCCGCCGCCCTGAATTGAAATTCGCTAAAATCGTGAGCAAGAAGGACTAATTGTCCAATCTTAGGGGGTCAGCCCGTGTGGCCAACGGGGGTGCGAAGCCTACCTATGAGGAATTGAAACCTCTTCAGCTCTTCCGGCAGGGGTTTCTCCCCACCGGTGCGAAGCCTACCTATGAGGAATTGAAACGTGGTGCCGGTCCACTGCCGCAGCTTGTCGGCGTGCGTGCGAAGCCTACCTATGAGGAATTGAAACCTTCCCCTTCCCGGTTAACAACCACTTCTTCCCGGGTGCGAAGCCTACCTATGAGGAATTGAAACCCCAAACTAAAACCCCCGGGCTATTCCCGGGGGCGGGGTGCGAAGCCTACCTATGAGGAATTGAAACCTTCATGTTCCCCCGTTTTAACGGCCAGGTCCTCATCCGTGCGAAGCCTACCTATGAGGAATTGAAACCCGGTCACGCCCATGTAAACCAGCACCGCTCCCGCCGGTGCGAAGCCTACCTATGAGGAATTGAAACTGATATAGTACCTTCACAAATAGGGTTATATGATGGGTGCGAAGCCTACCTATGAGGAATTGAAACATTTTCCCGGCATTGCCCAGGAAGATGGCCGCTATGGTGCGAAGCCTACCTATGAGGAATTGAAACCCGGGCTAACCATGTATTGTGTTTTTGGACTTCGTACGTGCGAAGCCTACCTATGAGGAATTGAAACCCGTCCGGGGGCTTAAACCGGCCACCGTGAACCGGTGCGAAGCCTACCTATGAGGAATTGAAACATGCCCACGAAAACCGGGGGCTTTTTCTCTTTAGCAGTGCGAAGCCTACCTATGAGGAATTGAAACCACAAAATCCCCCTTCTGTACCTCTTCGATTTTAACGTGCGAAGCCTACCTATGAGGAATTGAAACTCCTATGAACTGGAGGAAGAGGAAGAAAGTGAACATCATGTGCGAAGCCTACCTATGAGGAATTGAAACAAAAGGGTGTTGACATGCACATGATGTGCGTATTACGTGCGAAGCCTACCTATGAGGAATTGAAACTTCATTGCCGGACTCTTGTTATCTTTTCCCAGCACTTGTGCGAAGCCTACCTATGAGGAATTGAAACCCCCTGTCCCGCTTCGGTCGTGGTGGTGGGACCGCCGTGCGAAGCCTACCTATGAGGAATTGAAACGGTTGAACGGGAATTCCGGCGAAACGCTCACGTTTTGGTGCGAAGCCTACCTATGAGGAATTGAAACCGTGAAACACAAGCGCAACACAGCCCCGCCCAAACTAGTGCGAAGCCTACCTATGAGGAATTGAAACCCCAGAAGAGCCCGGGTGTATTCCAGCCTGTTTATTGTGCGAAGCCTACCTATGAGGAATTGAAACTAGTATAATATCCCTGAAGGGGGTGAACCGGTGGACCTGTGCGAAGCCTACCTATGAGGAATTGAAACCCTTGTTATTTCCGTGCCCACTTTGCAAACTCCTTCCCGGTGCGAAGCCTACCTATGAGGAATTGAAACCCAGCACCCCGCCGCTGTCCCTGATAACCAGGAGCAGTGCGAAGCCTACCTATGAGGAATTGAAACTACCTGGAAACGGTGGAGCTGGCGGAAGAAAAGCAGTGCGAAGCCTACCTATGAGGAATTGAAACCTCTCAGCACGCCACCTACCCTGCGGGTCGTAGAAGTGCGAAGCCTACCTATGAGGAATTGAAACTAAGGACCCACACGGACCCCTTCCACCGGTCCGGGGGTGCGAAGCCTACCTATGAGGAATTGAAACCTACCTCACAAGTATGACAACCATCACAGACACCGCCGTGCGAAGCCTACCTATGAGGAATTGAAACCTTGCTGGGAAACCGTTCTACGATCTCCCACTCAGGGTGCGAAGCCTACCTATGAGGAATTGAAACCAAGCCAGATCCAGATTGGTGCCAGTGCCATCGAACCGTGCGAAGCCTACCTATGAGGAATTGAAACCTTTTAGCCGGTTGCCATCCCCTGAAGTCTATGGAGTGCGAAGCCTACCTATGAGGAATTGAAACCACCACCTGCCCGGGCTGGTGATTTGACGTTGTCTGGTGCGAAGCCTACCTATGAGGAATTGAAACCAACATAGCCTGCGCCAGATAACTTTTTCCGCTCCCGGTGCGAAGCCTACCTATGAGGAATTGAAACCCGGAAGGGGGATGGCCGGAAGCAGCGGCGCAGAGGGTGCGAAGCCTACCTATGAGGAATTGAAACAGGATGACCGGTACCGGAAACAGATCATCAGTGCAGGTGCGAAGCCTACCTATGAGGAATTGAAACGCCATAAACCTGCTACTACTAACTACGGCGGCCCTGGTGCGAAGCCTACCTATGAGGAATTGAAACCAGAGCTCCTGCCCCTTCCGGTGCCACTCGCCCAGGTGCGAAGCCTACCTATGAGGAATTGAAACCCCCTTCCCTATCCGGTGCCAGAGGATGCAGTTCCGGTGCGAAGCCTACCTATGAGGAATTGAAACGCGGTAACTATATCCGTGAGAGCTTTCCACAATATACGTGCGAAGCCTACCTATGAGGAATTGAAACACCTGATTCAGAATTTGAACGTGCAGTTCAACGGACGTGCGAAGCCTACCTATGAGGAATTGAAACTTGAAGTGGTGCAGGTAATCGCGCATGAAGCCGAATTGTGCGAAGCCTACCTATGAGGAATTGAAACTTTCTGAAAGCCTGCAAAGACTGGGGGGTGGCAACCGAGTGCGAAGCCTACCTATGAGGAATTGAAACCGTGTTTTATCTGGCCAAACTGGAGGACGCGAAGCTGTGCGAAGCCTACCTATGAGGAATTGAAACATGGGGAAGCCCACCGGGAACCGGACGGGCGCAGCGTGTGCGAAGCCTACCTATGAGGAATTGAAACTGGCCAAGCGGCACAAGAATCTGTTCCTGGGGGCTGTGCGAAGCCTACCTATGAGGAATTGAAACGTCATAACGGCCCTTGACCCGTTGTTCGTGGTTATGGTGCGAAGCCTACCTATGAGGAATTGAAACCTCCCGGCGGCCCTCCAAATAACAGTCCCCGAATTTCGTGCGAAGCCTACCTATGAGGAATTGAAACTTTTTCCTTCTTTGGTTCCTCCACCCCCGGGCCTTCCGGGTGCGAAGCCTACCTATGAGGAATTGAAACAACTGGAAAACCGGGTGAAGGAGTTGGAAGGGAATGCCGTGCGAAGCCTACCTATGAGGAATTGAAACCCTGGAACTGCCCTTCACCCTGCGGAAGGATTTGCTGGTGCGAAGCCTACCTATGAGGAATTGAAACCGTGGGCTACGGAGTGAATTTCCCGGCCTGGCTGCCGTGCGAAGCCTACCTATGAGGAATTGAAACCCGGAAGAGCTGAAGAGTGATATGGCCCGGCTGGTGGTGCGAAGCCTACCTATGAGGAATTGAAACTATTTTTCCCCGTACCTGGGCCAGTATTTTGACCCGGTGCGAAGCCTACCTATGAGGAATTGAAACGTGGCCGGAAATGGAAAAGACTTTCCGCCCGGACCTGTGCGAAGCCTACCTATGAGGAATTGAAACACTGGCTTTCCCGGCGGCGGTACGCATTGCTGGCCTTGTGCGAAGCCTACCTATGAGGAATTGAAACTGCCAAGCTGACCGATGACCAGCTGGACTGGCCGGCGTGCGAAGCCTACCTATGAGGAATTGAAACGCCCGCCGGAGCCGTAATCCCGGCTAATCTTCCCCAGGGTGCGAAGCCTACCTATGAGGAATTGAAACGTTTGGCGAATCCCTGAATCCGCCTTGCAGGAATTTGTGCGAAGCCTACCTATGAGGAATTGAAACTAAAGTGAGCCGCACCCCATATCAGAGCGATCATGGTGCGAAGCCTACCTATGAGGAATTGAAACGCTTAAGCAGGCCGGGTAGCCGTCAGCTTGCGCCCGGTGCGAAGCCTACCTATGAGGAATTGAAACACCAGTTTTACAGCGAAGACACCAGCGAGTGGATTACAGGTGCGAAGCCTACCTATGAGGAATTGAAACTTTCCGTGCGACATACTTGTGTCAGTGTTTAGCATCGTGCGAAGCCTACCTATGAGGAATTGAAACTGACTTCCTTATCTGGTCCATTATTCCTATTTTTTCCGTGCGAAGCCTACCTATGAGGAATTGAAACCCAATTCCGCTGGCCCGGCGTCAAGGGCGAAAGGAGGAGTGCGAAGCCTACCTATGAGGAATTGAAACGGCTTTCCGGCGTTGCGCCCAGGAGCAATGGCGCGGGTGCGAAGCCTACCTATGAGGAATTGAAACCCACATCCCTGGGGCTAATCCGGGCCTCTCGCAGAATGTGCGAAGCCTACCTATGAGGAATTGAAACAATAACCGGTATTATTTGCACCAGTTCGACAACACCGGTGCGAAGCCTACCTATGAGGAATTGAAACTTTCCAAAGTGGCGGGCGCATTCCTGCCGTTATTCCAGTGCGAAGCCTACCTATGAGGAATTGAAACGATTGAAGGCAGTGTTTCCCTGAATAATACTGCCGCGTGCGAAGCCTACCTATGAGGAATTGAAACTGGTGTAGGCATACCGGCCCAGGGCCGATATTTCCAGGTGCGAAGCCTACCTATGAGGAATTGAAACCAGCCCAGTCATAGGCGTTTTCATCAATAATGAAATGTGCGAAGCCTACCTATGAGGAATTGAAACCGTTTTAAGACGTACCAAGATGCCGGCGGTACTCGTGCGAAGCCTACCTATGAGGAATTGAAACACCACCTGGCCCTGGGCGACCGCTGGTGCAAAGTTGTGCGAAGCCTACCTATGAGGAATTGAAACAGGCAAGGGAAAGCCAGGTGGCACCGGCAAAGAGGGCGTGCGAAGCCTACCTATGAGGAATTGAAACTTACAAAGGTGCGTCGATAATGAAGTCTGCCTTTGCGTGCGAAGCCTACCTATGAGGAATTGAAACATGGAGCCGTGACCCAGGTGAAGGTCCTGGGGGCCGCGTGCGAAGCCTACCTATGAGGAATTGAAACAGGACCTTGCGGTCCTTGCATCACTGGGGCTGGTGCGAAGCCTACCTATGAGGAATTGAAACTGGCCAGGAATTTGAGGACCTTTTGCGCCGCAATCGGTGCGAAGCCTACCTATGAGGAATTGAAACATGAGAAGCTGATCTTTGAGTTTGAGGACCCGGTGCCGGTGCGAAGCCTACCTATGAGGAATTGAAACTTTTAACGACGCC
Organism: Desulfofundulus thermobenzoicus; assembly: GCF_009428905.1. GTDB lineage: Bacteria > Bacillota > Desulfotomaculia > Desulfotomaculales > Desulfovirgulaceae > Desulfofundulus_A > Desulfofundulus_A thermobenzoicus. The sequence continues at coordinate 1,207 of NZ_WHYR01000087.1, read as the reverse complement.
CTGGCTCACATCCGAGTGAAGGGGTGCGAAGCCTACCTATGAGGAATTGAAACGGGATTGATTGGGTTATCATCGGAGCACAAACAGGGTGCGAAGCCTACCTATGAGGAATTGAAACCTTTTGAATGGCGCCTGGGCTCTAAACTTCGCAAGGGTGCGAAGCCTACCTATGAGGAATTGAAACGCTTCCTTCAGGAGCCTGCCTGCCAGATCGTCCTCGGTGCGAAGCCTACCTATGAGGAATTGAAACGACGACAATGCCGGGGTCCTTCGCCTGCCACAGCCGGTAGTGCGAAGCCTACCTATGAGGAATTGAAACTCAACTGCCGGTGTGCGCTGTTGCCGGTCATTGAAGGTGCGAAGCCTACCTATGAGGAATTGAAACCCTCATTGATGCCGGCGCCACCCACCTCATCACCCGGTGCGAAGCCTACCTATGAGGAATTGAAACGCAGCGGCCAATGCCGGCGGAGGGCGGCCTGTTCAGTGCGAAGCCTACCTATGAGGAATTGAAACTTGACTTCTTTGGTGGTTCGGGCACCACCTTGATTGGTGCGAAGCCTACCTATGAGGAATTGAAACCAAGCAAGGCGACCAGGATACACTGGTCTTTACCAGTGCGAAGCCTACCTATGAGGAATTGAAACTGGAGTCCAGGCGGTATATCCGTGACGTGGCCATGCAGTGCGAAGCCTACCTATGAGGAATTGAAACAGGCCTGCAAAGACTGGGGGGTGGCCGGGGACGAAGGTGCGAAGCCTACCTATGAGGAATTGAAACAATTAAAGAAAAATACATTGTTAACGCTTTATATGGGTGCGAAGCCTACCTATGAGGAATTGAAACCCAGAACCCGGCAATATTTGGCGGGCGCAACATTCAGTGCGAAGCCTACCTATGAGGAATTGAAACCCCAGCCCAGCACAGGCTGGTTTTTCTTTTGTCTCCGTGCGAAGCCTACCTATGAGGAATTGAAACGTCTCCCAGACGCTTTCCTCCCCGAAGAGATCTTCCGTGCGAAGCCTACCTATGAGGAATTGAAACGTGAACTCGGTTGGTTCAGACTCCGGCAAGTAGCCGGTGCGAAGCCTACCTATGAGGAATTGAAACTCTATACTGGATCTGATGTATTGTCTAATCCTGCTTGGGTGCGAAGCCTACCTATGAGGAATTGAAACTCTATACTGGATCTGATGTATTGTCTAAT
>NZ_WHYR01000086.1 GCF_009428905.1 Desulfofundulus thermobenzoicus | reverse complement strand
ATTTGATGACCGTTTTTACATCGATATCCAGCCTTCTGGCCACCTGGGCTTTTTTTAGCCCCATGTCTTTTAATTGATGAATCTCGGCGTACATTTTCCACCTCGTCAATTTTTATTCCACCCCCTGTCAACCAGTAATTATACCTGCTGGCTGAGAGGAGATGGTAAAAATCATCCGTTTTTATTGACCGAAATTCATCCGTTTTATTATACCGCTTACAAGCAGTAATTATTCTCGTTATGTCAACCCCTTGACAACGTAACTCAGATAATCAATACAGCACTCTATTTCTAGTAATCACCTGGGGCACTATGAATTATTTCTTTTACTTCAACCGGAATCCGCATGGATCCCTTTAATAGCTGATTAAACAGGTCGGGTCGCACAAGGAGTTCACATCCTTGCAACATCGGGATCTCCTTAGCAAGATCGTCACCTACAGGGCGTACTTTCCAGCAACGGAAAACAACTGCAGCCTGGCCTTGCCTGTCAACTAATTTTAGCAGACCGGGCCACAGGCCTGGCTGTAACCCCCATCGTGCCGTGAGCGTAGGTGGTAACATCAAGATGGGACGCACACCTAAAAAATCACTTATCCAATCCAAACCAACCAGAGGTCCAACAAACCCATCTGGGTGCAAAAAAGGAATATCATTACCCTGTTCCCACCAAAATTCTGCATTACCATTCCCTAAGGGAAAGGGCTTCTTAAAACCGAAGCTCTCCAGAAACACAATACCAGCAACCACAGTCACCTTCTCGACTACATCACCCAGCACTTTATTGTCTAAAATCAGTTCCTCCTCGTAGTAGCCGCAGCGATACCAGCCGTTATACTCATCCTCACCATCGATAACGGAAACTGGTAGTATTTCAGTACACTGCTCACTGGGCAGAGGAAGGGGCGGGCGAACTACTCGGCTATGCCAGGCTGCAACGTGAAGCTTTAAATGTGGCAAGATCCTCTCCGCAATTTCATCGTTAGCAGTGGGAGTCCATAAGCCTCGACGCCAAAGGTGAGCATCGACTTCATTCAAAACATCATGGAAGACACATTCAAATAATTCTTTCTCCCAAAAAAGTAAAGGTACTGGAGGTAAGTTACGCCTCACGTGATCCTTCGCAGCTTTATAGCGAGACCGCGCCCGCTCCTCATGAACTTTTGATCCTTCCCAAAGCTGGTTGAAACGTACCGCTATATACGATGGAAACTGCGGCCAGATGTTTGCAATTGTTTTTATGCGGTTGCCCCAATCAAGCGAGAGAATGGCTTTTTCTTTGTTGTTTTCCAATTGCATTACTACCGAACGTAGGTTGGATGGGTTTCCGGCTAGTGGTTTAATGCCGGCCCGTTTGAGAAGAACCTGAGCCAGGATACGGAGACCAAAACTTTCAGATCTACTAAGTTCTAAAAGTTCAGCACGCAGGGCAGTAGTAATATCATAAGGATTTGTTTCTGCTTCCAGGAGCGTCTGAAGTATCACCAGGATGGAGGTGAATGGGGTATCTAAACGAAGAGTCTGCTGCAATGGGGCAATAACATCCTTCGGGATAGACCCAATTATGGCTGCAAGGCCGGAGATGGCTGTTAACTTCCTCCCGAGTTCCGGGTGACTGACTCTAGCCAATAGAACTGATAGAAGCCCCTCATCAAACGACCATAGTGGGGTATCCTGTGGCGTATACGGTACAAAAGGACCGACTGGGATTTCGCCCCGAGGCAAACGATGGTTAATAACTTCGAATGCAGCATTCCATACCGCAAAGGCAACATCGACTTGGCCCCACGCTACACACAGTTCGGTAAGATGCCTCGTAATACCGATAACATATGTTGATTTGTGGAGAAGATAAGCAATCTCAATCGCCAAAGTTTCTATGGCTTCATTTTTTGATAATGTCAGTGCATGCATAAGCCAAGGCTCGTATGCCTGACCACCCAACACTAACCAGCCTCCACCTCCTCGCGAGCGCGCGTAAGCCAGTGTATAGGCAATACACGCAGCACGAGTGTATCCATGTCGTTGAAGTCCCTCTGCTAATTCGGCCAATGGTGTTGCTGCACTTCCAAAGAAGTGTTCGCGCGCCCAGTACCGTATCAGGCGGATAACTTCGCTTTCTTTACCCTGATCTAGCAATTCAACAAGTCGGTAGCCCAGGGCATTGACGAACTTAGACTGGTTAGTCCCTTTATCCAGGGACTGCCGGCGAGTGTGACGCAATTCCTTCATAATGTCTAGAGGGGTTGCCTCGCACGGAAATAATGGCTCATCATGAAACACGGGGATATCATCTTGTTTATGCAGTGTAGGTGTCGGTGTCTCGCCACCTTCCGTCTCTGTCGGACCTACTTCGTGCCTACCCGCAGGTAGGGAAAAGCCATGGCTTTGTGCAAATCCTTCCACCTTTTCGTAAGCAGCGGAATTGAAATTTTTTGAATCACCCTGAACCTGTGCAGCAAGCCTACGAAGGGCTTGTTCGCCTGCTATAGGATCCACACTTAGAAGGCGTTCGATCACTGTTAGCCGCTTTTCTACCTCTTCTACAGCACCTGTAAATAGTAAGGTTGACTCCAGGAAGTTAAGAATAAGAGGATTCCCAATTTCTCTGCTAGCATCGATGGCATCTTCGATTGCACTTTCCAGCCGCCAGTCAATTCTCCCACCTCGCAACACAAGCGAGCGTGCCAGCAAAGCAAGCCCTCCAACTAAATCGACTTTGATCAAGGCACGAAACCAATGGTTTGGGGCATGGCGGGTTTCCTTGCCATCAGTATGATCTACCACTGCATCCACCAGTGGCTGAACTTTAGCCAAGGCGCTAATTGTTCGTTCAGAGTCAGTAGAACCCAATACCGGTAGACTCTCTAGGAGCTCATATATAGTAATATCCTTTCTAAAACCGTATGCAGTAAGGTACACAGCTGCATTCTGCCACCGAGCGCGGGCAAGATCTATATGCCCACCTTTTGCTAATGCAAGTGATAAATACATCTCGTGTGTAGCATGAATTTCATAGAACTCACCAACTTTTTCAGCCCGTTTCACCTGACGTTCAATTGCCTGCACAATCCGCTCATTGAGTTCCTTCCGGGAGCCATATGGCAATAGTATCTCGATTAATGCTTCTGGAATAAGGGGGCCACCTGGCATGCCTTGAAGATACGTGGTTGTGCCATCTGCTATTTTGTCAAGTAAGTCCAGCGCTTTCTCCCATTGCTGCGGCCCATGCAACAATCGAAGAGCGCGGGATACAGTGTCATGTATAACCGTATGAATTGGAAAAAGATCACAGGCCCGAGGTACACCTCTAAATGGATAGGTATCGCTAGCCAACTCTCTTAGGGCAGCTAATATATCTTCTTCAGCAGCAGGGACATTTTGCTGGGCTTTCACTTCTGCTTGCGAAAGTAATATGACAAACCGAAGCCAGGCCCGATACCATCCTTTTCCTTCGACGCGGCTTAGCCACGTTGAAAGAAGGCGGGGATTTGTAAAGGCTGTAATTCCGATACCCGCCACCCATTTACGCACCGGTTCTGTATCCAGGTAATGGCGTTCCCCGTCAAGACCAATATGTAGTGTGTCAAGATCAGGGCACTTTTTGGCTACCTCGGTCAGTGCCGCGCCTAGGGTTAAACATTCATAGGCCAATTCAACAGAGGTGGTACCCTGTACAGCTTGGGTAGCGACTTCGCTTGCTGCCTTAAGATCCCCATTTTCAAAGTATGCCCGTGCAAGTTCCAACTTGACCACACTTGCAATCTCGGTTGCCATGCGTGATCTATCTAATAATTTAATGAGGGTAGGAGGACCACCAAATTGTACAAGCTTACGCAGTATTCCGCGAAGATATTCCAGAGGAGGGTCTGAGGCACGTTCAAGCCAGGTTGACACACGTTCACTCATTTCTTCTAAACCTTTGACACGAAGCCATCCGTGAAATTCGGCTACGGCAGTCTTCTCACTATTAGAGTCCTCACTATTGCTCCTCGGAAGATTAAGATATTCCTCCCATGGAGGCCGTTCACCGGCGTCGTCACAGAGTGAGCAAAGGATAAGTCCTTGATCCCTTGGTATAGTTGGTTGCCCATCAAAAAGCAACCGTTCACTACGCGCTGCGGCCCCGAACACAGCTGCGAAGGTTCGCCCGTATAACTCAACGTCCAAGAGCTTTTCCTCAAAGCACGTATGAACTGAACGAAGCAATTCGGCACAACGGGCCAAGGCTGGCCAATCTCGCTCTTCTGCGGCGACGTCGATGGCAATTCCCAAGTTGGCTTCAATTGCACTACGTGGATGTCCGGCTGCAACACTATCAGACACGAAATTGGGGCCGACCATTTCGAGGATCTCTTGTTTCCGTCCCGCCCGGCGCAAACATGGGAGTAGGAAGCGATACGCCTTTGAGTCAGCATAAAATCCACGTTGAATAAGCCAATCGATTACTGGTGAGAGAATGGCCGCCACTGAGCCCCCGCGAGACCGGACACTCTCCATAATAAAGCGGCGGAAGCTCTCATGATAAATCCTTACTCCCCCCTGGGCAGTTACCCTCTTTAGAATAGGAGACAAATGAGCTAGTGCAATCGGAATATGGTGCTTAATCATGGGGAAAATTTCTTGCAACTCTTGCTCCGTAACCCCGAAATCAATGAGTCCAAGAAATTCAGCAATTATGCGACAGTCAGGGTGGACCGTGCGAAGAAGATATTCATAATATAAAGAAATGTTACCGCCAGCAAGCGGTATCTCCCGAAGAGATTCCATCGGATTGAATGCACTACGCCCCCTAAATTGGGCCAGGATTTGGCGGCATAAAAACGTTGTATATAGGGGATTGCCCTCGGCACGCTGATGGAGTTCGACGACGAACTCCTCTTCAATGTCTGCAAACCCTTCCTTCCGCAAAATCTCAGTGACTCCAAGACGGTCAGCCAGAACAGCGATTTCTTGGCGTTCCCAATCTGGCATGGTAATGGGCGTAGCAGAACCTAGCAAAGGATTAAGTTGTTCACCAGGTTGCGAACCGATTACAAGACATACACCTTCAGATAGATTAAGTGCAGCAAGTTCCTCAACGATATCAGTGTCTTCCGCCGCAACCGAGCGGGAGTCACTTAATACGCGGGAAATGTGATCAATACCATCAATGATTAAGACAACCTTTTTTGTAGTGTCTAACTCAACGGCATGTTGTAATAAGGTTTCCAGTTCACGAGGACCTGCTGCATAAATCGGCCGATGTCTCTCCTTAAGTGCTGGAAGACTATCTACTAACTCAGCAATCAGATTAGCAAAGAGAACATTTGTCGTAATACGCCGCTGGACATCCGGGTCACCTGGTTCTAGGTAACAATAATGACGCGCCACCAAGTGCCCACGGTTTCGCAACTCTTCAGCAAGGTGAGTAAGTATCCAAGACTTTCCAGAACCTGGGCCACCGGTAAGGATAACCACTTTCTGAGACTTGATTTGGTCAAGTAGAATGTTCTGCAGTGAGTCACGATTAACAAACTCTGCCCTATCGAGCGCAAACTTTTGGGCTACCCGCCCATAATCCGTGCGCAAACGAAGTTCGGCCTCTATGTGTGTTGGCCCCAATGTCTGGCCCTCCGACCGCGCTTTGGTAGCTAACTGTACCAACCTGGCCGCAACATCTATTTCGTTTCGATGCTGATTCGGGTAGCGCCCCACACCAATGCTCTCTGATAGAACACGGAAAAGCAGCCTTTCGAGTGGCCCCGGATTAGTAAGGTCGCTGGATGCCTGCGGGCATTCTAATTCGATAATAAAATGCGCAGCAAAGTCAACGAAATCCTGCCGCGAAATGTCCCCTGCCTCCTGGAGTGGCTTCCAAATAGGCGAACCACCCTCAGGCCAGATTAAATCAGGTCGTAGACGGTAAAGCCTTGACGGGTGGTCTGTGAAAGATACTTGGCCAGAAACCTCCTCAAGAAACATTAAGAGATTAGGGTTCGTAGGTCTCGCCCATGTAGCGCAAAGGCGATATTCTTCTACTGCTGACGTACTAGTTTTCTTATAACTACGGACAAGGTAATCAATTCTTAGACTTGTACGGTCGGTAGTGAAATCCTTAATTTCTAAACACCTTGCATCGTTTTCACTAGATTTGAATTGACGCCGCACAACACCTACGGTTTTTCGAACCGTCAGATCGTCAAACCGGTCACCGGGGTAGACCTTACGGTCAACGGTCATTGTGACAAAGCGATCCACCAACCCTATAGCAAAGAAATAGGCCGTCGCTATGTCTTGGTATATATATCCTCGGTGTGCGGCTGCAAGCCCTTGGGTTCTAACTGTCAACTCGAATCCCCCAGCTTTGTTGTCAATCATCATTTTAATTTAGCCCACCCACGGCCCATTTTCGCAGATTGAACAATCTGCAACAGTTTCTGATACCAGAATAATCAGCAACTGCTTTGCATATTGTTTTGGTATTTCAGGTCAGTCAGTCCGTCCACCAGAATGTGGCAATCAG
>NZ_WHYR01000085.1 GCF_009428905.1 Desulfofundulus thermobenzoicus | reverse complement strand
GCAGTTCCCCGTGCCGCCCCCGCTCCACCACCCGGCCGGCCTGCAGCACCAGGATCTGGTCCATGACCTCCAGCCCCGTCAGGCGATGAGTGATCACCAGGGTGGTCCGCCCCTCCATCAGGCGGTAAATGGCCTGCAACAGTTCCCTTTCCGTAACCGGGTCCAGGCCGGCTGTGGCTTCATCCAGTATCAGGACGGGAGCGTTTTTTAACAGCGCCCGGGCTATGGCCAGCCGCCGGCGCTGCCCCCCGGAAAGTTTGAAGCCCCCTTCCCCCACATAGGTATCGTAACCCCGGGGCAGGTTCAGGATGAAATCGTGTATCTGCGCCAGCCGGGCGGCCTCGACTAACTCTTCCTCACCGGCATCCGGCCGGGCCAGCAGGAGGTTTTCCCTGATGGTGGCGTTGAAAAGGTGGGTATGCTGGGTGACCACGGCCATGAGTTTATGCAGGTCCTCCTGGCGGTAGGCCTTCAGTTCGTGCCCGCCCAGGCAGATGCTGCCCTCATGGTAGTCCCAGAAACGCAAAAGCAGGTTGACCAGGGTGCTTTTCCCGGAGCCGCTGGGACCAACGATAGCCAGGCGGCCCCCTTCCGGCAGCAGGAAGTCAACGCCGTCCAGGGCGTAAGGCTCCTCCGGGCCGTAACGGAAGCGCAGTCCCCGCACTCTCAAAATGAAACCGGACGGCTCCGGCCCCGGGCCGGGAGGATCCACCACGGCCGGCCGGGCGTCGATCAACTTGAAAAGTCTCCTTGCCGCTGCCAGGCTTTCTTCCAGGTGCTGGCAGGCCATGGGCAGGGGGGTAACCGCCTCAAAGACGGCCTGGGCCCCCAGGGCCAGCACAGCCAGGTAAACCCCGTCCAGTTCCCCCCGGTTGACCGGGGGAATGGCCAGCAGGAGGATAAACCACAGGGCCAGGTTGGCGGCCAGGCCGGTGAGCGCACCGGAAAGGCCGCTGATGCCGGCCAGACGCCCCTGCAGATTCAAAAGCCGCCGGCTTAAAACCCCCACCAGTTCCCGCTGCCGGGCCTCCCGGCCGCAGGCCACGATTTCCGTCATCCCCTGGATGGTATCCACCAGGTGGACGTTCAGGGAAGCCCGCACCTCCACCTGCTGCCGGCCCAACCCCCGGCTGAAGAAGCGCAGGACCAGGGGTACCGTCCCGCCCGCCGTCAGAAAGAACGCCACGAGCACCAGGGCGATTTTAATGTCAAACCGCGACAGGAAGAAAAAGGCTCCCGCCAGTATCAGCAAGGCCACCAGGGGCGGTGCCAGCACCCGCAGGTAAAAATTCTGCAGTGTCTCCACATCGGCCACGATACGGCTTAGAAGGTCGCCGCTGCGGTAATCCATGAGGCGGGCCGGCGCCAGGGGTTCCACGGCCCGGTAAAACCAGACCCGCAAATGCCCCAGCACCTGGAAGGTGGCCTGGTGGCTGAAATAACGCTCCAGGTAGCGGAACACCGCCCGGGAAAGACCGAAAAAGCGCACCCCCACCACGGCCGGCATCAGGTCCAGAACCGGAGGGTGCAGGGCCGCGCTGGAAATGAGAAAGGTGGCGGTGGTCATCAGACCCACACCGCTCCCGACGGTTAAAAAGCCCAGGACGGCTGCCATGAGCATGGACGGCCAGTATGGAACAATCAGTGCCAGCAGGCGTAAGAAAGTACTCATGCCGCACCCCCGTTTGCACAGACCAGGCGGTAGTAAACTCCCTGCCGGGCCATAAGCTCCGCATGCCGCCCCGCCTCCACCACCCGGCCCTCTTCCAGCACCAGGATGCGGCCGGCCCGGTACACGGTAGCCAGGCGGTGGGCGATAACCAGTACGGTGCGTCCCCGCATCAGTTGCTCCAGGGATTCCCGGACCGCGCTTTCCAGCAGGGGGTCCAGGGCGGTGGTGGGCTCGTCCAGAATGAGCAGAGGGGCGTCTTTCAAAAAAGCCCGGGCAATGGCGATGAGGCGGGCCTGGCCGCCGCTCAAGCGCAGGCCACCTTCTCCCACGGGGGTATCGTAGCCCCGTGGGAAGGCCTGGATAAAGGGGTGTACCCCGGCCAGCCGGGCCGCCTCCACCACCTCTTCCATGGAAGCCCCGGGACGACCCAGGCGGATGTTATCGGCCACGTTCCCGGAAAAAAGATGGGGATGCTGGGGCACCAGGGCCACATAACGCCGCCAGCGGCCGGCGGGAATCTGCTCCAGGGGGACGCCGTTGACCGTGATCAAACCCGCATCGGGTTCCACAAACCGCAACAGCAGGTTGACCACTGTAGACTTCCCGGCCCCGCTGGGGCCCACCAGGGCCACCTGTTCCCCGGGCGGCAATTCAAAGGAGATTCCCCGCAGTGCCGGCCGTTCCCCGCCCTCGTAGGAGAAATGTACATCCCGGAAATGGATGTGCAGTCCCTTTTCCTGCGGCAGGGCCGCTTCTCTTAAGGCTGTCTGTTCGATATGACGGACCTTTTCCTGTGGCAGGGCCCATTCCCCCGCCGGGGTTTCCAGCAGGGCGAAAATGCGGCCGGCCGCGCTGACCCCGGCCATACCGGCGTGGAAAGCGGAGCCCAGCAACCGCAGGGGCAGGTAAAATTCCGGTGCCAGCAGCAGCAGAAAAAGGGCCTGCTCAAAGGGGATGCGGGCATAAACCAGGCGCAGGCCCACAGTCACCGCCACCAGGGCGGTGCTGATGGTGGCGGTAAATTCCAGCACCAGGGCCGACAGAAAGGCCACCCGCAGCACTCCCATAGTGGTGCGGCGGAAACGGTCGCTTACCCGGGCAATCACCGCCACCTGATCCCTGCTCCGGCCGAATATTTTCAGCGTGGTCAGCCCCTGCAGGACATCCAGGAAGTGGGCGCTCATGCGGCTTAAGCTTTCCCACTGCCGCCGGGTGAGGTTTTGCGCCCAGCCGCCGATGAGGTACATAAAGAAGGGGATTAACGGGGCGGTAAAAAGGAGGAGCAGCCCCGTGGCCAGATCCAGGGGAAAGACAAACCCCAGAACAGCCAGGGGCAACAGGGCGGCCAGGGCCAGCTGTGGCAGGTAACGGGCAAAATAGGCCTCCACGGCCTCCACCCCTTCCACCAGCACATTGACCAGTTCCCCGGTGCGTTCCCCCCGCACATATACCGGCCCCAGGTCCAGCAGGTGCTCCAGAAGGCGCCGGCGCAAATCATGCTTGACGCGGGCGGCGGCATGAAAGGCCGCCGCCTCGCTCACCCAGGCCAGCAGCGCCCGCAGGAAAATGACCCCCAGCATGGCCAGCAGCCAGGACCATACGCCGCCCAGGTCCCGGCCCTCCAGGAAAACCCCGTTCACCACCCGGGCCAAAAGGCCCGCCTGCAGCACCGCCAGCAGGCCGGCCGCCAGCCCCGCCCCCACCGTCAGGGCCAGGGACATGCACACAGTTCTGGCCTGTTGTAAAAGCCTTTTGTCCAGCATTTAGATAAACAGATTCTCCTTTCTGAAAAACCTTAAACAGCCCCTGCTGCCGGGTGGCCAAAACATGCCATGCCGGCAAATACTTTACTTCAGTCAGCTGGACAGACCGGAAAATCCGGCAGCCAATCCGGGACCAGCTCCCCGGTGGGTCGCCCGATGTAATATCCCTGGGCGTAATCCACGCCGTAATCCTGCAACAGCTTCATGGTTTCCCCGTTTTCCACAAACTCGGCAACGATCTCCTTTACCAGGCCCCTGGTCATCTCCACCATGGCCTTCACCAGCTGCCTGTCCACATGGCTGTGCAGAATGTTCTGGATAAAGCTGCCGTCAATTTTCAGGTAATCCACCGGCAGCTGTTTCAGGTAATAAAATGAGGAAAAACCCGTACCGAAATCATCCAGGGCAAACCGGCAACCCAGAGTTTTCAATTTGCCAATAAACTCCCGCGCCTGCCTGAAGCTGGTGATTGTGGCCGTTTCTGTTATTTCCAGAATAAGCTGCGCCGGGTTGATACCGGTGAGGGACAGTTCCCGGTAAATAAGCGAAAACAGTTCGGGGTCGGAAAAGGCCCTGGCCGAGAGATTTACGTTCAGGGTGAGATCTTTACCCTGCTTCCGCCACAAAGCTATAAGTTGGATGGCACGCCTCACCACCCAGCGGTCGATATCGCAGATCAAACCAAAACGCTCGGCAGTATCCAGAAAGACAGCAGGCGGGATGATTTCTCCCCTTTCGTCCTGCAGGCGCAGTAGCGCCTCGTAGCTGTGGATCTCCTCCCGGCGCAGGTCCAGGATGGGTTGAAAATACAGCAAAAAGCGATCCTGCTCTAAAGCCCGGCGGATCTGTTTTTCCCAGCTCAACCGTTGTTGCACGCCCTGCAGTATGGTTTCGTCCGGTCGGAAGATGTAAAACTGGTTGCGTCCCTTTTCCTTGGCCCGGTACATGGCCATCTCAGCCCGGGAAAGCAGGTCTTCCACGCTCAGGCCGTGCTCAGGGAAAAAGGCCAGACCAATGCTTACGGTGACCCCCACCAGCTGTCCCTTTACCGTGATAACATTTTGCCTTACCGCATCCAGTATATCTGACGCCAGGTCCCCGGCCCTCATGTGTCCTTCGTCGATGATAAAAATGACGAACTCGTCGCTGCCCGGCCGGGCCAGGATGTCCCCGGGATGCAACATTCCTTTGAGAACACCGGCCAGGGCCACTATAATTTCGTCCCCGGCCCGGTGACCCAGGGTTTCATTCAGGCTTCTGAACCCATCAACGTCGAGAAAAAACATGGTCCCGGGAATACCTCTCAACCTCATCCGGGATAAAACGGCACTCACTTCCTCTTCAAAACGATAACGGTTATAAAACCCGGTCAGGGGGTCGTGATTGGCGAGAAAAGCCAGCTGCCTTTCATAACGCTTGCGCTCCGAAATGTCTTTAAAAACAACCACGGCTCCGTTTACTTCATTCCCTTCCGCAATGGGGGCGGTGGTCACCTCCACCGGAAAGGCCGTACCGTCTTTTTTCCAGAAAAGCCCATCATCCTCCCGGGCAACCTCCCCATTTTTGATGGCGGAGAAAATTTTGCACTCTTCCCTGGGACAGGGGGTACCGTTCCATTTAAGGGAATGTAAAAATTCGTACAGGTCCTGTCCAAAAAGTTCATTGAAGTCGTACCGGGTAATTTCCACAACCGCCCGGTTGGCAAAGGTAATGATGCCTTCCCGGTTTACCCCCAGAATCCCGTCGCCCACCGAATTTAAAATCAAGCGGTGCTGGTAGTCCAGCCTCTCAAAGGCCTCCCGCCGGCGGGCGCTGTACAGCACCGTGGTGGCCTGCTGGGCAATGGTCAACAGGGTATGCAGACGGTGGGTGCTGAAGGCACCCCTTTTCCGATGGCCTACGTTCAGCACTCCCAGAACCTGGCCGTGAATCCTCAAAGGGAGCGACGCGCAGGAACGATAGCCCAGCCGCCTGACCTCCTCCAGCCAGGGGGCATGGCCGCCGCTTTCCCGTAGATCCTGATAAACCAGATACTCGTCCGTCCCGTTGACCGTGCCCCGGGAAATACGCCGGGATGAAACCTCCTCCCAGCTAACCTGGAGCCTGTCCAGGGCAGCGGGGGCCAGGCCCCGGCAGGCCACCGGCCGCACGGCCAGATCCGGCTCCACCAGGCCCAGCCAGCACATGGGATATCCTATCCCGATCACCGTGTCGCACACCGCCCCCAGGATCTCTTCCAGCGATTTTTCCCGGATCAACGCATCGTCAATGGAACGCAGCGACCGTTCCAGCAGCAGGCTCCGCTCCTGCTCCAGCGCCCAGCGGCGCAGGATGACATACAGTAGCCCCCCGGTAATGGCGACGTAAAACCAGCCCTTGATGGTCTGCATAAAGGTCAACACCGGCGGGGCGCTCACGAAAAGGCTGAGCAGGCGGTCGGAAAAAAGTATCCACAGCCCTCCTGTGATCAGGTAGAATAAAGTAACTGCCATTGGGACGTTTCCCCGGCCATTGGAAGACGGAGAGGACGGAAAAATGGCCACTGTTTTCACCCCCGGGACATACCTGTTAATTTTTTACAAATAGGTCTTTAAGAGTTGAGTATTTCGACAGGCAGTGATGTTTTTCCTGCATAATTTGGGCTTTTTTTGGATCCGGCCCAGATATTTCTTCCCGGCATCATCTTCCTTACGCCCTGCATTAAAAAGCCGCACCCGTACGACCGTACCGCGTAAAAAAGCACCGGTTGTCTTCCGGTGCCCGAATATTTCTTGCGCATCTCATAATTAAATTGCAACTGTTACGCAGTTCTCCCTGTACCCGCCTCAGCGGGGGCGCTTAATACTCCAGATCCCCGCCGCCCACCCGCCGGCGGAAGACCCAGTAAGTCCAGCCCTGGTAGAGGAGCACCACCGGCACCAGGGTCAGGGCCACGATGGTCATCACCTTCAAAGTATAGGGGCTGGAGGAGGCGTTGTAAACGGTCAGGCTCCACCGGGGATCCAGGCTGGAAACCATCACCCGGGGGAACAGCCCGCCAAAGATGGCCCCGGTGGTAAAAACAATGGCCAGGCTGTTACCCACAAAGGCCCCGGCGTGACGGCCGGACCGCAGCAGCCACCAGGCGGCCAGGGCCAGCACCACCGCCGCCCAGAAGAGCACGGCCACGCCCGCCCGGCCCATGATACCGGTCTGGCTGTAGCTCAAAACCACCAGCAGTAACAGGGCGGCGGCGGCCAGAATGCCCAGTTTCCCCC
>NZ_WHYR01000084.1 GCF_009428905.1 Desulfofundulus thermobenzoicus | reverse complement strand
CCTGTGTCTTATCGAGGGGGTCATGGGTCTTTACGACGGCCGCGGGGCGGGGGAAGAGGGCAGTTCCGCCCAGGTGGCCAAATGGCTGTCCACACCGGTGGTGCTGGTGATTGACGCCCGCTCCCTGGCCCGCAGCGGGGCGGCCCTGGTCCTGGGCTACCGTCTCTTTGATCCGGCGGTGCCCCTGGCCGGCGTTTTGTTAAACCGGGTGGGCAGTCCCCGGCACTATACCCTGCTGCGGAAAGCTATTGAAGAAGAGGCCGGCCTGCCGGTGCTGGGCTGGATCGGGCGCCGTCAGGAAGTATATTTACCGGAGCGGCATCTGGGTCTTTTGCCCACCAGCGAAAAGGATGCCCTGTCCGAGCATTTGAACCGGCTGGAGGACTCCCTGGGGGATGGGATTGATCTGAAACGGCTGGTGGCGGTGGCCCGGAGTGCTCCTCCCCTGCCGGAAGGGGAGGGGGGAATTTTCCCGGCCGAACCCCTGCCGCCCGCGGTCAGGATCGGGGTGGTGAGAGACGCCGCCTTTCACTTTTATTACCAGGATGGGCTGGATCTTTTGGAGGCCCTGGGGGCGGAGCTGGTTTTTTTGAACGCCCTGGAGGACGGGGTGCTGCCCCGGGATCTGGACGGCCTGTATATTGGCGGTGGCTTTCCGGAAATGTTTTTACACCGGCTGGCGGCCAACGGCAGTTTCATGGAAGATTTAAGGGAAGCCTTTTACCGGGGTATGCCCATATATGCCGAATGTGGCGGGCTGATGTATCTCTGCCGGGCCATTGTTGATTTTGAAGGGCGGGAGTATCCCATGGCCGGCCTTTTACCCGGCATCTGCCGCATGCAACGGCGGCGGGTGGCCCTGGGCTATGTGAAGGCCAGGGTGCTCACCGGAAATATCCTGGCCGGGGCGGGAGAGGAGTTGCGGGGCCATGAGTTTCACTATTCCTCCCTGGAGGAGATGCCGGAGGGCATTCCGCGGGCCTACCTGCTTTATCAGGAAGGGGACAGCCGGGGGAAGCCCGACGGATACGTCATGAACAATCTCCTGGCTTCGTACCTGCACCTGCACCTGGCTTCCTGCCCGCAGGCGGCGGAAAGATTTCTGCACCACTGCGGCCGGTATAAAGAGGCCCGGATGGCTGCCGGCTGCAAATTCAGCTGTTCGGGCCGTGTATAAAAGGCAGGTGGGTGTATTGAAAACTCTGGCCATGGCTTTGCAATTTTTAACCCGCTTCTACGTATACCGGGGAGAGTTTGATGAAGCCGCCTACGGCCGCGCACCCGTTTTCTTCCCCCTGGTGGGACTGCTCATGGGTGCCGTCTGGTTGCTGCTCTACCTGGGCCTGCGCTCCCTTTTCCCCCCGGCGGTGACGGCCGCCCTGCTGGTGGTGGGTATGGTGGTCATGAGCGGCGGGCTGCACCTGGACGGTTTCATGGATACCATGGACGGCGTATTCAGCGGCCGGCCCGGAAAGCAAATGCTGGAAATAATGCGGGACAGCCGGGTGGGCGCCTTCGGTGTCCTGGGGCTGGCCTGCCTGATGTTACTGAAATTTTCCCTGCTCTGCAGCCTGCCCGGGGATACCCTGCGGCGCATTTTACCGGTCATTCCGGCCTTGAGCCGCTGGGGTATGGTCTATGCCATTGTCTGTTTTCCCTATGCCCGGCCCCAGGGATTGGGACTCTTGCAAAAACGCTACACCGGGAGAAAGGAACTGGCCCTGGCCACCCTGCTGGCGGGGGCGGCGGCGTCCGTCGGCGGCCCGGGGGGCTGGATCATGCTTTCGGTCTCCCTGCTGGTCACCCACTGGATGGCTCTGCTTCTGGTCCGCCTGCTGGGAGGGTTGACGGGCGATACCTACGGGGCCATCAATGAAACGCTGGAAGTTTTACTGTTATTGCTGGCTTTTCCCCTCTATGACCTGCTGCCCGTTACCTTCTGGTTTTAAAAAAGGGGGCTGTCACCAGTGGCGATTGATGATAGAATAATAAATGAATGCCAATCTATGCCACCCCACGGCGGTAATCTGACCCGGGCGGCCGCTGAATTTGGCCTTTCTCCCAGGGACTTTCTGGATTTCAGTGCCAATATCAACCCCCTGGGTCTTTCGCGGCGGGTGCGGGAAGCCGTGGAGGATAACCTGTGGCAGATCAGCCATTATCCCGACCCCGATTGCCGGAGGCTGAAAAGGGCACTGGCGGACCATCTGGGGGTTGATGAGCGGTGCCTGCTGGTGGGCAACGGAGCGGCGGAATTAATTTATCTTCTGGCCCGGGTGGTGGCCAGGGGCCGCGCCCTCATTCCGGCTCCCACTTTCAGCGAGTATGCCCTGGCCGTACGGGCGGCCGGCGGAGAGGTTGCATATGTTTTCACCCGGCCATCGGCTGGTTTTGCCCTGCCGTGGAGGGATATTTACCGGCGTTTGGGAGAAGGGGATGCCCTGTTTCTGTGCAACCCCAATAACCCCACGGGCACCCTCATCCCGCGCCGGGAGCTGGATGTGCTTCTGGATATGGCTACGGCCCGGCGGGTTGTGGTTATTGTGGACGAAGCCTTTATGGACTTCGTTGACGACCCCGGGGAATATACCCTGTTTCCCCTGGCCGGCCGGCAACCCAACTTAATCCTCGTTTATTCATTAACCAAAATACTGGCCATTCCGGGATTGCGCCTGGGGGCGCTGGTGGCCCCCCCGGAACTGGTGGATAGGCTGGACCGCCTGCGCGATCCCTGGAGTGTTAACGCCCTGGCCCAGGTGGCGGGGGTGGCCGGTCTGCAGGACAGGGAATACTTGCGGCAGACCCGGGCAGTGGTATCCCGGGAAAGGGAGTTCCTCTACCGGGGGTTGTCTGCCCTTCCCGGTCTGCATCCCTTTCCCGGAGCGGCCAACTTCCTGCTGGTTGACATCGGCGCCACCGGCTATACCGCAGCCGAAATGGTGCAAAAGATGGGAAGCAAAGGGATTTTGCTGCGCAATTGTGCCAACTTTCCCGGCCTGGGGCAACGTTACATCCGCCTGGCCGTACGTCCCCGGGAGGAAAACCGGCGCCTGCTGGAATCACTGGGAGAGATTGTATTAAAGTGAGGGAACTGCATGGTTTGCCGTCTTTATCTTGTCCGGCACGGGGAGACTGTCTGGAATGCCCGCTTGAAGTTTCAGGGTCACAGTGACATCGCCCTTTCGCCCCGGGGTGTGGAACAGGCGGAAGCGTTGAGCCGCCGGCTGATGGGGGAACGTTTCCATGCGGTTTATGCCAGCGATTTGCAACGGGCTGTGGAAACGGCCCGTATTCTGGCCGCTCCCCATGGTTTGGAGGTACGGCAGGTGCCGGCCCTGCGGGAAATTCACTTCGGCGCCTGGGAAGGCCTGACGGTAAATGAAATAAGGGCCCGGTATGCCAGTGAAATTCAAAAATGGTGGGACGGGCCCCTGAATACCCGTATTCCCGGAGGAGAAACCCTGGCCGAGGTGGTGGAGCGGGTAACCCGGACTGTGCAGGAATTGGTGGAAAAACATGCCGGTGAGCAGATTCTGGTGGTCTCCCACGGGGGAGCCATCCGTTCATTGATCGGTACGGTCCTGGGCATAGACTTAAACCAGTACTGGCGTTTGCGTTTGGAAAACGCCTGCCTGAATATACTGGAATTTCCCACCTGGGAAAGGGGCATTTTATGCCTGTTTAACGATTGCAGTCATTTAAGCCGGCCGGAGCAGGCCGGCTGTCCCTCCCCTTCGCCGGGAAGTGGTGAGGGGAAAAAGCCGGCGCCTTAAGCGGGTTTTGAAGCTTTGCCAATTTTCAACCCCCGGAGGGTTGTACCATGCTGGTAAGGGGTTTGAAGATTCCCAGACGGTTGGGTGCCATCCTTTTTTGTATCATACTGGCCTTTGCCCTGCTAATCCTGCGTCTATTCTGGGTGCAGGTGGTATGGGGGGGGCAATTGCGCCAGGAGGCCACGGCCATTCGCACCCGGGACATTGTGCTGAATCCCAACCGGGGTATTATCTACGATCGCAATCATAACCCCCTGGTGACCAGTATTCCGGTTTATTCCGTTTACGCCCACCCCGACCAGATCAAGGACGTTCCCCGGACGGCGGCGGCAGTGGCCCCTGTCCTGGGCATGAAAGGGGAAGAGGTTCAGCAGAAGTTGAGCGGCGGAAAACCTTTTGTCTGGTTGAAATACGGGGTGAGTCCGGAAAAGGCCAGGGAACTGCAGGCCAGGAACCTTCCCGGCATAGGCATGGTCCAGTCCAGTACCCGCTTTTACAAGCAGGGTACGCTGGCGGCTCATCTGCTGGGTTTTGTGGGGGACGAGAACCAGGGACTCAACGGGGTGGAGAAACGCTTTGATGCCGAGTTGCGGGGTACCCCGGGAAAGATGGTTCTGGAAGTGGACAGCCATGACAGGCAGATACCCCAGTCCGGAGTGCTGGTGCGGCCCTCCACACCGGGCAATAATCTGATTTTAACCATTGACCAGACCATTCAGTATTACGTTGAAAGGGAGCTGGACCGGATTGTTTCTTCCTATCAGCCGTCGTGGGCGGTCATTCTGGTCATGGACCCCCGGAGCGGGGAAATACTGGCCATGGGCAGCCGTCCCACCTTCGACCCTTCTCGCTGGAAGGAGTTTCCTTCCGGTTTGTGGGAGAAAAATCCGGCCACCCATCATACGTATGAACCGGGTTCCACATTTAAGATAATTTCTGCCGCCGCCGCCCTGGAAGAGGGGGTGGTGCAGCCGGCGGAACAGTTTTTTGATTCCGGCTATGTTACCGTAAAGGGACGGCGCATTTCCTGCTGGGATGAAAAGGGGCACGGACCGGAAACCTTTGCCCAGGCCGTGGAGAATTCCTGCAACCCGGTATTTGCCCAGGTGGGTTTAAGACTGGGTAAAGAACGGCTGTATAAGTACGTCCGGGGTTTTGGTTTCGGCAGCGCCACGGGAATTGATCTGCCCGGAGAGGAAACGGGAGTGGTGGTCTCCCAGCAGAAGGCAACGGACCTGGATATAGCCGTAATGTCCATAGGGCAGTCCATTGCCGTTACTCCCATCCAGCTGATTACCGCCGTATCGGCTGTGGCCAATGGGGGTAACCTGGTGCAGCCCCATGTGGTCCGGGCGGTGGAGGATGCCCAGGGAAAGGTGATCCGGGAGATAACTCCGGGGGTGGTGCGCCGGGTCATTTCCGCCGATACGGCCCGTCAGGTGGCCGGCATGCTGGAGAAGGTGGTTGTGGAGGGTACGGGGAAAAGGGCCCTGGTGGAGGGCTACCGGGTGGCCGGTAAGACCGGGACTGCCCAGGTACCCGTTCCCGGTGGATATGCACCCGATAAATATGTGGCATCCTTTGCCGGTTTTGCTCCGGCCGGGGACCCCCGGGTGGCCGTCCTGGTGGTGGTTGGGGAGCCCCGGGGAGGGCAGTATCATGGCGGGGAGGTGGCCGCTCCGGCTTTTAGCGCCGTGGTGCGGGATACACTGCGCTACCTGGGCGTTCCGGAGGACCCCGGACAGCAACATCAGGATGCCCAGGCGGAACAAGCGGCCGCCGGGCCGGTGGATAACCGGGTGCCGGTGCCCGACCTGACGGGGTTTCCGGTGGCCGACGCCCGCTGGCTACTGTCTGAACGGGGATTAAGGGTCTGGTCCCCGGGTGAGGAGGGTGTGGTTACCGGTCAGGAACCTGCCGCCGGCCAGCAGGTTTCCCGGGGACACACGGTCAGCTTGCGGGTTGGGGGCCTTCAGCCGGGGGGACAGGTAATTGTTCCCAACCTGACCGGTCTGACGGTGAAGAAGGCCGGTGCGGTACTGGAAAAACTACACCTGCATCTACAGCCCACAGGCAGCGGCGTGGCCGTTAAACAAAAGCCCCAGCCTGGGGCGCGGGTTTCCCCCGGTACCACGGTTTCCGTGGAATTCAACCCGCCTTAAATCCCCGCTTTTTTGGTTGCTTCACAATCCCCCGGCCCGTTTTTGCAGACCCGCGGCTTTATGCCGGAGGGGTGATACCGTCCCCCGGGGAAAATATGTCGGCAAGCCGACAGGTTAAAAGTCATCGGGATGACAGAACAAAGAGGGCCGGTTGTGGCAAAATAATAACAGGCACGATTCCCGAATAACTATATACCTCCTTCTTCCCATCCCACTCCTGCACAGTGGGTTTTTTTTTCGGTTTTTTGCCCGGGCGTCTCAAATAAAAAAGGGTGCTGTTGCCAGCACCCTTTTTTACAGGTAAGTATTTACTCAAAATTTGATCAGGTTTCCTGCCAGCAGGCCCAATCCAAAGGCCACCACGCTGCTGGCCACCACCCAGAGAAGTTGTGTTTTCACCCGGGCCACCAGGTGGTCTATGTTTTCCCCCTGGGCTGTTTCCACGATCACCGGGCCGGTATTGCTGGCGACGGTTTGCTTTACTGTTTTGCGGGCCATGGTTTTTCTCCTTTCTTTATGTTCTTTTATGTGTCACCATGATTTCCCTTGCTTTTACGGCCATTTGACGTTTACTTTAACTAAATTTTCTTCACTGCCGTTCCGGGGGTTTATGGAGAATACTTCCAGCAGACCTTCCCCCTGTCCCGGAGGGGTAAAGTTCAGCCGCAGCTCAAAATCCCCCCGGTCGGGAGCACTTTTGGAGGCGCTGGCCGTTCCCCGGGCCAGTACATTCCCCTGCCCGTCCAGAAGTCTGGCGTTGATATTGCCCTCAAAGACCCGGGCGCTGCCCCTGACCAGCAGCGGTACAGCCGCCACCTGCCCGGGGATGGGGTGGGAAACCCAGATGGCCGGTTCATAAACCCGGGAAAGATCCCGGCGGAAGGGCTGGCTGTATAAACCCACATGTCCCCACCAGTCCCGGGTGCGTTCATCCACCTGTCCTTCCACTTGCAGGGATACGGCGCGAATTTCCGGAAATTCAGTCAGAGTATTAACCACGCTCTGGAGGGCCAGAGCTTCCCCCTCGGATCCCACAGCCGTTTGGTCCAGTACCTCCCGGGAAAAATTCACCGTGGCCAGGCCGTCCTTAACGGTAACCCCCAGCACCCGGGTGTTCTGCGGGAAAATGGGGGTTGCCCCGGGGGTGGTGGGAGTACCGGAAATCAGTTCCTGCACTGCAGCCACTGCCGGTTCCCCGGTGGCCGGAAGACGGTGTACTTCCCGTACCAGGTAGGTTTCCTCTCCGGTGGATTTAACGTAATAAACGGGCAGGGAGATGACCTGCTCCCGGGGGGAAGG
>NZ_WHYR01000083.1 GCF_009428905.1 Desulfofundulus thermobenzoicus | reverse complement strand
CCGCCCACCCCGGCCCTGCAGGCTACGGCGGCCAGGCGGGCCAGCTTCGCGCCGGCCCCGGCGGTGATGGTGGTGCCCCGCAGGTTTACCCGGCCCAGGGCCGGGCCGATTTTCACCACCACTCCCCGGATACCACCGTCCCGCACCAGCAGGTTGGAACCATTGCCCATAATGAAAAGGGGCACTTCCCGGGCACGCACCCAGGCGAGCAGGCGGGCCAGTTCGTTAATCCCGGCCGGTTCCACCAAAACGTCTGCCGGACCCCCGATGCGCCAGGTGGTGTGGCGGGCCATGGGCTCATCAAACCGCACCTGCCCGGGCAGGAGGCTTTCCAGTTCTTTTAAGCCGGCCCCGGACATTACGCCGTCTTCTCCCGTAACCTTTTCACCAGCTCTACGCCGCAGGTCCAGATGTTTCCGGCCCCCATGGTCAGCACCAGGTCTCCGGGACGAATCACACCTTCCAGGTAATCAACTATTTCTCCCCGGTCCGGTAAATAAACCACCGGCTGGCTGCTGTTGCGGCGAACAGCTTCCACTATGAGCCGGGCCGTCACCCCCGGAATGGGAGATTCCCCCGCACTGTATATTTCATTGACTATAACCATGTCCGCACCGGCAAAGGCCGTTCCGAACTGTTCCTTTAAAAATGCCGTGCGGGTATAGCGATGGGGCTGAAAAACCACAATCAAACGCTGCGCCCCCACCTGGCGGGCGGCCGACAGGGTAGCCCTGATTTCACTGGGATGGTGGGCATAATCATCCACCACCCGCACGCCGTCCACCTGTCCCAAAAGCTGAAAGCGCCGGCCCGCACCCCGAAATTCCCCGAGCCAGCGGGCTATATCCGCAAAATCGACCCCGGCCCACCGGGCGGCGGCCACCACCGCCAGAGCATTTAATAAATTATGCCGGCCGGGCACCGAAAGTTCCAGTGTACCCAGGCGCTGGCGGCGGTAATAAACCTCTCCCCGGGAACAGGAGCCGGCCAGGGCAATCCGGCGCAGGGTGTAATCGGCATCGGACCGGTCGATGCCGTAGGTTGCCACCGGGCGGTGGATATCCGGCAGAATACCGGCCACGTTGGGATCATCCAGACAGGCGATCACCAGCCCCTGCTCCGGAACTGCGGACATAAACCGGTGAAAGGCCTTTTTGATTTCCTCCACGGTGCCGTAATGATCCAGATGATCGTCCTCAATGTTGGTCACCACCACCGCCCGGGGAGACAGGGTCAAAAAGGACCCGTCGCTCTCGTCGGCTTCGGCCACCAGGTATTCCCCCCGCCCCAGTTTGGCATTACCGCCGATATCGTTCAATTCACCTCCGATGACAATGGTGGGATCGAGACCATCCTTTTCCAGAACCAGGGCCAGCATGGAAGTGGTGGTGGTCTTGCCGTGGGCACCGGCTATGGCAATGCCTTTCTGGCGGCGCATCAACCAGGCCAGCAGGTCGCCCCGGTGAATCACCGGCAACCCCTTTTCCCGGGCCGCCTGCAATTCCGGATTGTTTTCCTTAATGGCCGAAGATATGATCACCAGCTGGGCCGGACCCAGATTCCGGGCGTCGTGTCCCATGTGACAGACGGCACCCATGGACTCCAACCGGCGGGTAATGTCCGTGGATTGCAAATCAGAACCGCTGACCCGGTGGCCCAGTTCCAAAAGAATTCTGGCCAGGCCGCTCATGCCCGCACCGCCGATACCGATAAAATGCACCCGTTCGGGGATGTCCTGCAAGGGCTTTCATCTCCTTCCTTATCCATCCTGCGGTTCCTGGCGTATTGTAATTAACGGAATACACCATCATACTATGCCCCGGACAAAAAAGTTGTGTCAGGGGCTCCGCCGCCAGGTCTTCTCCCTGGAAACTATGACGAAACCGGGTATTTTCCAAAACCAATCCCGCCTGCTTGTCCACCAGCATGAATCCCCGCTCCCCGCCCTATGCCCCGGCCAGTTCAGCCACCAGATCCAGGATATCCTGCAATGCCCGGGGACGCCCCAGACTCCGGCAGGCCCCGGCCATGGCGGCCAGCTTTTCCGGCCGGGAAAGGATTACCTCCAGGCACCGGGTCAACAGCTGCCCGGAAAGTTCCCTGTCTTTGATTACCAGGGCGGCACCCTTTTTCTCCAGGGAGCGGGCGTTAAACTCCTGGTGATTGCCCGACGCAAAGGGATACGGTATCAAAACGGCCGGCAGGCCCAGCACGGTCAGCTCGGCCAGGGTGGCCGCACCGGCCCGGCAGACGGCCACATCGGCGGCCGCCAGAGCCCGGGGCATGTCATACAGGTAAGGCACAATGGTAATATTGCCATTTTCAGGCGCCCCTAAACCCCTTTCCGGTAAATGGTTCAGAAAATCCTGGTAATGGGCCGGACCGGTTACATGAAGAAAGCACATATCCGTACGCCCGGCAAAGGCCTGCAATACTTCCACCATGGCCTTATTTATACTGGCCGCCCCCTGGCTGCCGCCAAAGGAAAGGATCATCCTGGCCCCCGGCGGTATGCCCAAAACACGGCGGGCCTCCTCCCGGCAACAGGAAAGGACCTCGGGACGTACCGGCAGCCCGGTGACGGTTAACCGGGCTCTGCGGGGAAAATACCGCCGCCCCTCGGCAAAGGTGAGGGCCACGCAATCCACAAGGGGCGCCAGCAGCCGGTTGGTTAGACCGGGCAGGGCGTTTTGCTCGTGAATGAGGGTGGCAATCCCCTGCAGGGCGGCCGCCAGCACCACCGGTCCGCAGACATAACCGCCGGTGCCCACCACCACTGCCGGTTTGAATTCCTTCAAGATACGGCGGGCCATCAACAACCCCCGGCCGGCCTGCCAGACGGCCAGCAGATTTGCCGGCGTCGGGCGGCGCTTTAAACCGGCCACCTGGATGGACCGGAAGGGGAACCCGGCCCGGGGTACCAGATCGGCTTCCAACCCGCCGGCACGGCCGATGTAAAGAATTTCCGCTCCGGGGTATTTTTCCTTGAGACCCCGGGCAATGGCCAGGGCCGGATAAATGTGCCCCCCGGTACCGCCCCCGGTCACCACAAAACGCAACTGCCTCACCCCTTTGGTCATTTGGGTGCGCTGTAACGGGATATGTTCAGCAAAACCCCCACCCCCATCAGGGTAAAGACCAGGGAAGTTCCGCCAAAACTAACAAAGGGCAGGGTAATCCCCGTCACCGGCAGGGAACTGGTGACCACACCGATATTAATGATGGCCTGGATACCCACCCCCGCCACAATGCCGGCCGCCAGTATGCTGCCGAAGGGATCGGGAGAGGTGATGGCCACCTTCAGGCCCCGCCAGATAAAAATAACAAACAGGATTATGACCAGACAGGCTCCAATAAAGCCCAGTTCTTCACCAATCACGGCAAAGATGAAATCCGTCTGCCGCTCGGGCAGGTACAAGAACTTGGAGTGGCGCCCCTGCCCCAGGCCGGTGCCCAGCAGTCCACCGGAACCCAGGGACATCAGGGAATTTAAAATTTGCCAGCCGGCCCCGGAAAGGTCCTTTTCCGGATCCAGGAAGGCCCAAAACCGCCTCATGCGGTAAGGTTCCAACCAGATGGCCGCGCCCGCCGCCGCCACTCCCAGGGCGCCCAGCAGACCCAGGTAAACCATGGGGGCACCGGCGGCAAAGAGCATGAGCACAATGGTGGCGCAAAGGGTTACGGCGGTACCCAGGTCGGGCTGCACCATGATTAACCCCGCCGCCAGGGCCATGAGGATCAGGTAGGGCAGTATGCCCCGGCGGAAATCGTTAATCCGGTCCGGCCGCCGGGAAAGGCCGAAGGCCGTAAAGATGATCAGGCAGAGTTTGGCAAATTCCGATGGCTGGAAACTGAAGGGCCCCAGGTTCAACCAGCGCTGGGCGCCCAGCTTGGCCACACCCACACCGGGTATCAGTACGGCAGCCAGCAGGAGAAAAGCCAGCCCCAAAAGGCCCGGGGCCCACCGTTTCAAATTCCGGTAATCGTAATTCATCATGACAAACATCAGGGTCAGGCCAATGGCCGCCCAGATCAGCTGGCGCACCAGGAAATGGAAGGGGTTGTTGAAGGGCGGAAACATGGCGTAGTAATAGCTGGAACTGAAGACCATGATAATGCCCACACTTAAAAGCATGAGCACGGTGAGGAACAGGACAAAATCCGGCGGTCTTCTGCGCATGGCCATGGACTTTCCACCCCCCCTGTTCAGTTGCCGAAACCGGTGTAGGCATGGCCCGGCACGTTGAGTGCCGGGCAAACCCCAGTTGTCCGGGTACTGTTACCGGTGATTCGCAATGTCTTATCGCTTAAGGACAACGCCGTGCCTGTATACTAGCCACCTGTTTCACTGTCCCCGGGCCAGTTCCCGGACGATTTGTTTGAAGAGGTCTCCTCTTTCTTCGTAGCTCCTGAACATATCCCAGCTGGCGCAGGCCGGGGAGAGGAGAACCACATCCCCGGGCCGGGCCGCCCGGTGGGCTATCAGTACCGCTTCCCGGAAATCCGCCGCCCGCCGGATGTCCTCCACCCCGGCCGCCCGGGCCGCCCTTTCCATTTCCGCCGCGCACTGGCCCAGCACCACCAGCACCCGTACCTTTTCCTTTACCCGGCGGGCGAAGGCGGTGAAATCGTTCCCCTTGTTTTTACCCCCGGCCAGCAGCACTATGGGATGGTCATAGGCCTCCAGGGCCTTCATACTGGCCTCGGGATTGGTACCCTTGGAGTCGTTGATATAGGAAACCCCGTTAATCTCAGCCACAAATTCCAGGCGGTGAGGCACACCGGAGAAGGTGCGCAGGGTGTGCGCCAGTTGCTCCGCCCCGATTCCCCGCACCCTGGCGCAGGCCACCGCCGCCAGAGCGTTTTCCAGGTTATGCCCCCCTGGAATGGCCACCTCCCGGGCGGGCATAACGGAAACCAGGGCGCCCCCCTCCCGGATAACGATCTGACCGTCCCGGATAAACACACCTGTTTCCAGATTATGCTGCCGGCTGAAAAATATGACCCGCCCCGGACACTGCCCGGCCAGTTCCCGGGTTATGGGGTCATCGTAATTCAGGACGGTATAATCCCCTCCCCCCTGACCGGCAAAGATCCGGGCTTTGGCCTGCACATAACCTTCCATGGTTCCGTGCCGGTCCAGGTGATCGGGCGTAATATTTAAAATGGCCGCCACGTGAGGCCGGAAACGCCGCACCGTCTCCAGTTGAAAACTGCTCACCTCCACTACGATGAGATCACCGGGACCGTATGCTTCCACTCCGGCAATCAGCGGCAGGCCGATATTGCCGGCCACCAGCGTGCGCACACCGGCATCCAGGAAAATCCGCCCCACCAGACTGGTGGTGGTGGTTTTGCCGTTGGTACCGGTAATGGCCACCACGGGCGCCCGGGCAAAATGAAAGGCCAGTTCCAGTTCCCCCGTTACCGGAAGCCCCAGTTCCCGGGCACGCACCAGGGGAGGCGCCGTCCAGGGAACCCCCGGGCTGGTTACCACCAGGTCAAAGTCGCCCTCCTTCATCACCGGGTAGTGTCCCAGAACCAGTTCTACTTCCGGGGGAACCAGGGAATCAAGGGGAGGGTTGAAGGAAGCCCCTCCCTTGCGGTCGGTCAGGGTGACCCGGGCCCCTTTGGCGGCCAGAAAACGGCTCACCGCCAGGCCGCTTTTCCCGGCGCCCACCACCAGTACCTTTTTACCGTTAAGCTGCAACTTTACAACCTTCTTTCTTAAGACGTGCATTTTTGATGACCCGCCCTGGCCACCCCGTCGTTCTCTCCTGAACAATGGGGCACCCCCCTGACACTGGCGACAGTCATCCATTGAAAGCGACACATTGCCCGGGGCCGGAGGGCGGGCATATCCCGGTGGACCAACGTTCAACCCAGGTGGTAAAGACCGGCCAGGCCCACCACAGCCAGGAAGAAAGCAACCCCCCAGAAGGTATAAACCACCCGTTTTTCACTCCAGCCCCCCAGCTCAAAATGGTGATGCAGGGGACTCATGCGAAATACCCGCCGGCCAAAGAGCTGGAAGGAAACAACCTGTATGATTACCGAAAGGGCTTCCAGCACGTATATACCGCCAATGACCAGCAGAAACAGCTCGCTTCTGGTTAAAACGGCCGCCGCCCCCAGGGCGCCCCCCAGGGCCAGGGAACCGGTATCTCCCATAAATACCCGGGCGGGATGGTGGTTGTACACCAGAAAGCCCAGGCAGCCGCCGATGAGGGCGGCCAGGATCACCGCCACACCCACTTTGTCCATCAACAGGGCGATCAGCAGCAGGGCGGCGGCCACCGGCACGGTTACCCCGGCCGCCAGACCGTCCAGGCCGTCGGTCAGGTTGACGGCGTTGGCCGCACCCGTCACCACCAGGACACAAAAAAGCACAAAACCCCAGAAACCCAGTTCCACCGTCCACCCGCCGGGAGCCAGGATGCCGCTGAAGGGTATCACCACGTCGGTTCCCCGCCCAAAGGTGGAAACGGCCAGCACGGCCAGCAGGGCGCTCAAGATAAACTGGCCCAATAATTTTTCCCGGGCACGCAGGCCCAGGGATCTTTTCAGGACCACCTTGATAAAATCATCCAGCAGGCCCACCAGGCCAAAACCCAGGGTTACCCCCAGCAAAACCATACCCTCGGGGGACGTGCGGGCCAGCCAGAGACCGGCCACGGCCAGGCCGGTCAGAAACATTATTCCGCCCATGGTGGGAGTGCCGCTTTTGCTCAGATGCCTGGCCGGGCCGTCGTCCCGCACGGTCTGAGCAAACTTCAACCGCTTCAGAGCCGGGATGGCCAGGGGGCCTATGAACACCGTCACAGCCAGGGAAGAAAGGAAGGCCTTGCTTAAAACCTGCCATACATTTTCCATATCAGCCAGGCACCCACCCGGCAACCCACCCGGGAAAATGTCGCCGCCGGTCCCACGGATGATAAAACCGTTCCGGCACCCCTTTCCCGGTATGTTCCGGGCCGGGTCATCCTCCCTTCACAAATGGTTCCCACGGGAACTGCTCAAGGCACGCACCGCCGGTCAGTGCCTGCGGATTCCTGCCCACCAGTCTATGTTCAACCGGTGGATAAGGTTACTTTTTCCAGCAGCTCCCGTACAATTTGTTCCATACCCATGCCCCGGGAACCTTTGACCAGCACCACATCGCCGGGCAGGAGCCTGGGCCGCAAATGATCCACCGCTTCTGTGTTGGAAGCGGCGGCAAAAACCCTTTCGGGGGGGAATCCGGCCTCCACCGCCCCCGCGGCAATAATGCGGCCCAATTCACCCACCGTAACCAGGTAATCCACCGCGCCTGCGGCCACCGCCGCCCCCACCCGCCGGTGACCGGTGAAAGCCTCCCCCCCCAGTTCC
>NZ_WHYR01000082.1 GCF_009428905.1 Desulfofundulus thermobenzoicus | reverse complement strand
GGATAACTACGGACAAGAGAACCTACCATGAAAACAGCCAGGCCTGGATTTACCGTTTTCCTAAGGAAGCCTGCCAGGCTTGCGAATTAAGAGAAACCTGCACCAAAAATAAGAACGGGCGCACCATTTCGGTAAACAAATATTACCAGGTCCAGATGGAAGCCCTGGCATACAGCAAGACCGAGGAATACAAACAGGAGATCAAAAAGCGTTGTCCCATTGAAGGTACGGGAGCAGAACTGGTTTACCATCATGGATTGCGGCGTGCCCGCTACTGGGGTACGCTTAAAGTCGAGTTCCAGGCTGTGTTTACCGCCCTTGCCGTGAATATCAAGAGGTGGGCCAGGATCAGGCTGGCCAGCATGAAGACTGCTAAAATTCGTCATGCAGTATAAATAGGGGATAGTCTACCCTTTTTCAAGGAACAAACCTTCAAACGGAGGCTTCCTGGAATGGACAGTAGTTAAATTCGTTTTTTAAAATAGCAAATCCACCATTAAATCCCAATTAGATGGTATTGTCTACCAATACGAACTGATTAGGAAAAGGAATTATGCTTTTAGTCGGGGTTTATCGACTGTCTCTTTGAGACTGCAGGTATATAGGAATGCCACTGGACCCGCCTTTAAAGGGGATTCGTTCCCCGCTAATAACCAGCGAACCGGCCAGTGAGCCGGCGCTTTTCTTGAACTTCTGCCATCGTTTTCGCCACCGCAGCCAAGCGGCCCGCCGGAGTAGTCCGCTGGCATCATTGCTGCCGGGTGTGGCTTTTCGGTTCCCTGGCCCGGGGGCGGCCGGTTTGACGGGCATTCGGACATCGATCTGGCTAGCGATTGCCCAAATGGCCTAAGACGAGGGCAATGTTTTAAAGTTCGTCGCAACAACGGCCTGTTTGATGTACAATCAGAGCAGGAGGTGGTTTTCATGACCCGTCAAGTCCTCATAGATGAGTTGCTCAAGCTCCCGCCCGGTGAGCTGAAGCAGGTGTTGAATATGCTCATCGAAAAGCTTGCGGTCAGGCAGGATCTGGAACTGGCCAGGGAGATCATTGAGCAGTACAGGCCGGCTCTGGAGGAGCTTGCTTCCACATGAAGTGGATAACCCCGCAGGCTGTGGAAATGATACACGAAGAGGTTATCAGGACTACTGGTGGCCTTGGTGGTATCCACGACCGCAACCTGCGGAACGTGTCAATAGATCTGAGACACTTTTTTCGAGAAATTAGTGTAGAGCCATTGGGGCCATGGTAATTAATGGAGCTGCCTTTTAATGGTTCAAATACCATATCGCGCATACTGCTGGTTTACCATATCTTTTTGGTGCCGGTTTTTCTGCAGTTCATCGTGCTTTCATCGTCCTGAGCACCTCCCGTTAATCTCATTTCTTACGGCTACACTGCGTATCGGTGTTCGGCCCTGTTGACTGCAAAGGTCAAAATGGTATGAGGGTTGTGCCGAGGGCGAGGGAGGGGAGCATGAGGAACCATTAGTGGCCCTCGCAATCGCCATTCTACCATTTTGACCTTTGCAGCCGTCAACAGTCGCTCGGCCTTGCGTGAGCATAAACGGCTTCCTCTTATCCCTCCCGCGGCCTCGCTGCCGAACCATTTACCTCAGGCTCCGAAAAAGAGCATGAACTGAGTCTAGCAACTTCTTCGTTACGCATCCCGGTGAGGCGATGTGGGTTGGTTAATCCAGGCCGCTGTTGGGACAGTTGGTGGCTGCGGCGGCTTGTTAAAGCGCTCCGGATGAGCCGAATAAGCTGCCAGAAGGGTCGCCTGCCTGGCCGCCGTTACCTCCGCAGCGCTGCCATAATGGAGGGTCTCCGGCGTCAGAAATCCGATTCCCGAATGGTGATGTTCCTTGTTGTACCAGCTAAAAAACGGAACACAGAAGGAACGGGCTTCTTCTATTGAACTAAAACGGGACGGGAACTCGGGTCTGTACTTAAGGGTCTTAAACTGCGATTCGGAGTATGGGTTGTCATTACTTACGTGGGGGCGGCTATGGGTCTTCGTGACTCCCAAATCGGCCAGAAGACAGGCCACCGGCTTTGATGTCATGGATGAGCCGCGATCCGCGTGAATGACAAGCTGTCCCCGCGCTATTCCCTGCTTTTCAACGGTCTCCCGGATAAGGCGCTCTGCCAGAGATGCGCTTTCCCGGTGGGCAACCAACCAACCCACTACATACCGGCTGAAGATGTCTATAATAACGTACAGGTAAAAGTACGTCCATTTGGCCGGCCCCTTCAGTTTCGTGATGTCCCACGACCAAACCTGGTTCGGTGCTGTGGCCAAAAGTTCCGGCTTCGAGTACTGAGGATGACGAAGTTGGTTCCGGCGCTCCCGAACCTCGTCCTGCTCGGCCAGGATGCGATACATGGTTCGGACCGAGCAGAGGTATATCCCTTCATCCAAAAGAGTGGCGTAGATCTCCGCCGGAGCCTGGTCCATGAAACGCTCGGAATTGAGCACGGATAAGACATTCTGGCGCTCTTCATCCGTTAGCGAACGATAGCATTTATATACCCGGCCGGCAACTGCGGGAGCCGGCCGCCGGCGGCGGTATAGGGACGACCTTGCCACACCCAAAGCCCTGCAAGCAGCGGATATCCTTATACCGGTACTCCCAGCGGCGGCCTCTTCCACAGCCATGATCAGTTCTTCTCTTCTCCGTCGAGATTCCTCATCGTAATCCCCAGTACATCGGAAATTTTTTTTTGCAACTCAATGATGTCTTCAGCCTGCTGCAGTCGCTTCCTGAGGCGCTCATTTTCCCGCTCCAACTCAGTAATCCGTTTGAAAACAGGATCCTCCGGCCGTCCTTTCCGACCCCTTTTCCGGGAGCTAAGAGCCGCCAACTGACCCTCTGCAATCTGACGACGCCAACAGGAAAGATTGGAAAAATACAGGCCTTCCTTGCGAAGCAGGGCACCCAACTCTCCAGGCCTACAAGCCTCCGCCTGACGGACAATGCTCAGCTTGTACTCGGCCGAAAACCGCCGGCGCTTCGCCTTCTCCACTACCTCAGGATCCGGCCGGGAGGTTTGTCCCACCATTGAAGACGCCGAACCGGGCTGGACGGCCCTTCTATCCCGACCTGACTCAGGTCCTCTGTTCTCGGACTCCCGGCCTTGCCCCTGCCGTACCACAAAACTTCCTGCCATTACCCATCACCTCTCTCCGCCCTCCATGATACTACACTAATTTCGAGGGGGGTAGGTGTCTCACTCCATTATGGCACAGAGGGCTGCTCCACAGCGCAGTTATGAACCCGCTGGCCACCTTTGGCAGCGAAGAGCTCTACCCGGAGCTTC
Source organism: Desulfofundulus thermobenzoicus (assembly GCF_009428905.1). Lineage (GTDB taxonomy): Bacteria > Bacillota > Desulfotomaculia > Desulfotomaculales > Desulfovirgulaceae > Desulfofundulus_A > Desulfofundulus_A thermobenzoicus. The sequence goes on along the minus strand of NZ_WHYR01000082.1, from coordinate 5,462 downwards.
TCACCAAGGTGGCCGCTCTTTTATACGGGTTGGTCAGGAACCACCCTTTTTTCGATGGTAATAAGCGCACGGCCTTTGTAGCCCATCTAGACGATAGCAGCGGCTGTTTCCTCCAGGCTTTTTTCGATGGTAATAAGCGCACGGCCTTTGTAGCTGCGGCTGTTGTCCTCAGGAAGAATGGGTTGCGGTTGGTCGCCTCAAATCCCGACGTGGTGGCATTTATGGAAGCCTTGGCAGCGGGCCGCCTGACCATCAATGATGTTCTGCTTTGGCTTGAACAACATGCTAAATAGACACTTCTCTATCTACCGGGATGCGCATCAGCTTCACGCTCAGGTCGTCAAATTCCCTGGCCAGGCGTACGTCCACACGTTGACGTGCTGTTGATCGTTTTTAAAGTTCGTCGCAGCAACACTCTGTTTGATGTATAATCGAATTCCGGCCTGAAGAATTCGCCGTTCCGTACCCGAAGGCCCTGCACAAATTTGCCGGAGAGTTCCAGGTGGATGGTAGTTGCAGGGTTTTTTGCTTCTCTTCAAAACTCAAGGGTGTCCGGGCTATTTCTTCTGCGCATTCTCTCAAAAAGCTTTCCCCTTTTTGCTTCCTTTTCTCCCTGTCGGTTAAGGGCAGCAGGGCATATAAAGTATAGTTGCCGGTTTTTTTGATCTCTTCAGCCGTGATGCCGCCCAGGTCTACCGTCCGGAAACGGTAATCCAGGTAATTCTGAGCGTTAAAGTGAAAGGATAATCCCTCCGCCATGTTCATTTCCCGGTCCCCGAAATAAATGAGGATCTGGTATACCGGCAGGTTGTATTTTTGCTTTATATCGGCGGCGTAACGGAGCATGCGATAGGGAATGTCATTATTCCAGCGCGCTGAGCTTTCTGGCCACCGTGCTCAAAGGCAACACATCCTTTCAAGAGGGTGCCTCCATTAAATTAAAGATGCCCGCACCTGTTATAATTTAATCTTATCATAAAAAGAACGCATGCAACAACCACCGGAACACATCAAAAAGAAATTTTGGGGGGGCGGAGAAACCGCCCCTTTTCCTTACAGACTGGTTGATCCGGCGCCGATCACCCGCAGCACCGGTCCGCGCATGTAGATGCTGGGTCCCGGGAGGAGGTAACCCCTCACCCGTATATTCTGGCTCAGGTGGGCCTTAAGCCACAGGGAGAGGACCAGGTCCGAAGGATCTTCGAGTAAAACGTAGTTCTTGTCTCCCACGAGCAGCTCGTAGTGCGGCCGCTCGACGGTGCTCATCACGAGCCTGCCCTCCAGGGTGATGGCTTCCTCGAAGAGTCCCAGCCGGTCGCCCAGGCGGGCCAGAAGCGTTGCACACTGCGCCCTGGTCACCATGGACCCGGGTGCAAACAGCCGGTCATTCACGCCCCGCATCAGGCCGCGGGCATAAGCGGCGGCCACCGCCTGCCGCGCCCAGGGGGCTATTTCTTTCTCATCGGCAAAGCTGGCCGCAGGAGCGCTGCCGGACAACCCGGCCAGTCGCACCATCACGGCGGCCATTTCCTGCCGGGTTAAAGTGGCGTCCGGCCGGAAGTTGCGCCCGTCACCCGCAAGCAGCCCGCCCCGGGCCGCCGTTTCCACCGCCCCGTAATACCAGGCGGACGGTTCAACGTCGGCAAAGGTGGGAGATTCCGGCCGCACTTCGGAGAGACCCAGGAGTTTCACCAGCAGCGCGGCCAACTCGGCCCGGCTTACCGGTTTCTCGGGCCGGAAGGTGCCGTCCTCATAACCGCCGGTAATTCCCCGGGCGGCCATAAGCTCGATGTCCCTCTGCGCCCAGTGAGCACCAGCGTCACTAAAGTTTTTTTTGAGGGCGAAGACGGCGTAGCTGGAGAAGTGGCTGAGTTCCACCACCACGGCTCCCTTTTCCCGGTCAAGCCTGCCGCCTACCGCCACCCAGGTTCCGTCGTCGTTCTGCCGGAAAACCTGAAGCATCCGCGGGTCCAGGCTTCCCAGCCTGGACGAATCGTATTTGATGCCGATTTTAACCGGTCTGGCCAGGGGTGCGGTAGTTCCAAGTTTTAACATCGGGCTCGCAGCCACCGCCCCAGGGGGAAGGTTGGCCGGAGTTTCCGCGGCCACCGTAACGGACAGGCCGGCATCCCTGGGCAGAGCACCGGCAGGAATGTCGACGGTCACCAGGCCATTTAAAACTTCAGCCTTTTGCGCTTCACCCGTGGCCTTTAGTTCAGCGGTACCCGGAGCAGTTTCGACTTTCGACTGCGGGACCGGAGCACCGCCGCCTCCGCCTCCGCCAGTAGTGCCACCACTGGACGAAGGCAAGCTGTTAACGCGGTCGACAGTCTGTTTCAGGTCCAGCGTGCCGCCGGAAGATACTTTATCTCTAAGGCTGTCCAGGGATGTAACACTTTGTTTCAATATACTGATTAACTGGCCGGGAGGAAGTACTACACCCAAAGCAAGGGCCCGCGAAAGGGCCAGGGCCGCCCCGCCGGAAACGAAAGGCGCGGCCATGGAGGTTCCGTCCCAAGACGCGTAAGGTTGTGAGCGTAAGGCAATTTTCGCTGCAGGTGAATCCGGCAAGAAAAGGGAGAAATATGCGGGAAAAACAAAGGCATAAGAAACTCCCTCGTACGGTTCCGCCAGACCGTCGGCCGCCAGCAAATTGTATGATTGACCGGTCATTTGAGCATGAAGATAATCATTTACAAAATCCCCGGCACCGTCAGCCGCAGCCCACCCGCTTAAGAAAATCCTGCCCCCGTTTTCCAGGTAGTTAGCCAGGTAGACCTGGTCGTTCACCGTCAGGTTCGGGCTGTCAACAACCAATCCAGAGATCCCATCCCAGTGCCAGGCACTCCCCGGCGCCATCCCGGTGAACCAGAGCACGCCTGCATGGGCCGCCACATCCACCGGCGGACAGTCTTTTCCGAGAGCAACCTGACAGGTTGTGTAAACGTAGCCTGCCGTGGAGAGGGCGTTAAGATACAAGTTGCTTGCATCTGGTAGAGTTATTGGCCCGTATGGCGTATCTATTTTTTCACCCGACTGATCATCATCCACCACCAGCAGGGGTTTGATTTTTGTTTCCTCAGGGGCTATGCCCAGGAAGTTGTATACCGCCCGCACCACGCTGCCGTATACTGCACCGCTGGTGCTTGTACCAGCCGAGGGGTCCTCCAGGGCCTCCGCGCCGAAGCCCCACAACATCACCCTATCTCCATAGACTTCGTCATAAACCGCCAGGGCCACACCGGCACCGTCAAAGGTGGGCACGGTGCTTAAAATGCCTTCCCCCGGGGCAGCTAAAGCAACGGACTTCAAGCCGTAGTTCGAGAAGTTAGCAAGGCCCCCCCTATTAGGACCGGCCGGATCTGCTAGCGCCGCCACGCTGATGATGTTGGGCAGGGCCGGATATGTAACGCCGTCTATCACGTTATCCATAGAGAAGCCAGCGGGATAATACGGGCTGGTATCGTTATCCTGTCCTTCGTTTCCGGTAGCAGCAACAAAAAGTATGCCCGGGTGATCTTTGATAGCATTGTACATGAGCCGGTCAAATTCAGGAGTCTCAAAGCTCATATTCACTACCCTGGCCCCATTTTTTGCGGCATACTCGATAGCCGCCACGATGGCCCCGGTGGTGAAAACGCCGTTGCGGTCGGCCGCCTTGAGGGGCATAATTTTCACCCCCGGAGACACTCCGGCAACTCCCTCGCCATTGCCGGCCACGGCAGCGATGATCCCGGCCACATGGGTGCCGTGACCCAACTCGTCCATGGGATCGTTATCCGGCTGGGAATTGAGAAAGTCACTGCCGATGAAATCATATCCCACCGTATCGTCAACGAAACCGTTGCCGTCATCGTCCTCACCGTTACCGGCAACTTCCCCGGTATTGCGCCAGATGTTGTTCGCCAAATCAGGATGGTTATAGTCAACCCCGGTGTCGATGACGGCCACGATGATGCCCTCTCCTGTTGCATCATTCCATACCTGGGGAGCCCTTGATCCATACTGTGAATTCACCAGGCCCCATTGCAAGTTGTAGAGAGGATCGTTTACCTTAACTTCACTGGAATGGTAGATGTAGTTCGGCTGCACATATTCCACCCGGGGGTCTTTATTCAGGGCTTCTATGGTCTCTGGTACGTCCCCGCCCGTTTTGAAAACGGAAGCACCATCCGGCAGGGCTTTCTTTTCCACCAGGTCCAGATCCCTGTGGGTGGTAAACAGCAGGTTTTTTGCTTCTGCCGCCTCGACACCCGGTTTGAACTTGACGATTACCTCGCCCGGCACATAAGGCGCCGGTACCGCCTCCTTCCCCCCCTTCGCACCGGGCAGAAAGGAAAGGGGGCCTGCAAGCGCCGGCCCGGCCGCAGCCGCCAGCAGCAGCACGGCGGTCAACATGGTGGCAATTGCCTTGCGAGAGTTCAATAAAGTTCATCTCCTTCCCCAAAATCGTTGCCGAAAGATACATTTCGATTATTTCTATGATTTTCCTCCGTCACCAATCCGGATATTTATCTTAATGCGCGGTAATTGGAGACCGGAAGGCTACAGGCAGGTGTTGCTCCTGCTTTACCCGTATGAAGAGATGCAGGAAACGGGGGAAGCATTCACGCGAAGGTTTGAGAGAGAAAGATCACAGGCGTCTGGAGGCGCTCGGTCTTGAGTAAATTAATACTATACGGGGCGGCCGTTCAAAGCCTCAGCCTTAACAGCGAGAAAGCATTACCGTTTATTGGTAAACCGGTGCGGATAATTCTGGAACCGGTAAAAAAATGCGTGGCGGATGAGTTCTACGGTAAGTTCAAGGATGTTGATCTGCTGAGTGAGTTGTCCAAAGAACACCGTAATGAGAAGGAAAAGGGTGTCCGCCATGAGCGATAAGCCTTTGACGACCGGAATCACCCTTGATTCCTGGGCGGTCCTGGCCTGGCTGCAGGGAGAACCGGCGGGCATACTGGTAAGGGATTTGCTCATCAGGCGGCACGGTGTGAAAATTTAGCCGTCTGACCGGTTGCCCATTTAATAAAAGTCCTTCCAACACCGGGCCAATGTCAGCAGGCAAAACGATACGGGTTTCACGATTTACGAAAGGTGCCCTTTACAGATATTCCTCCAGTTCGGAAAGACTGTTGATTTCAAAGATGTTGTCCAGAATCATGCCCAGGGCATATTCATCCAGTGTCTTTATTTTTTCTGCATACGGAGCGGGAAGTTTTTTGAACTTCCGGTAGAGAAGCTTTAAAACATTCTCCCTGAGCGTTTCCCGCCTCCCTTTTTCCATACCTTTTTCTATGCCCTTTTCTATGCCCTTTTCCAGGCCTTTGTTAAAAATCCGGCGGTAACCGGCAGACTGTTCCAGATCGAGCATATTTTCCACCTCCCGGAAAATCATTTCGATGACCTGCTCTTCATACAGCAGCCCGGCGAATATTTCCGCCCGCAGCAGGGCTTTTTGCTTCTCT
>NZ_WHYR01000081.1 GCF_009428905.1 Desulfofundulus thermobenzoicus | reverse complement strand
GGCTGCTTTAACTGGAACAATTGGTCGGGGTGCCTGAAAAATGAGGCAGCCCGGCTTTTTGTTTGCCAACGTTATTTGAGAATTGTATTTGGGTTTACCTTTTTAAAGTGATAATTTCTTTGGTTTTCGTGGCTGGCCGACCTAATTTAATGTGACAATTTTTTCCGGTTTATTTTGAGAATCGACAACATACGGCGGCGGAGAAGCAAACGTCGCCGTATCCCTGGCCAACTTCGGACTTGATTCCTACTTTGTCACCAAAGTACCCGCCAATCCCATCGGCCAAAGTGCTGTTAACCACCTGCGCCGTTTTGGTGTAAACACCGGTTTCATTGCCCGCGGCGGCGACCGGCTGGGCATATATTTTCTGGAAAGCGGCGCTTCGCAAAGACCGTCTAAAGTGGTCTATGACCGGGCCCATTCGGCTATTGCGGAAGCCAAACCGGAAGATTTCAACTGGCCGGAAATCCTTGCCGGAGCCCGGTGGTTTCACTTCACGGGTATTACTCCTGCTTTAAGCGATGCGGTGGCCGAAATAACATTGCAGGCAGCAAAAACCGCCAAAGGGATGGGTTTAACGGTAAGTTGTGATCTGAATTACCGGAAAAAGCTGTGGACAACGGAAAAAGCCAATCAGGTAATGTCCCGGTTGGTGCAGTATGTGGATTTGTGCATTGCCAATGAAGAAGACGCCGAAAAGGTGTTTGGTATTAAAGCCGCCGATACGGATATTACTAAGGGTGCTTTAAGCGATGCCGGCTATAAAGATGTGGCCCGGCAGCTGGTGGAACGTTTCGGGTTTAAATATGTGGCCATTACTCTAAGGGAAAGCCGTTCTGCCTCGGATAATGGATGGTCCGCCCTTCTTTACGACGGAAAGGAATATTATAAATCTCGCAAATACGACATCCACATTGTGGACCGGGTGGGAGGCGGCGATTCCTTCGGCGGCGGTTTGATTTACGCCCTGTTAAGCGGCAAACAGCCCCAGGAAGCCATTGAGTTTGCCGTGGCCGCCTCCTGCCTAAAGCACACTATACCCGGTGATTTTAATATGGTTGCTGTGGATGAGGTGGAAGCTCTGGCCGGTGGCGACGGTTCGGGAAGAGTGCAGCGGTAGTAGTTGCAACCTTAGTTTTTACCTGCTACTAAAATACCTGTGAGGGTGAACTATTAAAAAGATTGGTAAACCTTCACTAAAACCGGTGTTTACTACATAGGCGCGGCGTTGTCCTTAATTGCGATAAATTATTGGAGGTCAGAGTCAGTGGGATGGCGCCGTACCTGCACCGGTTAGACTTGAACAGCAAAAGATTGGGTTATGAACTTTTGTTTTTGGTGATTTAATCATTTTGCTTCTTGGTAATGAGATGAAGTAAATACTTCTGGAATGATTTTGGTGAACTGAAATCTGATTAAGGAGTTGTTTGGTTTGGGGGTAAAATATGAACAAAATCAATCTGTAGCTACAATAGTTATTGACAATCCTCCCTTAAATATTTTGGATGAAGCCATTCGGGTAGAGCTGATGGGTTTATTCGAAAAGGTCAGGGATAATGGCGAAGTAAGGGTGCTTATACTCAAAGGGAAAGGTTCTAAGGCCTTTTCCGTGGGGTCAAATTTACGTGAATTTCCCCTGGACCGGGGTGTGGCTGGTGGCAGGGCCAAGGTTGTTTTTGAACAAAAGCTTCATGACCTTCTGGAATCATTGCCTCAGGTAACCATAGCCGTCTTGCGCGGTTATGTACTTGGCGGCGGGTGCGAATTGATGATGCCCTGTGATTTGCGCATTGCTTCCGAGGGTGCCGTTTTTGGTTTTCCAGAAGTCAAGGTGGGTGGATTCCCCTGTTCCGGTGGAACCCAAAGATTGTTGCGCCTGATTGGAGTCAGCAAGGCAAAGGAATTATTGTTGTTGGGGAACCAGATCACAGCCAAAGAAGCGGAAAGACTGGGACTGGTGAACAAGGTTGTCCCGGAAGAATGCCTGGATCAGGAGGTTTCCCTATGGGTCGAACAGCTCCTTAACCTGCCGTGGCAATCGCTGAAGGCAATCAAACGATGTGTGAATGAGGGCGCTCTTAATCCGACCAGGGGGCAAGCGCTGGAAGTAGAAGAATATGAAAAGGTATTCATAACACGGGACATGAGGGAAGGTATTAATGCCTTTTTAGAAAAAAGACCACCCAAGTATTTACATTATTAGGACTTGCGTTCAAAGGCGATTTACATCATTAGAGACATTGAACAGTCGCCGCTAGAAAAGAGATGTATATTGCAATTAAAGCTTGGAGGGTGACATGACCGGAAAATACTTTGACGAGTGGACGGTAGGAGAGGAATGGATAACGCCCAGCAGGACAATGACGGAAACCGATGTTGTTATGTTTGCTGCTATGAGTGGTGATTATAATGAATTGCACACCAGTAAAGAGTACATGAAAGATAGTCAGTTTGGGGAACGAATCGTTCATGGTCTTCTGGGACTGGCGGTATCCCATGGTCTACTGTTCAGATTGGGGTTGCTTGAAGGGACCGGGATTGCCTTTCTGGGTATTGAATCATGGCAATTCAGAGCTCCTATATTTTTAAACGATACAATTCATGCAAAAGTAAAAGTGCTGGATAAAAGGCCCAGCCGCAGCAAATCCGACCGCGGTATCGTAAAGATTTTAGTTCAGATCATAAAGCAGGATGATACGATTGTACAGGAAGGGATAAAAACATTGATGATCAAGCGAAAAAAAACGGATAGCCGAAGTTAATCAACGGGCAGAAGGAGTTAAGCAATTATATAAAATATTTGCGAATTAAGAAAGTGAATTTATCTTGATTTCTGTATAACATCAACATCTAACGCATCCAGCCATGTACCACAAATGGGGCTGCTGAGTGCTTCATACTTATTTAATAGCGCTGAACATTTATATAAAGTAGCGACAGACCCTATGATTATTGATAAGTATGATAAAATGGTATCGGATAAAAATTTGGGATTCAAACTGGTAACTTTTCTGCCAAATGGTGTACGCAGTCTCTATTCAACTCATGAAGTAAAAAGTATTCAAGATGTTCAGGGAATGAAAGTGCGGGTGATGTCCTCGCCAATAGAAACAGCTGTTTGGGAAGCGCTTGGGACCAAACCTACCACTGTACCCTTTAATGAGGTCTATACCGCACTGCAGACCAATCTTGTGGAGGCTGCTGAAAATACTCCTTCATCTTACCTGACAGCAAAACACTATGAAGTTGCCCCATACTTTATTGAAACACAGCATGAATGGATGATGTCGGAAGTTTGGATTTCTAATAAAACATGGGATAAATTGCCTGAAGATATAAGACAAATAATTATGCAAACTGGTGCTGAAATGGCAAAGTACGGCCAGGATAAACAACTTGAGAATGACAAAAAGGCCATAGAAGAGCTGACCAGCAAACACGGTGTAAAAGATATAAAAGTAGATTTGGCTCCTTTTCGTGAAAAAGTGGCGCCATTGCATGATAAAATAGCCAAGGAACTTGGAGCAGAAGATGTTCTTGCACGAATCCGCGAATTAGGAAAATAAGATAGCAAAATTGATACGGTTATTAATTTGTTACTTGAAGGGTGGTGATGCCACCCTTCAATGACCCTGTTTTTTGTAGGAGGAAGTTATGAATGGAGAATAAAATGGAAAGTAATGTATTGAATCATCGGGAAGAGCAAGCTGTAAACAAGTTAACTGCTTTGGGCAACACCCTGGAAAAAGTGCAATTGGTGGTAGGAAGTCTTTTGCTCGCTTTCTTTTTAGCTGTTATTTTCTTGGATGTGGTTATGCGGGAATCGGGTCGTCCTATAGTCTGGTTGCAGGATGTGGCGAGGTTTGCTTTTATGTGGACAATATTTTTTGGTGCGGCAATCGGCTTGCGCCGGGGAACCCATTATCGAATCGAAATCCTTTCACATATTAATTTTTTAAAACCTTTTGTTTTCATTTGCCAGGCTGTTTTCATCATCATCTTAATTTTTTATGGATACCAGTTTGCTTTAATGGGTCTGGAACGGGTTGCCATGCCCTCCGGAATACCTATTTTCTATTCGGCAATTTCTATCCCGCTGGCCGGTATTTTCATGCTCTATTACCTGGTAGAATCGATCAGAGCATGGGCCAGTGCTAAGAAAGGATGATCTGAGTGTCTTTAATTGCTGTTCTTTTTATCAGCTTTTTTGGCTTATGCCTTTTAGGTGTTCCTATAGCCATGTCGTTGGCTCTTTCAGCGTTGATTACCGGTCTGCTGGATGGCATACCCCCTCTGGTGATTGTGCAGAATATGTTTACAGTTGTTGACAGTTATACGTTACTGGCCGTGCCGTTGTTTCTCCTGGTGGGGGAAATTATGGATCAGGGTTCCATCACCGAGCGTTTGGTTGCCTTTGCTCGCAGTGTGGTGGGGCATATACGTGGTGGTCTGGGACATGTGACCGTTTTTTCGAATATGATAATGGCCGGTATTTCTGGTTCCGGTACTGCTGATGCAGCTGCACTGGGAAGCATTATGATTCCGGCCATGAAAAAAGAGGGCTATCCCGGCGAAATGGCTGTTGCGATAAATGCTTCAGCTGCTACCATGGGACCTATTATTCCGCCCAGTATCATTATGGTTGTATACGGCGCTTATGGCGGCGTTTCCATAGCGGGCTTATTTTTGGGCGGTGCAATTCCGGGCATAATTGTCGGGATAACCTTGATGATTACTATCTATTTTTGGGCAACTGCCCATAATTTCCCCACCAGTCCCAGATCTAATTTGGCTCAAATCTTTTCTAGTTTTGCAGGTAGCATCTGGGCTTTAATTGTCCCATTTATCATTGTTTTGGGGATAGTTGGCGGGATTTTTACAGCTACAGAAAGCGCTATGGTAGCAGCAGTTTATTCACTGTTAATATCAATCTTTATTTATCGCACCTTGAATATGCGCATTTCATCGGATGCTTTCAAAAAGACATTAGTATCATTGGCCAATCCATTGCTGGCTGTTGCAGGATCTGGTGCTTTTGCTTATATTATGGCCTATCTGCAGGTCCCTGATTTAATTCTGGACATAGCTGGACCTGTTGTTGGTAGTAAATATGCAACGTTAATCTTTATTACAATTCTTTATTTGATCCTTGGAACTTTTATGGACGCAATTCCGGCTATTGTCATTTTTCTTCCCATTGTACAGCAACTAACAGCTGAAGCGGGGCTTAACCCCATTCATGTTGGCGTGCTTGTTACAGTTGTGCTTTGTTTTGGTTTTTTAACACCTCCGTACGGTTTGACTCTTTTGCTCAGCGCCGGTATTGGAAAGGTTCCTGTAATCAATGTGCTTAGAACTCTTGTTCCTTTCTATCTGGTGATGTTGGGAGTTATCGCCATATTGATCTTCCTGCCTGATATTATCCTTTTTCTGCCCAGACTATTGGTTCCAACAGCAGTTGGCGGGTGATTTATGACTGATAAAATATAATAAAGCAACTGGAGGGAATGACAGTGGGTAAAGTAATCAGTTTTGAAGAGGCTGCCAGGTTAATTAAAGACGGTGATACCATTACTGCCTGTGCATCCGCGGGGATGATGGTACCTGAGGCTATGCTGGCTGCTATTGAGAAGCGATTTTTGGCAACGGGAGCGCCTCGAAACCTTACCGTGTTTTTCCCCATCGCCATCGGTGACCGGATCAGTCTGCCCGGACTGGATCACCTGGCCCATAAGGGATTAATTAAAAGGTTAATCGGTGGGTCATATGTTTTAGGACGTTCGGACGGTAGTGGCAATAAAATTGCACAGATGGTATTGAACAATGAGGTTGAGGCTTACAACCTGCCCCTGGGAACCATGATGCATATGTTGAGGGATACGGCGGCGAAAAAACCCGGCACCTTTACCGAGGTTGGGTTAGGTACATTTGTGGATCCGCGACTTCAAGGGGGGAAATTGAATAGTATTACCACGGAGGATCTGGTTGAGGTGGTAGAGCTGGGCGGAAGGGAATGGTTATGGTATAAACCGGTACCTATTGATGTCGCCATTATCAGGGCTACCACAGCTGATGAAAACGGAAACCTTACTTTCGAACATGAACCCGGTACCCTGGGGATTCTGGCCCAGGTCATGGCAGCAAAGAATAACGGTGGAAAAGTAATCGCTCAGGTAAAAAGAGTAACACAGAATGGAAGTATGAACCCTCATGCCGTCAAGGTTCCAGGTATGCTTGTGGACGCCGTAGTGATTGATCCCAACCAGATGCAGGGTACCCAAACCATGTATGATCCCTGGCTTTCCGGTGAAGTACGGCAACCGCTAGATCGTTTTGAACTCATGCCCTTTTCTGCGGACAAGGTAATTGCCCGGCGGGCAGCAATGGAATTTAAGAAAGGCATGATTATAAACCTGGGTTTCGGCATTCCGGGGAATATACCCAGGATTGCTGTGGAGGAAGGTTTTGTGGACAGGGTAAGCTTTATTATCGAACAGGGGTCGTGGGGTGGTTTGCCGGTGAACGGCCTGCAGTTCGGTGCGTCGGCCAACCCCCAGTGCATTATAGATTCCTGTGCGCAAATGGATTTCATTGATGGAGGTGGTTTCGATCTGGCCTGTCTGGCCTTTGGCGAGGCTGACGCCGACGGGAGTGTCAACGTCAGCAAACTGGGACTGCTGATACCGGGTTGTGGTGGCTTTATCAATATTGTTAATAATGTGCCTAAAGTAGTATTTTGTGGATACTTTACCGCAGGTGGTTTAAAGGTTGATATTGAGGACGGCAAGCTTAAAATTCTTCAAGAAGGAAGATTTAATAAGTTTACCAACAAAATAGAATATATAACATATAGCGGAAAGATGATGCGTCAAAAGAAAAAAGACGTGATTTATGTAACAGAAAGGGCTGTTTTCAAATTGATAGATGACGGATTAGAAATTGTTGAAATTGCCCCCGGGGTCGACGTTAAAAAGGACGTTCTTGATAAATTAACCATTCCGGTACGGGTTGCCCCTGATTTAAAGCTCATGGACCCTCGTTTATTCAGACCGGAACCAATGGGTTTGGAAATATAGAGAGGATGCATGGTTTATGCGACTTACTTCCAGGCACACTGTATTAGTTGTTGGCGGCGGCGGCGCGGCTTGCCGCGCCGCGCTGGAGGCGGCCGAGGCCGGCGTGCAGGTGGTTATGGTCCTGAAGGGCGTCCTCGGGGAGAGTGGGGCCACAGCCTATAAGGTGGCAGAAATGGCGGGATTCAACGTGGCCGACGGTCAGGTAGATCCCCTCGATTCGCCCGAAGAACATTATAAGGATATCATAAACGCCGGGCAGGGCATGGCAGATCCTGTGCTCGCCAGAATTGTCGCCGAAGAAGCACCCCAGGTATTGAAAACTCTGCAGGAATGGGGTGTCCCCTTTGAAAAGGATAGGGATGGATATCTGGAATTTCTCAGCTGTTTTTCCACCCGTCCCCGTACGCATGTAATTAAGGGACACGGGGAACCGATTATAAAAGCCCTGGTGGCCAGGATCAGGAAATACAGCAACATCCAGGTATATGAAAATTGCCTGGTGACGAACCTTTTCGTTCATGATGGGGAGTGCATAGGCGCCGGAATTATTGATCCTGCAGGGGATTACCGGGCCATCCCTGCCGGTGCGGTGATCCTGGCCACCGGAGGGGCCGGGCAACTCTTTGCCCGGAACTTAAACCCGCCGGATATCTGTGGCGATGGCTATACCCTTGGCTATGAGGCCGGGGCAGAACTGGTGAATATGGAATTTATGCAGGCCGGCTTTGGAATCGTCCACCCGGTGGTGAATATTTTAAACGCCTGGATCTGGTCGGCTCATCCTCCTCTTACCAATGCCCTTGGTGAACATTTTTTGGGGAAATACCTGCCGGGGGGGGTTGCCGTAACAGAAGTAATGGATGCCCACGCCCGCCATTTTCCCTTCAGTTCTTCCGATTTATCCCGTTACCTGGAGGTTGCCGTTCAGGCCGAGATTGTGGAGGGGCGCGGTACCGGGGAAGGCGGCGTTTTTCTGGATCTGACCGGACTTACGGATAGTTATCTGGATACATTGCCCCCGGGAGATGATTTTCGGAAGATGTGGCCGATCACCAGGGATTACCTGCAGGGAAAAGGTGTGGATGTTCTTGAAAAACCCGTCCAAATCGCCTGTTTTGGTCATGCCGTTAACGGCGGTCTGAAAATCAACGAACGCTGCCAGACGACAGTAGCCGGACTTTATGCTGCAGGAGAGGTGGCGGGAGGGCCGCATGGCGCCGACCGTCTGGGTGGCAATATGATGGTAACGTGTCAGGTGTTTGGCGCCCGGGCCGGCCGTTTTGCTGCCCAGGAGGCGATGAACAAAAATTATATATCTATCTCTGAAAGCTTGTTTAAAAAGAGCAGGGACGAAATTTTTAACGGGATTGGTCGCCGTGTGGATATAAAGGCATTAAAGATAAAGTTGCAGAGCGAGGCCCAGCAAAAACTTCTTGTCAGGCGGAACGAAGCAGGGCTCAAGGAGTTTATCGGTGTGATCCACAATTTGCGTGGGGAAATACAAAAAGCGCCATCCGCCGGTCCACGAAAGGGCCTCTGGGAACTGATGAGCCTTTTAAGAGCGGGAGAACTAATGGCAATGGCCGCCCTGCTGCGTCAGGAGAGCCGTGGCAGCCATTTCCGTCAGGATTTTCCCGGGAGAGATGATGCTAAATTTATATATCCGATCACAATTGTTCGGAATGGCGATCGTCCTGTGGCTAAAATAACAAATGTAAAATATTAATGGTTTGCAACAAACTAATCGGAATCTATTTGTATTGCTGTTGTCCAAGTGGCAATTACGAGGAGGGGCAATATGAAAGTAGTGGTCTTTACCAAACAAACCTTTGACACCGAGGCCAAGATCACCATTGATAATCAGGGCAAAATCAATAGAGAAGGGGTCAGCCTGATCATGAACCCCTACGACGAATTTGCCGTGGAAGAAGCCCTGCGCATCAAGGAGAAAACCAAAGGGGAAGTGACCGTGGTCAGCGT
>NZ_WHYR01000080.1 GCF_009428905.1 Desulfofundulus thermobenzoicus | reverse complement strand
GGGCCCGGCGGCCGGGCTGGTGGGGGTGGCCTCCCACGGCCTCTATGGTTTGCTTACCTGGTGGTTGTACCGTTTTACCGGTAATCCATGGATGGCGGTGGCCGGAGCCTGCCTGGTACACGTGGCCTGGAACCGCCTGGTATATCACCTGTCTGCCCGGTGCTGAAAGGGCCGGGTTTGTGTTCTTCCATGGTAATTGTTCAGTAAAACCGCCACCATCGACACAATGGCGGGGTCGCTAAACATTTACCGTCCATGCGTCGGGCGGGCTTGAAAGGACGTTTTGATGGTGAGGATAATTTATATCTGTGAGTGCTGTGATCTGGTGGTCGGGGAGGAAGAGCTGGGGCCGGGTGCAGCCAATAACGGTACGGGCCTTGCCTTGACGCGGGAAGGTCGGCAGGATATAATGGATAACGGGTTATATTATTTGCCCTGCCTGTGCGATGACTGCCGGGAGACATTATACGGGCCTTCCGGAACAATTTTTTACCCGGGAACGCCCCTGCTGCACTGACGTATTTTGGACACGGCCCGCAGTTTCATTATTTATTGCACTAAAGAAGATTGTCCGGATGCCCCGGGCAACCTTACACCAGCCCGGGCCGGGAAATGTGTCTACACCGGTCTCCGGCAAAAACAAAAAAGTATCCGGGCCGGTTTGTGCTTTCCGGAACGTGAATTTTCATACATATACGGCATGAACAGGGCTTTAGCCGTGCTAAAGCTCTTTTTGTGATGCCCTTTTACACCATAAAGCGGGTCTATGCTGTCCGGCCCTGATTTAATGGACAACCGGATTGCCCGGGGCCAAAAGACCCGCCGGCCAGAGGGGATTGGGTTGATGCGCGGATTGCTGGAACCGTTGCGGCAGAGCGCCGAATTTCAAAACCTGTACCGGGAAGCCAGAAAATCGCCGTCACAACAACTGGTTTTCGGCCTGTCCGGTGCCCAGCGCAGCCTGGTCTGCGCCGGGATAATCCAGGACCTGGGCGGCCCGGCTTTGATCATCACGGCCGGCGACGGGGAAGCCTCCACCATGGTGGAGGACCTGTCCGCCCTGCTGCCGGGCGTTCCGGTCTATCATTTCCCCGTATGGCAGCTTTTGCCATACCAGGTCCTGGCCCACGGGAAGGAAGCCCTGGCCCGGCGGCTGAAGGTGCTGGAGGCCCTTTCCCGGGGCGAACCTGCCGTGGTGGTGGCCCCGGTGGAGGCGATCCTGCGCCGCCTGTCCCCCCCTGATGTATTTAAGCAATCCATCATTGATCTTTCCCTGGGACAGGTCCTGGAGCCGGGGGAGTTGCTGCGGCGGCTGGTGGCCCTGGGCTATGAACGGGTGGAAATGGTGGAAGGGCCGGGACAGGTGGCCTTAAGGGGAGGCATTCTGGATGTTTTCCCCCTGACCCTGGAGAACCCGGTGCGCATAGAGTTCTTTGATGACGAGGTGGATTCCATCCGTTTTTTTGACCCCGACTCCCAGCGTTCCTTTGATCAGGGTAAAGAAATTACCTTAACCCCCGCCCAGGAACTGGTGATCACCGAGGAGAGCCGCATCCGGGCCCTGGACGTGCTGGAAACGGAATATCAACTGCAATTAAAGAAAATTACCAAAAATGCCACCCTGGAAGTGCGCCACCGGCTGGTGGAGTTTGTGGAGGGCGTAAAGGAGCAAATGACCGCCGGTGTTTACGCCCCGGGACTGGAGCAGTTTGTGCCCTATTTCCACCGGGATGCCTTTACCCTGCTGGATTATTTGCCCGGCGGCGCCTTGACGGTGGTGGACGAACCCCTGCGCCTGCGGGAACTGGCGGAGAGCCTGTTTAAAGAAAGGGGAGAGGTCTACAGCGAACTGCTGGCCGCCGGGCGCCTTTTGCCGGGGCAGTTTCAAGGCTATGTGGAATGGCGGCACGTGGAACAGGAGGTGGCCCGCCGCAATACCCTTTACCTTTCCTTCCTGCCCCGCCAGCCCCAGCACCTGCATCCCCGCCAGATAGTCAACTTTTCCACCCGGGGGATGCATGCCTTCCTGGGACGTATGGACGTGCTGGCCGACGAACTGCGCCAATGGCGCAAAGCGGGCTATGCCGTGGTTCTTCTGGTGAGCAGCGAGGACCGGGCCCGGCGGCTGCAGGACGAATTGCGGGACGCCGGGGTGGAAACCTTTATCACCGGTTCCCTGGACAGGATTATTCCCCCGGGCCATATTGCCATTGGCACCGGCCGCCTTTCCGGCGGTTTTGAGCTGGTTTCCACCCGCCTGGCGGTGATTACCGAAAGGGATATTTACGGGCAGCAGTGGAGAAGGGCCCGGCGCTCCCGTCCCCGCACCGGCGACCGCCTGGAGCCCTTCACCGATTTAAAAGCGGGCGATTACGTGGTGCATGTGAACCACGGCATCGGCCGCTATCTGGGTATGGTTTCCCTGAACATCGGCGGCGTGCAAAAGGATTACCTGTTGATCAAATATGCCGGGGAAGATAAGCTTTACGTGCCCACCGACCAGGTGGGCCTGATCCAGAAATACCTGGGCGCCGAGGCCGAAGCCCCCCGCCTGTCCCGCCTGGGCGGCGGCGAGTGGTCCCGGGTGAAGGGGCGGGTCAAAGAAGCGGTGCGGGAAATGGCCCATGAGCTTCTGGCCCTGTATGCCGCCCGCCAGGCCCTGCCCGGCCACGCCTTTGCCCCGGACACCCCGTGGCAGCGGGAGTTTGAAGAGGCCTTCCCCTACCAGGAGACACCGGACCAGCTGCGGGCCATCCAGGAGGTAAAGGCGGACATGGAGCGCCCCCGGCCCATGGACCGGCTGCTGTGCGGCGATGTGGGCTACGGCAAGACGGAGGTGGCCTTGAGGGCCGCCTTCAAAGCGGTCATGGAGGGCAAGCAGGTGGCCGTGCTGGTGCCTACCACCATCCTGGCCCAGCAGCACTATAACACCTTCCGGGAGCGCTTTGCCGGCTACCCGGTGACCATCGAGGTTTTAAGCCGCTTCCGCACCCAGAAGGAGCAGCGCCAGGTCCTGGCCGGCCTGGCTTCCGGCCAGGTGGACATAGTTATCGGCACCCACCGCCTGGTGCAGGAAGATGTGTTCTTCAAAGATCTGGGCCTGCTGGTGGTGGACGAGGAGCAGCGCTTCGGCGTTTCCCACAAGGAAAAATTAAAACGCTTAAAGCAGGACGTGGATGTGCTCACCCTGACGGCCACCCCCATCCCCCGCACGCTGCACATGTCCCTGGTGGGGGTGCGGGATACCAGCCTGCTGGAAACCCCGCCGGAAAACCGTTTCCCGGTGCAGACCTACGTGCTGGAGGAGGACCCGGTGCTCATCCGGGAGGCCATCCGGCGGGAAATGGGCCGGGGCGGCCAGGTCTATTTCGTGCACAACCGGATCATGGACCTGGACCGGGTGGCCACCTGGCTGCAGTCCCTGGTGCCGGAGGCACGCATCGCCGTGGCCCACGGGCAGATGAAGGAAGAGGAGCTGGAGCAGATCATGCTGGACTTTGTGGACGGTGCCTACGATGTGCTGGTCTGCACCACCATCATTGAAAACGGCCTGGACATCCCCAATGTTAATACATTGATAGTTAAGGATGCCAACAATATGGGCCTGGCCCAGCTCTACCAGCTGCGGGGCCGGGTGGGCCGCTCCAACCGCCTGGCCTACGCCTACTTCACCTTCCGCCGGGACCGCATATTAAACGAAATGGCGGAAAAAAGGCTGGCGGCCATCCGGGAGTTTACCGAATTCGGCTCAGGGTACAAGATTGCCATGCGGGACCTGGAAATACGGGGGGCGGGCAACTTGCTGGGGGCGGAACAGCACGGCCATATCGCCGCCGTGGGCTTTGACCTGTACTGCCGCCTCCTGGAGGAAGCGGTGCGGGAACTGAAAGGGGAGGCGCCGGAAAAGGTGGTGGAAACCTCCATCGAGCTGCCGGTGGAAGCCTACATTCCCGATACCTATGTCCGCGACGGCAACCAGAAGGTGGATCTCTACCGCCGCCTGGCCGCGGTGCGCAGGGAAGAGCAGGTGCTGGATCTGGAGGACGAACTGGTGGACCGCTATGGTGATCCCCCCGCACCGGTACGCACACTGCTTTCCGTGGCCCGCCTGCGGGCGCTGGCCAGTTCCCTGGGCATAAAGTCCATCTCCACCCAGCCGGGGGCCTTCCGGCTGCTGTTCGCCCCCGGGCACAGTCTGACCGGCGAAGCACTGGTGCAGATCGGCAAAATACACGCCAGCCGGGTGAAATTCACCAGCAGCGGGGAGGAATTTGAAATCCGCCTGAAAACCCGCAACACACCCGACAGCCCCCTGGACTACCTGGGCGGCCTGGAAAACTTCCTGCGGGATCTGGAGGAGGCCAGTAAAATGCCCGCGGCTTGAACCCTTTTATAAACAATGGCAAAGAGTTTGGCTTTTTACCGCTGCGCTTAAAAGAAGTGCTATAATATTCGTAATGGTTATTAAGTGGCGCCGGTGTGCTCCAGGATTTTTACCTGGCCGGCGGTACGGCCCTGGCTCTGCATCTGGGACACCGCCTTTCCTAGAAGGATCTGGATACCCCTTTTCCCGGCAGGAAATGCTCTTTAAATGCGGAAAATTAATTAAATAAGCTGTTTTCAAAACCTTGCGCCGGGAGAAGGGAAAAAATGGCTTTCTACCACCGCCTGCGCTATCAGGTCATGCTGCTGACCATCGTCCTGGCCGTGGTTCCCCTGCTGGCGGCCAGCTACTTTATGATCCGCCAGGCTTCCCGGGGGATTTTACAGGAAAAGGAATGGTGGCTTTTTGGGGTGGCCCGGGAGCTGGATGCGGCCCTGCCGGCCGGTTTTGATGAATTGCTGGCCCGGGAGGGGCTCGCCGCGGCGGACCGGCAGGCCAAAATCCGGGCATTAAACCGGGCCCTGGCGGGAATCACCGATGAGGTGGCGGCGGCCTATCCCGGGGTGGGGGTGGGCTACTATTCCCTGGATCTGGATGCCATTATCACTTACGGCCCCAGCAGCCAGTACCAGGATAAGGTGGGGCTGTCCATCGGCCCCGACCATGAGGGAAGAAGGGTCATGGCCACCGGTGAGCCCCGGGTGCAGATTGCCAACCTGGTCCGGGGGGACATTGTCAACGCCATGATCCCCATTGAAAGGGACGGCCGGGTCACCGGCTACATCTGGGCCAATGTTTTTACCGCCGACGTGCGCAACCAGGTGGCGTTGATGCTGCGGCCCTTTTATATCGTGCTGTTGCTGGCCCTGCTGGTGGCGGTTGGCGGGGCGGTGGTGCTGTCGGGGAATGTGGCCCGCAAGGTGGAAATGATCAAAGAAGGGCTGGTGCGCCTGGAAAGGGAGCCGTCCTTCCGTTTCACCCCTTTGTCCGGGGAAGTGGGGGAGATAGCCGGGGCCATCAACCGGATGGTGGATACCCGCCAGGCGCTGCAGGAGCAGGTGAGCCGCATGGAAAGGCTGGCGGCGGTGGGAGAACTGGCGGCCGGCCTGGCCCATGAAATCCGCAACCCCCTGACCGGCATCAGCGGTTTTGCCCAGTGCCTGGCCCGGGCACTGCCTCCCGGTGAAGAACTGCACCAGCAGGCGGAAATTATTGTCAATGAAGTAATCCGCATTGAAAGTATTATTCAAGAGTTGCTTAATTTTGCCCGACCCCGGGACGGAAGGGTGCTGCCCGTGGATATCAACCAGCTGGTTGAAGAAACGGTGGTCCTTATTTCACCCCGGGTGCAGAGGGCGGGGGTGGAAATAAAACTGTCCCTGGCGCCTGATTTGCCTGAGATATACGGGGACAGCCAGCAGTTGAAACAGGTCTTTTTAAACCTGTGCCTCAATGCCGTCCAGGCCATGGAAAGGGGCGGCCGGTTGACCATCACCACCCGCCGGGAGGGCAGCCACGTGCAGGCCATCTTTGCCGATACCGGCTGCGGGATTGATCCCGGACAGGTGGAAAAAATCTTTGACCCCTTTTTTACCACCCGGGTGAAGGGTACCGGCCTGGGCCTGCCCGTATCCCAGCGGATAGTGGAAAAACACGGGGGGAACATCCGGGTGGAATCCCGCCCGGGGGAGGGGAGCGCATTTACCGTTTTTTTACCCCTGGACTTTAACCGGCCGGGCATTTAAAACGGGTGCAAATATTTGCCGGACGGAGGTGCCATTGATGATGTCCCTGCCGTGCCAGCCCCATATTTTAGTGGCCGATGACGAGGCCAGTATCCGCCGCCTGCTGCAAACGGTCCTGGAGGCCAGGGGCTACCGGGTGACGGTGGTGGAGGACGGCCTGCAGGCCGCTGCCTGCCTGGAGAGGGAAAAGGTGGACGTGGCCATCCTGGATATCCGCATGCCCGGGGAAAACGGCCTGGATTTGTTCCGGCGGATGAAGCCGGACTGCCAGGAAACGGCCTTTATCCTGATCACTGCCTACGGCACCGTGCGCACGGCCATTGAAGCCATGAAGGCCGGGGCCTTCGACTACGTGACCAAACCCTTTCTGGTGGACGAAGTGGAAGTGATGGTGGAGCGGGCGCTGGAAGTGGGCCGGCTGACCCGGGAGCTGGACCGGTTGAAAAGGAAGGTGGACGGGCAGCCGGGGGAACAGCTGATCGGCCAGAGCCCGGCCATGCAGAAGGTGTTCAAGGTTGTCGGTCGGGTGGCCCCCGCCGACGCCGCGGTGCTCATCCAGGGGGAGAGCGGCACGGGCAAGGAGATTGTGGCCGGATTGCTGCACCATTACAGCCTGCGCCGGGAGGGGCCCCTGATCAAGGTGAACTGTGCCGCCCTGCCCGAAGGTTTGCTGGAAAGCGAATTGTTTGGTTATGAAAGGGGCGCTTTTACCGGAGCCGCCCGGTCCAAGCCCGGGAAGCTGGAAATGGCCCATATGGGCACGGTTTTTCTGGACGAGGTGGGGGACCTGCCCCTTTCCCTGCAGGCCAAGTTATTGCGTGTACTGCAGGAAAAGGAGATTGACCGGCTGGGCGGTGTGCGCACCATACCCGTGGACATCCGGGTGGTGGCGGCCACCAACCGCAACCTGATGGAGGCGGTGCACAGCGGGCAGTTCCGGGAAGATCTCTTTTACCGCCTGAACGTGGTAAACATTATACTGCCCCCCCTGCGGGACAGGGCGGGGGACATACCCCTGCTGGCCGAGTTCTTTGTGCAGAAATATGCCGCCCGGATGAATAAGGGGACGTTGCTGCTGGCGCCGGAGACCCTGGCCCTGCTGGAAAGCCATCACTGGCCGGGCAATGTCCGGGAACTGGAAAATACCATTGAGCGGGCGGTGATCCTGGCTTCCGGCCCCGTCATCCGTCCCGAACACCTGCCCGATGAATTCCTGGAATACATGGAAGGAAGGGAAGGCGGGCCGGGTGGGGGAAGAATCAGGACATCCGGAACGGGCGGGGAACGGGGCAATGCCGCCGCCGGGCGAACCGTGCATCATACGGATGAAGCGGCCGGCCGGGCCGCCTGCGATTCCCCCTGTTTCCGGGAAGGCCCCCTGCCCACATTGAGACAGGCCATCCAGCAGGTGGAGCGCCAGCTTATCGCCGAGGCCCTGCGCCGCACCGGGGGCAACAAATCCCGCACCGCCCGCATCCTGGATATCAGCCGCCGGGCGCTGCAGTACAAAATGGAAGCCTACGGGCTGGAAAAGTGTTCCGGTTAAGGAATTTGACCTTGCCCCGGCGGACAGGAATCCCTGATCTACCCATACCTGTTCGACCCAAAGGACCGGCAACTTACGATCAACGACTGCCCAGGTAGCTACAAAGGGAGCAAAAGTGGCTAAAAAGTAGCCACTTTTGCTCCCTTTTTGGTTATGCGAACATATCGCCGGTCATTACCCCTGAAGGCAAAAGGCCACAAACAGCAGGTCATGTCAAAAAAATCATAATATTTTTGGATGGCACAATTATTGCTCTTTTTTTTGGGGTACCCGGGGAAGGGGGGTGATTTGCGAGCGGGTCATCCGGTGGTTCCAATCCGGCGGCATTGCCCGCAAACCGTATATGGTGGTCCGGGTAAATCCGCTCCGCCGGGAGAGGCACATGAAGCAACATTGAGCATCTTTTGAAAGGGGGATTTTTATGTCTGTCGGTCCGCTGCCGGCTTCCCGGACCCAGCCGCGGGGATTTACCCGCTGGTTGACGGGTATGGCCGAACGCTATGTGCCCGATTCCTATGTAATTGTCTTAATCCTTACTTTTGTCACTTTTATCCTGGGTTTGCTCTTTACCGGTTCCGGTCCGGTGGATTTAGTGGTTGACTGGGGCAAGGGGTTCTGGGTGCTGCTGGAATTTGCCATGCAGATGACCCTGATCGTGGTTACCGGTTACGCCCTGGCCACCACTCCCTTCGTCAACCGGGTGCTGGTGCGCATGGCCACCGTTCCCCGCACCGCTTCCGGTGTGTACATTTACGCCGTGGTGATTACTTTCCTGGCCTATTATATCAACTGGGGATTCGGGCTGATTTTCAGCGCCCTGTTTGCCCGGGAACTGGCCCGCCAGGCCAGCAGGAACGGTATTAAAGCAGACTATAAACTGATTGTGGCGGCAGCCTATGCCACCTTCATCATCTGGCATGTGGGCCTTTCCGGTTCGGTGCCCCTGCTGGTGGCCACCAGCAACCATTTCATGGTGAAGGAAATGGGGGTTATTCCCGTTTCCCAGACCCTGTTCGTACCCTATACCATCATCACCATGCTTTTGGTGGTGCTGGTTACTGTATTTCTTTTCTGGAAGGTGCTCCCACCAAAAGAAAATCAGGTTGTCACCATGGAAGAGGTTGACCCGGAAGCCATGCAGGAGCAAAATGTGGTGGAAGCGGCCCGGGGCACCGGCCCGGTTACCCCGGCGGATCGTTTGATGTATTCGGGGGTTTTGTCCTATATCATGGCGGCCATGTTCCTGGTCTACCTGGTCTATCATTTCTTTGTAGCCAAAAAGTCTCTGGATATCAACCTGGTCAACTTTATCTTCCTCATGCTGATCATCCTCCTGCACCGTTCCCCGGCCAACCTGATCCGGGCGATGCAGAAAGCCACGCCGGCGGCCTGGGGCATCATTTTGCAGTTCCCCTTTTATGCCGGTATTTTCGGCATGATGAAGTTCTCCGGTCTGGTGGAAGTTTTTGCCCGGTGGATCTTGAGCGTAACCACCGCCCAGACCTTCCCGGCCTTTGTGGCCGTACTCTCGGCCATTATGGGTTATTTCATCCCCTCCGGCGGATCCAAGTGGGCCGTGGAAGCCCCCTATATCATTGCCGCCGGCGCGCAGCTGGGGGTGCCTCACGCCAAAACGGTGATCGCCTATGCCTTTGGCAATGACTGGATCAACCTGATCCAGCCCTTCTGGGCGCTGCCCTTTCTGACCGTGGTCAAGCTGAATTTCCGGGAAATAGTGGGCTATACCACCCTGGTTTTTGTGGTTACCGGAGTGGTGATTCTTTTAGGACTCACTTTCGTTCCCTTTTAAGCCGGTAATGCGGGGCTTGTTTCGCTCATCCGACGTAGTGTGTCTTTATTTCGCAAATAACTGCGTTATTACATCATTGATTCTGCTATTAAGGATTTGCCTGTTTTAACGCTAAACCTGACTGGACGGCAGGATTATTTTGCGCCAATAACGAATATTCAAAATCAGGGGAATAGTACGGCATTCTTGGGCCCCGTCCCGGACCGCCCGGGGGGACGGGGCCTGCCGTACGGAAAATCTTAACGTATGGTGAAGGGGGCAAACGGGAATGAAAAAACCTCTGTGGG
>NZ_WHYR01000007.1 GCF_009428905.1 Desulfofundulus thermobenzoicus | reverse complement strand
CCGGCCGCCCCTTTCGCGCCCCCCCTGGTGGTGGTACCCAAACGGGCCGCCGCCCGGGTGGATCTGGTGGTGGTGGGCTCCTCCACCGGCGGCCCGGCCGCCCTGCAGGTGATCATCCCCGCCCTGCCGCAGGACTTTCCCGCCGCCCTGGTGCTGGTGCAGCACATCCCCCGGGGCTTCTCCGCCTCCCTGGCCGAGCACTTAAACCGCCGCAGCCGCCTGCCGGTAAAACACGCCGTGGAGGGGGACCCCGTCATTCCCGGGCGGGTGCTGGTGGCCCCGGCCGGCTTCGAGCTCACCTTCCGCGGGCAGCCGGGGCACGTGACCGTTCACCTGGATGCGGGCCGCGGGCCCGTTCCCCCCGGGGGTTTTCGCCCGTCGGTGGACGGGGTCATGCTCTCGGCGGCGGAAATATTCGGTGCGCGGGCCATGGGCGTGCTGCTCACGGGCATGGGCCGGGACGGGGCCAGGGGCATGGCCGCCATCCGGGAAAAGGGCGGCCCCACCATCGCCCAGGACGAAGCATCCTGTGTGGTCTTCGGCATGCCCAAAGCGGCCATCGAACTGGGGGCGGCGGAAAGGGTGGTGCCCCTGGACAGGGTGGCGGGGGAAATGGTGCGGATGATCCAGCAAACCGGCATATCTTGAGCTGATCTTGATTTGATGCCGGTTGATGTATATAATAATGTATATAACACATGGATAGAAAAAAGGGTGATCTGGATTGATCCGCAAGCAGGTTTATATAAAGCCGCATCAGGACGCCTTGCTTAAAAAAAAGGCCGGGGAATTGGGGGTAACGGAAGCGGAATTAATACGGCGAGCCCTGGAGACTCATCTGACCGCCGGAACAGTTGTCCAGAAAGACATGATGGCCTGGGAGCGGGAAAAACAATTTATTTTGAGCCGGATTAAACCGGGTAACCGGGAACAGAGACGCCAATGGCGGCGGGAAGAACTTTATGAACGCTAAGGTGCTGGTGGACACCAACATCCTGGTTTATGCGTACGACCCGGCAAATTCCGGCAAACAGCAGAAGTCCATCGAGCTTCTTGATCGGCTGGCCATCACCCGTTCGGGTGCTTTAAGCGTACAGATCCTGGCGGAGTTTATCGTCACGGTTACCCGCAAGATAGCTGAACCCCTGGATTATGATCATGTGCGGGTGAGTGTGGAAAATTACCTGCATTCGTGGACCGTCTTCGATCTCACCGGGCTGATTGTTCTGGAGGCTATTCGTGGTGTTCGGGAACATAAATTTTCATATTGGGACGCCCAGATCTGGGCTACAGCCAGGTTGAACCAGGTACCGGTGGTTCTCAGCGAAGATTTTCCTTCCAACAGTACCGTGGAAGGGGTGAGCTTTATTAATCCCTTTGAAAGCGACTTTTTTTTATTATAGCGTAAGTTCAACAAACGATCTCCGGCAAATCAACCCTAACCGGCAAAAACACTCAAAACTCCTGCCAAACCGGGGCCATTACCCGCTCAAGAATTTCCCTCCCCTGACGAAATTAAAGGTAGACAACAGGGAAATCACCGGCCATCAGATCCAACAGGGGGTGACCAGACCGTGAAAATAAACCATATCGACCCCCGCCTGGTCAGCGACATCTACACCCGGCGGCAGGAAGCCAAAAAAGCGGCTTCTTGCGCCGCACAGCCCGGTTCCGCCGGTCCAAAGGAAGCCGCCGATACGGTGGAAATATCCGGTGCCGGCCGCGAACTGCAGTTCTACCGGGCGCGCTTAAAGGAAATGAGCGACGTGCGGCAGGAGCGGGTGGCGGAAATAAAGCGGCAGCTGGCGGAAGGCACCTACCGGGCCGACGCCCGGCGCATAGCCGGCGGCATCATTGAAGAGCGGCGGCTGGACAGGCGGGTATGACGGTCCATGGGAGATAAATTAACCGCACCCCACCCCGAGGGGGAATATTTCACCGCCCTGATCCGGCTGCTGCAGCAGGAATTATCCCTGGTGCAGGATCTGCGGGCAGCCGCCGCCAACCAAAGGAACGCCCTGGAGAAAGACGACACGGAGCAGATAATGGCCGCCGCCCGGCAGCAGGAAGCCCTGGGGATGAAGTTGGCCGCCCTGGAAGAAGAGCGGCAGCAGTGCCGGCAGGAACTGGAACGGTCCCTGGGCCTGCCAGCGGGCAGGGCTTTAAAGGAACTGCTCCCCCTGGCCCCCCCGGAAACCAGGGAACAGCTGGCGGACCTGCGGCGGCAGCTGAAGGAAGGGCTGGCGGAGTTAAAGCAGTTGAACGCCACCTGCCGCATCCTGGCCACCCGGGGCCTGGCGGTCACGCGGCAGGTTTTACAGCTATTCATAAAATCCGGGGGGCAGGCATACGGCCCGGAAGGCACCGTGAAAACCCTGGGCGCCCCGCCGGAGGGCCGCCTGGACCGGTCCTTTTAGTTGCGATAATCACTGTTGGGGCCGTGCCGGTATCATCCGCGAAAAGCCACGGCAAAACAGCCCGGCAGGATGGTGGACCAGCGCGTGCCCGGTTAATTTCCGGGCATCAACAGACGTCACAGCAGAACAATCCGTCTGGGATAACGCCGGGCTTCCTGCATAGCGCAACTCACTACCGGCGACATTGAAAGGTGGTATCACCCTTTGCTTTCTACCTTTTTCGGCATGGAAATAGCCCGCCGCGGCCTTTTGTCCAGCCGCGCCGCCATGGATGTGACAGCCCACAACCTGGCCAACGCCAGCACCAAAGGCTACACCCGCCAGGACCCGGTTTTCACCACCACCGACCCCTACACCATGCCCGGCGCCTGGCAGAAGCTGCTGCCCGGCCAGATCGGCAGCGGGGTTGAGGTGTCCCAGATCCGCCGCGTCCGGGACAGCATCCTGGACCAGCAGGTGCGCGGCGCCCTGGGGGAAGACGGCTTCTGGAGCGAGCGCCAGGACGCCCTGCAGCGGGTGGAGGCGGTGTTTCCCGAGCCCTCGGATGTGGGGCTGGGGGATGTCATCGGCCGATTCTTCAACGCCTGGCACGAGCTGAACAACAGCCCCACCGACCCGGGGCTGAAGGCGACTGTGAGAGAAACAGGGCAGGAGCTGGCGGTCAACATCCGCCAAACATACACCCAGCTCAAAGACATAAAGGGCAGCCTGCAGGAATCCATCGATCTGAAAGTGGACCAGATCAACGCCATCGCCCGGGAGCTGGCGGGCCTGAACAGGGAAATCGCCCGCATTGTGGCCAACGGCAACCAGCCCAACGACCTGCTGGACCGGCGGGACCTGCTCCTGGACGAGCTGAACGGCCTGGTGCCGGTGCAGGTTGTGGTTAATAAAGACGAAACCATAAACGTTTCGTTGAAATATTACGATGGTAACACGGAAAAGCAGCAGAGCCTGGTGGTCTACGACGGAAGTTATTACCAGCTGAAAGCGTCCATAGACGCCAGCAGTGATGAACTGAGCCTGAATGTCCTGGATCAAAATGGCAACCAGGCCGTCACTGTCCCCTGGACTGCCGGCTCCGAATCCTTCCAGCTACCCGGATCCCTGGCCGGGGTGGAAAACGCCCGCCGGCGGGTGCAGGACTACATGGACCAGCTGGACCAGCTGGCCTACAGCGTGGCGGCGTATGTGAATAATTTGCATCATGATAAATACGACGGCAATGGTAATTTAATTATAGATGTAAATAATCCAGATAAGGGCGTGGATTTTTTTGCATTGACTGCCCCAACATATAATGATACAAATAACAACACGGATAGTGATCCGTTAAACGATAGCAGTGACTATAAAAAATATGACGAATTAACAACTGGTGAACGTGATAGTTATGTCAAAGGCTATGCCGGAAAGATCGACCTTTCCGACAAAATCAAAAGCGACGTAAATAACGTCAACGGCGACCAGGCCCTGAACATTGCCCGGCTGCGCACCGAACTGACCATGTCGCCGGATGCTGCAGGTAACCCCACAGCCACCTTTGAAGCCTTTTACCGGGGCCTGGTTGCCGGCGTTGGCGCCGATGCCCAGGGGGCCGACCATCAGGTGGGTACCACCCGGGCGGTTCTGCAGCAACTGGAAAACCTGCGCCAGTCTGTTTCCGGCGTCTCTCTTGATGAGGAATTAACCCGTCTCACCCAGTTCCAGTACGCCTTCCAGGCCTCCGCCCGCATGGTTACCGTGCTGGATGACATGCTGGACACCCTGATCAACCGGATGGCCGTGTAGGGCATAGTTGCAGCCGGGGTTCATCACCCGGGATACAATAGACGCTATTTTCCGTTCCCGGTACCTTGAGAGTACCGCCGGTTACCCGACCGGGTAACTGGAAGGGGAGCTCAAATTGTACGGTTGCTTCAGGAGCACCGGCGTCGCCTGACGCTATACCGCGGCAAAGAGAGGTAGAAAACCATGCGTATAACCCACGGCATGATTGCCGGCCACCTGGTCAGCGCCATCCAGCTGAACCTGGAGGGCCTGGTCAAAAGCCAGGAGCGCATGTCCACCGGCAAGAAAGTGAACCGCCCCAGCGACGACCCCAGCGGCACCAGCCAGATCATGGCCGTCATGACCGATCTCAGCACCACCCGGCAGTACCTGCGCAACATCCAGGACGGCCTGTCCTGGCTGAACCAGGGCGACGCCACCATGGGCGACGCCACCGGCCTGCTGCACCAGGCCCGCACCCTGGCCGTCCAGGGGGCCAACGGTACTTTGACCAGGGACGACATGGCCCTGCTGGCACAGCAAGTGGACGGCATTATCGATTCCATGGTCAACGTGGGCAACGCCTCTCTGGGGGGCAAGTACATCTACGCCGGCACAAACAACAACTACCCGCCCTTTGAGAGGGTAAAAAGTTTTGTTAGCAGCGGCAATTTACAGATAGTTATTGATGGTAGTCCATACAAGATCGATAAATCTTTTTTTTGGTATGATAATACTTCAAAGACAATTACAATGCAAACAACAGACACATCTCCTTCTGTTATAACAATCACACTCACCAGGGAGGCAAACACAACCACCATTGAAGACAAAAACGATCCCAGCAAAACTATTATTACCTGCTACTCCTTTTCCGGCACACTGGATCTGCCGGGAACAACAGCTGACGACAAAATACCCCTGGCCGGCTCCATATCAATAGAAGAAGACTCCTCCGGTAATAAAACAATTACTTCCATCGACCTCACCATCTTCAAAGGGGACGAAAAGCCCATCCAGCGGGAGATTTCCGCCGGTTCGGTGGTAGATGTAAATTCCAACGGTAAAGAGGTTTTCCTATATCAGCCGGCAGATGATAAGGAAGACCAGACCAAACCGAACATCTTCGAAAAGCTCTACCTGCTGCGGGACGCCCTTTACACGGGCATGTACGATAAGGTGGACGAATCCCTGGGCAATATGGACAATGCCATGAACTGGCTTATGGAGCACCGGGTGTCCATGGGCTCCCGCACCGCCCACCTGGAGTCCCTGCAGAGCCAGCTGCAGGACCAGGAAGTACGGCTCACCGGAGTCCAGTCCAGCCTGCAGGACAGCGACATCGCCCGGGCCACCATCGAATTCCAGCAAAAGCAGCTGTCCTATCAGGCGGCCCTCTCCGCCGGGGCGCGCCTGCTGCAGACGTCACTCCTGGACTTCCTGCGGTGAAAAACCGATGGTTGGTAGCTTAATTTTGATGGATTTTTACCCAGGGGAACGCTTTTTAAAGGAGGCGCACAAGCATGAAAGTCGGTGCCGGTGGACTGCAGTCCATGGCCGCCCAGGAAGTGGTACCTGTCCGGCGCATCGAACCCCCGGCGGCCGTAAAGAGGGATGACGTTTTTCCCCAGGGGGCGCCGCCACCCGAGGAAGGGGGCATCGGACGGGAAGAAGTGCTGGCCGCCGTGGGCCGGTTGAACCAGGCCGCCGAAGCCCAGAACCAGCCCCTGGAATTCCTGGTGCGGGATGAAGGGGAAAGGTTGAAGGTGGAAGTGGCCGACAGGCAGTCGGGGGAGGTAAAGGGGGAAATACCCCTGGCCGATGTGCTGGCAGCAGCCCGGAAGCCGTACAAAACCATCGGTTTACTGCTGGACCGGTATCTTTAGAAACCACGAAATAGATCCTGCCCAGGAGCAAACTTTAATGTTACTGCCGGGCCACGGCTGTATCAGAACCCGCTGCAGCGGCCGGTGATGGTCTATAAAATGGTAGAAGCCGTGAATTTGCAGGACAATTCATGAAGCGCTGTCGCAGAGATGTGGGAAACAACCGGGCAGGTGCTTATTAGTGGCATGTGCATGTTTAATTTCAGCACCCGATGCCGCCTACCGGCACAACCGGTTCCGCAGACCATTACCTTGCGACCAATCTACCGTCTATCCAGCATCTGTCTGGCGGCTGTCTACCGGCTGGCATCCAGCTTCCCGGCGCCGGCGGCCATGACCTTCATATACTCCAGGGCCCGTCTCCCCGCCTGCAGGCGGACTATTTTATTTCTCAGCTCCTGCAGGTGGCAATCCATCAAATGCCTGCTTTGCTCTTCCAGCGCCCGGATCTCCTGCAACGCCGACCGGGTTTCCACCGCACCCAAAAGAGGTGCCGCGGATGCCGTCAGTTGCCGGTCCAGCTCATCTATCTGCCGGATGATTTCCTGCCGGGCGGCCAGCAGTTGACCCACACTGGTTAAAAGCTCCTGCTCCAGGGATTCCGGGTTCTTATCTCCACAAGAAGCCGCCGTCCTGCGTTCGACTTCGCCTCTCGTCTCCGGGGATTCCGGGTTGTTCTCGCTGCCTCCAGTCAGGACGGTCAGGGAATGATCCATCTTATCCCCTCCGGCGGATTCCGGGTTGTCCCTGATGAACGCCGGATTGTTATGGCGGCCCGGGACCGTTTCCCTCACTATACAGGTCGGGCTATTTTCAGCGGCCGTGTTCTGCCGTTCCATGGTCGCGCCGGCGGGAACGGTAGGGGAGGCACCTGTTTCCCGTCCCCGGGATGTATGCAAAGCCGCCAGGAGCCTTTCGGTCATGGCCCGGTACTCCCGCAGCAGGGCCAGTTTACGGGCAACCGGTCGGCCCCCTTCACCGGAGGCGATTTCCGTGGTACAGCAGACCGACCGGTGCAATGCCAGGCACTCCGGCCGGTGGCCCGCGTCATCAGCGGCACTATCCGTGGTAAAACAGCCCGGCTGGTGCAAATCCTGGCGCTCCGGCTGGTGATTTCCCTCGCCAGCGTTCCTGCCCATAACAAATCCACCGCCGATCACCCCGGCACTGTTCGGGTAACCCAACTGCCCATGCTCCTTCATTCCACGGCCCCCTCCCGGGCTGTTGCTGCACCGGACATTTCACCGGACGGTCCGCCGCCCTTTTGCAGCGCCTCCTGCCAGGTGGCCCCCAGGTCCTCCAGCATCCGTGCCACTTCATTCAGTATGCCGGCGTCCTTTTTTATATTGGCCTCCACCAGCCGGCGGTACATGTAATCGTAAAGGGCAGCCAGATTCCGGCCCACATCTGTCTCGTCGTTGACGGTGGCCAGCAGGTAAACCATAATATCCTGCGCCCGGATTATTTTCTGGTGGGCCCCCGGCAGGTCGCCGGCCTCCAATGCGGACCGGGCCTGGCTGGTGAATTTGGCCGCGCCGTTAAAAAGCATCAAGGCCAGCCGCCCCGGGTCGGCGGTCAGGACGGCGTTCTGGCGGTACTGCTGGTAGGGGTTGTTCAAAGCCAATCCGCATTCACCTCTTTAAACAATCGTCCTTGTCCATCTATTATCTTCCCCCGTACATATTGAACTGCTGGGCCAGCCAGGTGCTCTGACTGTTCATCTGGGCGATGTACTGTTCCATCAGGGTAAACTGCTCCCAGTACCGGGACTCCAGGCGGGCCAGCCGCTCGTTCTCCCGGTCGATTCTATCCTGCATCTCCCGTATGGAGGTGGAAAGGAAACTGTTGTCCACCAGGGAAAAGCTGCTGGGAGCGCCGGCTTCATCGGTCAGCCGGTTCACGGCCCGGCCCAGTGCTTCGTAAAAGCGCACGCCGATGCCCTTTTCCTTGTCGGTGGCTCCGGTGCGGGTGAAAAGATTCATCACGCCCTCCGGGTCCCGGTTCACGGCCTCTCTTAGAATATTTTCGTTCAGGTACAGCTTGCCGCCATCCGTGTAGGCCCCCAGGATGATCTTCCCCTGGTCGTCCAGCATGTATCCCTCCGTAATACCTATGTCCGCCAGGGCGTTCATGCTCGCGTTCAGGCCGTCCACCACGCCGGTGATGGCCGTGCGCAGGTCATAAACCATATTCTGGAGCAGGGGGTCGTTCTGCAGCAGCCCGCTCCTGGCCTTTTGCTCCCAATTTTTAATTTCCTCTTCGGACATATCCTTCTTCTGGTCTTCCGTCAGGGGGAGGTAGTCCCGGTAGCGTTCTTCCTTTAGCTTGCTGTTTATCTGGTTCAGGGCGTCGTTGTACTGCTGGATGAAATCTTTAATTTTCTGCACAATGGCATCGGTGTCCGTCTGTACAGTAATCAGTACCGGTGATGTAGATGGAATGGTCTTTTTCAGCGTAAATGTTACCCCGTTCAGCGTAAAAGTGTTTTCATGCTGTGTAATGGATAACCCGTTCAAGGTTAATACGGCATCCTGGCCGGTCAGATCAGCGGGAGTTGTTATTTTCAACTTGTCGCTTAAAAAGCTACCGGTGAAAGTAAACTTGTTTTCGTAATAATATCCCGTTTTGGTGGTGGAAATCACCACCTTCTGGGTGCTGGCTTCGTAAAAAGCGGTCAGCCGGCCGCCTGTCTTCGTCCCGATGTCCGCCAGGAGCTGGTTGAGGGTCTGGTCGGGACTGACATTGATGGTGATGTTCTGATCTACAGTACCATCGGCCTTGTAGGTGCTGATGGTAAAGGACGTGGGCGCCGTGAGACCAAAGGATTTCGTCGTATCGGACATTTTTGCGTCCGGGTCGAAACCGGCTCCCAGGCTTTGAGTGCTGACAAGGCTACCCACCTGGGCCAGTTGGGAAACTGCCACCTGGTAGGTGCCGGTGGGCGCGTTTGCCCCCACAGCGGCCGTCACCGCCGTTTCATCACTGGAAGTGGCCTTTTTTACCGTAAAGGTGGCCTGCAGCTCCATGGGTAAACCGTAATTGGTGCGCAGGTTTGTGAGGGTTGTATTGATTGCCCGGTAGTCCTCCTGCTGCCACTTCAGCAACTGCTGGTTCTGCAGCATCCGGTCCAGAGGCATGCGGGCCGCCTTCATCAAATCTTCCACCATGCTTTTGGTGTCCAATCCGGAAGCCAGGCCGGTCATGCGGTTGACCGGGTTGAAATAAGAGCTCATGAATGAATATCCCCCTTAAACCCTTTGATTGCTGGGCATCCTGATTTTCTTATACCTTTTCATCCACCAAAAGTCCCATAAGCTTCTGGATATGCGCCACCAGATCCAGGATTTTCTCCGGCGGGATTTCGTTTAAAACCTCTCCCGTCTCCTGGTCGATTATCTGCACCATTATCCGCCCGGTGGCCTCGTGGATTTTAAAATGAAAGCGGTAATCATAAATGCGGGCCGTTTTGCTCAGCTTTTCCAGGGCGGGGGTGAGGAAACGATCTTCCTGCGCTTTTTCCGGGGCAGCCGGGAGCCGTTCGGTATCCCCGCTGGTCTGCCCGGAATTCAAGAAAGTACCGTCCGGCATTAATTCAAGGGCCTTCTTGCCCTCTACCGCCGTAACGCCCATTTTGTTTCACATTCCTTTCCCGGGTACGGGTTATCAAATGCTCTGCGGTGTCAGTGCAGTTCCTGCGCTGGCTCCGGCCTTAGCCGGGTAAAGGAGCCCTGCAACAATGGTATCAAATTACCCTGCATGATGTTGCAAAGCGCCGTCAGGTCGCCCTCATCCAGGGCCTGGACCATTAAGGGATATACGCCCTCCATCTCCGACAGCGCCCGGGAGAAGGGGAAATACTCCCGGTTGGGCAGCAACTCGCTGGCCACCACGAAAGCATGCCTTATGCTCTCCAGGGCGTCCGCCAGATCACCAAGTCCGGTCATGGCCCGCTCCACCTGCTTCGCCTCCAGCAACTGGCAAATCTCACGGGCGGCAATGGCCACGGTGGGCAGCAGTTCCGCCAGGGCCAGGGCAATGTCCGCCAGTGCCCCGGGCATTCTCCCCGCCCTTATTTCCAGATAAAGACCATCACCGGCGGCGTCTTCACCGCCCGGGGCCTCCCGGCAATCCTCGCGGTCCACATGGATGTTTTCGATAACCAGGCCCCTTTGCCATAAATGCAAAGAAACCCCTTCCACCGCCCCGGCCAGCGTGCCGGGCAGGGGAGGCGAAAAAAATTCCTCCGTTACTTCCATACCGTTTACAAATATCTTCATAGGCCGACCCACCTCCCCGCAGCCGCCGCTTCCCACCGGTTCCGTCATGTCAAAGACCGAATCGGCTTTATAAAGTTATGTAAAGAGCCGGCCGGCATGGGAAAACCGGCCGGCCTAAATGTGCCGGAAAAATTAGCCGAGGAGCTTGAGCACCGCTTGAGGCGCCATATTGGCCTGGGCCAGCATGGCCGTGCCGGCCTGCTGCAGGATCTGGTTGCGGGTAAAGTTCATCATCTCCTGGGCCATATCCACGTCGCGGATGCGGGACTCGGCTGCGGAGAGGTTCTCCGAGGAGACACCCAGGTTGGCGATGGTGTGCTCAAGGCGGTTCTGCACGGCACCCAGCTTGGAGCGCTCGATGGAAACGGTGTTTATGGCATTGTTAATGACGGTAATGGCGTTGTTGGCGGCGTCCTGGCGGAGGACCAGAATACCCTTGGCCGCCACCGCATCGGATGTCACCACGCCGTTGATAGTTACACCGGCATTTTTAGACGTTGTGAATGCACTAATTGTAACATTTTCAGCAGAAGCTTTGTTAGTCCCGATTACACCGCCTTCAAGGGTGGCCAGGAAGGAGAAGCTTTTACCGCTTAGACCATTAGCGTTATTAATGGCGTTAATGACATCATTAAGGGTAGCGGTTACACCACCTGTACTTGTTGCAGCTAAAGTTACCGTTAATGTTGCAGAAGTTGAATCATAGTTTGCAGTCGTACTTGTGGTAGCCGCAGTAGCTGCTTTAAGATTAACTTTATATGTCCCCGACAAACCCTTGCCAATTACCTGTACGGTAATTCCGGCAGAATTTGATCCTACTCCGGTTACCTGGCCGTAATCCGCCGTTACGCCCAGGGAATAGGCATCCATGGGATTGATGTTCAACTGGATGTTCTGGTTCTGGTTGGCCCCGATGTGGAACAACTGACTGGTAAACCCGCCGGCCAGCAGGTTCTTGGTGTTGAACTCGGTGGTGTTGGAGATCCGGGAAAGTTCCGCTGCGAGCTGGTTCATTTCGTCCTGGATCTTCTGCCGGTCGTCGTTGGTGGAAGTGTCGTTCGCCGCCTGTACCGCCAGTTGCCGCATGCGCTGCAGGATGCTGTGGGTTTCGTTCAAGGCACCCTCAGCGGTCTGGATCAGGGAAATGCCGTCCTGGGCGTTACGCACCGCCTGGTTCAAACCGTTGATCTGGCCGCGCATTTTTTCAGAGATGGCCAGCCCGGCGGCGTCGTCGGCCGCCCGATTGATCCGCATTCCGGAGGACAGCTTTTCCAGGGACTTGGCCAGGGCGCTGTTGGTCTGGTTCAGGCTCCGCCAGGCGTTTAAAGCGCTGATGTTGTGGTTGATGATCACTGCTTTCTTGCCTCCTTTTAACACACTTATTAATATTGCAGGGATGTAAGATAACCCGCCCTTGCCCCGGGGCGGTGAAAGGCGGGCTGCATTTGCCCCGGGGCGATTAAGGCGGGCACTTCCGCCCCAGGGACAGGCTCACCCGAACGCTCCATCCCCACCGTCGGCCGCCGGACAGGAGCGCACCGGTCCACCCTCACTTACTCATTCGTCCGCTGGATATATTTTCTTTAGGGGTTTGCCGGGCGGCGGCATTAATTTCTGCCCACATTTAACCGAAACTTAAAAGTGGAAAGAAGGTTTGCCTTATTTTTAATCGAATCGAAAAGATCGGGCGGCGGAACACTTCATCATCCCGGAAGAGGTTGTTTATAAGTATACCGGCCGGGTTGGTCCGGTTGCCGGTTTTACATATTTCGTATTTTTCCGCAGCACAACAATTATAAAGGCTTGCCGGTACTATATTTTAAAGAAGAAGGAAGAATGATACGGCAATGAAAGCTAAGAGAAAACCCCACCGGGACGGATGGCCCCAGGAGCTGTACCGGGCCAATCTAAAGGCCCTGTCCCGCCACCACCCCGGTCTGGCCGGGCGGCTGGAAAAAACGCCCCTCACGGGACGTTACCGGGTAATTGCTTCCGGCAGCGGGGAGGCCATGGTTTTCAATCTGGAAATGACGGCAGGGGGCGTGTATTACCACCCGGCAGACCCCCTTGCCGACGTACATAAACAAATTGCTGCCTTAAAGTTAAAAAACAACCTTCTGGCCGTCTTTTTGGGCTTTGGCCTGGGCTATGAACTCTTGATCTACCTGCAGCACTTCGCCGCCGTTCTGGGAACCCGCTATGTGGCCGTCATCGAGCGGGACCTGGAAATGTTCAAAACCGCCCTTTTCTGCAACAACCTGGCGCCCCTTTTTGAAAATCAGCGCATCTCCTTCTTCGTGGGTCTTGAGGGGGAAGAACTCTATGTAGCCCTGCGCCGCTTCCTGGAAGAGGAACAAAAATTTATCCTATTACGGGCCATGAAGCCGGTTTACCATGCCAGCGCCCTGTCCCTGCACCGGGACTATTACCTGCAGGCGTTGCGGACTCTTCGGGAGGCGGCCGCCCACCAGGTAAT
The DNA here is from genome assembly GCF_009428905.1 of Desulfofundulus thermobenzoicus. Classification (GTDB taxonomy): domain Bacteria; phylum Bacillota; class Desulfotomaculia; order Desulfotomaculales; family Desulfovirgulaceae; genus Desulfofundulus_A; species Desulfofundulus_A thermobenzoicus. The sequence goes on along the minus strand of NZ_WHYR01000007.1, from coordinate 89,137 downwards.
CCACTTCGGCAACGACCCGAAGGATTCCCTGATCGGCATTGAGAATATGCTGGAAAACCTGCCGGAAATTCTCTCCAACCCTGGGATAAACCTGCTCTACAACCGGTTTAAAAACCGTCCGGCCGTGGTGGTGGCCACCGGTCCTTCCCTGAATAAAAACAAGCACCTGCTCAAGGGGCTGGAAAACCGGGCTTTAATCATCAGTGTGGATGCCTCACTGAAAATCCTCATGAACATGGGGGTCAAACCCCACCTGGTCACCTCCCTGGAGCGGGTGCCGGAAGTGGTAAAACTGATCGACGGCTTCAGTCCGGAGGAAGTGCGGGATGTCTACCTGGCCGCCTGCCCGGTGGTGCGGCGGGAAGTCTACCAGGCCTACCCCGGCCCCAGGATCATCGTTTACCGGAACTTCGATCACTTCCGCTGGCTGGACGTGGACAAGGGAATATTGAACATCGGCCCGTCGGCGGGAAACATGGCCTTTAAGGTGGCCGAAGCCCTGGGCTGCAACCCCATCATCCTCATCGGCCAGGACCTGGCTTTCAGCCGGGAAGGCGATACCCACGCCCGGGGCACACCCTACGGGGAAAAACAACAGGCCTTCTACGGCGAAGAAAATACCCTGGAGGTTCCCGGCAACGATGGCCGGCCCATCCGCACATCGCGTATATGGTACCAGTTTCTCAAGCATTATGAACTGGACGTGGCCGCTTACAATGGAACCTGTGTCAACTGCACCGAAGGTGGCGCTTATATAACTGGAACGAAAGTAATGACCTTCCAGGAAGCCATTGACCGGTACATGACCGCTGAATTCCACCCGCTGGAAATTATCCACAGCGCCATCGCCGGCTTTTCCGCCAGGGACAGCCAGCGGGACGCGGACAGGGTGGCGACCATTATCGAAGATACCCGTCGGGCCATGCAAAGGGTGGTGGAAGAATGCCTGCAGGGGCTGCAAAAACTTGCCGAACACGAGCCTTTCCTGCAGGAAATTCTGGCGGGGGAAGAGGTTGTGAAAAAAAGGCCTTCAACGGAGAAACAATCGGGCGATAGAATAGATTACAAAGACCGGTTGGCGGAAATAGACCGGGAGATTATGGCCCACAAGAACAACTGCATCAACGGGCACCCGTCTTTCCAGCTGTTTTTCGCGCACATTTTTCAGTCTTATATGATCAAGTTCGAGATGGAAATGTGCGCCGTCCCAGAAAAACACGATTCTCCTGAAGCGGCCCGGGCGGAAATTCTACTGTACCACCGCGACTGGTTCACCACCACCGGCGGCCTGGCCGGGATATGTGTAGGGCTTCTGGAAAGGGCGGGGGAGAGGTTGGAGCAGGCGCTTTGATATTCACTCTAAAACCTTACTGGTTATTTTACATCAGTTTATAATTAGCACTAAGTTCATAAAACCGGGTTGTGGCCAAAGTACCAAGCCTGCAGGAAAGAGGAAACTACGGCGACATTGAATCAGGAAGTCGCGTTGCATCTCTTGCGTGTTGCAAATAACCTTAAACGGCGTGAGCAGGAAGGACCCGGGACGGAACCGAAAGTCACTAGAAACTCTGGAGCTGTTAGCGAAAGTAGCGAATGAATATGAAGCGAAAAGAGAATGAGAGGGTGGCTCATCTGGATTTTAGGATAAACTAGGAAGCATGGGACAATACTCGTGCTTTGCGGACAATCGAACCTGCATCGCTCATTTATCCTGCAGTTAGGCAAAGAGCACACTGTTGTTTATTGGGGGAGGGGGGAATAAATGAATGAGTTAAAACTCGGGGATGAAGTATACGTTGTTTATTATGAGGGGAGTGCTAAAAACATTGGAGGCCCCAAAAATCCAAAAAAAAAAAAAAAAAAAACAATAAAGTTTTGTCATGTAAGGTTATTTCCATATATAGAAAAGAAATTAAGGTTGAGTTTAAGAACGGCAAACGTTGTAGAATTCCACATGGAAAGTATTTTCGGCTTGAGGCTGAGGCTGAGGCTGAGGCTGAGGCTGAGCAATATTCTTATAAAGTGGCAAATGATGTCTGGAAAAAAGATTGTGTTAAATTGATACTGAATGATTTACCTGAGCAACTATCGCCAAATTTTAAGCCTAGATTTAGTGGTAATCCATTGAGATTTGCAGAAAGAAACATTTTATTTAGCGCTCAAGCAAATGCCTGGGGTAGCGAAGTAAATGAGCAGAAAATAATCCAAATTAGCACTGACACTTGAAGATATTGAGGTCTTGAATGGCATTTTACAAATTTTAGCCTTTATTAACGATTATTCACAAAAACTGATCGGAAAATATTTTATTGTTGAGTTAAACAGTTTGTTTAACTTGTTGAGCAAACTTACAGAATACAATACCAAATATAAAAGCCTAGAGCACAAAGAGTTATTATCGGAAATAACAAAACTTGAAAATAAGTTTAATTTCCGATACATAAGGAACAAAGTTGCTGCTCATAAGGATAGTAACATAGACTTAAAAAGTTATGCAGATATGTGGAACTCTATTAACTTCTCTTCCTTAAATGAATACTGGAGAGTTTTTGTAAATCACATTGACAAAATATTGACGAAGTATTATCCGATTGAAAAGAAGCTATATTTCCTTATTCAAAGAGAAACAATTGCTGGTGCAATAGCTACAGAAGATAAAAAAGATGCTTATAAACCGTTTTATGATATTTTAGTTTAAGGGGCTATGAAAAGATAAAAAGGGATAGCTTTATAATATTCCTTCCAATTAATGAGGCTGACATTGAATTTATCCGTGCCTGGCGAAACCAGGATGAAATAAAAAACGATATGTATGCCAACCACATTATTTCTCCTGAGGAACACTTGGCCTGGTATCAAAAAATTTCAAGAGCAGCAGGTACCGGCAAAGCGTCTGTGGCCAACAAAAGTTTCGGCCAGCAATACCGGGTAGCCAAAAGCCGCCAGCCAGTCGGCGGCGAGTCGCTTAGTTTTCAGGGCCAGCACCTTCGAAGCCAGGTTCTTGATCCGGACGTTGGGGAGGATTAAAAAACGCTGGTTGTTTACAACGTAATTTAACCGCTGCTTTTTTTGCTCCGAAGACCTGCCCAGCCACTTTTCGCGGGGGCCATTCTTCAAGGCGGCGGCGCCCCAACCCACCAGGGCCACCCATTGTCCATTGAGCAAGGCCAATTATTTGAGGCTTTTCCCGGGAAGGTGGTTAAAACCAGGGTAGTGATGGGTGTTCATCAATTTGCTCCAGGCATCCTCTTCCTCCCGGAAGATGGGCCGCACCATCAGGGAGTAAAGGTCGTCTGGTTTAGTCCAGTTTCTACCCATACATGCAATTAAATTGTTTTTCAGGGGAAAAAACCGGATAAATTCTGTAAATTGGGTTGCTTTTGAGTTATTTTTGACTTTGACGTTGCCGTGGGGTTAAGCAGAACATTTTAACATACGAAACTCGACCTGGCTTGATTTTTGTCATCTCTTTGTGTACATTATTAATTAACACTGTATAACACTACCGTGAAGTATAAACCAAGCATGTCCTGAGACACGAGGAAACCGGTGCCCCGAGTTCTTGCAAATATGTTAATAATCGTAAGGCTGCCTTTTTGTGGATTAACCTGTGTTTTGAATCCGAGCAGGAACTGAATCCGGCAAACAGGAGGGAAATTTATGATAGTTGAATATATCAATGCCGCCCTTCGTGAGGCAAGGTATGAAATCATCAAAGATGAAGAACCGTATTACGGGGAAGTCCCCTCATTAGAAGGTGTTTGGGCTACCGGCAAAACGCTGGAAGAATGCCGCCAGAACCTGGCAGAAGCAATTGATGGCTGGATCATAATTAGGCTGAGGAAAGGCTTACCGATACCCCCGGTAGGGGGACGAAGCATTGAGGAAATAAAGAAGGTTGAGTTTGGTGGCTAAGATAACTTCTATTTCCTGGCAGGAACTTGTCCGGCGCCTGAAAAATTTTGGCTTTAGTGGACCATATTCTGGCGGAAAGCATCCATATATGATTAAAGAAAATTTAGTGTTAGTAATACCCAATCCGCATAGAAAAGAAATAAGTGCGGATCTTCTGTTGCGAATCCTAAAAAGAGCAGGCATCTCACGTGAGCAGTGGTTAAAGGATTAGCTAATGGAATTTGGAAGAATGCCAGCAGGGGCTGCAAAAGCTTGCCGAACACGAACCTTTCCTGCAGGAAGATCCTGGTGGGGAAAGAGGTGGAAAAAAAAGGACCACTGGCGGATGATCAGGCAGACGGTATCGTAGCAGAAAAGTAGCCGGGCGCTATGGCGGATCAAAACGCTACGCCCGCGGAAAATCATTCGGGCGGGAAAACGGATAGTTCAACAACGACAGAAGCAAGGCCAACAGCTACTGCGGCGGAAAACCTATCCGGTGGAAGCATGGCAAATGCCGATCTGCTGGCGGAAATAGACCGGGAGATTATGGCCCACAAGGACAACTGCATCAACGGGCACCCGTCTTTCCAGCTGTTTTTCGCGCATATTTTTCAGTTTTATATGATCAAGTTCGAGATGGAAATGTGTGCGGTCCCGGAAAAGCACGATTCCCCTGAAGCGACCCGGGCGGAAATTCTATTGCACCACCGCGACTGGTTCACCACCACCGGCGGCCTGGCCAGAATCTGCGTGGACCTATTGGAAAGGGCGGGAGAGAGGTTGGAGCAAGCACTTTGATGTCCACCATAAAACTGTCCTGTGTTCAATTGAAAATTCAATTGGTAAACCTTATGGAATCCTCCGGGGTTGGGTAGACTGGCCGGCTAACTACCTGAACTATATCTTGAAATAGCTCCGGCTGGCTCTGTTTTCCCAGAGCGATGCCCATTACGAAACCCTGCAGTTCCTTGATATAGTTATCCCGGGAGGCGAAAAAATGAAAAGCATTTCTTCACAGCCGTTAACCTTTTCTGCTCTATTTAATGGTGATAATGGTGATGAAGTGAAGTTCCTGGTTCCACCCTATCAGAGGTCCTATGCCTGGACCGAGAAGCAGCTTGAAGATATCTGGCAGGACATGCAGAATCTCCGCGAAGTGCCCTCCCATTTTACGGGTACCCTTATCTTTAAGCCTTCTTCTGAGCCAGGCAGCTTTGAAATAGTGGATGGTCAGCAGCGCCTGACCACACTGGTGATTCTTTTTGCCTGTGCATGCCGGCTTCTGCGCAAGCAGGCCGGTTTTGAGGACGACAGCTGGCAATTCTTTGAGAAATACGTCTGTGGTTGCCACGATCGGAGACCCAGCTACGGCTTGAGAAGGTTACAGCTTGCGCCCCCCACCGACGACGACTTCTTCTGGCATTGCGTGCTTTCCCCGGAGCCGCAAACAAGGGACCCCGAAACGCCGGGGCAAGTCCGTTTACAGAAAGCCCGCGCCTATTTTGATCAGAAAATTTTCCAGGTTTACGGTAACGAGAGCCAATCGCTCCGGACCTTTCTTGAAGACATCGCCGAAAAAATTGTTTTTCTTACCTATCAGGTGGAAGATAACAAAACGGCGGGGATGGTGTTCGAAACCACCAACGACCGCGGCAAGCCCCTTTCCGAACTGGATAAAATCAAGAACTATCTCCTCTATCTGGCGGCCAGAACTCCTGACGCGGTGGCGGCAAGGGATTTGGAAGCAGCCGTTGGTGCGGCCTGGGAGAAAATCCTGCGGAACCTTTGCCGTATTGAGGGGTACGCCGAGGACACGGTAGACCTTGAGAACAGCCTGGCCAGATATCACTGGATAGTATTGACAGGTATCTATAATATTTACGATGTTTATCGGGCGTTGAAGGACAAGCACCTGGATGAGAAAAACCGTACACCGAACTCCGATGAGGTTTTGCGCCACGCCAGGGATTACGTGGAAAGTCTGGTGGAGGCCGCTGATTTATACGCAGGGCTGAGAAAGCCTGATTCATCCCGCTTTGGCGCCGTCCGTGGCGCTGCCGGACAGTACTTCGAATTGCTTAACGACCCGGCTGCCGGCACCATGGCCAACTTCGCCCCCCTGCTGATGGCCGTCTTCAAAAGGTTCATGCCTGGTTCCCCAGGGGATGTTTGCGAAGTTCTCCGGCTTTGCTACCTGTTTTCCTGGCGGGCCTACCGGGTGTGCAACCGGCGCAGCGATGCGGGCATCGGCACCCTTTCTTCCCTGGCCTACCGGCTCTGGCACGGCCAGGTCGGGCTCGAGGAGGTTACCGCCAGTCTCAAACAGTTGATTGAATACTACGGCGGCGATAACATTTTTAAAGACAACCTGCAGCGGAACACCCTTTCCGGTCCGGAAAGACGTTATTTCTTATATAGGTGGGAACTGCATCTGGCGCAGCAAAGCGGGCAGAGTTCCCTTTTAAGCTGGGAACAGGCAAGAGATATGCAAATTGAACACGTCTGGCCGCAGATTCCGCCGGACAGCGATTACGGGAACTGGCGCCCCGAGCTTAAGGAGAAGCACACTAAAATTGTGGACCTGCTGGGTAATTTGATCCTGCTTGACCAATCGTGGAACGCTTCCCTTTCCAACCGTCTGCCTTTCCAGAAGAGGAACGAATATTTAAATCGCGAAAAAATTGGCTCGAACCTGGCCATGGCCAGAGAACTGGCCAATGATGAAGGTTTCCAAAAACTTGCCACCTACACTTCATTTGGCACTTACCGAACCCGGTGGATGCTTGACGACGCGGAAAAATTCATCAGTGCCCGCACCGACCGCCTGGTGGAATTTGCCCTTCAGGAATGGAAAGTGTAATCCGGATGCCAGGTACTTAACTTATTAAATTATTTAATTATGGTTATTTTGACTTATTCCTGCCGGAATATGAAATAAAGGAGAAAGAAACAATGAATGACATTGTGAATAATAACAATAATAAGCCCCTAAGCCTTGTCAGACTCCAAACAATTACTGAAAACGATCTAGAGCTTATACGCAAGTGGCGCAATCAGGATGAAATCAGAAATTTCATGTATACCAATCATATCATCTCACCGGAAGAGCATAGAAAATGGTATGAAAAAATATCTAATGATCCATCAGTAAAGTATTGGATTTTCTCCAATGATGGAAAAATGAAAAATGGGTTAGTATGCTTATATAATATAGACGCTAAAAACAAATCGGCATTTTGGGGTTTTTATGTAGGCGATTTGCAAACAAAAGGTAAAGGTATCGGTTCAAGAGTTGAATTTACAATCCTTGATCATGTTTTTTTAGTAATGGATCTAAATAAGCTTAATTGTGAGGTTCTTAGTTTTAATGAAGTAGCATTAAATTTACACAAAAAATTTGGCTTTGAGGAAGAGGGATATTTTAAAAAACATATTTTCAGGGATAACAAGTACTTCGATGTAATTAGGCTTGCAATGTTAAAAGAGGATTGGCTAAATATTCATCGGGGTAGAATGCTAAAGTTGATAGCTAAGTGATAATATATTAATGGATTTTATTAAAGTTTATATATTAATCAGAATGACAGAGAGATAAAATATAAACATATCTAGAAATAGTTAGAGGTTGTAATATGGATCACAGAAGCATTAGTATTTCAAAAAATTTTATTGGAGTTAAATTTCCTCCATTTATCATCGCTGAAATGTCTGGGAATCATAACCATTCCCTAGATCAGGCTCTTCAGATTGTTGATGCAGCAGCCAAAGCCGGCGTTCATGCTATAAAGCTACAAACGTATACGGCAAACACCATGACTTTAGATGTAGATCATGACGAATTTACAGTTAATGATTCTGAAAGTCTGTGGAAAGGCAAGTCCTTGTATAAGCTTTATCAAGAAGCTTATACCCCTTGGGAATGGCATGAGCCAATCTTTAAACGCTGTAAAGAGCTTGGGCTAGTAGGCTTCAGCACTCCTTTTGATGAAACTGCAGTTGATTTTCTGGAAAGCCTGGATGTTCCTTGTTATAAAATTGCTTCGTTTGAGAATATCGACCTTCCACTTATACGTAGAGTTGCCACTACCGGCAAGCCTATGATCATATCCACCGGCATGGCAACCCTGGCCGAACTGGACGAAACCATTCGCGCAGCACGTGATGCCGGCTGCAAGGATCTTATATTGCTTAAATGCACCAGCACGTATCCGGCCGACCCGGTGGACTCCAATCTTTTAACTATTCCTCATATGAGAAAGCTTTTCGACTGCCAGGTTGGCCTTTCCGATCATACGCCCGGAATAGGTGTAGCTGTAGCAGGTGTAGCATTGGGGGCAACGGTAATCGAGAAACATTTTACCCTTAGCCGATCCGAGGGAGGGGTTGATGCCGCTTTTTCCCTGGAGCCGGATGAAATGAGGCAGTTGGTGGAAGAATGTACCCGGGCGTGGCAGGCCCTTGGCAAGATTGCCTATGGACCAACCCAAGCTGAGAAAAAATCTCTACAGTTCAGGCGGTCACTTTATGTTGTAAAGGATATGCAGTCAGGAGAAGTTTTTACAAAGAAAAATCTAAGGGCCATCAGACCTGGGTTTGGCCTTCCACCAAAGTATTACGATATTTTACTGGGTAAAAAAGTGAAAAGGGACGTGCCAAAAGGCACACCTGCCACCTGGGATCTGCTGGAATAATTTATGTGCCTTTAAATTTCCTTAATTGTAAATAGACATGGAGGTCAAATCAACATTGGTTACAATTGCCTGCATCGTCCAGGCCCGCACCGGCTCCACTCGCCTGCCGGGGAAGGTGTTAAAGCCACTGGCGGGTCGGCCCATGCTCTCCCACCTGATAGAACGGCTGAAAGAGGCTGTTACGCTGGACACCATAGTCATTGGCACTACGTATTTGCCCCAGGACGATCCTATTGTTGACCTGGCAGAACAGCACGGGGTGGCCTGGTACCGGGGCCCCCAGGAGGATGTGCTGGCCCGCTACGCCGGTGCGGCGGAAATGGTCGGGGCAGGTGTGGTGGTCCGGATTACCAGCGACTGCCCGTTGATTGACCCGGTCACAGTTGATAACGTGGTGCGGTACTTTTTAGCCCATGATTACGATTATGTGGCCGCCTGGGTGGGCAGCGGTTTCCACCGCGGCCTGGACACCGAAGTCTGCACCCGGGAGGCTCTGATGAAGGCACACCGCTTGGCGGAAGATGCGCCTTCCCGGGAGCACGTCACCCTGTACCTACACCGGCATCCGGAAATCTTCCGCCTGGCCAGCTACCCGGCCCCGCCGGAGTTGCGCCACCCGGACTGGCGGCTGTGTGTGGATGAGGAAGACGACTTTCGTTTGATTGAGGAAATATATAACAGGCTGTACCGTCCCGGTTCACCGATAGATTTCCGTGACGTGGTCCATTTGCTGGAAAATGAGCCCCGGTTGCTCCAGATTAACGCCCACGTCCGGCAGAAAGTGGTATGAGTTATTTATGGGTCGGAAAATAAAAATCCCTGGCGATAAAAAAAAGGTTGCTGTTCTTTTCCGTCTGGATGCCAACCGGAAAACGGGTCTGGGTCACCTTTCCCGCTGCTTGAATCTGGCTGAAGAATGCATGAACCGTGGTTGGGCCGCTTACTTTGCCGGAAGCTTTGACCATAACGCCAGAACCCGCATTGCAACAGCAGGGGGAGAGATATTAAGGAACTGGCCTGAAGAATACGATACAACACTTGAACCACCCCGGGAACTGGCATTATTACATAAGGCAGCCGAAGTCACCGGAGCCCGGGTTCTGGTTACAGATTGCTATACCCTTCCTGCCGATTATCACCTTGAGGCCCGGGAACTTTTTCCCCTGGTGGTCATGATCGACGACCTGAATGTCGCCCCACCGGCGGCAGATATCCTGATCAACCACAATATTTTTGCCCCCCATCTGGCCTACCGGCCGGTGTTTCCGGAAACGAAACTCCTGCTCGGCCCCCGGTATGCCCTTTTGCCCGCTGCTATCCGCACTGCCCGCAAAAAGGAAATCCGACCTGAGGTGAAAAATATTCTCGTCTCCCTGGGGGGCAGCGATCCACCCGGCCTGACCCTGAAGGTAGTAAAGGCACTGCAACTGTCCTGGGTTGGCACGGTATGGAACGTGGTGGCGGGACCCGGCTTTGCCAAAAGAGAGATTCTCAAGGACCTGGCAGCCAGCGACCGGCGGGTTAACTTTCACTATGCACCCGGCACGCTCCTGCCGCTGTTGGCGGAAAGCGACCTGGTCATCTGCGCCGGGGGGGTTACAGCCATTGAAGCCGCCGCCACCGGCACGCCCGCCCTCATTCTCATCCTGGCCGAAAACCAGCAGCCCAATGCGAAAGAAATGGACAGGCAGGGTATTGCCGTAAATTTGGGCTGGGGTGGGGCAACGCCTGTGGAAGCTATGGCCGCAGAAATCCTTGCCCTGGCCCGGGATGTGGAGCGGCGCACCACGATGAGTGAAACCGGCCGTGCCCTATTTGACGGTTATGGACCTGTGCGCTGTGCCGATGCTATCCAGGAATTACTTGGGTCGGGAGAGGTTAAGTAAAGTGCCTTGCTTTACGATCAGTTAACTAGACTACAATACCAGTCATTTGGAAGGAAGGTAAACCAATGCTCGATGGAAAAACCATTCTGGTTACCGGGGGAACCGGTTCTTTCGGCAGAAAGTTTGTGGAAATTGTCCTTAATCATTTTAAACCCAAAAGGTTGATCATTTTCAGCCGCGACGAACTGAAACAATTTGAGATGCAGCAAACCTTCAGCCAGGATAAATATCCCTGCTTAAGGTATTTCATCGGCGACGTGCGGGACAAGGAGCGCCTTTACCGGGCCTTTTATGGAGTGGATTATGTAGTGCACGCCGCCGCCCTCAAGCAGGTGCCGGCAGCGGAATACAACCCCTTTGAGGCGGTCAAGACCAACATCATCGGCACCCAGAATGTCATTGACGCCGCCATCGACAGCGGTGTGCAACGGGTAATTGCCCTGAGCACGGACAAGGCCGTAAGCCCGGTGAACCTCTACGGCGCCACCAAGCTCTGCCTGGAGAAACTGGTGGTGGCGGGCAACGCCTATGCCGGCGGGCGCACCCTGTTCAGCGTGGTCCGCTACGGCAACGTGGTGGGCAGTCGGGGCAGTGTCATTCCCCTGTTTTTAAAGCAAAAAGAAACGGGTGTGCTCACCATCACCGATGAGCGCATGACCCGCTTCTGGATCACCCTGGAGCAGGGAGTAAGCCTGGTCCTGCATTGCCTGGAAAACATGCACGGGGGGGAAGTGTTCGTCCCCAAAATCCCCAGCATGCGGATCATCGACCTGGCCCGGGCCATTTGTCCCACGTGTGAGATTAAATACATAGGCATCAGGCCGGGGGAAAAGATCCACGAGGTGCTTATTTCCAGGGACGAAGCCCGTAATACCCTGGATGTGGGGAAATTCTACGTAATCAAACCCGCCTTTCCCTATTGGACCACCGGCAGCTGGAGCACGGGCCGGCCGGTGCCGGAGGGTTGGGAATACGCCAGCGACAAGAACGAGCAGTGGCTGGGGGTGGAGGAACTGCGGAGATTGCTGTGAAGGGTCAACGGGCATCGAACACTTGTATTAAATTTTAACGTTAGACGAAAATCTGCCGGATGGATTTTTGTGTTCTAACACTCACACCAGAACCGTCCCTTTGTGACTTTGCTTTGCTTTGCTTGGCGCACGAACCGTCCCTTTGTGTCTCCCTTCTCGTCACCCCCCCGGCGACAAGCAGTGCTATCCCCGGAGCAGACGGATACGGTATAATAAACGAACTGGGAGACCCGCAGACAAACTATATGTTTGCAGCCTTTTTTACCCTACGGGGAAGATTAAAGGCGGAATCATCGGCAATACTGGTGGAAAAGTATGTGAAAGACCGCTCCGACGGGGAAGTGGCGCAGCTGGTGGATTTTGTGTTTGAGAATGAACTGGTTCAAATAGAGGATCTGGAAGAGGTGATGCGCATGACCTTGAAAATGACTGCCGAAGAAAAGAAAAAAATTTATGAACTCTTGACCAGGTACCCTGCCTCACGTGAGTGGGGCGAGCGTGTTAGGGCGGAAGGACGGGCGGAAGGACGAGCGGAAGGACGGGCGGAAGGACGTACAGAAGGCAAAGTAGAACGGTCACAGGAAATCATACGTAAATACCTGGCCCGAAGATTTGGTTTGGATTCCGCCGATATACAGGAAAGAATACAGCAGTTGACCGATCTGGAAATACTGGACAGGATATTGGAGCAGTTGTTTGCTGCCAATACAATGGAAGAGGCTCTGGATATCATAGGGAACAGCCTGGTATAATAAAAACAAGCACCTGCCCGCAGGAGGTGAGTTTTTGGTAACCAAACCGCCCATCAACCGTACCAACGACTACGCATTCAAGCGCATATTCGGCTCGGAAGAAGGCAAGGAAGCCCTGCTGGGGCTGCTCAACGCCGTGCTGGACCCACCACCCGAAAAATTGCTTGCCGAAGTAGAACTACTGGACCGGGAACTCGACCCCAAATACCTTCTGGACAGAGCGGCCCGCCTGGACATATTGGCCCGTACACAGGACGGTACCATCATCAACATTGAAGTGCAGATAGCCAATAAGTACAACATCGACAAGCGCACACTGTTTTACTGGGCCGGACTTTATCACGGCCAGCTGCAAAGCGGGCAGGAATTCAGCCAGCTGCACAAAACCATCGCCATCAACATCCTGGGCTTCGACTGGTTTAGAGAAGACGAGCGCTACCACCACACTTTCCACATTCGCGAAGACCGGAGCGGCGAAAAACTAACGGACGACCTGGAAATACATTTCCTGGAACTGGAGAAAGCCAAGCGGCTGAAGAGGCGCCCGCAGAACACACTGGAAGAATGGCTGATGTACCTTAATAACCTGCAGGGGGAAGAGATGGAGGCGATAGCCATGAAAAATCCCGGCATACGCAAAGCCATGACCATAGAGGAGATGTTTTATAAAAACCGCCTTGAGCGCCGCCTGTACGAACTGCGGGAGAAGGCGGCACGGGACGAGATTTCCATGCTGGCCGGGGCCAGGGCGGAGGGCAGAGCAGAAGGGAAAATAGCGATGGCTCAAGATGCCATTTGTCAATTTTTAGAGGTCCGCTTCGGACATGATGCTCGGGATTTGCAGCAGGCAGTGCGCCACATAGACAGCCTGGAAGTTTTAAACCGGATCATTAACCGCATTTTCAAGGCAGCCAGCTTGCAGGAAGCAAGGTCTATCATAAAAGAAACCTGAGCCCGTACAGAGGGAAAATCAGGGAAACATCAGGGACGGTTCTTGATGTGAATTCACATTAAGAACCGTCCCCAGCTGGTCAGAATGAAGCTGGACCCGGCCCGGATGGAATTGCTGGCCGGTTTTTTCGAGACTTACTTGAAACTGAACCAGGAGGAAGAAGAACAATATTACCGGGAACTGGGAAAACTAGATCGTAAGGAGGTCGAGGTGATCATGCAAATAACCACCAGCTGGCATGAGAAAGGACGGGCAGAGGGCCGGGCGGAAGGCCGGGCGGAAGGGGAAATAAAGGGTAAGGTGGAAAAAGCCCGGGAAGTCATCTGTAAATATCTGGACCGCAGGTTTGGTGAAAAAACGAAAGATCTTCAGCAAAAAGTTCAGCATATATCCAATCTGGAATTACTGGACTATGTCCTGGAAGAATTATTCGCCGCCAATACCCTGGAGGAAGCCCGGACCATCATCAATGACGGCGTTGGTGAGTAACATCAGGTAATCATGTATTTCCGGTAATTGTTTATCGTCCCACGTCTCTTGAAATCGGGATATCCACGATGCAACATACCTGCCTTTTGCCGGCAAAGGTAATCGATCTGCTCGCCGATGGCGGCCATGTCATCCGGCTCTAGAGTGCCGTTGGCGCCCTGGATGGCGTATTCGATGGCCTTTTGCAACAGTTCGCTCGCCGTGCCCAGGGCGGTGTCGGCCCCGTCCAGGTAGCTCAGGCCGTCGGTGATGTTGCGCGTGTACTGCTTGTTCCGCTCCACCGCCGTTCGCACGTTGAGGAGCTGGCTCAGGGCCGGTGGGTCGTCGCTCAAGCGCAAAACCTTGCGGCCGGTGGACATTTGCTCCTGGGTACGGGCCAGCCTATCCATGGCATCCTGGATGTAGTTCTGGGTGCGCCGGGCAACCAGCATGTGGGTGACACGCATTGTTTTCCCCTCCGAATCAGGGAATGGTATAATATTGCCATGGCAGTCGTAAAGGATGTGATGCCTTGCCCAGAAAACAATGGCACCCGGCCTTCGTAGCGGCTATTAAGGAGGCTTTAAAAGGAGCACCACCGGGCCAGATAGAAGTCGAGGCGGAAGTGGCCCTTTCCTCCAGGCCCCTGGATGTGGATATACTGGTGATCAAGAAGTTTGGCGAGGCCGGGCTATTGCACCCCATAGCTAAATTTTTCAGCAGATACAATTTGTTTGAATATAAATCCCCGCCTGACCACCTCTCAGCCAACGATTTTGATAAAGGTATGGCCATCGCCTTTCTTTACAAAGCGTTAAAACACCCGGAATTGCTCACCCTGGACAACTTTACCCTCAGCTTTGTCAGCAGCGGCCGTCCCAGGGCCATGCTGGGCATGCTGAAGAAAAGGGGTTTCGAGGTTAAGAAAAATACCCCGGCACCGGGCATTTATGCGGTAGAAGGGTGGGCCTTTCCCATCCAGGTGGTCGTTTTAAACGAACTGGGAGACCCGCAGACAAACTATATGTTTGCAGCCTTTTTTACCCGGCGGGGAAGATTAAAGGCGGAATCATCGGCAATACTGGTGGAAAAGTATGTGAAAGACCGCTCCGACGGGGAAGTGGCGCAGCTGGTGGATTTTGTGTTTGAGAATGAACTGGTTCAAATAGAGGATCTGGAAGAGGTGATGCGCATGACCTTGAAAATGACTGCCGAAGAAAAGAAAAAAATTTATGAACTCTTGACCAGGTACCCTGCCTCACGTGAGTGGGGCGAGCGTGTTAGGGCAGAAGGACGGGCGGAAGGACGGGCGGAAGGACGAGCGGAAGGACGGGCGGAAGGACGTACAGAAGGCAAAGTAGAACGGTCACAGGAAATCATACGCAAATACCTGGCCCGGAGATTTGGTTTGGATTCCGCCGATATACAGGAAAGAATACAGCAGTTGACCGACCTGGAAATACTGGACAGGATATTGGAGCAGTTGTTTGCTGCCAATACAATGGAAGAGGCTCTGGATATCATAGGGAATAGCCTGGTATAATAAAAACAAGCACCTGCCCGCAGGAGGTGAGTTTTTGGTAACCAAACCGCCCATCAACCGTACCAACGACTACGCATTCAAGCGCATATTCGGCTCGGAAGAAGGCAAGGAAGCCCTGCTGGGGCTGCTCAACGCCGTGCTGGACCCACCACCCGAAAAATTGCTTGCCGAAGTAGAACTACTGGACCGGGAACTCGACCCCAAATACCTTCTGGACAGAGCGGCCCGCCTGGACATATTGGCCCGTACACAGGACGGTACCATCATCAATATTGAAGTGCAGATAGCCAATAAGTACAACATCGACAAGCGCACACTGTTTTACTGGGCCGGACTTTATCACGGCCAGCTGCAAAGCGGGCAGGAATTCAGCCAGCTGCACAAAACCATCGCCATCAACATCCTGGGCTTCGACTGGTTTAGAGAAGACGAGCGCTACCACCACACTTTCCACATTCGCGAAGACCGGAGCGGCGAAAAACTAACGGACGACCTGGAAATACATTTCCTGGAACTGGAGAAAGCCAAGCGGCTGAAGAGGCGCCCGCAGAACACACTGGAAGAATGGCTGATGTACCTTAATAACCTGCAGGGGGAAGAGATGGAGGCGATAGCCATGAAAAATCCCGGCATACGCAAAGCCATGACCATAGAGGAGATGTTTTATAAAAACCGCCTTGAGCGCCGCCTGTACGAACTGCGGGAGAAGGCGGCACGGGACGAGATTTCCATGCTGGCCGGGGCCAGGGCGGAGGGCAGAGCAGAAGGAAGAGCAGAAGGAAGAGCAGAAGGAAGAGCAGAAGGGAAAATAGCGATGGCTCAAGATGCCATTTGTCAATTTTTAGAGGTCCGCTTCGGAAATGATGCTCGGGATTTGCAGCAGGCAGTGCGCCACATAGACAGCCTGGAAGTTTTAAACCGGATCATTAACCGCATTTTCAAGGCAGCCAGCTTGCAGGAAGCAAGGTCCATCATAAAGGAAACCTGAGCCCGGGCAGAGGGAAAATCAGGGAAACATCAGGGACTGTTCTTGATGTGAATTCACATCAAGAACAGTCCCCATGTGATTCTGCCGCCGGGACCGGGTGGAGCTGTAAATCTCTTGAAACTGTCCCCTCCATCAGGTAAACTATTATTCAAAAGAAACAAAGGAGCTGGCCGATGAACGAAAATCAGATCGACCCAGTTCTCTGACGATCTCTTTTAATTCCGGTAATTCATAGTCCCACGTCCCTTGAAACCGGGATATCCACGATGCTTGAATTATACGCCGGATCACCAGGTTCTGGCAATGGCCCGGTCAATCTTCCTTGCCCAACATTACAGCAAGAACAGTCAAACTTATATCCCGGATTCATGCAGATGGTTTATGGTTGAAAACCGTTGGCGGCCGAAAACGGTTTTACGGTTCACTGCTCCTGGTGGTTAACTCCCGCTTTTCCATCCCGGTTTTCGCGGGAATCCTGCCCTTCCGGTTCCGGAAGTTCTTGCGGCCCGGATCCACCCTGCGATTCCGCCCGGCCGGGGCCGGGGGGGAAAACACCGGAGCCGGTATCCTCCCGCTGCCCCTTTTCAGGGGCGGCCGCACCCTGGAGGGTGCTTTTATCATTTGTGCCAAAAACATTTGCTGCTTCATGTACGGCTGCCGGAAAAAGAAATTCCCCCGGTTTATTACCGGACCCGCCGGATACCTTCTTTTCCTCGATGAATAAATCCATCTCCCAGTGCTCTAAAACGGAAAGCCGGGCCTCCCGGGGCAGGTCCAGGCATCGTGCCACCAGCGCCGTCAGCAGGTGATCAGCCTTTAAACCCCAGAAGACTTTTTTTAGCCCGGCCGGTTCGTCCTCCAATCCATGGGGGTTGGGATCATCACTGAGGCCCAGCAGGTAATCCGCGGAAACATGTAAAGCCTGTGCCAGCTGGGCCACCAGTTCCGCGTGGGCGCGCCGGCGCCCCGTTTCTATGTCATAAATGGTCTGCGATGACACATGAACCATTTCGGCCAGTTCCCTTTGCTTCAAACTTCTTTGCAGACGCACCTGGCGCAACCTTTCCGGCCATTTCATAAATATCCCTCTTTGTGAACAGGCATTGTGCAGGTTCTTTTTTAGTATATCCGGCCGGTTGCGCAGGAAACAATCAGCAAATAAAAGATACGTTAAAATAGCACAAGCAAAACGCGGATAAATGCGCAAATTGAAAGCTAATTGCCTATTATTGGTTTGACCTGGAAGCATATAGCTTATATAATAAACTCATTCGCTATTCATCCAATTAATTGACATAAAAACAAAGAAATCTCCAAAGCGATGAAAATATGGAAGCATTAACAAGGAGCCGTGCAGGTAGGCAAAAACAATTTCCCGGCGACGGGATAATTCCC
The DNA here is from genome assembly GCF_009428905.1 of Desulfofundulus thermobenzoicus. Taxonomy (GTDB): domain Bacteria; phylum Bacillota; class Desulfotomaculia; order Desulfotomaculales; family Desulfovirgulaceae; genus Desulfofundulus_A; species Desulfofundulus_A thermobenzoicus. The sequence continues at coordinate 71,534 of NZ_WHYR01000007.1, read as the reverse complement.
GCCTCAATATGCTTTTAATTTTCCTCTTTTGAGCGTCCGTCAGAAGGCGCTTTTCTTTTGGCATTTTTCAGCTCCTCTTCCTGAACCGATTTTAGAAAACCCCTTAAAAATCACATACCCCGCCTGCCGGCACCTGGCAATATACCCCGGGATAAGCCGGTGACTATCCCGCCGTTGCCACAGCCCACCCATTTGCCTATAATGGATATAGTGTGCCAGTTAGAAAGGGGATGCGAAAAATTAATGGATGATCAGTACCGGCAAAAGGGGCGCCATAATGGTCCCGGCCGCCACCTTCCAGCCATTGCCGGCGGCCGGCCGGTGCGGGAGACGTATCTTCCCTACGCCCGGCAGTGGATCGAGGAGGACGACATCCGGGCGGTCACCCGGGTGCTGCGTAGCGACTGGCTGACCACCGGGCCCACCCTGGCCGAGTTCGAGCGGCAGTTCGCCGCCCGGGTGGGGGCGCGCTACGCCGTAGCCTTTTCCAGCGGCACCGCCGCCCTGCACGGGGCCTGCTTTGCCGCCGGGGTGGGGCGGGGGGACGAGGTGATCACCAGCCCCATCACCTTTGCCGCCAGCGCCAACTGCGCCCTGTACCTGGGGGCGAAACCGGTGTTCGCCGACATAGACCCCCATACATACAACATAGACCCGGCTGAAATAGAAAAAAAGATCACCCCCGCCACCAGGGTGATCCTTCCCGTTCATTTCACCGGCCAGCCCTGCGACCTGGACCCCATCCACGCCCTGGCCGCCAAACACAACCTGACCGTCATCGAAGACGCCGCCCACGCCCTGGGAGCGGAATACAGGGGCCGCCCCATCGGGGGTTTAAGCGACATGACCATTTTCAGCTTCCACCCGGTAAAACACATCACCACCGGGGAGGGGGGCATGGTCACCACCAATTCGGAAGAGTATCGCCAGTGGCTGCTCCTTTTCCGCAACCACGGCATCGTCCGGGACCCCGACCTGCTGGTGGACGACCAGGGGCCATGGTATTACGAAATGCAGGATCTGGGCTACAATTACCGCCTGACGGACATCCAGGCCGCTCTGGGTTTAAGCCAGCTGGCCAGGCTGGACCGTTTCCTGGAGCGGCGGCGGGAAATCGCCCAAATGTATAACGAAGCCTTTGCCCATCTCCCCGAAGTGACCATTCCCTACCAGGCGCCCCATGCCCGGTCGGCCTGGCACCTGTACGTGCTGGCGTTGAACCCGGACCGGCTGAAAGCCAGCCGCCGCCGCATCTTCGAAGCCCTGCGGGCGGAGAATATCGGGGTGAACGTGCACTACATCCCCGTTTACCGCCACCCCTACTACCGCTGGCTGGGCGACCCGGACAGCTGCAGCCTGTCGGGATTTTACTGCCCCAACGCCGAGGACCTGTACCAGCGCATCATCACCCTGCCCCTTTTTCCGGCCATGACCGACCGGGACGTGCGGGATGTGATTGCGGCGGTAAAAAAGGTGATTCTCTGGTATTCGGGGGATGTAAGTGTTCACTGAAATCGGTGGTTAATACAAAGGCGCGGCGTTGTCCTTAAGCGATAAGACATTGCGAAGCGCCGGTAACAGCACCCGGCGAGCTGTGGTGCTGTCGGCGCGAAAGCCAGGGAGTGAGCGGGGACAACGCCGTGCCTGCACCGGTTTGACTGAATATATAACAGGGAAAAACAGACACTAAGTGCCAAAAGGTGTCTGCCCCCCAGAGGGGGTCCCCCCCTGGAGGAGTTATAAGTCCTTCTCCGGAGCTGCTTCTTCTTCCGGCTGATCCGCAGGCGCTGCTTATCCTCCAGGCAACCATTTTCCCGGCATTATGGGACATAATGCCCGGCAACAGCGCCCCCTGGAATCTGCCGCTCAGTACCGGCCCGCCTTGCTGCAGGGCGATAGACCCCTTCGCCGGGAATTATGTCCTGGGACCATGATGACGGCAAACCCTCTCTTCCATCTCCCTGTGATCCCCTCAACCGAATCTTAATACGTAACGGACATCTTCTTTTTATAGGTACCTTTATAAAATTCAGGTTAATTTTTTGTTTTTTTATGGCGATGCAGGAGGAATTTTAGCAACACCGGCAAATTATTCTTATGAGTAAAGTCATTCAAAAGGAGTAAGCCGGTTCATCCAAGCCGGGTAAAAAGGGAATATTTCAGGGCGGGGCGGGCAGCCCGTTACGGGGGTGAGGCGAAAAGCGGCAAATTCCAACCAAAAACCCACTGTCGGCGCAGGGACTGTAAAATTATTCATAAGGAAGATCATGCACCATTGTCCAGGGGCAAACTTCACCGAAAGGGAGGGGCGCAAAGCCACGGGCCTACAGCGGTTCCCCGCTATGGCAGCCGGGTTGCGACAATGTTTCCCCCGACCGTTGGGTCGGTTTTTTGTTCAACATGAAAAAAGGGAAAGGACGAAATTATTTTTACTTAGCCGTTCATAAGCATTCATATCGGGAGTGGTACCATGGATCTTTTCGCCAGCCCCATACTGGTGGCGCTGCAGAAGCAGCTGGATGCATCGGCGCTCACCCAGCGGGTGATCGCCAACAACGTGGCCAATGTGAATACGCCGGGTTTTAAAAAGTCCTCCGTCAGCTTTACGGAGGAATTGCGGCGGGCGCTGGGGGAGGGCGACCTGCCGCTGGCCACCAGCAACCCGCGGCACATTGGGGCTCCGGTCCCTCTGGCCCGGGTGGAACCCACGGTGGTGAAGGAGGAGGGCACCACCATGGGTTACAACGGCAATAACGTGGACATTGATCAGGAGATGGTAAACCTGGCCGCCAACACGCTGGTTTACCAGGCTGCCGCCCGGGCACTGGGCGATCGCCTGTCACTACTGGCCTATGTCATTCGCGGGAGGTAACAGACGATGCCTCTACTTAATGTATTCGGCATTAGTGCTTCGGGCTTAACGGCCCAGAGACTTTGGTTGGATATTACGGCCAACAATATTGCCAACCTGCACACCGCCGGCCGGCCCAACGACCCGTTGAACCAGCCATACCGCCGCAAGGTTCCGGTTTTTGCCGAAAGGCTGCAGCAGGCCATGGACGCCCTGCCCGGCCAGCCCTCCTTCAATGCCGCCGGGGTGAGCGTGGCGGCGGTGGTGGACGACCCGTCCCCGCCCCGTATGGCCTATGAACCATCCCATCCCCTGGCCGACCCCGCTACGGGTTATGTGGCCTATCCCAACATCAACATCGCCAATGAGATGGTTAATATGATCTCCGCCAGCCGGGCCTACGAGGCCAACGTCACGGCGTTGAACGCGGCCAAGGACATGGCCTTGAGGGCGCTGGAGATCGGCAGGGGTTAATGGCTTCCCCCGGCCCCCGGTGCGTAAAGAAGTCGGAAAGCAATAAGCGCACCGCCGGGAGTTTCCGGGAAATAATGTCAGGTGGCCAGACCCCTTTGGGGGAAAATAGGGACGTGCAGAATGAGTTTGGACAACGCCGCACCAAAACGGATTTATTGAACATCTACCGGAAAGGGGGTACTTCCCTTGCCAATCCTTCCTGTTTCCCCTTTAAGCATAATTCCCGCGGAATCTCCCGCGGCAAAGGACAATGTCCCGGCCTCTACCGGCTTCAGCCAGATGCTCAAGCAGGCCCTGGAAGAGGTGAACAACGCCCAGGCGCAGGCCGACCGGGTGGGCCTGCAGTTCCTCACCGGCCGGGTGCAGGACCTGCACCAGGTGACCATTGCCATGGAAGAGGCGCGCATCATGATGACCCTGGCCGTGGAGGTGCGTAACAAAATGGTGGAAGCCTATCAGGAAATATCGCGCATGCAGGTTTAAGGAGCTGTCGCCATAGATGAACCCTAAACAGATGCTGACCGCTTTTAAAGAGCGGTGGCAGGCTCTTCCCCGGTCCCGGCAAATCCTCTTTACCGCTGCTGCGGCGGGGCTGCTGGCCACGGTGGTGTACCTGGGGCTGGTTATCGCCCAACCCCGCTATGCCCCCCTGTTTACGGGCCTGCAGCCCAAAGAGGCGGGAAAGATTGCCGAAGAGCTGAAAAACATGAAGGTGCCCTACCGGCTGGAAGATCAGGGCAAAACCATCACCGTTCCGGAAAAACAGGTGTACAGCACCAGAATCCAGCTGGCCAGCAAGGGGGTGCTGGCAAACTCCGGCACCGGTTTTGAACTTTTCGACCAGCAGAAATTCGGCGTCACCGACTTTGAGCAGCAGGTAAACTACCAGCGGGCACTGGAGGGGGAACTGGGCCGTACCATAGCCGGCCTGAGTGAAGTGGAACAGGCCCGGGTGCACCTGGTGCTGCCAAAGGAAAGCCTCTTTCTGGATAACCGGGTGGAACCCTCGGCGTCCATACTTCTGAAGCTGAAAAGCGATCTCAAACCCGAACAGGTAAAGGGCATCATGGACCTGGTGGTGGGCAGCGTCCAGGGGATGAAGCCGGAAAACGTACATATCATAGACACGGAGGGCAACGTCCTCAGCGACAACCTGGCCCTGGCGGACGAGCGGGCCAGGTTAATGAAGCTCTCCATGGATCAATACCAGGTCCGCCGGCAGTATGAAAAGGAACTGGAGACCCGCATCCAGCAGATGCTGGCCCGCATCCTGGGGCCGAACAAGGCGGTGGCCATGGTCACGGCGGACCTGGATTTCGACCAGCGCCAGACCACCACCACCACCGTCCAGCCGGGGCAGACCTTAAGCCAGCAGACGGTGACGGAAAGCGGCTCGGGCACGGGGATCGGCGGTGCGCCGGGAACGCCCACCGGCCTGCCCGGGCAAACGGTACCGGCCCTGACGGGGGGAAACTCCCAGTACCAGAAGCAGCAGACCACCACCAACTACCAGCTGGGCAGCCAGCAGCAGACCCTGGTGCCCGCCCCGGGAAACCTGCGCCGGCTTTCGGTGGCCGTGGTGTTAAACGGCAATTACGGCGCCCCGCAGGTCCAGCAGGTCCAGGACATGGTTATGGCGGCGGTGGGTTTCCAGCAGAACCGGGGGGACCAGATCAACGTAACGGCCATGCCCTTTGATACCAGTTACCTGGACCAGGTGCAGCAGGAGATGGCCAGGCCGGGCCTGACCCTGGCCGACCTGAAAAAATACTGGCCGGTGGCGGTCGGGGCGGCAGTTTTACTGCTGGGATTGCTCCTGTTGCTCTTCTTCTTCATCCGTCGCCGCCGCCGGATGGCCGCACTGGAAGCGGAAGAGGAGGCCCCGCCCGCGGAAGTGACGGGCCTGCAGCCCCTGCCGGAAGGCGCTCCGCAGCCGCCCGGCGCCAGGCAGCAGGTCCGGGAAATGGCCCGGGAGAAACCTTCCCAGGTGGCCGAAATTTTAAAACTATGGATGAAGGAGTAATTTCACCATGGCTGGCAAGTTAACCGGCGTGCAAAAGGCGGCCATCGTTCTCATCGCCCTGGGAGCCGATTTATCGGCCAAAGTGTTGAAGCATTTTCCCGAAGATGAGATAGAAATGCTCACCCAGCATATTTCCATGCTGGAAAGCGTACCCAAAGAGGTGCAGCAGTCCGTGCTGGAAGAGTTCCTGGAACTGTCCCAGGCCCGGGACTACCTGCTCCATGGCGGCTACAAGTACGCCCGGGAGGTGCTGGAAAAGGCCGTGGGGCCCCAGCGGGCGGAAGAAATTTTAAACAAGGTGTCGGTGGCCATCCAGAACGTGCCCTTCAGCGGCCTGCGCCGCACCGATGCCCGGCACCTGCTCAATTTCATCCGGGACGAGCATCCCCAGACCATCGCCCTGATCATCACCCACCTGGTTCCCGAGCAGGCGGCGTTGATCCTGTCCGCCCTGCCCCCGGAGAAGCAGGCCGACATCGCCCGGCGGGTGGCGGTCATCGACCGCATTTCCCCGGAGGTGGTCAAAGAGGTGGAACGGGTGCTGGAGCGCAAAATGTCCATGGTGGTGCAGCAGGACCAGGCCGTGGGCGGCATCAAAACCCTGGTCAACATTTTGAACCGGGTGGACCGCAGCACGGAAAAAACCATCCTGGAAGAACTGGAGGTTTCCGACCCCGACCTGGCCGACGAAGTGCGCAAGATGATGTTTGTCTTTGAAGATATCATCAAGCTGCACGACTCGGCCATCCAGCGGGTGCTGCGGGAAGTGGACACCAAGGACCTGGCCAAGGCCATGCGGGGCGCCAACGAAGAAGTGAACGAGCGTATCTTCAAGAACATGTCCCGCCGGGCCGGCGATATGCTGCGGGAGGAAATCCAGTACATGGGCCCGGTGCGCCTGCGGGACGTGGAAGAGGCGCAGCAGCGCATAGTGCAGATCATCCGCCGGCTGGACGAAACCGGCGAAATTATCATCGCCCGGGGTGGGGAAGATGCTATTGTCATCTAAAATTATCCTGGATTGTGACACCTCGGCGGAAGAGCCCGTTTTTCTGGCCCTGCGCTACGAATTCCCGCCATTGCCCCTTTCCGGGGATGACCCCCGGGAGGAATATGCCGGCGGAAACGGACACGGGAACGGTGCCGGCCGTGCCGGCAGCCACGGATTTGAAGATAGGGCGACCGGCAGTGGAGGAAATGGTCGGGCGCAGCCGGGCCCGCTGGAAGAGGCCGGGGCCAGGGCGGAGGAAATTCTGGCCGCCGCCCGCCGGGAAGCCGCCGCCATTTTGGAAAAGGCCCGGGAGGAAGCCGGCAGGCTGGCCGGGGAAGCGGCCGCCCGGGGCCGGGAGGAAGGGCTGGCGGCCGGGCGGGAGGAAGGCTACCGGGAGGGCTACCGGAAGGCCCTGGAAGAGGCGGCCGCCGAGGCCGGGGCCCTGCGGGAGGAAGCCCGGCAGGTACTGCGGCAGGCGGAGGAAATCCGCCGGGCCACCCTGGCGGGACTGGAAGGGGAAGTGGTGGTCCTGGCCCGGGAGATGGCGGAAAAAATAGTGGCCGCCCAGCTGACCCTGGACCCGGCGGTGGTGTTGAACATTGTGCATGAGGCCCTGGAAACGGCCCGGGCCCGGGAGCAGGCGGTGCTTTATGTAAACCCGGAGCAAATGGCCATGGTAGAAGAAAGACGGCAGGAACTGGAGCCGGCCCTGCCCCCGGGCACCGTGCTGCAGATCATCGGCGACCCGGCCGTTGAGCCGGGCGGCTGCCGGGTGGAAACGGCCGACGGCAGGGTGGACGCCAGTTTAAAGGCCCGCTGGCAGGCCCTGCAGGAAGCCCTGCAGTAAAAAGGGGACGGACCGGAGGTAGAAGCAATGCCCAACCCGGTACCACAAATTGATCTGGAGCCCTGGCGCCGCCGGGTGCGGGAAGCCCGCCTGCTGCGCCCCACCGGGCAGGTGGTGCGGGTCATCGGCCTCACCGTGGAGGTGCGGGGCATCACCGCCCGCATCGGCGAGATCTGCCACATCCACGTGCCCGGGGAACCGCCGGTGGTGGCCGAAGTGCTGGGCTTCCGGGACAATGCCACCCTGCTCATGCCCCTGGGGGAACTGCGGGGCATCTCCCCCGGCTGCAGCGTGGTGCCCCGGGGGCGGGGCCTGACGGTGGCCGTGGGGGAACACCTGCTGGGCCGGGTGCTGGACGGCCTGGGGCAGCCCATGGACGGCCGGGAGCTTGCCGCCCCGGACCAGTGTTTCGTGCCGGTGGACAACCCTCCCCCCAATCCGCTGGCCAGGCAGCGCATCACGGAAATTCTTTCCACGGGCGTAAGGGCCATCGACGCCTTCCTCACCTGCGGCCGGGGGCAGCGCCTGGGCATTTTCTCCGGCAGCGGGGTGGGCAAGAGTACGCTTCTGGGCATGGTGGCCCGCTTCAGCAGCGCCGACGTGAACGTCATCGCCCTGGTGGGGGAGCGGGGCCGGGAAGTGCGGGACTTCATCGAAGGGGACCTGGGGAAAGAGGGTCTGGCCCGGTCGGTGGTGGTGGCCGCCACCTCGGACCGGCCGGCCCTGGAGCGGATCAAGGCCGCCTTTGTGGCCAGCGCCATCGCCGAATACTTCCGGGACCGGGGCAAGAACGTGCTCCTTTTGATGGATTCGGTCACCCGCTTTGCCATGGCCCAGCGGGAGGTGGGCCTGGCCATCGGGGAGCCGCCGGCCACCCGGGGCTACACCCCGTCGGTCTTCGCCCTCCTGCCGAAGCTGCTGGAACGCTCCGGCATGGGGGCCGTGGGCTCCATCACCGCCTTTTACACCGTGCTGGTGGAAGGGGACGACCTGAACGAGCCCATCACCGACGCGGTGCGGGGTACCCTGGACGGGCACATCGTCCTGTCCCGGGAACTGGCCGCCCGGAACCACTACCCGGCCATCGACATCCTGCAGAGTGTCAGCCGGGTGATGCCGGAAATAGTGGACCGCGAACACTTTGCCCGGGCCGGCCGCCTGCGGGACCTGCTGGCCACCTACCGCCAGTCGGAGGATTTGATCAACATAGGCGCCTATGTGGCCGGGTCCAACCCCCGCATTGACGCGGCGGTAAAGGCCTACCCGGAGATAATCCGCTTCCTGCGCCAGGATATGCACGAAAACAGCAGCTTTGAGGAAACCATGCGGGTACTGCCGGAAACAGAGTGACCATGCGTAAGACGGCCATGCCGTTTCCGGGGCACTCACCAGTTGGGTAAATATGGAAACCATGCTTTTGCCAGATGCTTAGCAAAACCGCAACCCGGTATGCCTTATAAGCCTTATGAACAACCGTCATATTTGTTATCCCAATACCTCCAATAAACCGGACTTTGCGAGGGGTGTTCATATGCGCAGGTTCAACTTCCGGCTGCAGCCCGTGCTGCAGCTCCGGGAACAGCGGGAGGAACAGGCCCTGCTGGCCCATTCCAGGGCGCGGCAGGAATACCTGAACCGGCTGGAGGAACTGAACAGGACCAGCTCCCTGCTGGAAAAAAGCTTCGAACAATGCTGCATGGGAACTCTCCAGCCGGAAGAGGAACTGCACCTGCTGCTCTGGAGGGAATTGCTCATTCAGGATCGGGACCGCCGGCGGGAGGAGGTGCACCGGGCCGGTCAAAAGCTGGACGAATGCCGGGCGGAGGCCTTGCACGCCCGCCGTGACAGGATGATTTTACAAAAGCTGCGGGAAAGGCAACTGCACGCCCACACTCTGATGGAAAACCGGGCGGAACAAAGGGAAACGGACGAGATGGGGCTGCTGACGGTGCTGTTCCACCGGGAGTAGCCGTGGCACTGGTGTGAACGCGGACCCGGCACTCACCGGTGCAACCGGATAGTTTCCAAGCAGTTTTGCGAAAGGAGGTGAAATGAAACGTGGAAATCAATCTGCTAACCCCATCCGGGGGAATACCGCCTTCCCGCACGGGAACCGGCAGCGCCGCACCCGCCGCAGAAGACACGTTTTTGTCCTTTCTGGCCAAATTGCTGGGAGCGGCCGGCAGCGGAGGCAACAATGACAGCTTTCCGGCCGCGGTTTCCGATGCCGGCGTCGACGGCATCACCCCGGCCGCGGACTCCAGTCCCGGCACAGGCGGCAGCTCCCCCGACATGTCTCCCTTTGCCGGCGCGAGCTCCTTATCTCCGCTCTTCCCACAGCTCCCGTACCTGCATGCGGACGGGGGCGCAGTGACCGGGGAAGAGGCGGGAGGAGATCCGCCGGCTGGCATTAACGCCGGAAAAGAACAATGGGCTGCCGTTGACCCGGCGGGGTGGACGGCCCTGCTGGCGGCCATCACCGCCCTCACCGGCATCCCGGCCGGTGATATCCAGCTTTTCCTGACCGGCCAGTCGGGCGGCAATGACGCGGGCAGCGTTGCCGGAACGGGAATACCCGCCGGCCTCCCGGCAGGAACCGCCCGGCAGGCGGCAGAACTGCTCTACGCCCTGCTGTTCAACGGGCAGGGTAATCCGGCCGGGGTCTCAATACCCCGGGCCGCAAAGTTGAATGGCCTTTTCCCCGCCGGCGTGCCGGAAAACGCCCCCGGCACAGCCATGCAGGCCGGGCCGGGCCTTCCCGGGCTGCAGGATCCTGACCTCCAGCAACTGCGGGCACTGCTGCAGCTTATCCAGCCGGAAACAAACGGCCGGGGGAGTGCCGGGCCATTACTGCCCACAGGATCAGGACAACTGCCGGCCGGAGAACCGGCGGTCCCGGCAGCGGCACCGGTGTCCGCCCCGGGCGGCTCCGGCGGCATTACGGCGGCTGTGTTAAACCAGGCAGGAGATCTTTCCCCTGAACAGGGGATTGCCGCAAACGCCACCGGGGGAGGCACGGCGGCCGTACTGGACCGCTTGAGGACTCTTTTGCTCCAGGCGCTGACCGGGGTAAGACAGGACGGTTCCGGCGGACCACCCCGCCCGGAGGACGGGGCTGCTTTAAAAACAGCCGTCCCTTTGCACACCGCCGGATCGCCGGCGCAGGGGGGGACGGGCCTCCGGGAGGCTACAGCGGCCCTTTCAACCGGCCCTGAAAACGTCCCCGTGCCGGAAGCCGCCGGCGGCCTGTTCGCCCGGCAGGCGTTGCAGGACGCGTTCCCGGCCCTCACGGGCCGGAATCAGGCGTCAACGGCCCCGGCGGCCACAGCCGGCCAGCCGGGACACCTGCTTGCGGAACCGGGGGCCGTCCAGCCGGCCAATCACCCGCCGGTCCCGGCAGGCGCGGGAATAGCCCCGCCTTTTAACCAGACCGGGCCGGCAAATCAACAGGGCAGCGTACCCGTGGCCCAGTTGCCCGTCCAGGTGGCGGAAGTGCTGCAGCGGGCCGTGGCCCGGCACAGCCAGGGGCGCACATACCTGTGGTTCAAGCTGGATCCGCCGGAACTGGGGCACGTGGCGGTGCGCCTGATCTACCTGCAGGGTGACGTCATCGCCCGGTTCCAGGTCAGCAACGCCCCGGCCAGGGAGGCCATCGAAAGCGCCCTGCCCCAGCTGCGGGACACCCTGGCCGGCCAGAACCTGCACCTGCAAAACGCCTCCGTGTCCGTGGGGTATGAAGGCGGCCAGCCGCCCGGCGGCTACTACCGGCAGGAGGGCTCCGGCAACGGCCAGTATGGCGGCTATCACTATATAATACCGCAGGAAGAGGCCGCCCCCGCCGGGGAGGCGGGTGGGCAGCCGGCGCAAAGGGGAATTAACTATTTTGTTTAGTGCTACAGCGTAACTTTAAATTAACATGCAAATTTATCACCTCTATCAGCCACCGTAAGACGGGGCCGATGCTCCTGTTGTCGGGGTCCATGAAATGAACTTACGCTGTATCTGTCTTACGGTCTCAACCTTTTCGTGTAAGGTGGGATATGCTTATGGCAGTCAGTGCGGCCGACAACGCCACGAACAGCATCTATTACGACCCGAAGGCAAAATACCAGCCGCCAAAGCAGGAACTGGACAAGGACGCTTTTTTGCAGATCCTGGTGGCCCAGATGCGCTACCAGAACCCCTTGAGCCCCATGGACGGCAACCAGTTCATGGCCCAGATGGCCCAGATGACCACCATGGAGCAGATGGTCAACCTGAGCAAAAACATGGAACTGCTCCTGCGCACCCAGGAACTGTCCCTTTCCGCCAGCTTGGTGGGCCAGCAGGTGACGGTGGTGAACGGGGAAGGCCAGGACGTAACCGGCAGGGTGGAAAAGATCAGCATTGACGAAAAGGGCATCAAAGTGGTGATTGACGGCATTGCCTACGATTACGACCGGGTAAAGGAGATCCTGGGCAGATGAACGTTAAAATAAGCGGATTTCTCCCGGAAGCGGTACCCCTCACATCCTCCCGCCCGCCCGGCGCCGCCGGCCGGGGACAGGCCACGCCCGGAGCATCATTCCAGGAAACACTGCGCCGGGAAATGGCGGGGGAGGCGGTAAAACTGTCGGCCCACGCCGCCAGACGCCTGCAGGAGCGCCGGATCACCCTGAACGATGCCGACATGCAGAAAATCGGCCGGGCTTTGCACCAGGCCGCCGCCAAAGGGGTGAAGGATTCGCTGATTATCTACGGCGACCTGACCCTGGTGGCCAGTGTAAAAAACCGTACGGTGGTGACCGCCCTGGACGCCGCCGACAGTACCGGGCGCGTTTTCACCAACATCGACGGCGCCGTAGTGATTAAATAACGGCCGGACCGCTTAAGGAGGCCGTGCCGCCGCTGAACGACCGAGGCGGCGGGATGGGAAGCGGGTTGCGTGCAGCGAGAATAGGTAAATGCCCTGTACCGACGACACCGGTAACGGCACCATATGCATAAGCATCCTGAAAATATATGAAATCCTTGATGTATGAGGCATAAGATTTTCTTTTGGGATTGTAAATCAGATTTCCAAAAACGGGGGCGAAATACCAATGATCCAGTCCATCTATACCAGCCTCTCCGGCATGCTCAGCCACCGGACGCGCATGGACGTGCTGAGCAACAACATAGCCAACATCAACACCACGGGATACAAGGCCACCCAGGCCAATTTCCAGGACGCCCTTTACCAGACCATGCGGGGGAGCACCCCCCAGACCAACCCCGCCCAGGTGGGAACGGGCGTCACCCTGGCCAGCGTCATCACCAACTTCGGCCAGGGCCCCCTGCAGAATACCACGCGGCCCCTGGACCTGGCCGTCAACGGCAGCGGTTTCTTCGGAGTGTTGAAGGAAACCGACGCGGGGGAGGTGCTTTACTATACCCGGGAAGGCTCCTTTTATATGGATAAGGATGGTTACCTGGTGAATGCAAACGGCATGAGGCTGGTGGACGACAGCGGCAGCGCCATCCAGCTCCAGCCGGAAAGCGACAAGCCCATCAACTCCATCAACGTTTCCCAGCTGGGGGAAGTGATCATCACCTACGGCGACGGCACCACTTCCACCGACAAGCCCAGGATCGGCCTGTATGACTTCCCCAATCCCAACGGGCTGACCAGGATCGGCAGCAACCTGTACAGCGACAACAACGCGGCCCAGGCCGGCGGCGGGGACAACCCGGCGGGCACGCGGATTGACGGCAAGCCCGGGGAAAACGGCATGGGCACCATCGAGTCCGGCTACCTGGAGGGCTCCAACGTGGACCTGGCCACGGAGCTGGGCAACCTGATCATCACCCAGCGGGGCTACGAAGCCAACGCCAAGACCTTCACCACTTCCGACGAAGTGCTGCGGGATACCATTGAGCTGAAGCGTTAAACCGGAGCGCGCCGGGTTAACCGGCACCGGGTCCCTGAAGCGGGAAGACGGGTGCCTTCCCCAAAAGGCCTGGGATTTCAGCGGGAGCAAACATAAAGTCACGGGGGCATTATGCGTAAACATTTTTCCCGCCTATAACCATAATTATGGAGGGATAATCAATGATCCGGTCCCTTTTTGCCGGCGTGGCCGGCATGAAAAACCACCAGATCCGCATGGACGTCATCGCCAACAATATATCCAACGTGAACACCGTGGGCTTTAAAAGCGGCCGGGCCAACTTTCAAGACGTGCTATACCAGACGCTGAAAAGCGCCGGCACATCCACCAACCCGGCCCAGGTGGGCCTGGGCGTATCCCTGGCCGGCATCAGCAACAACATGAACCCCGGCGGCCTGCAGTCCACCGGCCGCACCCTGGACCTGGCCATCAACGGCGACGGCTTTTTCAAGGTAATTGACCCGGGCAGCGGCAAGGAATACTACACCCGCGACGGAGTCTTCTACATCGACCAGAACGGTTATGTGGTCAACTCCAGCGGCTACCGGCTGGTGGGGGAGGCCAGAAATATTACTTCGGCGTGGACAAATGAAATTAATGTGGATGGAACAGTAACAATTAATGGAAAACTTACACTCCAGGGAACCAGGGCTGATGGCACTGATGGGGAATCCGTTGAATTTACATTCGATAATATTAAAATTAACGAACTAAAAGACCTGGATGCTTTGATCACAAAAATAAACGCTGAGAGTTATCGAAGTGGCGTGGAAGTGTCCAGAAAAACAATAACAGATAATACTGGTACTCACCACTATCTTGTGTTCAGGACAAGCAGCAATAGTGACACAGCGAAACTAACGATTAGTAGTTCTAACAATACCAATCCCTTAACCTTTAACAATAACAACAGCATAGGTGATGTTACTATATATGGAACTGATGTTACCACCGACAATAGTCACCACCCCTTTACCGACTATATCCGTATGCTTAACGGCCCGGCGGCAAGCTTAAATGTGAGCAAGGACGGTTTGATCACCGGTACCGACAAAGACGGAAACATTCTCGAATGGAAGGGGGACCCATCTCTTCTTAAAAATAATCCACCGGTAAACGCCGATCTCCTGCAAATTACCCTTTATACCTTCTCCAACCAGGATGGTCTGCAGCGGGCCGCCCAGAACCTCTTTAGTGTCAGCAAAAGCAGTGGCCCGCCAAATATGGGCAAGCCAGGCTCAGCCGGTTACGGCACCGTGGAATCCGGCTACCTGGAAATGTCCAACGTGGACCTGACGGACGAGTTCACCAACATGATCACCACCCAGCGGGGCTACCAGGCCAGCGCCCGGATCATCACCGTGTCCGATACCATGCTGGATGAGCTGATCAACCTGAAACGGTAAGCGCATATTGCCGTTAAAACCACAATACCGCCTGCCGGCTCCGGCCACCCGTCCGGCAGCGGCAAAAGGGTGATCCTGAAAAATGCCCATAAACAGAAGAAAACAACAAGCTACCGGTGAGACGGAAAAAAAGAAGGGCGGCGGGGCTTTCCGTACCCTGCTCCTGCTGCTCCTGGCCATAATCATCGGCGGGGGGGCAACCTTCGGCGCCCTGTGGTTCCTCGGCCCCCTGTCCGGCCGGGCGGTGCAGGCCACACCCAAAGAAGTGCCCATGGAAACCCTGGACCTGGGGGACAAGGTGATCAACCTGGCCGACGACGGCCCCAGCCACTACCTGCGGGTGCGGGTGGTGCTGGAGTACCCCCAGGACAAAAAGCTGTCCGCAGAGATAAAAGCCAAGCAGCCCATGCTCACCGAGATGGCCCTGACTGTTCTGCGCAGCAAGAAAGCGGAAGATGTGCTGCCGGTGAAAAACCAGGAAGCCATCAAAAAACAAATGCTGGACCATATGAACAGCCAGCTGCTGCACGGCAAGATCGAACGACTGTATTTCACCGACTTCCTGGTGCAGTAATCACCGACGACCGGGCCGCAGAAGGCAGTTGATTATCAACCGAAGGCAGGCGGTGCCATTGATTACCGAAGACGAAATTCAAGAAATGATCCGGCGGATGGAAGGGCAACAGCCGGTGGTAAAGAAGGTCCGCTTCCCCCAACTGACTCCCCCGGCGGTGGCGGAGCAGCTGAAAATAGCCCTGGACTACCTGACCGACGTGCCGGTGACCATCACGGTGGAACTGGGCAGCACCATCATGAAGGTGCGGGACATCCTGCAGTTGACCGAGGGTTCGGTGGTGGAGCTGGACCGGCCGGCCGGGGATACGGCCGAGGTGCTGATCAACGACCAGCCCCTGGCCCGGGGGGAAGTGGTGGTCCTGGGCGGCAATTTCGGCATCCGCATCGAAAGCATCCATGAAGCGGGCAAAAACCGGGCGGGCGGGGAAAAACAGTGAACGACGGCGAGCTGTTCTGGGCGGTGGTGCGCCTGGCCGTCACCTTGCCCCTGGTGGCCTTCCTGGCCTACCTGGCCGTACGTTACGGTCTGGGCCGCCGCCTGGCCCAGACCCGGGGCCGGCACATGCGGGTGATCGAGCAGGTGCCCCTGGGGCTGAAGGCCACCCTCACCCTGGTGCAGGTGGGCCGGCGCTACTACCTGCTGGCCCAGCAGGAAGGCGGGGTCACCCTGCTGCAGGAATTCGATCAACTGCCGGAGGCCATACCCTTCCCGGGGGAAGCGCCGGTGGGCGGGCTCCGGCCCCTGCCGTTCCGGGAAGAGCTGGCCGCCGCCATGCTCCGCCTGAAGGAACGGTTCAACCGGGGGAAAGGGGAGGTGCCGGGCCGGGCGCCGGGCACCACGTTTACCATTAAAACCATTCGGGATGAACAACAAGATGAACATACACAGGAAAAAGATTAGCATAGGCCCGGGAAGGACAGGCCCCGGACGGCCGCTCAACCGGAAATATCCGGTACAGTCGCCGGCGGAGGGAAGAGATCCGACCATAGTGCCCGCAGAGCCCCAGCCCGGTGCAGAGCAATGGCCAACAGGCCTTCCCAGCCGGAACGATCCGGCACCACCGACGCCGGAAGGGAAATGCCTGGCCGCAGTACCCGCAGTGCCCCAACCCGGGGCAGAACAGCGGCCAACCGGCCATACCGCCTGGAAAGGTCCGGTACAAATTTTGTTAAACATCCCGGCGTCCCTGGTTTTTCTGGCGGCCCTGCTGGCGGTGCCAGGGGCCGGGCAGGCCCAGCCCCTGCCGGGCATCGACCTGCGGGTCACCCCCACGGACAACCCGGCCCAGGTGGTGGACAGCGTCAAACTGCTGGTACTGCTGACGGTGCTGGCCCTGGCCCCCGGAATACTGGTCATGGTCACCAGCTTCACCCGCATCGTGGTGGTGCTGTCCATCCTGCGGGGGGCCCTGGGCATCCAGCAGACGCCGCCCAACCAGGTGATCATCGGCCTGGCCCTGTTTTTAACGGCCTTTGTGATGACGCCCACCTTTCAGGAGATCAACCGGCAGGCGCTGCAGCCCTATTTAAATAATCAGCTGACCCAGGAACAGGCCTTTGAGGCGGCGGGCAAACCCCTGAAAGCTTTTATGTTGAAGCAAACCCGGGAAAAGGACCTGGCTCTGTTTGTGAGCCTGGCCAAATTGCCCCAGCCCAATAATGCCGACGAACTGCCCATCACGGTGGTCATCCCGGCCTTTGTGATCAGCGAGCTGAAAACCGCCTTTCAAATGGGCTTCCTTTTATATGTGCCCTTCCTGGTGATCGATATGGTGGTGGCCAGCGCCCTCATGTCCATGGGCATGTTCATGCTGCCGCCGGTGATGATCTCGCTGCCGTTCAAACTTTTGCTCTTTGTCATGGTGGACGGCTGGTACCTGGTGGTGCGCTCCCTGGTGGAAAGCTTCCACTAAGACCCCTGAGGCTGCAGTCAATGAACCAGAAAGCCCCCGCCTCCAGGCGAAAGCAAAGGCGGAAAAGGCTTCGCTTGCGCGGGAGCCACCCATGGCAACTTCCCGTTCTCACCAACAAAAATGTGTCAGAGAACCGTCCCCTGACACAGTATTTTGGGAGGTGGCCGTTTTGACCGACACCCTTGTTATCCAGATCGCCCGGGAAGCGCTGATGATGATCCTGATCCTGTCCCTGCCCACCCTGGCCGTGTCGCTGCTGGTGGGTCTGGTGATCAGCATCCTGCAGGCCACCACCCAGGTGCAGGAGCAGTCCCTGACCTTTGTGCCCAAAATCATCGCCGTATTCCTGGTGCTGGCCGTCACCGCCCCGTGGATGATCCGGCTGATGACCGGTTTCACCACCCGGCTTTTCGACCGGCTGCCCACCCTCACGGGCTAACAGCAGCTATTGGCGAAAAAGCCGTGTTCTGGAAGAGAACCGGTGTAACATAAAACAGCCGGCCTTCCCCGGCGGACACTTTCCGGGAAGCACGCCTGCCGGTTAAAAAGCAGCCAGTCCCCTTTTTTATGGAGGCAAATTACCTTGCTCAACTACGAACTGGTGGCCACCTTCATCCTGATCTTCATCCGGGCCAGCGCCTTTCTGGCCGCGGGGCCGCTGTTCTTTTTCCCCAGCGTCCCCCGGCCGTTCAAGGCCGGCATGGCCTTTGCGCTGGCGGTGGTGCTTTTCCCCGTGGTGCCGCAGACCGGGCCGAACTTCCCGGGTGGCCTGCCGGGCTTTGGCCTGGCGGCGGCGGAAGAGGCGGGGGTGGGGCTGGTCCTGGGCTTTGTGACCACCCTGGTCTTCCAGAGCCTGAATATGGCCGGCCAGATCATGGACATCCAGATGGGCTTTTTCATGGCCAACCTTTTCGACCCGGCCATGGGCCACCAGGCCACCATCACCTCCCGCTTCCTGTACCTGCTGGGGATGGTGCTCTTTCTCATCCTGGACGGCCACCACCTGCTCATCGCCGGCCTGGCCAGGAGCTACCAGCTGGTGCCTTTAACCGGCGCCTCCCTGGACGGGACCACCACCCTGGCGGTGGTGCAGATGTTCGCCCGCATGGTAGCCCTGGGCGTGCAGATCGCCGCCCCGGTGGTGGCGGTGGTGCTGATCATCGACATCTGCCTGGGCATCCTGGGCCGCACCGCCCCGGAAATGAACATCTTCATGCTGGGCTTCCCCTTGAAAATCGCCCTGGGCATACTCACTTTGAGCGTGATGGTGCCCCTGTTCGGGGTGGTTTTCCGGGCCATGGTGCGCATGATGGAGCAGGACCTGCACACGGTCATCCGGGGCCTCTCCGGATAAAAAGTTAACAACGGGTGCCAGGCACCTGATTTATTAACTTATTTGGAAGGGGTGATGGGAATTGGCCGGGGGCGGCGGAGCCCAGCAAAAAACCGAAGCTCCAACCCCACGGAGGCTGCAGGAGGCACGGAAAAAAGGCCAGGTGCCCAAAAGCCGGGACTTCTCGGCGGCGGTGGTGCTGATGGCCGCCGTACTGCTGGGCTACCTGCTGGAAAAGCCGGCCATGGAGGGCTGGGAGAGGCAGCTTTCCCGGTATTTTGCCAGCTGCCTTTCCTTTGACCTGGCGCCGGAGCACCTGCCCCGGATCATCTACGAGGTCGGCCGGGGGGCATTATGGATGTTCACCCCCTTTTTCCTGGTGCTCATGGGGGCGGGCCTGGCGGTGCACCTGGCCCAAAGCGGTTTCATCTTCGCCCCGGAAGTGGTGAGGCCCAACCTGGAGCGGTTGAACCCGGTAAGCGGCCTTTCCCGCATGTTCAGCCTGCGCACCCTGGTGGAGCTGGGCAAGGGCATGATCAAAGTGTTGGTGGTGGCAGGGGTCAGTTACCTGGTGGTGAAGGCCCACCTGGACGAACTGCTGCTGGTCTTTCACCGGTCGCCCCGGGCGGCCTTCGGCACCGTGGCCGGCGTCATGCTGGCGGTGGCCGCCGCGGCCGGCGGCACCTACCTGCTGCTGGCGGTGATTGACCTCTTCTACCAGCGCTGGGAATATATCCGCGGCCTGCGCATGACCAAACAGGAAGTGAAGGACGAGTTCAAACAGACCGAAGGGGACCCGGTGGTCAAAGGCTGGCAGCGCCGCCGGCAGCGGCAGATCCTGCTCAACCGCATCCGCCAGGAGGTGCCCCGGGCCACGGTGGTCATCACCAACCCCACCCACCTGGCGGTGGCCCTGCGCTACGAAGAAAAGGAGATGTCCGCGCCCCTGGTGGTGGCCAAGGGGGCCGGGGACCTGGCCCGGCGCATCCGGGAGCTGGCCGCGCAGCATAACGTGCCGGTCATAGAAAACCCGCCGGTGGCCCGGGCGCTGTACCAGGTGGACATCGGCCGGGAGATACCGGCGGAACTCTACCAGGCGGTGGCCCAGATCCTGGCCCTGGTCTACCGGCTGAAGAAACGGACGGTGTAAAAATCACTACCGTCGGCACCATAACGGTTACTGAAACATTCAGTGAAACAAATTCAGGAGGAAAGTGTATGCCGCCCGCACCCGGCACAACCTTAAGATCACAATTAAAACGCAACACCGACCTGCTCATCGCCGGCCTCATCGTGGGTATCGTGCTGATGATCATCATCCCCATGCCCCCCCGGGCCCTGGACGTGCTGCTGTCCATCAGCATCACCCTGGGTCTGGTGATCCTGCTCATCACCATGTTCACCACCGAGCCGCTGCAGTTTTCCATCTTCCCGTCCCTTTTGCTGGTGACCACCCTGTACCGGCTGGCCCTGAACATCTCCTCCACCAGGCTGATCCTGGGCCAGGGCTATGCGGGCAACGTCATCGACGCCTTCGGGCACTTCGTGGCCGGGGGCAACTACGTGGTGGGTTTTATCGTCTTTCTTATCATCACCGTCATCCAGTTCGTGGTCATCACCAGCGGCGCCGGCCGGGTGGCCGAGGTGGCCGCCCGGTTCACCCTGGATGCCATGCCCGGCAAGCAGATGAGCATCGACGCCGATTTCAACTCCGGCCTGATCACCGAAGCCGAGGCCCGGGAACGGCGCAAAAAACTGCAGCGGGAAGCGGATTTCTACGGGGCCATGGACGGCGCCAGCAAATTCGTCCGCGGCGACGCCATAGCGGGCATCATCATCACCCTGGTGAACATCCTGGGCGGCCTGGTCATCGGCACGTTGCAGATGGGCATGCCCGTGGGTGAAGCCCTGCGCACCTTCACCGTGCTCACCATCGGTGACGGTCTGGTGGCCCAGGTGCCTTCGGTGCTCATTTCCACGGCGGCGGGCATCCTGGTCACCCGGGCCACTTCCGATGCCAACTTCGGCACGGACATCTCCCGGCAGTTCACCGGCTTCCCCAAAATCATGTATATAGTGGCCGGCGTCCTCTTTGTGCTGGGGCTCATCCCGGCCATGCCCAACGCATTGTTCCTGATCCTGTCGGGGGTCAGCTTCCTGGCCGGCCGCAGCCTGGTCCGGGAAAAACAAAGGGAAGAGGCCAGCCGGCAGGAGGCCCGGGTACGGCGGCAGATGCAGGAAACCCGCCGGGAGCCGGAAAACGTCACCACCTACTTCCAGGTGGACCCCCTGCAGATTGAGATCGGCTATAACCTGATACCGCTCACCGACGAGAGCCAGGGCGGTGACCTTTTGTCCCGGCTGGCGGCGGTGCGCCGGCAGTGCGCCATGGAGATGGGCATCTACGTGCGCCCCATCCGCATCCGGGACAACCTGCAGCTGGCCCCCAACGCCTACATATTCAAGATCCGCGGGGAAGAAAGCGCCTCCGGGGAGCTGATGCCCGGCTATTACCTGGTGATGGACCCCACGGGACAGGCCACCGACGTGCCGGGCATCCCAACCACCGAACCCACCTTCGGCCTGCCCGCCTGGTGGGTGGCGGCCGGGGAAAAGGAG
Organism: Desulfofundulus thermobenzoicus; assembly: GCF_009428905.1. Lineage (GTDB taxonomy): Bacteria > Bacillota > Desulfotomaculia > Desulfotomaculales > Desulfovirgulaceae > Desulfofundulus_A > Desulfofundulus_A thermobenzoicus. Next base: position 50,592 of record NZ_WHYR01000007.1, on the reverse strand, counting down.
AAGCTGGAACTGGCGGGGCTGACGGTGGTGGACCCCTCCACCGTCATGGTCACCCACCTGACGGAATTCATCAAGGCCCACGCCTTTGAGCTGCTGGGCCGCCAGGAAGTGAAGGAACTGCTGGAAGCCATCAAGGAAAAGGACCCGGCGGTGGTGGAGGAACTGGTGCCGGACCTTTTGACCCTGGGGGAAGTGCAGAAGGTGCTGCAGAACCTGCTGCGGGAGAGGGTGCCCGTGCGGGACCTGGTGACCATCTGCGAAGCCCTGGCCGACGGCGTCCGGTTGAACCGGGAAAGCGATTTTCTCACCGAACATGTGCGCAGCCGCCTTTCCCGCACCATCAGCCGGCAGTACCTGACGCCGGAAAACAAGCTGGTGGTGCTCACCCTGCACCCCCGGCTGGAGCAGGCCGTCACCGACGCCATCCAGCCCACCCAGCTGGGATCCTACCCGGTGCTGGAACCGGGGCTGGCCAGAAAGATCCTGGACCGGCTGCGGGAACAGGCCGAAAAGATCAGCCTGAAGGGGCTTTCGCCGGTGGTGCTCTGTTCACCCCGCATACGGCTGCCCTTCCGGCGGCTCATTGAGCGCAGCCTGCCGGCGGTGGCCGTGCTCTCCCTGAATGAAATCGCCCCGGGCTTTGAAGTGGAGGTAGTGGGGACGGTGAGCGTGGAGTGAAAATTAATATTCCAAATTTTGGCGGCTCCTGCGGTGTGTCTGGCGCGGCATATAAATTTCCCACGCAAGGTGGTGACGGCCGGTGAAAATTAAAAAATACGTGGTGCGGGAAATGCAGGAAGCCATGCGCCTGATTAAAGAAGATCTGGGCCCCGACGCGGTGATCATCAGCAGCTACCGCCTGCCCCGGAAAAACATCCTGGACTTTTTCCGTCCCGTGCAGCTGGAAGTGACCGCCGCCATGGATGAACTGCCCCCCGGGCCAGCCCCGGCCGGCTCCCTGCCCCCGGGAGGTGCAAATTACCAGGGGCTGGAACAGCTTCACTCCGGACCTCCGATGGGAAGCCGGCCCGGCGCACCACCGGCCGCCAGGTTCCCGGATCCGCCGCCGGCCCCGGGGAGGCTTCATGCACCTGCCGCCGGCAGGTTTGCGACCGCCTGCGCTGCGGACGGATATCCGGCTCGTTCCTTCGGGGGCGGATATTCCGGCGAGACCATGACCCTGGAGCGGTCCCGTACATCCAATGCCGCCGGGCGTGCCGGATCACCCCCGCTCCCGCCCGGGGAAGCGGCAGGGGATACCGGAGAAAATATTCCCATGTATACGGGACCGGAAAAGGAGGAAAACAATCCCTCTCCATTTAATATAATCCTGAAGAAACAGGAGGAATTACTGATGAACGGGGACGTAACGGATCAATGGCGGCGGCACCTGCTGGACGGGGAGGTGGAAGCCGCGCTGGTGGATGAGCTGCTCCAGGATCTGGTGGTGGATGCACCAGGCGCGGACCGGGAAGATCTCCTGGGTCTGCAGCTGACAAAGCGGATCAGCTCCCTGGTGCGGGACGCCTATAGAAAAGTGGGGGACGGGGGCGGCATCTGCGCCTTTATCGGCCCCACGGGGGTGGGCAAAACCACCACCCTGGCCAAGCTGGCCACCCGCCGGGCCCTTTTGGAAGGAAAAAATATCGCCCTGGTGGCCGTTTACAGCCACCGCTTCGGCGTGGTGGAGGAGCTGAAATTTTACGGCCAGAACATGGGCGTGCCGGTGGAAGTGGTCATGACCCCGGCGGAACTGGCGGCGGCGGTGGAAGCCCACCGGGACCGGGACGCCCTGTACATAGATACCGAAGGCATCTCCTGCCGCAATGCCGGCCAACTGCTCAAATTAAAGGGCTTCCTGGATGTGTTGCCCCCGGAGACCGGGATTTACCTGGTGTTGAGCGCCACCACCCGCAACCGGGACCTGCTGCATGCCGCCGGGGAATTCGCCCGGGCCGGCTACTCGCAGATCATCTTTACCAAGCTGGACGAAACCAGGACCAGGGGCGGGGCGCTGAACCTGGTCCACCGCACGGGCCGTCCGGTGGCCTACATCACCACCGGGCAGAACGTCCCCGACGACCTGGTGCCTGTAACCCCCCGTAAACTGGCCGCCCTGCTCCTGGAAGGGGGAGAGGACGGTGTGGGGCCGGACTTTTAAGGCAGCCGGGGGGCGCATCTACGGCCGCCCCGCGGGCGCCCGCCCCCCGGTGGACCAGTATGAGGAAGACACATTCCTGACGGCGGCGGGACCGGCCGCCGGCGCCGCCCGGGTTATAGCCGTCACCAGCGGCAAGGGGGGCGTGGGTAAAAGCAACCTGACGGTAAACCTGGGCCTGGCCCTGGCCTCTTTAAACCGGCGGGTGATCATCCTGGACGCCGACCTGGGCCTGGCCAATGTGGAAGTGCTCCTGGGGGTGAGCCCCCCTTATACCATCTACGACTGCCTGTACCGGAACCGGGACATCCGGGAGGTGCTGTTGCCGGCTCCCGGGGGAATCCAGTTTATTTCCGGCGGCTCGGGCTTCCTGGAACTGGCCAACCTGGACCGGGCCCGCCGGCAGCGGTTGATTTCCTCCCTGGCCGTTCTGGACACCCTGGCGGATTACATACTCATCGACACCGGGGCGGGACTTTCCAAAAACGTGCTGGGGTTCCTGGCCGCCGCCGGGGAAGTGATTGTGGTGATCACCCCCGAACCCACTTCCCTCACCGACGGCTACAGCCTGATCAAGGTGCTGGCCCGCTTCCGTTCCCACCGGGAAGTGCTGCTGGTGATCAACCGCGCCGCCGGTGACCAGGAGGCCCTGGCCACGGCCAGGAGGGTGGAAATGGTGGCTGAACGCTTCCTGAACCTGCCGGTCAATTACCTGGGTCACCTGCCGGAAGACCGGGCGGTGAACCGGGCGGTGCGGGAGCAGAGGCCCTTCGTTCTGGCGGACCCCCGCTGCCGGGCCGCGCGGAATGTGACCGCCATGGCCCGCACCCTGGCCACCGGCCGCCGGGAAGAGGCCCCGCCACCGGGAGCGCGGGGTTTCGTGGGCCGGCTGTTGAAGATATTCGGTTGATTCCACGGCAAAAGAGCGCGTCGTTAAGTGGCATCAGCAGGACCAATGGCGACGGAAGGCTAATTTAATCAGTCGGAAGGGCGGGTGACCGGGTGTTGTCCCGGCGGCCGCAAGGAGGTTGCTCAAATTGAAAAAGCTGACCATAACCTGAAAATACAGGTGGCCCGGGAAGGGGAAAGGAATTGGCATGCTTCGGTCATTCAGGATCTCAATCATGTATGGCAATGGCATCTGACCCCCTGATATTACCCCTATGGGCCGGCAACCGGTATGTTTACAGCGTTATTCTGCCGAAAGCAGTTGGCGGTGGCGGAGGCTGTTTCCCGCCCCCGCCGGGGAGGTAAGTCCTTTTGCAGCAGCTAACCATCAACAAGAAAATACAGGTGGCCAGAGAAGGGGAACGGGACTGGTATGCCTCCACCATTCAGGACATAAAAAACGGGGAAATATACATCGCCCTGCCCCGCCTGCGGGGAAACGCGCTCATCCTGTCGCCGGGCGACAACGTCCAGGTGCGGTACGCCGAAGAAAGCGCCAGTTTCGTTTTTCCAGCCCGCTGCCTGGGACGCACCGAAGATTCCGTTCCCCTGTACCGCCTGGCCAGGACGGGGGAAATACAGCGGGTGCAGCAGCGCAGCCACGTGCGTTTGAAAACCACTCTGGAAGTCCATTACGCCCATCCGCCGGCCCCCAACCGCCGCCCGCGTTATAAAAGGGCCTATACGGTGGATATGAGCGGCGGTGGTATGCGCCTGGCCGTAAACGAACCGGTTCAGGCCGGGGCGGAACTGCTCCTGCAGTTTAACCTGCCCCTGCGCGAGGGTCTCAGGAAAATGGAGCTGAAGGGCCGGGTGGTGCGCCTTTTTGCAATGGAAGACGGCGGCCACCATGTGGCCCTGGAGTTTGTGGACATAACCACGGCACAGCAAGACCTGATCGTCCGTTATATCTTCCAGCGCATGGGCGAACAGGCCCGGCTGCGCTAGGGGCGTGATCATATGGACCGCAAGGAGGAACTCTGGCGGAAGTACAAGCGGACCGGGGACCCGGCCGTCCGGCAGGAACTGATCCTTTCCTACCTGTGGCTGGTAAAGCACCTGGCCGGACGGCTGGCCATCAAGCTGCCCGCCTGCCTGAGCCAGGAGGATCTGGAAAGCTGCGGCGTTTTCGGCCTGATGGAAGCCATTGACAAATTCGACCCCGACCGGGGCAACGATTTTGAAGGCTACGCCTACGCCCGGGTGCGGGGGGCCATGCTGGACGAGGTGCGCCGGGCCAACTGGATGCCCCGCACCCTGTGGTACAAACTGCAAAGGTTGAAAGGGGTGAGGGAGAAGCTGGAAAGGCAGTGCCAGGATTCCGTGTCCGTGGAGATGGTGGCCCGGGAAATGGGTGTCAGCCAGGCGGAAGTGCATTACCTGGACAGCCAGCTGCACCGGCTGTTCACCCTCTCCCTGGAAGAAATGGTGGCCACGGGCAATGGCGAACCCGTACGTTTGGGCGATCTCCTGCCGGACGAGTCCAGCCCCGACCCCCTGGAACGTATCTCCGGGGAAGAGGACCGGGAAATGCTGGCCCGGGCCATCGAAAGCCTGCCGGAAAAGGACCGGCTGGTGCTGGCCCTGTACTACCAGGAGGGCCTGACCTTAAAGGAAATAGGGGCCGTTCTGGGAGTGTCCGAATCCCGGGTATGCCAGCTGCACAGCCGGGCCATCAACCGCCTGCGCAAAAAACTATCGGAACTGTGACAGGGGACGGTTCTTTGACACATTTCAATGTGACAGGGGACGGTTCTTTGACACATTTCAATCAAACTGTCAGGGGTGTGACAGGGGACGGTTCTTTGACACATTTCCGGGAGTGTGACAGGGGACGGTTCCTTGACACACTTCAATCATGAACTGTGACAGGGGACGGTTCCTTGACACATTTCCGTAGGTGACAGCAATGTGACAGGGGACGGTTCTTTGACACACTTCAATCATGTGCACTGCACCGACCGGTAGCACTACGGAGGACAAGAGTCAGGAAATAGTCCCCAGAAACATACCCTAACATCAACGCGAAAAAGACAACAAAAAGTGTGTCAGAGAACCGTCCCCTGACACAAAGGAGGTATAAATACAAACATGCTCCGCGGCATCTATACCACCGCCTCCGGGCTGGGCGTAAACCAGGCCCGGCTGGATTTGCTGGCCAACAACCTGGCCAATGCCTCCACCAGCGGCTACAAGGCAGATAACCTGATCCAGAAACCCTTTTCCGAACTTTTGCTCATCGCCCGGCAGGAGGACCGTACCGTGCCGGTGGACCCGGGCTGGCGCTATGTGGGCGTCAACAACCAGGGAGCCGCCGTCACCCAAACAATCACCAGCCTGGCCCCGGGTACGCTGAAACAAACCGGCCGGAACACGGATGTGGCCCTGGCTGACGCCGCCACCTTCCTGGTGGTGCAGACGCCCGCCGGGGACCGCTACACCCGGGACGGGCGCCTGGACCTGGACAATCAGGGCTACCTGGTGGACTCCCGGGGCAACCGGGTGCTGGGGGAAGCCGGTCCCATCCAGGTGGGCCGGAGGGATTTCCAGATCAATGACGCCGGCGAAATCGTCCTGCCCGGCCAGGGTGTGGTGGCCCGCCTGCAGGTGGTCACCTTTGCCAACCTGGACCAGGTATCCAAAACCGGGGATAACTATTTCACCGCCCCGGCCGGGGCCGCCCAGCCGGCGGCCAACCCGGCGGTGCGCCAGGGTTACCTGGAAGGCTCCAACGTGGACCCGGCCGCTTCCATGGTGCAGCTGATCAGCGTGGCCCGTTCCTACGAAATGAACCAGCGGATACTGCAGGTGGAGGACCAGTTGCTGGAACTGGCCGTAAACCGGGTGGGCGCACTGCGGTAACCGCACCGCCCCATGTGTGACAGGGGACTGTGTGACAGGGGACGGTTCCTTGACACATTCTCGTGACAGGGGTGTGACAGGGGGACGGTTCTTTGACACATTTCTATCTGTGCACCGAACCAACCGGTAGCACCAGGGATGACCCGAGCCAGAAAACAGTCCCCGGAAACATACCCTAAAATTAACGGGCAAAAGACACCGAAAAATGTGACAGAGAACCGTCCCCTGTCACATGCGCAGAAAAATGTGACAGAGAACCGTCCCCTGTCACAAAACAGTCCGTGACAGAGAACCGTCCCCTGTCACAAAGTCACAAAGTCACAAAGCCACCGCCCCATACCTATTACCGAGGTGATACCATGTTACGAGCTTTATCCACCGGCGCTGCCGGGCTGGCGGCACAGCAGATCCGCCTGAACACCGGGGCCAACAACCTGGCCAACATCAACACCGCCGGTTACAAGCGCCAGGGAGTAACCTTCGCCGACCTGCTTTACCAGGAAGTGGGCCGGGAAGGCATTCCCAACGTGCCGGGCGCGGCCCCCCCGGCCGCCAATCCGCCGGGTGGTGCCGCCGCGCCGGGCGCGCCGGCTGTCCCCGGTGCAGCCGCCGGTGCCGCAGCACCGGTACAGGCCGGCAGCGGCGTGCGGGTGGTCACCACCCCCCGGGATTTCCGCCCCGGCGCCTTGATCCGCACCGGCCGGCCCCTGGATGCAGCCATTCAGGGGGAAGGGTTTTTCCGGGTGCTGCTGCCCAACGGTCAGTACGCCTATACCCGGGCCGGCAGCTTTACCGTGGACGCCACCGGCCGCATAGTCACCCAGCAGGGCTATCTTCTGGATCCGGAAATATCTTTACCACCGGGATATAGTTCTCTCACCCTTCATTCCGACGGGCGGGTGACGATAATAAACAGTGAACAGCAATACGAAGAACTGGGCCGGCTGTCCCTGTACACCTTCAACAATCCGGCCGGGCTGGCCTCCCGGGGCGACAACCTGTACCTGGCCACGGCTGAAAGCGGTCCGCCGGTGGTGGGATTCCCGGAACAAAACGGCGTGGGTTCCCTGGCCCAGGGCTGGTTGGAAGGTTCCAACGCCGACATCACCCGGGAACTGGTGGACCTGATCGAAGCGCAGCGGGCCTACCAGCTGGACCTGCAGGTTGTCCGCACGGCCGACGAATTGTGGAGCATGGCCAACAACATGCGCAAATAAAGGGGAGGAGGCTGCCGGGAAGCCATGACAACCGGCGGCATCATCCCCCAAAAGGGGGACTGGAATGGAGCCGGCCAGGGCTATAAACAACATAGTGGAGATTCAGGTCGGCATCGCCGACTATAAAACAGCCAGGGAACCGGCCCGGTTGATCACCCTGGGCCTGGGTTCCTGCGTGGGGGTCAGCCTATACGACCCCGCATTAAAACTGGGGGGGCTGCTGCACCTGATGCTCCCCGACAGCACTCAGTTCACCAACGTAACCAAACCGGCCAAGTTCGCCGACCTGGGCATCCCTTTGTTAATTCAGGAAATGCAGAAAGAGGGCGCCAGCCCCTCCCGCTTAAAGGCCAAACTGGTGGGCGGGGCGCAGATGTTTTCCGGTCTGGACAGCAAAATGATTCTGAACATCGGCCAGCGCAATGTGGAAAAAGCCCGCCAGATGCTCAAAGAATACGGCATTCCCATCCTGGCCGAGGAAGTGGGGGGCAACCGGGGCCGCACCATGATCTTTGACACCAGTACCGGACAGGTGAGCATACGTATGCTGGGCAACAAGTTAAAGGTGATCTGAAATGCCAGATATGCCCCGTGGAAAATTTACCGGCAGTCCCGTTAACAGCAAACTCCCGCATATGGATTTTGCCCGGTTCAAGGAAATGGTGGGACGGGCCTTCCGGCTGGACCTGAACAGCTACAAGGAAACCCAGTTGAAAAGACGGCTGGAGGCCTATATTACCCGCAGGCAGCTGTCCGGTTACGACGCCCTCTTTCAAAAGCTGCAGAGCGACAGATCCTTTTACGAATCTTTTCTGGAATACCTGACCATAAACGTATCCGAGTTTTTCCGGGACCCCCAGAGGTTCGCGGAACTGGAAAAGGTCTACCTGCCCCAGCTTTTACAGCAAAAAGGCAGGCTGAAAATATGGAGCGCCGCCTGCGCCACCGGGGCGGAGCCCTATTCCATGGCCATCATCCTGGAAGAAATGACCCCGGGACGCATCCACCACCTGGAAGCCACGGACATAGATCAGAACATCCTGGCCAAAGCAAAGGAGGGTATCTACCCGCCGGAAGCCGTCCGGAACGTTACACCCCCGAGACTGGCCCGGTTCTTCACCCGGGAGGGGAACTCTTACCGGATAAACGAAACCCTTCGCCGGCGGGTGACTTTCCGGCGCCACGACCTTCTAAGCGACCCCTTCGGCCGGGATTACGATCTGATCCTGTGCCGCAATGTAACCATATATTTCACCCGGGAAGCCCAGGAACGGCTGAACGCCCGGCTGGCCCAGGCGCTGGCCCCGGGAGGCATCCTCTTCATCGGAGGCAGTGAAATGATCTTTAACTATCAGGAACTGGGACTGGAAAAGGCCAGCATCTGTTTTTACCGGCGGTTGACCGGAAAGGGGGTGGGACGGTGAGCTACCGCATTCTGTCCCCGGTAGAGCTGGACGCATTGAAGGAAGTGGGCAACATCGGTCTGGGCAATGCCGTTACCTCCCTGGCCCAGCTGATCAACCGGCGGGTGAGCATGCACGTTCCCCGCACCTGCTTTCTACCTTACGAAGAAATGATCAATATGATCGGGGGCTATGAGGAGCTGGTGGGCTGCGTCAGCCTGCGGGTGCTGGGAGACGCCCCGGGAATGGTGCTGTATGTTTTCAACGAGGAAAGCACCTACCGCCTGGTGGATATGCTCATAGGTGCCCCCGTGGGCACCACCGCCGCCCTGGATGAAATGGCCGAGTCGGCCATCAAAGAAGTGGGTAATGTGCTTACCGGCTCCTTTATCAGCGCCATCGGCATGATGACCGGCCTGAATATGATCACCACCGTGCCCCTCTTTGCCTTTGATATGCTGGGTGCGGTGCTCACCTCCCTGATGGTGGCGGCCGGCCGGGTGGAAGACCAGGTGCTGGTTATAGAGACGGAACTGTTTCATGATCTGGAAGTGCAAATTAAAGGGCATTTTTTCCTGCTTACCGAACCAGGAGCCATTGATCGCCTGATCTCCGCCCTGGGCGTAAGTGGTGGCGGGAGTGAAAATACGTGAGGAGGAAACAGCAGTGGGTAAGAAGATCCTGGTAGTTGACGACGCTGCCTTCATGCGCATGATGATTAAAAACATCATTACCAAGAATGGTTACGAAGTGGCCGGGGAGGCCGAAAACGGCAAAGAAGCCGTGAAAATGTACGCCGAATTGAAACCCGATCTGGTCACCATGGACATCACCATGCCGGAAATGGACGGCATTGATGCGGTAAAGGCCATCCGGGCCATCGATCCCAACGCCAACATCATCATGTGCAGCGCCATGGGCCAGCAGGCCATGGTGATGGACGCCATTCAGGCCGGGGCAAAGGATTTTATTGTCAAGCCCTTCCAGCAGGACCGTATCCTGCAGGCCATTGAGCGGGTGCTGTCCCGCTCCGCCCGGGCCTGACGGACGGCAAAGGGGGAAAGACGATGCAGGAAGTATTGAGCCAGGGGGAAATAGACTCCCTGCTGGCGGCCCTCACTTCCGGGGAGCTGAGCCTGGAAGAGGCACAGAAGCCCCTGACACCGCAGGTCAAGACATACGACTTCCGGCGGCCCAACAAGTTTTCCAAGGAACACCTGCGCACCCTGGAGATGCTCCACCAGCATTTTGCCAGGCTGCTTTCCAGCTTTCTTTCCGGGTACCTGCATTCCTCGGTAAACGTGGAAGTGGTTTCCGTGGGGCAGTTGATTTACGAGGAGTTCATCCGATCCATTCCCAGCCCCACGACCCTGATCATATTCACCCTGAAGCCCCTGGAAGGATCGGCCCTCCTGGAAGCAAACAATCAGATGGTGTACTCCATGATCGACCTGCTTTTCGGCGGTCCGGGCAGCTCCAGCGACCAGATGCGCGAGTTGACCGACATCGAGCTGACGGTGGTGCGGCGCCTGATGTCCCGCATCCTGGAGCACCTGGCCCTGGCCTGGCAGGACTTTTACACCGTGGAGCCGGATATACAGGCCATTGAAACCAACCCCAGGATGCAGCAGCTTTACTCCCCCAATGAAGTGGTGGCTCTAATCACCCTTTCCGTTTCCATTAACGAAGAGGAACGGGGCTTTTTGAACATATGCCTGCCTTACATATTTATGGAACCGGTGATCTCCCGGCTTTCCGTACGCCAGCAGTTCAGCCGCCAGGTGGGTGCTCCCCGGCCGGAAGACATTGACCGGCTGGGCTACTGGCTCGGCTTTTCCCGGGTGGAAATCAGCGTGCATCTGGGGGAAACGGAAATCAACGTACGGGAACTGCTGCAGATGCAGGAAGGGGACGTGCTGGTTTTAAATCGCCGCATCAACCAGGACATGGACCTGTACGTGGAGGGGGAACGCAAATTCGGCGTACAGGCCGGCCGGGTGGGTCAAAAACTGGCGGTACAGGTGGTATCGCTGACCGGGGAGGAACCATAATGTCGGAAAACGGCAAAAATTTCCTTAGCCAGGAAGAGATAGACGCCCTTTTAAAAGCCAACGCAGAATCCCGGCCGGGGGAAGGGGAAAAAGAAACGGCGGCCGCGGCCATGGCTGAGGCGGTGGAAATGGCGGGGCAGCCGGCCGGGGAAGAAACGGGAGAACCGGCCCCCGCAGGGCAACCGGAAGAACCACCGGCAGAGGATGCACCGGAAAACAGACTCTTGAGCGACGCCTGTGAACCGGCGGTGGACCTGACCCCGGAGGAGAGGGATGCCCTGGGAGAAATAGGCAATATTTCCATGGGCTCGGCGGCCACCACCCTGTCGGAACTGCTCAATCAAAAGGTGGTCATCACCAGCCCCCGGGTGACCACCTGCCTGCAGGAAAAGTTTTTCGCCAGTTTCAAAATACCCTACGTGATCATCCAGGTGGAATTCATAGAGGGGCTGAAGGGTTTCAACATACTGATCATCCAGTTGAAAGACGCCATGATTATGGCGGACCTGATGATGGGGGGCGACGGGACCAGTTTGGCGGAACAGATTTCGGAAATGGAACTTTCGGCCGCCTCGGAAGCCATGAACCAGATGATCGGCACCGCCTCCACCTCCCTGGCCACCATGTTCCGCCGTACCATCAATATTTCCCCGCCCACCACCAAAGTGCTGGAAGTGGCCGCCGACGGGGGCGTGGACTACCGTCTGCCCACCGAAGACCCCATCGTGGTGGTCTCCTTCAAAATGACCATCGGTGAACTGGTGGACACGGAAATCATGCAGATCATGAGCATGTCCACGGCCAAGGAAGAGGCGGCCATGCTTTTGGGCCAGGTGCTGGCCCAGACCATGGAACCGACAGCGCAGGCCACCGTGGCGGAACAAACGGCCGCCCCGGAACCGGAAGCGGCGGCCGGCCCTGTCCAGCCGCCACCGCTAAACGGCGGAGCACGGGCGGCCGCGGCCCTGCCCGGAAACGGTGGAGCCCGTTTCTCCATCCTCACCGACGAAGAGCAGCGCAAGCTGGAGCTTTTGCTGGACATCCCCCTGAAGGTGAGCGTGGTCCTGGGCCGCACCCGCCGGCCCATTAAAGAAGTGCTGGGCCTGACGCCGGGGGCGATAGTAGAGCTGTCCTCCCTGGTGGACGAACCGGTGGAGGTGCTGGTCAACGGCACCCTGGTGGCCCGGGGGGAAGTGGTGGTGGTCAACGAAAACTTCGGCGTGCGCATCACCAGCATCATCAGCCCGGCGGAAAGGGTGGAGCAGCTGGGCCCCAAACACTAAAGAAAATGAAAAAATAACAGAAACAGGCAGGAATGCACGTGCATAATGTAGAAAAAGTCAGCGGTGCATTCGGAAAAGTAAGGTGCCCGTCACCCGTCATTCTTATTTTCCACGAAGGGAAGGTATCATTTCTTTGAAAGCCTTGATCCTCTCCGGCGGCCGGGGCACCCGCCTGCGGCCCCTGACCCACACCACCGCCAAGCAGCTGATCCCGGTGGCCAACAAACCCATCCTTTTTTTTGTGCTGGAACAGGTCCGCGCCGCCGGCATCGACGACATCGGCATCATCATCTCCCCGGAAACGGGGCAAAACGTGCGGGACACCGTGGGGGACGGCTCCCGCTGGGGAGCAAGAATCACCTACATACTGCAGGACACCCCCGGCGGCCTGGCCCACGCCGTGAAAACGGCCCGGGAATTTCTGAATGACTCGCCCTTTCTCATGTTCCTGGGCGACAACCTGATCCAGGGGGGTGTGGAAGGGCTGGTCAGGGCATTCAACGACGCCGGTGTCGACGCCCTGATCCAGTTGAAAAAAGTGCCCGACCCCCGGCAGTTCGGCGTGGCCGTGCTGGATGAGCGGGACCGGGTGGTGCAGCTGATCGAAAAGCCCCAGAACCCGCCCAGCGACCTGGCCCTGGTGGGTATCTACCTCTTCAGCCCCGTGGTGCACCGGGCCATCGACCGCATCAAACCCTCCTGGCGGGGGGAGCTGGAAATTACCGACGCCATCCAGGAGCTGATCCACATGGGGCACCGGGTGGAGGCCCGGGTGCTTTCCGGCTGGTGGCTGGACACCGGCAAAAAGGACGACATCCTGGAGGCCAACCGGGTGGTGCTGGACGAATACGCCCGGCGGGACATCCGGGGAGAAGTGGACGGCGGCAGCCAGGTGGTGGGCCGGGTGGAAATAGGCACCGGCAGCCGGGTGGTGAACAGCCTGGTACGGGGACCGGTGGTCATCGGCAGCAACGTGACCGTCATTGACAGCTTTATCGGCCCCTACACCGCCATTGCCGGCGGCAGCCACCTGGAACGAGTCTCCCTGGAACACTCGGTGCTCCTGGAAAACTGCCGCCTGGTGGATGTGGAACGCATCGAAGACAGCCTGGTGGGCAGCAACACCCGGGTGTGCCGCTCCACCGCCCGCCGCCGGGCCCTGCGCCTGTTCGTGGGGGACGACGCGGAAGTGGTGATATAGATGCAAAACATGGTATAATAACATTGACCATTATAAACTGGCAGGGAGTGAACCATATGGCCGGCAGGATAGAATTCAAAGCACAGTTTTTTAAGGAGGGCGACGTTTACGTAGGGCTATCTCCCGAACTCAATATTTCCAGCTTTGGGGACACTATTCAGGAGGCTAAAAAGTCCCTGGTGGAAGCCGTGGAGGTTTTTTTGGAAGAGTGCGCAAAAATGGGTACGCTCGAGGAAGTACTGGAAGAAGCAGGATTTATGAAAAACCAGGATACCTGGACGTACCGCAGGTCCGTTGACGAAGAAAAACTGGTGGTTTCCATGTAACCATGAAAAAGCGGAAGATAACCCCAATTCATTACACCCTCTTGATACGGATATTTGAACTAGATGGATTCACCATAAGCAGAAAGGCCGGGGATCACATCATTATGAAAAAATCTGGAATAAAGCGACCTCTGGTGATTAAAACCAGCCCCAGGCTGGTGCCAGTCACTCATATACGTACAAATATGCAAACAGCAGGTATGTCCAGGGAAAAATTTTTTAATCTACTGGACCAGGTAAAATGATACCCTGGATTCCAGTTAATTATGTTTTCAACCGACCAAGTAAGGTTTAGTCTTTATCGTACCGACAAGTTGAAATCTACTGGCAAACGGGGAGGTTATATTTAATGCAGTTAATCGAAGGGGTTGTGCTAAAACCCCTGCGCCTGATCCCCGACGACCGGGGCTACCTCATGGAAATGCTGCGCAGCGACTGGCCGGAGTTCATGAAATTCGGCCAGGCCTACATCACCGCCTGCTATCCCGGCGTGATCAAGGCCTGGCACTACCATAAACTGCAGTGGGACCACTTCGTCTGCGTGGGGGGCATGGCCAGGGTGGTGCTCTACGACCCCCGGGATAACAGCCCCACCAGAGGGCTGGTAAACGTCTTTCACCTGGGCTACCTGAACCCCTGCCTGCTGAAGATCCCGCCGGAGGTCTACCACGGCTTTACCGCCGAGGGCGGCCAGACGGCGCTGATCGTCAACTTCCCCACGGAGCTGTACAATTACAGCCGGCCCGACGAATACCGCCTGCCCTACAACGACCCGTCCATACCCTACTCCTGGGAGGTCAGGCACGGCTGATGAGACTACTGGTCACCGGCGGGGCCGGTTTTATCGGCTCCAACTTCATCCGTTACATACTAAATGCCCGGCCGGAGGTAGCGGTCATCAATCTGGATAAGCTTACCTACGCCGGCAACCTGGAGAACCTGACCGGGTTGGAGGAAAATCCCCGCTACACCTTCGTCCACGGGGACATCGGCGACCGCCGGCTGGTGAGCGAGATCTTTTCCCGGGGCGTGGACGCGGTGATCAATTTTGCCGCCGAGTCCCACGTGGACCGCAGCATCATGGACGCCACGCCCTTTATCGAAACCAACATCCGGGGCACCCAGGTGCTGCTGGATGTGACCACTGAATGGTGGCGGGAGCATACAGCCGGCGGTCCCCCAGCAACGCCGGCAGGTCCGATGCTGGAGCGGTCTTCAATTCGAGGCGCTCCCACCGACCCTCCGGCGGGTGTGACTGCCTCAACTACCGGCGATAATTTTGATACTGCACCGGTTTCCGGCGGCGGAAATAGTACGGCGGGGGCGGCCGGCGGGGCAAGCCCCGGGCAGGCCGGTAACGGAAAATCCCGTTTTAATGGGGATTCCGGATCATGGGAACACGGTTCCACCATCAGTACGAAGGATCTACCCCGGGAGGACCGGGGGCAGCCCGGCACCGCCCCGGCCGTGGCCTTCATCCAGATATCCACCGACGAAGTCTACGGCTCCCTGGGTCCGGAAGGGCGCTTCACCGAGGAAAGCCCCCTGAATCCCAGCAGCCCCTATTCCGCCAGCAAGGCGGCGGCCGACCTGCTGGCCCTGGCCTACCACCGCACCCACGGCCTGCCGGTGGCCGTCACCCGCTGCTCCAACAACTACGGGCCCTACCAGTTCCCGGAAAAGCTGATCCCCCTGATGATCACCAACGCCCTGGAGAACCGGCCCCTGCCCGTGTACGGCGACGGCCTGAACGTCCGGGACTGGCTGCACGTGGAGGACCACTGCCGGGCGCTGGAACTGGTCCTGTACCGGGGCCGGGCCGGGGAAATATACAACATCGGCGGCCACGGGGAACGCACCAACCTGGCGGTGGTGCGCACCATCCTGCACCTGCTGGATAAACCGGCCGGCCTGATCCGCTTTGTCAAAGACCGCCCGGGCCACGACCGGCGCTACGCCATCGACCCGTCGAAGATCACCCGGGAACTGGGCTGGCAGCCCCGGCACACCTTTGAAAGGGGCCTGGCCGCCACGGTGGAATGGTACGTAAAAAACCGCCCCTGGTGGGAGCGGATCAAGTCCGGAGCGTACCGGGAGTATTACGAAAGGATGTACGGAGGGCGGTAGGATTTACTTTTTTATGGGAGCTATGATAAAATGAAAATATACTTTTCGCGGCACGCAAAGAATAGAATGCACAGGTTCAAAATTAGCAACACAGAAGTTATTACTGCCATCGAAAACGCGTTTCTAACTGAAGAAAGTATTAAAAAGCGCAAAAATGCCTGGAGCAAACGAAATGGCAATTACCTGAGAGTAACTTATTCACAAGAAAACCTCCATGAAATCATTGTTATAACGGTAACGCTAAAGAAAAATGGGCCAAAGGGGGACTTAACATGAAAATCGAATATGACCCCGAAGTGGACGCCTTGTATCTGGAGCTGCGCGAAGGAATTCCAACGGACAGCATTGATCTTGAAGAGGGTATCACCGTGGATCTTGACGACAATGGGCATGTCATAGGTTTAGAAGTTTTAGATGCATCGGAAAAATTACGCGAGGGTTTAACTAATATTACCATTAATGGCATGCCATCTCAGAGGTTATATGGCCATTCCAACAGTTCATCCCGGAGAAAGTCTGCAGGAAAAGCCGGTTTACTGTAACTGAATGTATGCCCGGCGATAAGTGACCATACCGGCATCAGCCCCCTGGAAGCAGTTTCCTGAAAGATCAAGCAGGAAAAACGCGCTTCCTGTAGAATTACAGATTTTGTTCTGCACTGGTAACAGCGGCATCCGATCACACAGGAGGAGCTTTATCCCATGGCCAAAGCAGCCACCGCCCCCCGGGCGGTCAGCACCAACCTGACAGCGGCAAAAGCGGCCACCCGCCCCTGGACCTACCAGGCGGCCTTCTGGGGCCTGGCGGTCCTGCTCCTGCTGCCGCCCTTTTTCCGGGGCCTGTTCTTTTCCCCGGAACAGGAACTGGCCCTGATGGGCGCCGCCGTGGTCTGCTGGTTCACCTGGCTGTGGAAGCACGGGGAGCGGGACTACAGTTTTCTTTCCCACCCCCTGGACTATTTCACCCTGGCCCTGCCGGCGGTATACATACTTTCCTTCTTTGTGGCCGTCAACACCGGCCTGGCCGTGGACGAAATAGTCAAGAACGTCCTGTACTTCCTGGTCTACTGGGTGGCCGGGCAGCTGGTGCGGGAGGAACGGGACGCCGGCCGCCTGCTGCACGTCATCTACCTGGCCGCCGCCGGCGTGGCCCTGGCCGGTCTTTTCACCGCCACCGGCCTGGTCAACATCAAGGACGGATTTTTAAACGGTCGCATATATTCCTCCTTCCAGTACCCCAACGCCCTGGCCAGCTACCTGGCCCTGGCCGGGTTCCTGGGGCTGTTCTTCCGGGCCGATTACGGCTCCCGCACCGTGGGTGAAAGCATCGCCGATCCGGTGCTGCGGAAAACCCTGCCCCGGCGCCTGCTGGAACTGCGCCCCTACGGCTATTTTTACACCGCGGCCAACTTCCTCATCCTGGCCGTGCTCTTCGGCACCAAATCCCGGGGCGGCCTGCTGGTCACCGGGGCGGTGTTCGTGCTCTACCTGATCGGCCTTTCCTGGCAGAAGCGCCTGCCCGTGCTGGTATACACCCTGTTGCTGAGCGTACCCGGCTACCTGGCCGTAGAAAAATTCATCACCGCCGCCGAAGCCAAACAAACGGGCCAGGCCTGGCTGTGGATGGCCGGCGGTCTGGCCCTGGTTCTGGCCGCCCAGTGGGCGTATAGATATGGGGAGGGGCGTTTTTCTGCCCGGTGGCCGGCAGAGAAAAAACGGGTGAATATGGCCCTGGCCGGGATGGTGCTGGCCTGTGTAATCGCCGGCGGGGCGCTGCTGGCCGTCCACCCGCAGGCGGTGGAGAAAATCACCACCTTCACCTACCTGCGCAATGCCTTTGAGCGCACCTTCTTCGTTAAAGACGCCCTGGCCATGGTCAAGGACCGGCCCATCCTGGGCTGGGGGGGCGGCGGCTGGGAAGAAGCCTACCGCTCCTACCAGGACTACCTGTACAACTCCAACGAAGTGCACAGCTATTATTTCCAGGTGGCCGTGGAAACGGGCATATTGGGTTTTTTAGTGGTGCTGGGCATCTGGGCCTCCTTCCTGTGGACGGCCCACCGGGCTTTCTGGAACGCCCCGCCCGGCTCCGGCCGCCGGGGTATGGCCTGGGCCATGACGGCAGCCGCCCTGGCCGTGGGCCTGCACGCCGTCATGGACTTCGACCTGTCCCTGTCCGCCCTCACCCTGGCCCTGTGGACCCTCTTTGCCTGCGTCAGGGTTCTGGGTTATAATCGAAACAGGGAAACAGGTGTGGAAGGTGAGTGAAGATGTCTTTGCGTTATTATCCTGAGGAAATAGTAAAAAGGAATGCACAACTCTACGAGAAATATGGGCGGCAATTGGAAAAGGAGCATAAAGGAAAATATATTGCCATTTCTGAGGAAGGTCAAATCATAGTGGATTCTAATGACATTCGAGTTGCACAACAGGCAATAGAGAAATTTGGCCCCGGCCGATTTGCCTTTTACAAAATTGGTTATAAAGCAATAGGTAAATGGAGGGCTATAAGTGCCTGCCTATGAATACCCTTATATTGACTTGTTCTTCGCAGTTGGCGATTACAAAGAAAAAATACATGCCTATATAGACACTGTATTTGAAGGTTATATCGTCTTGCCAGAATATTATATTGAAAGAATCGGTGAGCCAGCATTTTTTACTGACTGGGAAGTAGCAGATGGAGCACTTGTTGTAGCAGCAGAATATATCGGAAACATCACGATCCCGGAAATAGGTTTTGCTACAATGGTACGCATAACCTGTCTGGGGAATGAATGTCTTATAGGTAGAGCAATAATTGATCATTTGCGATTAACTCTAGATCGAGGGCAAAAAGTAATTATTGATGCATTAATGTAAGGACAGTGACTAAAATTGGGCAAAAAAGCAAGACGCAAAAAAACAATTAGTCTAGTTGCTAATGATATTGCTCAAGTTCCAAGCAATAAACTGCAAGCAACAAAAAAAAGTGTTGTCCACCCCTCAAACCCCGTAGCCCTGGCCGCAGCCTCCGTAGCCTGCGCCGCCGTGTTCCTTTTCGCCTTCTTCCTGGCTTCGGCCAACGGTTACGCCCGCCAGGCCGGCGAATACCTGCAGCGGGGGAACGTCCAGCAGGGCCTGGCCGCCATGCAGAAGGCGGCGGCCTACAACCCCTTCAGCGCCGACTACCACACCGGCCTGATGCGCATCTACCTGGCCACGGGTAAAACCCGGCAGGCAGTGGAAGAGGCCGGAGCGGCCGCAGCCCGCAGCCAGTACGGCGCCGCCCGCCAGGCCGACCTGGCCCAGGCCTACCTGGCCGCCGGCCGGTACGCCGACGCGGTGACCTGCGCCCGCCGGGCCCTGGAACTGGCCCCCTACCAGATCGCCTGGTACGAAACCCTGGCCGGCATATGCGCCGCCGCCGGCCGGGGAGAACTGCAGGCCGGCAACAAGGACGCCGCCCGGCAGCACCTGGAAGAAGCGCTGCAGGTGCCGGGTATGCTGCAGGCCCGGGTGGCCGGCCTGGGCGAAGAAGAAAAGAAGCTCTGGCGGGACGCCCCCATGCTGGCCGTCACGCCCCGGCTGCAGCTGGGCGTGGGACAGGCCGGTATCTGCTGGGCAAGTTCACCGAAGCGGAACAAAGCCTGCAGGCCGCCCTGCCGGACAACCAGTTGAAGGGCGAAGCCTCCCTGTGGCTGGCCCTGGTCAAGGAAAAACAGGGCAAACCCGACGAAGCCCAGAAACTGGTCCAGGAAGCCGGGAAAATAAACAAAAATAGCGAGGCCGTTTTTAAACAGCTCAAAGCCCTGGAACCTTTAAAGTAAAATGCTCAAGATCTATCAATCCCAGGGCTCCCAAGCTGGCCATGGCAGGGGTGGAGTGAAGGGACTTTATCAAAGCGAGGATACATAAACAATGTGGCAGCAGATCAAAGAAATTTATGCATATCGGGAAATGCTCAAAAACCTGGTGGCTAAGGAACTCCGGGCACGCTATAAGGGATCGGTGTTTGGATTTTTATGGACGTTTTTCAATCCTTTACTGACATTGGTGGTCTATAGCGTCGTTTTTTCCTTTGTTATGCGCGTGCAGATGGAGCATTATTCCATGTTTATGTTTGTGGGTCTGCTGCCCTGGAACTATCTGGCCACTTCAGCCCAGATGGGAGCTGCCAGCATTGTGGCCGGCGGCGGTCTGATCAAAAAGACCTACTTTCCAAGGGAGATATTGCCATTATCAATAGTTTTATCTAACCTGATTAACTACATGCTCAGTCTTCTCATTCTGATCCCGGCACTGTTAATTGTGCAAGTACCTCTTACCATGGCGTTAATTGCTTTTCCGGTAGTGGTCCTTATTCAGACATTCTTTGTATGCGGTTTAACCCTGCTGCTGGCAGCAGCAAATGTCTATTTCCGGGATCTGGAGCATATCACCGGCGTGATCATTATGGCCTGGTTTTTCTTTACACCCATTCTTTACCCGATGGAAATGGTACCAAAAGAAGTAAAGGGATTATTCATTCTAAACCCGATGGTGCCGGTGATCAAAGCCTACCAGGACATTTTCTTTCACGGCCAGTTTCCCGACTGGGCCTCATTGGGAAGCTTTAGTCTCGGGGCAGTCGTTTTTCTGTTGTTTAGTTTAACGGTCTTCCACCGACTGCAAAAAAATTTTGCCGAAGCCGTATAAAAGCGGGGTAGCCCATGTCAACGGCAGTAGAAGTAATCAACCTGTCCAAAAAATTTCATCTCTACCAGGATCGCACCCAGACCCTTAAGGAAATGATCATTTTCTGGAACCGCCAGAAAATGGAAGATTTCTGGGCCCTGCGGGACATCAATTTATCCATCCCCAGGGGCGCCACGGTGGGCCTAATCGGTCGTAACGGCAGCGGTAAAAGCACCCTTTTGAAAATCATCAGCAGAATACTGTACCCCACCACGGGAGAGGTAAAGATAAACGGCCGGGTTTCCACCCTGTTAGAACTGGGGGCCGGATTTCATCCGGACTTTACCGGGCGGGAAAACATTTTTTTAAATGCTTCTATTCTGGGCTTAAGTCGCCGGGAAACGGAACGTCACTTAAGGGACATCATTGATTTTGCCGAGCTGGAAGAATTTATCGACAACCCGGTGCGCAATTATTCCTCCGGCATGTATGTGCGGCTTGGCTTTTCCGTGGCCGTGCACGTGGACCCGGACATCCTGCTGGTGGACGAGGTCATGGCCGTCGGCGACCTGGCCTTTCAAAAAAAATGTCTGGAAAAAATCAACGAATTCCGGCGCAGGGGAAAGACCATCATCTTTGTCGCCCACGACATGTCCCTGGTGCAACGGATCTGCGACTATGTGGTATGGCTGGAGCATGGGGAGATTAAAGCCCAGGGCAGGCCCGGTGAAGTGATTAACCGGTATCTGGACCTGGTGGCCTCCCGGGAAGAAGAAAGAATGCTTCAGGAGAAAGAAAAATCTCACGGACAATCGGAATGGAACGAGGGCGAGACACCAACCGACCAGGACGCCGGGGATAAGCATGAACAATACATAATCACGGATCAAACTGACCCACCGGCCAGGACCAACCGCTGGGGAAACCACCAGGTGGAAATAACGGCGGTAAAAATGTTCAATCATCGGGGAAAGGAATCGTACTCTTTTGAATGCGGCCAGCCTGCGACCATTGCCATCCACTATATCATGCACAAACCGGTTTCCGACCTGGTCTTCGGCATCGGCATCTTCCGGGATGACGGCCTTCACTGTTACGGAACCAATACGGATATAGATCACTTTGAAATAGAAAGCTTACCCCCAAAAGGGGTAGTTGAATGTCAAATCCAGAGCATTCACTTCCTGGAAGGCAGGTACTTCCTGGACGTAGCCGCTCACACTAAAGAAGGCATACCCTACGATTACTGGACCCGTTGTCTGGAGTTCAGCATTTTTTCCCGCATTAAGGATGTAGGGGTGGCCAGGCTGGAGCACGGGTGGGTGGTTTTAGGCAATTCGGAAAGAGCGTTGCTTAAAAACAAAATCTGGCGTAATAAGGAGCAGTGAAAAATGTCCAAACCGGCACCTGAATTAAATGTGGACGAAATAATGGAGCGGATACGCGAAGAAATTAGAAGGAGACGCCAGCAAACCAGCGTGCCTCCCGGGAATGAAGTTTTATCCCCGGACCAGGAAATGATTTATAATAATAATTTTATCAATAAATGGGTGCAGCTGGAAAGCGCCCTGCAAGCAGCGGAACAGGTGAGCCAGGTAGGAACCAGGCTCCCTGGAATGTATACCTTCAGGGGCTGGCGAAGAAAAATTGCCACCTTCGCAGGAAATGTTTTTTTGCGCTTATCGCAGGTAATCACCAGGGACCAGCGTGCTTACAATACCTCGGTGTTAAATGCCATACGCTCCATGGAACAGGTATTAAAAGACATGGAGACACAAAGCAAAAAGCTTTCCGTAAATAAATTAAATGAAGAAATAACCGGAATTAATCACAAGTTGATTTCCCTGGAACAAACACACGGAGAGAGCATCCGGATCATGGAAGCGGAGCTAAGTGAACTAAAGTCCCAACTTAATGGGGATTCGGAAAATGCGATTAAAATTGTCCCCCGCATTAATTCCATTGAATCCATGATCGGGCAACTTCAGAATACCCAAAACCTCCTATCTGAAAAAATATCTGGCATTATAGCAAGCTTGAATAATCTGGAATCCCAGGTTGTCAAGCAAATTACTAATTTAAATCAGCAATTGAACAATTTATCGGAAGAAAAATTGACCAGGTTCAATTACCAGGAATCCCGGATTAATGAGGCTTTACAAAAGACCGAGTATCTCAAAAAGAATCTTTTGCTACAGGAACGCCGGTTGGGCCTGCTGCTGGAAGAGGCCCGGCAGCGCCTGCCAGAACCCTTCTCACCTGAGCAAAGCAGAACTTTTATAGAGAAAGCCAGCGACATATATGACGGACTGTATATGGAATTTGAAGACCACTTTCGCGGCACAAGGGAAGATATAAAAGAAAGACAAAAGGTTTTTATACCACTTATTCAAAAGGCAGGTGCAGGCACTCAAGAAAGACCGATACTGGATTTGGGCTGCGGACGGGGAGAATGGCTGGAACTTCTTAAAGCAGAAGGGTTGATAGCCAGGGGAGTGGATATAAATAAGGCGATGATAATGTTCTGCCAGGAGCTTGGACTTGCTGTAACCCAGGGGGACGTGCTGGATTATATTCGTACATTACCCAATGAAAGCATCGGAGCGGTAACCGGTTTCCATATTGTGGAACACCTTGCTTTTGAACATATAATCAATCTTTTTGATGAAACAGTAAGGGTTCTGAAGCCTGGAGGGGTGGCCATTTTTGAAACGCCAAATCCGGAAAACATACTGGTGGGCAGTTGCAATTTTTACTTTGATCCCTCCCACCGTAATCCACTGCCCAGTCCCATGTTAAAGTTCCTAGCTGAAGCACGGGGGCTCTGTCACGTGGAAATAATCAATCTCCATCCATATCCTGAAGCATTTAAGCTATCTGGATCTGACGTAGCCGAAAGACTCAATCAGCTATTTTATGGACCACAGGACTATGCCGTGGTGGGGTGGAAGGCATGAGACGATTATTAGTTCTAAATTTTTTTCCAGCTTTTTATCCACCAACAAGCGGCGGTGAACAGCGATATTATTATCTATACTTAAATTTAAGCAGATATTATGATATCACTCTCCTTTCTCCAACTTATCCAGAACATAATTATGAAGTATTTGAGTTTAACAAAAACTTTCGCGAATACAGAATACCCAAGGAAGATATACATATAAGACTTCACAAGGAAATGGATAAAATTAAAATTGGCCCAGAATGCTCTGCGTTGGTATGCGCATTATCCAGTAGCAAAACAACTAAGTATCATGATGCCTATAAGATACTAATCAATGACGCAAATATAATAGTTCATGAATCCCCCTACATGATTAATTTTGATACTCAATTTGGAAAAGATAAAAAACCACGCATTTACAATAGTTACAATTTAGAAAGCAAATTAGCAGAGCAGATTTTATCTGGTCCTTACAAGCATAAATATGTTACATATATCACTGATCTTGAATATAAGCTGGTTAATAATTGCGATTTGGTATTTGCAACCTCAGAAGAAGAAAAAATTGCATTTCAACAAGCATATGGATGTAGTCCAGAGAAAATCGCTCTTGCCCCTAATGGAATTGAAGTATCAAATAATATTTTAAACACAAGAAAAAATTGCGATGATCTATTTCAAAAGTTAGGTATATACAAGTCAAACAGAACCGTTATTTTTTTCGGCAGCGCTCATCCTCCTAATATTGAAGCAGTACAGTTTATATGTAATTCAATAGCTCCATATTTTCCAGATGTTATCTTTTTAATTGCGGGATCAGTATGCGATAAAATAAATCATACGCCTAGCAATATTAAACTGCTAGGAAAAGTAAATGATGAACATAGAAATTATTTGCTGACTAATTGTGATGTTGCCATAAATCCTATGTTTTCAGGTGCTGGCACTAATTTAAAAATGCTAGATTATATGTCATTTGGTTTACCAATAATAAGCACACCAGTTGGTGCTCGTGGTCTAGATATTAAAAATCAAGTTCACTGTATTATAAGTGAAGCAAAGGCATTTATCCATGAGCTAGACCGTCTCCTTAAAGATCCAAATTTAAGAAAAGAAATTGGACAAGCTGCAAAAAAGCTTGTATATTCAAAATATAGTTGGAGATCTATTACAGATAACATCTATATAGAAATTGAAAAGATGCTTGAAAAAATAAAGGATAGGATAATAATCAATATGGTCAAAATGAGAAAAAAAATATTATTAATTAATGACTTTCCCGTTTCAAAACCAGCAAGTGGTGGAGAAGTACGTATTTGCAACCTATTTAGTTCATTGTCAAGATTTTTCGATGTAAATTTGATTTGCTTTACAAACGAATATAATATTAATGAAGTACAAATTACAACAAATTTTAAAGAAATTAGGATTCCAAAAACTGAAGAGCATCGGTCACTTGAAGCTAAATGGAATAAACTAACAAATATATCTGTTTCTGATATAATTAGTTCGATAATGTGTACTGAAAATGAAACATTATTAAACTATTACAAGTCTCATTCAACAGGAGCCGATATAATAATATTCCAACATCCATATCTGTCAACTCTTTTAAAAATATATCAGCCTAATGTACCAATTATTTATGAGGCTCACAACTTTGAACAAAAAATCAAAAAAGAAATATTATTTAAACATCCTAGATATAAAGATTTATTAAATATAGTAACTTCAATTGAAAAACATTTATGCAATTTGTCGACAAAAATTATTTGTGTTTCGAAAGAAGATTACAATAATTTTTCAAGCATTACCGACCCTACTAAAATCGAGATTATCCAAAATGGAGTTAATACAAAATTATACCAAGATCATTGCAATAATGATAACATTAAAAAATTTTTTAAAGGATATCCAATATCACTTTTTATAGGCAGCGGGCACCCACCAAATATTGAAGCTATAAAATTTATTATTGACACATTAGCGTTAAGGCTACCTAATATATATTTTATAATTATTGGTTCTGCTTGCGACTTTTTTAAAACCAAAAAAAATCATTCAAATACATTATTATTTGGTGTTGTTGATGATGATATTAAAAGAATTTTAATATCAATTGCCGATATAGCAATTAACCCTATGTATACTGGTGGGGGATCAAGTTTAAAAATTGCGGAATATTTAGCAGCAGGCCTACCTGTTGTTTCCACAAAAGTTGGCATTAGGGGATTTGATTTAATAGATGGTGAACATGTTATTGTTGCATCACATAATGAATTTGCGGACAAAATAAGTTATTTATTGTCTAATCATTCTTTAATGAACAAGCTAAGAAATGCTGGGCGGATTTTTTCTCACAATAATCTTGATTGGGATATTTTAGCTAACAAGTATATGAATATATTAAATAATGTGATAGATAAATCAGCATCAAAAATGATATGCTTACCAAAAAAAAAACTTTTAGTGTTAACTTATAGATTTACCTTACCGCCACTAGGAGGAGCAGAAACATATTTAAACGAGATATTAAAAGTAATTAGTAATTTAAATGATTTTGATATTGACATTGCAACATATTTTATTTCAACACTTAATAACCGTTTCCACTTTTCAATTGAATATAATAATGAAGATATAGATGCCCATATACCTAGTTATATTAATAACATCTATAGATTTAAACCGGATAGAATAAAAACCAAATATATTTTTAATAATTGCAAAAAATTATATTCGTTATGGAACAAGGAAAACATATTACACGCAAGATTTTTTGTTGGTTATTACGAAAAAACATTATTGCTGGGTGGATGGTATCTGCCAGAAAAACATGGAAACCAAATATTTAGATGGACATCTAACAAATGTGAAGTTTATTGTCCAAAATATGTTAATGGTATTGAAATTGTAGGATATGCAAACAACAACAAGCGAATTAAGATTTATTTTAACGATATTTTTTGTTATTCACTAAACGTTGATGGCTCATTTCATGTTAAAATTGATGTACCTAAAAATAACTCAGGGGTGATGACTTTGGAAATTTGTCACCCGTTTAATTCTAAGGATGACCCTAGAACTTTAGGTGTAATTGTTAATGAATTATTTGAGAAGACTGATAACATAACGAATAAAATATCATTAACAGACGATTATGAGAATTATTTGCGATTAAGGTATCCTGAGAAATGGGTATCTTCATTAATTGAAATAACTTCAAAGCGCAATAACGTTGACGATCGGCTCATTTATTTTACCAGAGGACCTCTTTCTAGGGAGTTGGAAAGTTGGTTATCAAATAATATATCAAATTACGATGTGTTACTTATTCAGGGTGTACCTTTTTCCACTTCAGTTCTAGGTGTTTATTATGCAAGAAAGCACGGTATCAGATGTGCAATATTGCCACACTATCATATGGACGATAAGTATTATCATTGGAAAATTTTTTACAATGCTTTTAGGAATGCTGATATAGTTTTTTCCGCTCCAAATTCATCTAAAAAAATGTTTTTTGATAAGATTGGAGCAAACGCTATATGCATCCCAGGTGGAGGGATAAATCCTGCCGAATACGAAAATCTTGATAGCTGCATTACGGATTTCAAACGACTTCATCCATATGGCAGGCCTTTTGTTCTTATTTTAGGAAGGAAATCCGGTGCCAAAAAATATAATGATGTTATAAAAGCTATAGACATAATAAATAACCAAAAAGGTCATGTTCTAGATGCTGTAATAATTGGAATTGACGAAGACAAAGAACCAATATTGAGTCAATATGCTTATTATTATGGCCATCAATCTCGCAGGATAACCCTTGGTGCTTTAGCTTCTTGTAGTTGTCTTATATCAATGAGCGAAAGTGAAAGTTTTGGCATTGTTATAATTGAAGCATGGATGTGCAAGAAACCAGTAATTGCGAATAAAAATTGCATAGCTTTTAATGATCTTATAGAAAATGGTATTGATGGATTTTTAGTTGCAAATATGGAAGAGCTTATTGATTCAATCATTTACCTGCATAATAACTCAGTTATAGCAAATGATATGGGACAACGCGGTTATGAAAAAGCTAGTAACAAATATTCTTGGGAATATATTGGTAGAATAATTAATTCATATTTATTTGATTTAGCCTCTTCAAAGTCGCAGTAGTTGCATAAATACAGTTTTATTTGCCAAGAGTAGAGTAGGTTCTCTTGCGCTACGGCCCGCATCCTGTCTCGGCCAAAAGGCCTTTTCGGGTAGCCTAACGCTTCGAGTCGCCCCTTAAAGCGCCTACCCGACGACTTCACGGCGAACGAGAAATTTCCGTAGCAGGTACGTTGCATCCTGCTTGCTGAGCAATAGCTTCACAGCGCTCCCCAAGTTTATAGCAAATCTTGTCTCCATAATATTCCAAATTAAATTCCTGCATACCAGAAAGTTGCTATGTTATTGTTGACGAAACTGCTTTGATAATACTTAATTGTTATTAGTAAACAGCTTGGTGGTTATTCACAATTTCTGTATTTGGCTGTTAGAGATAAATTGATTTATTTTGCTACACAAGCATTCCTGTAATGCTTTAGAGAGGGGTTGACCAATAAAAAGACCTCCTGGTACAAAAAGATTAGAGCAAATTCCAAACGTACCGGAGGTCGAGATTAATGACGAAACGAAACAAAAAACCTAAAAGAGATTCGCAGTGTTCACACCCTGATTGTAAGCGTCGACATCGCCAAAAGGACACACTGGACCCGCATGCTGGACGGATCAACGGGTATTGATGTGGGCAGCGCCTTCTCTTTTCATAATAGCATAAACGACTTTACCCGTCTACTGGGTCGAATGCAGCGGGTCAAGGAACAAATCGGTGCGCAAAACATCGTCGTGGTCATGGTACCTTCCGGCCACTATGGGAAACCCCTGGCCAGCTACCTGATCAATACCGGTATCCCGGTGGTGATCGTCATTACCACGTCAAAAAGCAAAAGGAGCTCGATGATAACTAACCCACCAAAAACGACCGGAAGGTCGCCCTGATTATCGCAACTTTAACCTGGGAATGACGCTTTTTCCACTGCTATCTACCCAAAGGGATCTGGGTCGAACTTCGGGGGTACACCCAAAACCGCCATCAGCAAAAGGCCAAACTAAACTCCGCCCAGAACATCCTGGTGGCAATCCTGGACGAGTACTTTCCCGAATATCGCCGTATTTTTAAAAACCTTCTGGTGAAGGCCTCCCTGTACATTCTGACCCACCGGCCCTTCCCCGCCGACCTAAAACAGCTCACGACAGAAGAGCTGACCGCTGAACTTAAGGCAGCCAGCAGCGGGAAAGTGGGTCAAAAACGGGCTGTTCTTTTACTGGCCGTGACCAACGAATCCACCGGCGTATCGGAAGGCCTCACCGCCGCCCGCTTGAGGCTAACCCAGTGCCTGGAAGAAATCTTCTTCTGGCAAAAGCAATTAACCCAAACTGAAGCGGCTATGGAAAAGGCCCTGGCCAAAACTGGTTTAGCCGAATATCTTTTGAGCATCCCCGGAATCGGAGTCGTTACGGCCGCCAGCTTCTTAGGGGAAGTGGGGGACCTGACCCGGTACGAAGATTGGCGCCAAATCCGCAAACTGGCCGGTTACAACCTGACCATAAACCAGTCTGGGGATTCCAAAAAAGGGAGCACGAAAATATCCAAAAGGGGCCACTCAGAATTGCGCTAAGGTGAACATTACCCGTAAGAGTTTGCAGGCAACCACCACCAGGGCCTGCTTGCTTTTCAGCGGGTTTTCCCGCCGGGTTTTCAAGTAATCGTAGAGCGCCTTGAACTGGGGGTTTTTGGCCACCAGGATCAGCGCGGCCTGGTAGAGAATGTTTCCCGGAGAAGGTTTTGGGCAGCTACCGTGGCAGCAACTGGCGGCCTAAAAGGCTTGTGGATATGCCGCTCGTGTGGACATGTGGACAGGCGCGGGAGGCCTCCTGCCACTCGGGAGTTATTTAATGAGAAGTCTGGGGTTTAGGCAGCTTGTTGGTTTATCTTCCGCCTGTCCACAGGGTTCACACTCGCTTGGACAACGCTTCGCGTTGCTCACATATCCACAAGCCCGACGGCACAAAGGAATATCATAAAGTAAAAATCTTGGGTGGGGGAACCGAAAAAACCTCCGTTAGGGCATGACCCTGCATACGAGTAAAGGTGCCCCACCCGCCCCCATTATGCTGAACGAAGGAATGTAAGGGCTTTTGACCCCGGGAGACATGATAGGGTAAGCAGGGGGCGAACAGGTGGGTTAGACCACCCAGGATGAATTTTTTCAAAAAGGCTGATAAAGTGAGCTTTTCAAAGCATGGCTTCAAAATATTGAGATAGGAGGGTTATTAAATGTCTAATAACAAAATAACTGTATCCTTATTTAATAATAAAGGAGGCGTTGGAAAAACAACAATAGCCTGGAATTTAGGTGTATCACTTTCTTATCTAGGTAAAACTGTTTTATTGATTGATTTTGATCCACAATGCAATCTTTCAATTGCTGTATTAGGCAATGAAGAATTTGCCCAACATCTCTATACTTCTCAAGAGTTTCCTCATGGCAGAACAATAAAAGCTTTTGCTCAGCCTTATATTCAACAGAATAAGATTGGGGATGTCTTTATTGCTAAACCAAAAGATAAAACAAATAATATTGACTACGATATCGTTCCTGGCGATTTTTGGCTTAACAATTTTGCTGATATTTTAAATGTAGGCACAGATGTGATAAGCGGTTCAGGTTTATATAGATTCTTACTTTTGCATATTTTAGTTAATGAAATCGAAAAACAAAAAGGAATAAAATATGATTTCATTTTAATTGATTTGCCCCCATCTTTTAATACTTTGGTTAGAGCCGCTTTATATTGCTCAGATTACTTTATTGTACCTTGTACCCCTGATTTATTTTCTGCTTATTGTGTAGGATTGATTGGAGAAGTATTGCCTGCTTTTATTATGGATTGGGAACAGGGCAAAAAGCGATATATTTCGCAAAATCCGTATGATGATGTTGTTCCTTTGAAGGGACAACCTAAGTTTGGAGGGTGGATATTTAACGGTTTTGACACACGAAAAAAAGTTGGCACAAATGTAATTGAAGAAACAGGTGCTGATAAAGCACAGTACACATTTATTTATAAGGCTGTGCAGGAAAAATTAATAAATAACTTACACAAAAAGATTGATTATAAATGCGTACCAGATTTTATAGATGCAGAGCCAGTGGCTAAAATTGAAGACTTAAACGTAATGGCTCCAGATAGTATCGTTCAAAATATCCCTCTCAAAAACCTTAGCCAGGCAAAACCAACGAGACAAAACATTGGCAAAGGTTCATGGAGCCAAGACCAAAGAAATTTAATGTATAAAATAGATCGAGAATTTGATCGTCTTGCAAAATATATGATTGATTTCTTTCCGTATTATTAATATTCGCCATAGCGATATAGTCTAAGCAGAAAGTTTTCAAAATAATAATTTCTTATGTACATAAATACGTATATAAAGTACGTCTGGCCACCGAACATCTAGTGTTCATGGAACAATTGTATACTATATATAAACGCCGGTGGCAACTTTGACGAGGTCCTGTATAAAATATTAATTTTAGTCATAATTCGGAGAATAAGTCTTAAATGCGTATTGGTATCGACGCCCGCTATGCCCTGCGAAAGACCAGGCGGGGGATTGGTAATTATATCTTTAATCTACTCTCTGAATTTAAACGCCTTCATCTGAAGGATTTCACCTATTGCTTGTATGCCGACAGGATGGCCGATACAGGCGTTATGGAATACTTTCATGATGGTCCTTTCGAAATGCGTATTCTCAGCGCCCCGAATCTGGCCTTGTGGGAGCAGTTTGCCCTGCCCATTGCCGCCAGGCGGGACAGGCTGGATGTGCTCCATTGTCCGGCTAACATAGCGCCGGTCGTGTTTAAACCATGCCCCATCGTTACTACCATACACGATGTAATAGAATTCCGGCGCAGGGAGTTTGGGGATATCAGGCTTACTTTACGGCACCGGATCAGCCGGTTTTACCGGATGGGGGTTTTACCCCGGGTGACAAAGGTTAGCGACCTTATAATCACCGTTTCGGAATTTTCCCGCCGGGATATCGCTGATGTTCTAGGTGTGCCTCTGGGAAAAATAAAGGTTACTTATGAAGCTCCGGTTGAAATACCTGCATCGGGACGGGATTATACAAAAGAGCGGCCCCCCGGCTTAAAAGGCGATTATATCTTTGCCCTGGGTGCGGTGGATAAAAGAAAGAATACGGCATTCCTCCTTAATGCATATAACGGCCTGCCGGAGGCGGTTAAGTCCCGGGTGTCCCTGGTGGTGGCTGGGGTGGAAAAGCCTAACCTCTTTGCCTCCCTGGCTGGGAAGGGGATTCATTTATACGGTTATATGCCCGATGAGATCGTGGCATCCCTTTACCGGAATGCATTGTTCTTTGTCTACCCTTCTTTGTACGAAGGGTTTGGCCTGCCGGTATTGGAAGCCATGCGTCACGGTGTGCCTGTCCTGTGCTCCGGCACCACGGCGGTGGGCGAGGTGGCCGGCGGAGCCGCTCTTGTCTTTGACCCCACGGATATTACCGATTTACACAATAAAATGTTAATGTTGATTGAAAACCCCGCCCTGCGCCAGGAGTTAGTGGAAAAGGGCAATGTACATGTAACCTCATTTTCCTGGCAGCGCTGCGCAAAGGAAACCCTGGCGTTATATGAGCAGGTTGGAAAAAGTAAAAGGAGAAACCGTGAGTAAAGCAATTCTTTTTCTCACTGCCGAACCACCCTGGCCGCTGGATCAGGGGGATAAGATACGAAATTACCATCTTTTGCGTTCCCTGGCTAAAAGGCACCGGGTCACCCTGGTTACCTTTGTTTCCGATCGGGAGGTCGGGCAGTGGCTGCCTTCACTGGAACCTTTGTGCCGCAGCATTCAGATGGTTAAGCTGAATAGAAAAACAATGATCCTGAATGTTCTGCAGCTGCCCCACCTACCGGTGACTGTGGCCGCCAGGGCTTCGCGCCGCATGTCCTTTCTCTTGCAAAACCTTACCCGGCAGGAGAAGTTTGACCTGGTAATGGCCTGCCAACTGAAAATGGCCGGTTATTTAAACTGCTGTTCAATTCCCCAAAAGGTGTTGGATCTAACCGATGTTTCAAGTGTTTATCGTGCCCGCCTGAACCAGGTGGTCAAAGGGTGGCCAAAAATTTTTTCCTTGCTGGAACTGGTCAGGCTTTCTTACTGGGAACCTGTATACGCCCGGGCGGCCGATCTGGTCCTGCTGGCTTCTCCTGCGGATGCCGGAGTATTGCAGCAACAGATAAAAATTCCCGTACGGGTAATCCCCAACGGTGTGGATACGGAATATTTCAGACCACTGGCTGATGTCTCTAAGCCCGCGCTACTATTTTTCGGCCACCTGCGCTATCCTCCCAATGCCGACGGCATTGTTTATTTTTGCCATAACATTTTGCCGGAAATAAAAAAGGCTGTACCGGATGTAAGGTTAGATATTGCCGGCAAAGAACCACCCCCGGAAGTAAAGGCCCTGGTTGCCGACGAGGCGGTCAACCTGCTGGGCTATGTGCCGGATTTAAGGCCACACCTGGCCCGGACAGCGGTGGTCATTTGTCCGGTGCGGGCCGGGGCGGGAACGCGCCTGAAAATTTTGGAATCCCTGGCCAGCGGCAGGCCGGTGGTTTCCACCAGCGTGGGCTGTGAGGGGTTGCTAGTGGAACCGGGCAGGCACCTGGAAGTGGCCGACGATCCCGGCGCATTTGCCCGGAAGGTCATCGATTTATTGACTAACCCTGCAAAGAGGGTTAGTCTAGCACATAATGGACGGTTGCTGGTGGAAAGCAGGTATTCCTGGGAGGCCATTGGTGAGCAGTTAAACACAGTAATGGAAGATGTATTTTAACACCGGGAGGAAGTTTGGAGCTTTGCGTCGAATTGCTTTTGTGGTCCAGCGCTATGGCGAAGAGGTGGTGGGCGGGGCGGAAACTTTAAGCCGCCAGGTGGCCGAAAGGCTGGCCGGCAGGTTTTCCATCGACGTGCTGACCACCTGCGCTCTGGATTACCACACCTGGCAAAATTATTATCCGGCGGGTAAAACCACCTGCAACGGCATTCCGGTTTTGCGCTTTCCGGTGGACTATCCCCGGCGCTGGTATTTTGCCCATTTAAACAGGCTGGTGCACCGCCATATTCCTATGCCCGCATGGCTGGAAGAGATCTGGATGAAAGCCCAGGGGCCTTATGCCAGCAAGCTTTTTGAGTATATCAATGCGCACCGAAATAAGTATGATATTTTTGTTTTTTTTACCTACCTTTACTGCACTACTTACTTCGGGCTTCCCCAAGTAAAGGACAGGGCCGTGCTGGTGCCCACCGCCCATGCCGAACCCCCGCTTTTCTTGAAACTGTTCCGTAGGATTTTTCAGTGGCCCAGAGCCTTTATCTTTTTAAGCGAGGAAGAAAGGGATCTGGTGGCAGGCACCTTTCCAGTCAAGAACAAAACCTTCATTGTCACCGGTTCAGGCATCGATGTTCCGGAACAGGTTAAGGGTGAAATCCCAGCCCCGGGCCGGCTTTCACCCTATCTTTTGTACCTGGGCCGGGTGGACCCTGGCAAAAACATCGATCAACTCTTTGATTATTTTATGCGCTTTCGGGCGGCCCATCCTGAAACGGCGGTAAACCTGCTTCTGGCCGGCCACTGCCGGGAAAGACTACCGGAGGACAAGGGTATTTTCTACCTGGGCTTCGTAGATGAAGAAACCAAATACGCCCTGATTAAAAATGCCCTGGCGGTTGTTCAACCCTCCCGTTATGAAAGCCTTTCCCTGGTAGTGCTGGAGGCCATGGCCCTGGGAACGCCGGTTCTGGTCAACGGTGAATGTGCGGTACTGGCCGGGCACTGCCGGCACAGCGGCGGGGGTCTTGAATATACCGACTATCCGTCCTTCGCGCAGGGACTTGGCAAAATAATCTCCAATAAAGATTACCGGCAGCAACTGGGACGGAATGGATCACGCTATGTAAAAGAGAATTACAGCTGGGATGCGGTGATTTCATCATTAAGCAACTTGTTAGAGAGCCTGGATACTGAAACCTGCTATAAGCACATCCATTGCTTGTAAGACATTGTCATAAAACTAAAATTACTCCCGGGCAAACTGCCGTTTCATCCCAGGGTATAGCGGCGAGGGGGTAGCTACCACCGGGTTAACTTTTATAACAATATAGACGGGGATAGGGAATACAGGCCAGAGTAAGGTTTCCGGCCTTACGTTCAACAATAATTGACTGACATTTTAAGGAGGAATTTTACGTGTCCAAAACTGCGCTCATTACCGGCATCACCGGTCAGGATGGCGCCTACCTGGCCCAACTCCTTTTATCCAAAGGCTACCGGGTATGCGGGGCTTTTCGCCGTTCCAGCGTTTTAAATCTGGAGCGGCTGGATTACCTGGGTATCCGGGAGCAGGTGGAACTGCTGCCCCTGGACCTGTTGGACCTGGGCAGTATCGTCAGGGTGCTGCAAAAGGTCCAGCCGGATGAAGTATATAACCTGGCCGCCCAGAGTTTTGTGGCCGTTTCTTTTGACCAGCCGGTTTCCACCGGGGACATTACCGGCCTTGGAGCGGCCCGGATGCTGGAAGGAATCAAGCTGGTTAATCCAAAAATCCGCTTTTACCAGGCTTCTTCCAGTGAGATGTTCGGCAAAGTACAGGCAGTACCGCAAAACGAAAAAACGCCCTTTTATCCCCGCAGCCCCTACGCGGCGGCCAAGCTTTACGCCCACTGGATGACAGTTAACTACCGGGAGGCTTACGGCATATACGCCTGTTCGGGAATTCTTTTCAACCACGAATCCCCCCTGCGGGGGCTGGAATTCGTGACTCGGAAGATAACCCATGGGGTAGCGAGAATAAAAAGCGGCCAGGAGCGGGAACTGCGTCTGGGCAATTTGGAAGCCAAACGGGACTGGGGATATGCGCCGGAATATGTGGAAGCCATGTGGCTCATGCTGCAGCAGAAAGAACCCGAAGACTACGTAATTGCCACAGGTGAAACCCACAGTGTGCGAGAATTTGTAGAGGCTGCCTTTGCTGCGGCAGGTCTGGACTGGCGTAAATACGTGAAAACAGATCCCGCTTTTTACCGCCCGGCAGAGGTGGATCTGCTGGTGGGTGACGCCTCCAGGGCAAAGGAAAAACTGGGCTGGCAGCCGAAGGTTACTTTTAAAGAATTGGTGCAAATTATGGTGGAGGCGGATATGGCAAGGCTTGGACTATAGAGGAGTTGATCTGATATGCGGGCACTGGTCACCGGTGCAGGGGGGTTTGTGGGACCCTATCTTGTTCAGTTGTTGCTTTCCAGAGGCTACGAAGTCTTTGGCACCTTTCGTGGGGAAAAGCCCGCTGAAACTGATTCCAGAATGGGGTTGGCCGGTAAGCGAAGCTTTTGGGGTATGCCACTAGAAGGAACAGAACACCGGCACTCACCCCGGGAGATATGTTCTGAATCGCACCCGATGTTTCACCCCCTGCTCCTGGATATTACCACTAAGAAATCTATCCGGGAAGCCATGGCGACCTGCCGCCCGAATGAGATTTACCACCTGGCCGCCCTGGCTGTAACAACTGGTCAGGCGCCGGAGGATTATTACCGGGTGAATTTCCAGGGGACCTTTAACCTGCTTCAGGCGGTAAAAGAAGCAGCTCCGAACGCCCGGGTACTCTATGTGGGTTCAGCTAATGCTTATGGGGTGGTAGGCCCCGATGAATTGCCGGTGAAAGAAAGTCGCCCCCTTTGCCCGAATAACCACTACGCGGCCAGCAAGGCGGCGGCGGAAGCTCTGGCTTGCGCATATGCCGCCGAAGGACTGCATGTGATTTGCGCCCGGCCCTTTAATCACACCGGCCCGGGCCAATCCACCGATTTTGTCTGTTCCCGGCTGGCCAGGGAAGTGGCAGCCATTGCCACGGGGCAAAAAGAACCACTGATAGAAGTGGGAAATCTGGACCCGGCCCGGGATTTCACCGATGTCCGTGATGTAGTGGAGGCCTACTGGCTGTTGCTGCAAAAGGGAAATAGCGGCCAGGCCTACAATGTTTGCAGCGAAAGGGCCTATTCCATAAGAGATATCATGAACATTTTAATGGAAGAGGCTGGAGTAAAGGCCAGAATTGAATCGGTGCCTGGATTAAAGCGCAAGGTGGATATACCAGTGCTTTTGGGGAGCAGGGAAAAAATTTCCCGGCAAACCGGCTGGGAACCAAAGATACCATTTCGAGAGACGTTAAAGGATGTGCTGGATTACTGGATAAGGAAGTTGGTTGGAAAAAACAGTCATATTGAAAAGTGACAATAAATGAGACCCTGCGGAGGACCGAAAGCATCCCATGAGTTTTCTTGGAAAAAAACTCCGGCGAAAGTTTGCCAATTATGCTTTTAGTTGGGTTTATCGACTGTCTCTATAAGGCAAAAAACCCGTAAACCAATATCCCGCTCGGAATCGTCATCAAACCGCCCGAGACTGCTTTCCACGGGGCAAGGGAATGACTCAATGAAAGGTAATGGTGGTCATGTCTGGAAGAAAAAGCACAACAAACCGATATAACTTACCCCCACTGACCGAAACCCAAATCCGCGATATGGCGGACCCGCGGAGTTTTGAGCGCGGCAGGAATTACTATCATGATGGAGCGATCATAGACCCCGTCCGCCAGGGGATGGAACTGCGCGGGGAATGCAGCGGTTCCCGGTACCAGCCATACAGGGTCAGGGTCAGGTTTAGCGACAGGGGCATTGTGGATGCTTCCTGCACATGCCCCCGGGGCGGGTTCTGCAAGCACATCGTGGCCCTGTTGCTGACCTATGTGCATGAACCGGAGTCATTCCGGGAACTGGCTCCGCTGGAGGAAATGCTTGCCCGGTTCGACAAGGAAGATCTCATATCTTTAATCGGTAAGATGATTGACCGGGAACCGTCTTTACTGTCCCTGTTGGAACTGTCGGCCTCTGCGGCCCGGGGAGCCGTCGATGCGGCATCGTGCCGCCGGCAGGCGTTGGCTGCGCTGCGGCATGAAGACCCGTCCCTTATCGAAGCGGATTTACGGGGCATGCTGAACATGGCCGAACATACGGCCGCAAAAGAAGACTGGCCTGGCGCGGGTACGGTCTGCCATGCCCTGTTGAGCGTGCTGTCCTCCGGATATGAGGACATTCAGTTCATGGACGAAGAGGGGGACATCGCGGCTGTTGCCGGGGATTGCGCCGAACTTCTGGGCGAGTGTCTGGCCCGGGGACGGCCTGATGCCCGCACGCGGCGGGAGTGGCTGCAGGCGCTGCTGGAAGCCGAACTGGCCGACATCAGGTTGGGCGGTGTTGACTTTGCGTCCGGCGCCTTTGACGCCATTCTGGAGTATGCCACCGAAGAGGAATGGGTCGTACTCGAGGAACGAATACGTGAAGCCATGGAAGAAAGCAATGAATGGAAGAAGGAAATGCTGGTCAGGATGCTTGTCTCCTGGCGGGAGAAACACGGCCGGCATGAAGAAGCGGGCGACATCATCCGCACGCTGGGCACCCCGGAGCAGCACATGCTGTGGCTGGTTGGGGAGGGAAAACCGGACGCGGCTGTGGACATTGCCCGGCAGCACTGCCTGGATAAACCCGGCGTGATCACCAGGCTGGCCGGTGAGCTGGTGGAAGCCGGCGCCCGGGAACAGGCCGTAAGCCTGGTGACCGAACTGGCGCAAGGGGCCGCTTCCCACTGGAGCTATGTGCAATGGCTGGCGGAATATTACCGGGCACAGGAAGATTGGGAGGCGGCCCTGCAGTGGCAGCGCAGGGTCTTTCTCCAGAACCCGGGGGTCGACTCGTTCGCCGTCCTGGAAAATATAAGTAAAAAGCTTGGTATTTGGGAACAGGTGCGCTCGGAATTGCTACATGCTCCGGAAATTGAGAAAAAGCCGCACGTTTTGCTTGAAATCGCCCTCCATGAGGGCGACGTGGCTAGGGCGCTGGAGTTGTTACCCCGGGTTAGGAGTTGGGGATGGCGTAATTACAAGGAAAGTGTGGCCGGGGTCGCCGAAAAAGAACGGCCGGAAGACGCCATAGCGCTGTACAAAGAGCTGGTGGAAGAGGCCATCGGCCGCCGCCAGCGCAAGGCTTACCGGGAAGCCGCAGCTTACCTGCACCGGATTAGAAAACTCTGCCGGCGCACCGGCGCGCAGGAGAACTGGGAAGATTACCTCGCCGCGTTGAGGAGAAAATATGCCCGTTTCCCGGCGCTCCAGGAAGAGTTGGACGGAGCGGGGTTGCCGTAAAGTGGCGGCGGGGAAATACGGTAAATGATCCCCTGTCGTCAGTGTCATCACCGTAGTATAATAGCATTTAAGGAAGTGATTTTGTTTGCCGGATCGCGTTAAAGCACGCCCGGGAGGAAGCCCCCGGGCTTGTCCCGGGGGAGGTTCACCCGACTACCTTTTCGGGTGACATGTTCTTTACAGGAGGAATGCCGGCAAGCTTCTTATGATTTTTGCTTTCTTCTTCACGGATAAACTTGAAGAATTTGTCCAAATCATCTTTGAATTGTTCGAGAATAATTCATTGCCCGCCTTCCGGAAAATGTTACAATTTTGCCGCGAAGAGCCAGTCAGGGCCTTTTCCCGCAAGCATCCAGGGGGTGAAATCGATGAAGGCGGCACTTGCAGAGATCGCCGCTGCCGGCGAAAAAAAACACACCTACGCAGACTATTGTAAACTCCCCGAGGGGGCACCCTACCAGCTCATTGGAGGCGAATTAGTGGTGACGCCTGCACCGGGAACTTACCACCAGATTGTTTTGTTTAACCTGGGATTGGAAATGGGAAATTTTGTACGGCAGGAAAACCTGGGAAGAGTGCTCTTCGCCCCAGTTGACGTCTACCTCGGCGAAACCGAAACCTACCAGCCGGATATCATTTTTTCGCCCGGGAGAGAATGAATATTATCGAACCGCGGCGGATAAACGGCGCTCCCGACCTGGTGGTGGAAATTCTCTCCCCGGCCACCGCCTATTACGACCTGCGGAAAAAATTCAAGGTTTACGAGCGGTGCGGCGTCAAGGAATACTGGATCGTGGACCCGGAAGAAAAATCGGTACAGGTTTTTCTGCTCAAGGAGGGCAGGTTCGTCCTCGACCAGGAAGCAGAGCGCACAGGCGAAATCCCCTCCCGTGTCCTTTCCGGGTTCGCCATTTGTTTGGAAAGCATCTTCGATGGAAATTCTGGAAGTCTAAAGCGATAATCTGATGCCCATGTCCAGAATCAAACTCCTGCAGCTAATCACCCTGTCCGAAATGGGCGGCGCCCAGAAGGTGCTTTATCATCTGGTGGCCGGCCTGGACCGGAATCGCTTTGATATTACCGTAGCCTGTGCCCCGGGCGGGGAACTGGTGCGCTGGCTTGCGCCCCTGGACGGTGTGCGGGTGGTTCAGGTGCCCCACCTCTGCCGGGAAATTTCCCCGGCCAGAGACCTGCGTGCCTTCTGGTTTTTATACCGCCTGATGCGCCGGGAAGGGTTCGCCATCGTCCACTGCCACAGCTCCAAAGCCGGCATCCTGGGCCGGCTGGCGGCCCGCCTGGCCGGAGTAAGGGGAATCCTTTTTACCGTGCACGGGTGGGGTCTGGGTGACCATCACTCGCGGATCAAGCAATCTTTTTTTGTTCTGGCGGAAAAGGTGGCCGGCCGGTGCAGCGACCGGGTGGTTTGCGTTTCCCGGGCCGATTATCAAAAAGCCCTGGATGAAAAGCTGGTGCCGCCGGACCGGCTGGCGGTCATTCATAACGGCCTGCCCCGGCCGGCCCAGCAGCCCCCGGCCCTGCGCGAAGAACTGGGCTTGAGCGAAAAGGCCCTGATGGTGGGTACTGTCTGCCGCCTGCGCCCGCCAAAGGACCCCCTCTTTTTTCTGGAGGTGGCCCGGGCTTTACTTTATTCCGGGAAATGGGCCGGAAATCTTTACTTTGTGCTCATCGGCGACGGCCCGTTGATGGCCCCCTGCCGGGAATATGTGCAGCGCCACGGCCTTTCCCGGGCGGTGTTTTTTCTGGGCAACCGGGAGGATGCCCCGGCCCTGGTGGCCGGGCTGGATGTGTTCGTTCTTTTTTCTTTATGGGAGGGCCTGCCTCTGACCGTTATCGAGGCCATGCAGGCCGGCAAACCGGTGGTGGCCCCGGCTGTGGGCGGGGTGGGGGAACTGGTCACGCCGGGGGAGACGGGCTATTTAATAAAACCCCGGGACCTGGCCGGGGCCGTGCAGGCCCTGGAAACATTGCTCAAAGACGGTCAGCTGCGCCGGGATATGGGCGCAAGGGGCCGGCGGGCGGTTCTGGAGCATTTTTCAGTGGAACGGATGGTGGCGGATTACCTTCGGGTTTATGATGATCTTTTAAGGGTGTAATTTAACCTGAGTTAAGTTGTCAAGGGGTTGACTTAACGAGAATACATGTTCCTGAATCAAAGTGGCGCCGTTCAGGGAAGTCTTGACGATGTACCGCCCTTGTTGGCGGCCAGGGTAGTGCGGCGGGGGATCGGACTGGTACGTGAACACCTGGCTCTTATCCGCGAAAACTTTCCCGACAAGGACGTTTATCAAGGAGCGTTTGAGACGATATGACGTCAAATTAGTTTGATACGGGCTTTTCCGATTATCACGGGCTAGGAGATAGCCCCAGGATCTGCTATAATATCGTTAAGGAGCGGAATAAAACATTGCGGACCACCTTTGACTTTCACCCCCAGAGCCGGGATATTATGTTCAAATGCCTGACAGGTGCTTTTAAAGACAGGATGGTGGAATTTTTCGGTATAAAGATCGGCAAAATTATCGGGGTAGAGCCGACGGTACAGGCGGCCATTGAGGTGGAGCGGCGCGACATGGACCATCTTTTCCTGATCGAAGATGGCACGCTGCTCCACCTGGAGTATCAGTCAACACCGGCCGACGTGGAGGATCTGGAACGCTTCATTCTTTACGACCTGCGGTTGAGCAAAGCCTGGCGGCAGGAAAAGAATTATATGCCCAAAATCCGTACGGTGGTAATTTACCCGCGTGGTGTAAAGCCCGGCTTGACTGGTATTAATCTGGGAACGCTCCAGTATGCAGTAGAAAACGCTGTAGCCGGCAATAAAAATGCTGAAGAGGTGCTGGCCGGAATAAATGAGAAAATCGCCGGGGACATGGGCCTGGACGACCTGGACAAAATAAACTTGATCTTCCTGCCTATGATGGATAGCCGGCAACATGCACCGGAAGAACTGGCCATTGAATCTGCTAAAATACTACGGGATAAAGTGGCTTCACCCGAAGACGGCTACCTGATTGGCTGCCTGATGGTTATGAATAGCAGGCTGCTGGACAGTAAAACCATGGACAGTTTATGGGAGGTGTTAATCGTGACCGACATTTTCTACCAATACATCGCTAAAGAGCTGGAGAAAGCAGAAATGAAGGGAATTGAAAAGGGAATTGAAAAAGGAATTGAAAAAGGAATTGAAAAGGGAATTGAAAAGGGAATTGAAAAGGGGATAGCAGTGGGTGAGGCCAGAGGTGAGATTAAAGGCAAAATCCAGGGAAAGCAGGACGCCATCCGCAAATACCTGGCCCGCCGCTTCGGAGAAGAGTCCACCGGTCTACAGCAAAAGATCGGCCAAATGACCAATCTCGATGTCCTGGACCATGTCCTGGAAGAGCTATTTGCTGCAAACACACTGGCAGAGGCCACGGCCATTGTTAACGGCAACCTTAAGGATATCATCTGATATTTTCGTGCTATCGCCGCTCCCCGGCGGTCCTTTCTGAATAATACAAGCAACCCGAGTGCATCAACAAGAACCGGCCCAGTAGTGA
Organism: Desulfofundulus thermobenzoicus; assembly: GCF_009428905.1. Lineage (GTDB taxonomy): Bacteria > Bacillota > Desulfotomaculia > Desulfotomaculales > Desulfovirgulaceae > Desulfofundulus_A > Desulfofundulus_A thermobenzoicus. The sequence goes on along the minus strand of NZ_WHYR01000007.1, from coordinate 8,471 downwards.
TAAGCAGGCATTTCAGGCGTAAAACAATTTTCCAAAGTTCCCGATCGGCAATTCCTTCTTTCGTCGTTCCCCGGTGATCAAAAACTTCGTGACCCAGTTCTCTCAGGATTTGAACTGTTCGCGATGGGATATTTTCATCCACATAAATTTTCATGATTACGACATAACCTCGATGGGTGTGATCTGTTCTTCAGCGAGTAAAGCCGCATATTCGAGGCAGGCCAGAATATCCTCCCTTTGCAGGGTTGGATATTCCGCCAGCAATTCCTCAATGGTATCTCCATTCGCCATCATAGCGATAATTTGATGCACAGGAATACGCGTTCCTTTTATGCAGGCCTGACCGTGACAAACAGCCGGATCAATTGAAATACGCTCAATCATTTCCAACACCCCCTAACTAAACGTATACCTCGAAAAACTCTTCCCGGTTCCCCAGGAGGATATTGGCGATCATCCACAGTTATTTTTACATGCATTATAAGGCAAAAAACCTGTAAATCAATATCCCGTCGGCATCGTGCTCAAAGCGCACGAGTGCTATTTCATATAATAAGCTGTACCGGTGTCCGGCGGGCCGGGTACTGCGGTTTATCGCCCAGGCATATCAACACCGCTGCCGCCGGAAACCGGTTGCCGGTTTCCGGCATTTCATGTTATGATAATCTGAGATTTTCCAGGGAAGGTAGTAATCATGCCCAAAAGCAGATTCTGATCACCGGCGCCGCCGGTATCCCGGGGGTGGAATCGATAAAGACGGCACTTGCAGAATTCGCCGTCAATCGCCTCCTCATTCCTGTTTTTGACTAGAAAAAAAACAGCTGGTACGCAGACATGAGAGGGGAGCATGGACTGGATGGTTACGTCAGAAGAAATAGCCCGGGTGCGCCGGTTCCTCTGGGAGAGAGAAGAAAAGCGGCGGCAAATCAGAGAACAGGCACGCTACCGGGTTCTGGCCAGACTGAAGGAAGCGCTAAAGGTTGTAGCGCCTTTTTTCCCTGTGGAGAGGGTATACCTGTACGGTTCCATGTTGACCGGCCGCTGGCGGCCGGATTCGGACCTGGACCTGGCGGTGGAGGGCAACCTTTCCGGGACTGACCTGTTCAATCTGTGGGCGGAATTGGACCGCCGCTTTGAGCAGGATATCGATCTCCGGGAAATAACCAGGCTGCCATTCAAAGACAAAATAAAACGCGAGGGGATAGTGCTTTATGAAAGAAAGAATCCTCCTTCTTCTTAGTGAAATGGAAGATATCAACCGCCGGCAGGCCCGTATATATGATAAGCTTGACCGGAGTTGGAAACATTATCATGCAAACGCTGATTACAGCTATCTGGTGGAAACAGCTTTTTATCTCAATCAGCTTTATTCCGGGTATGAAAAGATTTTTTATCAAGTGGCCGAAGTTTTTGAAAACACGGTTGATACCCTGCACTGGCACAAAAGCTTATTGGACAGAATGCGTTTGTCCATCGAAGGTCTTAGACCGGCTTTGCTCAGCGAAGAAGCTTATCACTGTCTCAATGAATTAAGGGCTTTCCGTCACTTTTTCCGCCACGCCTACGATACCGACCTCGAAGCGGAAAAAGTTGCTCTGGTATTGAAGAAAGCCTGGCAATTAAAAGATTTATGGGCTGGTAATTACCATTCCTTCACGGCATTTTTGCGGGAACTGGCTGCTAAATAGATCCTTCGCACCACGGGTTCATGTTATGCAAATTAAGATATGATTGCCCGGGGTATTTGCAGGCTGGGCCTTTATCGTTGATAAATCACTGCTCAAAAATGTTTTCAATGTATTGGACGGGAGTACTGGTTATAACCATGAACACACAACGGCGTTTACCAAGACTGGTCTTGCCCTGGTTTCTGGCCGCCGGGGACATTCTGGTTGTCCTGGGCGGCTTTTACCTGGCCTTTCTTTTGCGCTTCGACGGGACAATACCCCGTGAGAACTGGCAGGCCTTTATCCGGGTGCTGCCCTGGATTGGAGCGGTTACGCTGCTTCTCTTCGGCGGCCTGGGCCTGTACCAGAAACTGCACAACGGCCTGACGCCGGTCCTGCGGGCGGCGGTAACCGGCATTGCCGGCATAACCGTCACCACCATGGCCCTCACCTTCTGGTTCAGGGGTTTCGCCTTTCCCCGCAGCGTGCTGGCCCTGGCGGTGCCCCTGCAGGTGACCCTCGTCTGCCTGTGGCGTTATTTTTTCTGGCACCTGGAGCGCCTGCTTTACGGCCAGCGGGAACTGCTGGTGGTGGGACCGCCGGCGGAGGCCGCGGAGATCCTGGGCAAGGTGCTGGACCTGCCCCGGGGCTGGTTCAAGGTGCGGCGGGTTTTACCCCCGGAGGAACTGGGGGATCTGGGCAAACACCTGCCCGCTGTGGATGCGGTGCTGGTGGTGCCTTCCCTTTCCCGGGAGGATAAGGCCGGCATTTTGAGCGCCTGCCTGAAGGCCAGGCGCGAAGCTTTTCTGGTGCCGGATCTTTACGACATTTTATTGATCCGGGCCGGGCTGACCCAGCTGGACGATCTGCCGGTGGTGGAGGTGCAGGACATCCGCCTCACCTGGCCCCAGCGGGCCGTAAAACGGGTGGTGGACGTGCTGGCGGCGGGGGTGGGGCTGGTGCTGGCCGCCCCGGTAATGCTGCTCTGCGCCCTGGCCGTTGTTCTCTCTTCCCCGGGACCGGTCCTTTACCGCCAGGTGCGCACGGGTTTCCGGGGCAAAACCTTCCGGGTTTACAAATTTCGCACCATGGTGCGGGATGCGGAGAAACTGACCGGGCCGGTGCTGGCCGGGGAGAAGGACCCCCGCATCACTCCGGTGGGCCGTATCCTGCGGGCCACCCGGCTGGACGAACTGCCCCAGCTGTTCAATGTTCTAAAGGGGGACATGAGCCTGGTGGGACCCCGGCCGGAGAGGCCTTTCTTCGTTGAACAGTTTGTTAAGGAAATACCCGATTACCACTACCGCCACCTGGTGAAACCCGGGCTCACCGGCCTGGCCCAGGTTTACGGCAAGTACACCACCTCGGCGGCGGACAAGCTGCGCTACGATCTTTATTACATACGCAATTATTCCTTCCTGCTGGATTTGAAGATATTGCTGCAGACCATCCCCGTGGCCCTGGGCGGGGAGGCGGCCCGGGGCTGCAGCGAACCGGACCCGGAAAAGAGCGCCGCCATCCACGCCCTGGTCAACGGCTGCCGGGAAGCGGCGGCGGGGGAGGAGGGAAAATGAGCCCCTGTCGCCGCGGTTACCACTGTAGTATAATGGCAATCCAAAAAAGGGAAAGCTGGTGAATTACATATGAAGGTCAATAAGGCAAAGCAACTGGTCGCTAAGGGCAGCTCACTTTTGAGTAAGAGCGACTTCCGGGCAGCGGAAAAGGTGTTCGCCGAAGCCCTGGAACTGGATAACGCCATCCCCATCCGCAACAACCTGGCGACGGCCGTCTTCATGGGCGGAGAACCAGGGCGCGCCCTCAAGATCCTGGAGCCATGTCTGAAAATGGAAAACATCGAAGCAAACCCCTATACTTATGCCCTGGCCGCCAGGATTTACTGCGCCTTACACCGGGATGAGGAGGCCCGCCGGTGGTTGCAACGGGCCGTAGATAGCTTTGAAGAAGGCATTGGATTGGCACAGGTTCCGCGTCCTTTCCGGGAGTATACGGTGGCAATCATGCGGGCCGCCGCCGACCTTGGGGATCACCGCTACGTATTAGACCTTTATCACCGCTGGGAATCTCTGCACATCCGGTGGGAAAACAGGTTTATGGCTGCCGTGGCCTGTTTTAATATGGGCAATTACGGGCGGGCCGCAGACCTTTGGGCCTCCATAGGCCATGTATATAAGGTATTCCCCCATATGCAGCAGGTGGCTTTACTGGCGGAAATGGGTGTCATCCCGCCCTTTCAAATGGGCTACCAGTTTCATTCCGTGGAAGATATGCAAGAAATAATACTCAGAGCCGGAAACAGCAAAGAGGGACAACAGCGGTGCATGCAGGACGGTTCTGTGCGCATGTTTCTTCTTTCCTGGGTCCTGGCTGATCACTCCGGAAAGGCGGGACAGGCCCTATACACGATGATCTATTTCGGCGGCAAGTGGGGGGAAGAACTGGGTCGTCAGTTTCTGGAATACCCGGACTTGCCTCCATCCCTCAAGTTTGCAGCGGCGGATGCCCTGGTGGCCAGGGGTATCTTTAAGGAGAACGAGCCCATACCCATGTTCATTGATGGGAAACGGCGCCTGGTGGTATTGAAAAAGCTGCCGGTCATAACGGAGCCGGATCAGGAACTGGACGAAATGGTGGACCAGGCTATTCGTTTAAGGGATAATGGGCAGTTGGAGGAAGCCGAAGCCCTGCTACAAAAAATATACCAGGAGGGCAGGATCTATCCCCCGGCCATGATGACCCTGGCCAACATCCTGCGTCAAAGGGACAAGCTACAAGAATCGCTGGTCATAATGGAAATGCTCGCGGATATGGTTCCGGACGACCCGGCCCTGTTGTTCAATCTATCGGCCCTGATGCTGCAAATGGGAAAGGTAGAGCAGGCGCGGGAATATTTTAATAAGGTTGACAAAAACGCCCTGGGTGAGCAAAATGAAGATAAGTTAAAATTCCTGGAAAAGGAAATTAAAAAGGCTGAGCTTGTCCATTCACTTTTCTCACCGGAAGATTTTATTGCCGATTTAGAAGAGAGACAGCGCACAGAAGTGGAGAAAAAACCCCTGCCCGTGGACGCCCCCCTCTCGCGGGGATTGAAAAATATGCCTGCCCACTGGCTTGAATGTGCCTGCCTGAGCCACCACCTGGAGCCAGCCCGGGTTCGCCAGCAAAGGGAGGCACAATTACGGGAATTTCTCACCAGCCGCAGCAACCTGGAACAGGTGGTGGAAGCATTGGGCGAAGAAGAGCGGGAACTGCTGCGCTACCTGCTGCAGCGGGGCGGCTGGAGCCGTATGAACGCCGTCACCCGTAAGTTCGGTTCCCTGCAGGGAGACGGTTACTTCTGGCAGGAGCGCGAACCGGTGTCCACTCTAGGCACCCTGTGGTCCAGGGCACTGGTATTTGTAGGACGGGCCAGGGTGGGAGGCAATCAATGTAAAATTGTCGTAGTGCCTCTGGAACTGCGTCAGATTCTGATGGACATTCTGGAAGCTTAAGACTCTTCCCGGTTCCCCTGAAGGATACTGGCGATCATCCACAGTTATTTTTACATGCATTATAAGGAAAACAGCTTAAGCGGGAGTTGTAAGGTATCCTTTGGTATGTTATACTAAATGTAATACAGAATGGGGGTGATATACATGACCACCGGAAATTCTAAAATCACAGCCGTAAGGTTGCCGGTGGGAATCGTCCAGAAAATTGACGCCCTGGTGGGTAGAGGTAATCGCTCCCGGTTTATCGCCACGGCCATCGAAAAAGAGCTCAAACGCAGGGCGCGTCTTGCCCATATCGCGAGTGCGGAAGGTTTTATCGCCGACGATTTGGATACCCTGGCCTTTATTAACTGTCTGAGAGCCATGGACGAAAGGGTATAATAGTGATTTCGGAAAATGATAGAGCCGGATTTTTATTGGACACGGACTTTTTGATTGATTTAAACCGGGGCAGGCGGAATAATCTAAGGGCCAGGGCAGAAGACCTGCTCCTCGAGATTAACCAGGAAGATCTTTTTATTTCCAGCGTTGTGGTCACAGAATTTATGACGGGGGTACCGCAGCCGGTCCAGGAGCAGGTGGAGAAAATACTGCGGGAACTTTACTTTTACCTTACTCCCACTTTCGAAGAGACGGCTTTGGCCGGCCGGTTGAGGAAGGAGTGGCTTTCCAGAGGTTATACCCTGGCCATCGCGGACGTGACCAACGCTGCGCTGGCCATTTCCAGGAACCTGGTTCTGGTTACCAGGAACCTTTCCCACTACCCCTTTGAACAATTAATAATTAAAGGCTGGTGAAATAATCCAGTATCGCGTTTACACCGTCAGGCCCTCCGGCCGGCGGAAAATCTCCGCCCCCGGGGCAGCGAATTCGGGAAGCAGGGGAGAGGCGAGGGAATCCTCCGGACCGTACACCCCGGCCAACAGCCAACCCTTTTCGCTGGCGCTGAACACTTCCACCGTTTCGCCGGCGGGGTCCACCACCCAGTATTCCCTCACTCCGTAACGCCGGTACAACCTGCTCTTTTGCAAGCGGTCGCGGCGCCCCGAGGCCGGCGAGAGCACTTCCACCACCAGGTCCGGTGCTCCTTGCAGGCAGTTTTCCGTAAGCAGTGAGAACCGCTCCCGGGAAAGGTAAAGCACATCCGGCTGCAAAACCACGTTATCGGCAAGTACCACATCAAAAGGCGCAAATAAAATCAGCCCCAGATTATTTTTCTCCACGTAGTCGCGCAAAAGCGTTGCGATGTTGGCCGCAATGTACTGGTGCGAAAAACCCGGCGAAGGCGTCAAGAACAGTTCCCCCTCCATCAGCTCATAGCGCTGCCCGTCGTCAATTTTCAAATAATCAGCATAAGTTAAACCCGTTTGAGGGGAAGGCTCGCGGGTAACTGCCGTTTCCCGCACCGTAAATCACCTCTTTAGAAAAACAGGATTTAATAACCAGCCCTCTCATTAAATAGTATCCTGGGGACATAATTTTGTCAACCACAGGTCGGAGATATCGGAGATATACTCGATCAGCAGTTTCTTTTTTCGCCAAAAGTTCCTTATCCACCATAGCGCTAATCCCCCAGCGATTTTAAGATTGCCGCGTTGTGCAACCGGTAAACCCTTTGCATGTCGAAATAATAGTGCCTGGTCTTTAACGGAGGCAATCCTCAGCTAAAAACAGGCTCATCAACACCTTGAAACGTTTACACAATCCGCCGGTTTACGTTTTACCGGTCACCGGTAAAAGCGTCTTTTTTCTTGCAGGCAGGCGGCTGTCCGTGCTATTATCGTATAAGAACTTTGCTGGGAGAGTGAGGATTTTGCAAATTTTAGTCACCGGCGGCGCCGGATTTATCGGTTCCCATATTGTGGACGCCCTGCTGGAGGAAGGTCACCATGTGGTGGTGGTGGACGATTTGAGCAGCGGGCGGGAGGAAAATTTAAATCCGGCAGCCCGGTTTTACCATATGGACATATGTTCATCAGAACTGGAAGGGGTCTTCCGGGATGAAAAGGTAGAGCTGGTGGTCCACCACGCGGCCCAGATTGATGTGCGGCATTCGGTGGCCTCCCCGGGGGAAGACGCCCGGATAAACATCCAGGGACTGCTGAACCTTTTACAGAACGGCCTGCGGCACGGGCTCAAGGGCTTTATTTTTGCCTCCTCCGGCGGGGTGGTTTACGGGGAGCCGGAAAGGATGCCGGTAACGGAGGATTTCCCCAAAGGGCCCCTTTCCCCCTACGGGGTGAGCAAGCTCAGCTCCGAATTTTACCTTTATTATTACGCCCGGGTGCACGGCCTGCCCTATATCGCCCTGCGCTACGGCAATGTTTACGGTCCACGCCAGGATCCCCACGGGGAAGCGGGCGTGGTGGCCATCTTTGGACAAAAAATGCTGCGGGGAGAAACACCCACCATTTACGGCGACGGTGAGCAGTTGCGGGATTATGTGTATGTGGGGGATGTGGTACGGGCCAACCTGCTGGCCCTGCGGAAAATAATGAACGGCATTAATCTGCAGCCGGTGGATGGCATCGACGCCCTGGCCTATAACATCGGCACCGGCCTGGGCACCTCCGTTAACGAACTCTTCCGGCTGCTGGCGGACATCACCGGCTACACCGGCCGGGTGGTCTACGGCCCGGAGCGGACCGGGGAGCTGAAAAGGATCTACCTGGACGCCGCCAGGGCGGCCCGGGAGCTGGACTGGAAGCCGCAGGTGGATCTGCGGGAAGGTCTGAAGCGTACCGTGGCACACCTGGCGCAGAAGCTTTGAAATACCCCCTGCCCGGAGAATGTGCGTCCTGGCCGGGATACGCCGGGCAACCAGGGATCGGGTGCTGGTCATGGACTGGGTGAAGACTCCCGCCAACCGGTTCTGACGCTGGGGAGTGTCCCTGAATGAATTTACCCGATTACGTCAAGTAAGCTCAAATTATGTCGAAACAAGATAGTAAGGAAGAAAAGTAGATAAAGCTATTCTTTTCATTCCGAATCCCGGAGGGCAAACCCGGCGAAAGCCGGGGGCGCAAAGTCACAGGTCTAAGGTTTCCCGAAGGGCTGCTACGGGAACTATGACGGCTGGGTTGCAAGGGAGAAAGGTAGCCGCAGGAAGGCGTATACTTGTCTCCCTGCGGCTTTCTTAATTTGGAATAATTGTAAAAGATGGGGGTTTGAGCAAACATGAAAAAGTTCCTTGATAGAACTTCTGTTCGGGGGGGGGGGGGGTAACCTGTTAACTTTGGCCCCTCTTTTTAAGCCGGTAAAACACCCCTTTTGGGGTTCCTCCTCCCTCCTTCTC
>NZ_WHYR01000079.1 GCF_009428905.1 Desulfofundulus thermobenzoicus | reverse complement strand
GTTCTCCTCCCAGCCCATCCCCAGGACGTGAATCAAATACGTAACGAAGCCACAAACAAGGCGGGAGACATACAGGCGCAATACCGGCCACCGGGGTCGGCATTTACCCCCGGACCGTCGGATCAGTTCCGTTACTGAGCCTGCAATTGAGCCCGGGCGCAAATATGCCAAAACACGCTTGATCCGGCGCTGTCCCCCCTCATTGGAATGCTCGGGACAGCGCCTTATCATTACCAGAGTACCGGACCACCCGGGGATTTGCTCAAAACTCCCATTCTTTTTAAAATATAAATCAAGCTTAAAAGGACTCTTAATAAGACGCCAGGACAAGCATGTCCGATCTATTCTCCCGTAATTGCCCGTCAGCGAAAAATATAGCGTTTGACCTCCATTGTATTCCAGATTAGAATAAAGGTAAGTGATTGTTATCACATGAACATACCGCCTCTCCTTTCCCCACTGGCCCTGATATGGGCCATTTTTTTATGCCCATTATTCTGCATCCAGGGGACTCAAAGTTGTGAACCATATATTTTTTGCTGTTAGGAAGGAAAAATAAAGGTGAAAAAGAAAAGTTTTTTTACAAGACAAAATATGATCCATAAAGTTGCACTGATAAGCAGGGAGTGAAAAGCAATGAATATCCTTCCATTTAACCATGAACGACCACGGCTGGCAGAAGATGTATTTGTGGCGCCGGGCGCGCAAATAATTGGCCGGGTGGAAATCGGCCCGGGGAGCAGCGTCTGGTTCAACACGGTGATCCGGGGGGATGCGGACCGGGTGATTATCGGAGCGTACACCAACATCCAGGACTGCTGTGTATTACATGAGGACCCCGGTTTCCCACTGGTGGTGGGCGACCGGGTTACCGTGGGTCACCGGGCCGTCCTGCACGGCTGCACCGTCGGGGAGGGTGCCCTCATCGGCATGGGTGCGGTAATTCTAAATGGCGCCCGTATTGGCGCCGGTGCGGTAGTGGGAGCCGGGGCGCTGGTGGTGGAAGGCCTGGAAATTCCCGCCGGTTATCTGGCCCTGGGTTGCCCGGCCCGGGTCATCCGGCAGCTTTCCCGGGAAGAAATCGAAAAATTCCAAACAATGGCCGACATTTATCGCCGGCGGGCACAAAAATACCGTCAGGAAATGGGTGCATCTTCCAGCTAGGGTAGATTATTCCCAAATAATTTCCACGAAAAAACAAATTTTTATGCAAAATTTTCCCTGAAAAAGGAGGAGTTTAATCAATTATGCAGAAATATGTATCAGGTGCTGGATTCATCTGGAAAGGGTGTTGCGGTACAGGACGGGGAAACCGCAAATGATGGGTGGCTGAAGCCCGGTGATGAGTGATATCATTCCGACGATCTTGAGTGGAGAGACAGCAATGGACCGAATGCCCCTGTTGGCACTAATCTTCCAGTCCATCCCTGAGAGCGTTATCATCCTGACCCTGGGTTTAACCCTGATGGGTATAGAATTAAAATGGAAAAGAATTATCCCGGCAGCAATGCTTTCTTCCCTGGCGTCGTATTTTGTACGGGAGTTGCCTATACCGTATGGGTTGCATACGTTTATTGGAATTATTATAATTACATTACTCGTTCTGCTCTTTTTTAGAATCTCCTTAGTTATTGCTTTGAATGTGGCATTGGTTGGAATAGTTAGCTTAGCCTTAGTGGAATTGCTTTATTGGCCATTTCTTCTTTTGATTACTAATCATAACATAACCGCAATATGGCACTCACAAACCTTGCGAATTTTAGCGGCAGTTCCAGAATTAGTTACGTTATCATTGATTACCTGGTATTGCATAAAAAGAAAGATCACTTTAAGAACGCCAGGCAATAATAAGGAAAAACATAAATATCAGGGGACAGATCATTTATGAGTCTGCCATATCCAAACTATCTGCTATCTATTTTAAGTCTTGGTCAGGTGCTGATAATTGCCATTTTTACACAGTATCTGGTAATAAGCGATGCAAAAATTTCTTTGATGTGGTTAATTATTGTAGACATTGTGGTTGTTGGCAATGCCGCTTTAAGCTTAATTTTGATGCGTAAATTAATGGTCCTGGAAGAACAAGATATTTTAATCAAGCAACAGGCCAGACATATCAAAAACATGGAGGAAATGATCCGTAACATCCGCGCCCAGCGTCACGATTTTATCAGTCACCTGCAGGCCGTTTACGGCCTTTTGCAGATGGGCAAGTCTGAAAGTGCCCAGGAGTATCTAGCTGAAGTGACCGGGGACATGCGCATTTCTTCCCAGACCCTGCGCATAAAACAGCCCGAGGTGGCAGCCCTGATTCAGCAAAAAGCAACCAAGGCAGTCAACCAAAACATCTCTTTCGGTTTAGTTGTGGAAAGCGGCTTGGAGCAGCTAACCGCCCGACCCTATCATGTGAACCGCATCCTGGGCAACCTGCTGGACAATGCCATGGACGCGGTGATGTTCCTGGAGACAAAAGACCGTTACGTCCGCCTGGAAATCCATGAAGATGAAAAGAACTACATATTTAAGGTGGGCAATTCCGGACCGGCCATCCCTGAATACTTGCGGGAGAAAATTTTTGAGCCAGGGTTTTCCACCAAAGGGGATAACCGGGGCCTGGGGCTGGCCATCGTAAAGGAAATTGTGATCCAGCACGGCGGGCAGGTGCAGGTTTCCTCCCCGCCCACCATCTTTACGGTTATCCTGCCGAAGGAAGGTGTTGAGGGTGATCCACCAACTGGCGGTAAAGATGGCCACCTGGCTTAGTAAGGAAGTAAACCAGGAAGAAAGGGCGGCGGTGATGGCCTATGGGCTGGAGCTTTTACTGGGGGCACTGGTGAAGCTGGTATGCTTTGTAACCATACCCCTTCTCCTGGGCATCTTCCCCCAGGTAGCTGCCGCCATCGTGGCCAGCGTGGTCTTCCGCCTGGCGGCCGGGGGCGCCCACTGCACGGCCTATTACCGCTGCTTAACCGGTTCTCTGGTCACATTTACCGGCCTGGGCTATCTCGCCCGGTGGCTGTCCCTTAACGGCATTCCCGGTGAGGGAATGGCAGTTGCCGCAGCTCTCTTTGCCTTTTTTGTGGCGATCCTTTACGCGCCGGCGGACACAGCGGCCAAACCTATAAGCAGGGACGGCCAGCGCCGGGCGTTAAAGGCGGCTTCCCTGCTGGTGCCCGTGGTTTACCTGATATTGGTTCAGTTCGTCTTCGCAGGGGAAGATTTGCTAATAGCCAGTGCCCTGGGCCTGGCTTTCCAGTCCTTCACCGTCACCCCGGCCGGTTACCGCTTCATGGATGCTCTGGACAGGCTTCTCCTGCGAGTACATCAATTCTTAATCCAGGATAAAGGAGGTGTGGATCATGCGGTTTAAGCAATGGGTGCTGGGAATCATCGCCACTGTGACCCTGGTCGTGGCCGCAACAGGCATTTACCCGGCAAGCTGGCTTTTCTTCTACCAGCCGGAAGTGCCCGCGGAACTGCGGAAGTAAAGTGAAAAAAGAGAAAAAACACCGCTGCCGCAGCACATATTCCAAAACGTACATAACTTTTCAAACCGGCGGCAGAGATTACGGGCGAAAGCCCGTTTCTTTTTGGTGGTCTAAAATCCCGTCTCCCGGGAATTATTCTTTAAATATACCCGTAGAAAAATCTGCATGACGGCGTCATAAAGTCGGGGCTGCCACAAAGCGTTTTTCGGAAATTCCGGCAAAACCCCGGTTCAATTCATCAGACGAAATGGATGTATCAGAAGTAAACGCTCTTTTGCCAGATTCGGCTCCGTTTTTGTTTTTTCCGTTTTGAAATATTTGCTTTAAACCCCCAGTACGGCCACCTCGTCCCGGTCCAGGCGACGGCGCAGTTCCCGGGCCAGGGCGGCCAGGGTGCGGTCCTCCCCGGCTGCCCTTTCTATCTGGCGCAACAGATCTATTTCCCGGCGCATGACGGAAAAAACGTCCCCTTCCTGCAGGTTGCACATACCCAGAAGCTGCTCAAAGGAAGCCCCCTCGTACCAGGCCGCCGCCAGCGCCGCAGGTACGGGGGACCAGACGCAAAAGTTTTCCGGCACTCCGTTTTCCAGTAAAAACCGGCGCAGTTCTTCCACCCGGACCAGGGAAAAGGGCGGGGAAACCACCTGCTCGTCCCGGCCGGGCTGGTAATCCACCCCGGCCAGTATGGCAGCCACCTCCACCGGGGTTGACTCCAGAATGATACCGGAAAAAACCAGCTCGGTAACCAGTATTTCCTGGACGTGCACAAAAAGGGCAAATTTGCCCCGGGGCAGCAGTTCCCGCCCCTGTACATAACCCATCCTTTCCAGCAGTCCCCAGACGCTTTTAAACTCGTGCCCGTAATCCCGGGAATTTTGCTCCAGCTGCTGCAGGCGCCTGTGCAGCAGGTGAATCCTTTCTTCCAAACGGCGGATTTTCTTTTCCGCCTCCTGGCAGGCCTTATAACGGCATTTTTTGCGCTCGGTTTGCAACAGCGCCCGGATCTCCTCCCGGCGGTCCCTGCTTCCCGCCCGGTTGCGCCGCCGGCGCTTGTTAAGCTGGTTCAGTTCTTTCCGCAACTTCAAGCGAAAAAGCTGGCAGCAGGGCTGACCCCGTTCCGGACAAAAACAACTGGCCAGATCCGCGGCCTTTTCTTCCAGCCGGGGCAGCTCTTTTTTAATTTCCCGGCTTTCCCTGCTGTTCTGATAAACGGCCAGATTTTGCTCCAAAAAGCGGCGGATCTCTTCGTCGGTTTTCCAGCAAAGCAAGCTCAAGACCGTATTTGGTGATATGGACAAACGGCCTCGCACCGGTTCCACCCCATCCTCGCGATAAAAGCCCGTTTGCTCGGGAAACCGCTCATCAATGCGTACATAAACCCGGCCCACCGGGTCGAACCCCCGGCGCCCGGCCCGGCCGGCCATCTGGAAAAACTCCCGGTTCAAAAGGGGGCGGAACTCGCGGCCGTCCCATTTGCGGCATGAATCAAACACCGTGCTGGCAGCCGGGAAATTTACACCCACGGCAAAGGTCTCGGTGCAAAATAATACGTAAATCAACCGGGATTCGTACAGCCTTTCCACCAGATCCTTCAGCAGGGGCGACAGGCCGGCGTGGTGGTAACCTATTCCCTGGTGCAAAAGACGGCGCAATTTTTGCCGCCGGGGACCAAACAGGCCGGGGTTCCCCTCTTCCGCTTCCCTGATCATCCGGGTTACGGTGCGTTTTTCCCCGGCGTCGAGAAAATCCCATTCCCGTCCCAGTTCTTCAGCCAGCAGTTCGGTACGGCCGCGGCTGAAGGCAAAATAAAGGGCCGGCAGGTGATCCTGAATGGCTGCAATGACTTCCCCACAGGTGGGGCTGGGACCACTGGCCACGGATTGCATCACCTCAAAAATTAGCTTCTTCCCGTCCCCCCGCCAGCATGCCGTCCCAGTAACGATGGCGCCAGCGGCGGACTTCCTGCCGTTCGGCAATTTCTTCCCTGGCCTCCTCCTCGTCCAGCACTTCCCCGCCCGGAGCAATCCAGGCTATTTCCAAAGGAACCGCCCGGCAGCGCTCTTCAATTACTTTGACCACCTCTCCCCGCACATCGGCCATCCAGGAGGCAATTTCCCTCACATTGGGGACGGTGGCCGAAAGGCCGAGAATTTTCATATGGGGCGGGGCAAAAATAATGCTTTCCTCCCAGGCCGTTCCCCGCTCCTGATCGTCCAGGTAGTGCATTTCGTCGAAAATGACATGGGAGGTATGGGCCAGATCTTCCGGGTTGGCAAAACACCAGTTGCGGAAAATCTCCGTGGTCATTACCAGTAGAGGTGCCCTTTCGTTTATGGAAAGATCGCCGGTGATCAAACCAACCTGCTCCTGACCGAAAAGTTGACCAAAATCACGGAATTTTTGATTGGAAAGGGCTTTAATGGGTGAGGTGTACACGGCCCCTTTACCTTCCGAAAGGATATTAACCAGCAGTTTCTCGGCAATGAGGGTCTTACCCGTGCCGGTGGGGGCGGCTACCAGAACGCTGTACCCTTCCAGCAGGGCTTCTATGGCCTGCTCCTGAAAGGGGTCCAGCGATACCGGCGGGCCGGCGGCATAAGCCTTTCTGTGCCGGCGTCCCGGCCGGCGTTTTCCCTGAGTGCTTGTTTCTCTTTTGCCGGTCAAGTATCAAACCCATCCTTTCCTGGAATATGAACCTGGTCGTTATCTATGCTACATTATACACTAAGAAAGAAAGAATTAAATTAATTTACCGTGAAAAATTTACCCGCAAAGCAGTTTTACGGTATAATAGAAAAAATCTTATCGGGGAGTGGTTGGCCATGAATACTGGAAGCCTGGTGGATTACCGGGTAAACCATCGTCCGGAGGGGCAGTTGGTGAGTGTGGAAATAACCTGCTGCGGTCAACGCATCGGAGAAATACGCTTTAAAGACCGGGAAAGCATCACCTGTCCCCACTGTGGTCTCGTTCATCTCCTGTCCGTAGAACATAACCACTTTCATATTCGCCAGCAGCGGCAGGCGCAGGCCTGAAACAAAATAATAGCCGGAAAAACCCAATGGATAACCGGGCCAAGAAACAAGGACCAAGGGACGGGGTCAGCGGATCCCGTTTTATTTTCCCTTCCCTGCATGAAATGGAGAAAAGAGGTCAAAATAAAAGGATGGCAACCACCACTCTGGATAAAGCAATTTGCCGGTACGTCAATAAAGGAATGTGCTACTGCCGTGCCGGTCCGGTCCGAAAACGGCCATGGTACTGCCGGCGTAATAACTGTGGAATGAGCGGTGCAACGCCATGCCTGGAAATTCACTGATCTTATAGAGGATGAGATGATGTTCTGGCGTCGATTACCCCTTTTCCACCGGGATGTGCTTACACCCTACCTGACCCACTTGCTGCTTGTCTTTCTGGCCGGGTATTTTGCGGTGGTTTTCTTCCCCGGCAATTATGACCCCAGGGAGATTACCAACATCGTAACCCAGGGGTTGAACCGCTGGGACTCCGGGTGGTATTTGCAAATCGCCCGGGATGGTTATGATACCAGATCAGCCGCCTTTTTCCCCCTCTATCCCCTGCTGATTCACCTGTGCGCCCGGCTGGGGGTGGATCCCGTGATGGCGGGAATCGCCATTTCCAATCTGGCCCTGTGGGGTCTGCTGGCCGTCTTTTTTTTACTGGCCGGGATGGACACGGACATGTCGTCGGCGCAGCGGGCCACCTGGTATCTGGCCCTCTTCCCCACCGCCTTTTATCTATCGGCCATCTACACGGAATCCCTTTATCTGTTCCTGGTTTTGCTGGCCTTTTATTTTGCCCGCCGTAACTGGTGGCTTCCCGCCGGTGCTGCCGGCATGCTGGCCTCCGCCACCAGAAATATGGGTATTTTTTTGAGTTTGGCCCTTCTCCTGGAATACCTCACGGCCCGGTCCGGCAAAATAAAAAAGGATATTTGCTTCCTGGGCCTGATCCCCCTGGGAGCGATCCTGTTCATGGCCTATCTGAAAATAAGGCTGGGTGATCCCCTGGCTTTCTTGCACGCCCAGCAGCATTGGGATCGCCATTTTGACTGGCCCTGGATCACCTTTAAGCAAACCATGATCTATATAGGGCATAATTACAACTTTTTCCACAATTTGCTGGATCTATCATTTACCTTTTATGGTGTGGCTCTGTTTCTTCTATCATTATTTAAAGGATGGCGTCTCCGCCCATCCTACGGTTTTTTTGTCCTGACCGGACTACTGGTGCCATTGCTTTCACCGGCAACCCACGAACCCCTTTTCAGTATGCCCCGGTTTGTAATGGTACTGTTCCCCCTGTACCTGATTCTGGCCCGCCTGACCACCGGGGAAAGGGAATATAATTTCGTCCTGGCCCTTTTGGCCCCTTTGTACTTTTTTCTACATTTCATTTTTGCCCGGGGCGAATGGGTGGCTTAAAGGAGGTTTTACTGTTGTTATCCGTAATCATTCCCACATATAACGAAGAACATAATATCATACCGGTAGCCCGGCAAATCGGCATTGCCCTGCAGGACCGGGAATACGAAATAATCTTCGTGGACGATAGCACCGACGGTACGGTACGGGTTCTGGAAAAGCTGGCCCTATCCAACCCCCGGGTCCGTTATATCCACCGCCGGGGAAAGCGGGGGTTGGCCACGGCTGTGGTGGCGGGCTTTCAGATAGCCAAAGGAGATATCCTGGCTGTAATGGACGCGGATCTGCAACACCCCCCGGCAGTATTGCCCCACCTTCTGAATGCCATTAAAAAGGGGAACGATCTGGTCATTGCCTCCCGTTTTTTGCCCGGGGGCAGCGACGGAGGCCTGACTCCCGCCAGGCGGGTCATTTCCCTCACCGCCCGCTGCCTGGGACGTTTGCTGCTCAAAAAGGTCCGCCCCATCAGTGATCCTATGAGCGGCTTTTTTATGCTGCGCCGGGAGGTGGTTCAGGGGGCACACCTTACCCCCCTGGGCTGGAAAATTCTTATGGAGGTTCTGGTACGGGGACGCTACCAGCGGGTGGCGGAGGTACCCTATGCCTTCCGGCGCCGGAAGGAAGACCATTCCAAAATGACCCTGGCTGAACAGGTCAACTACCTGCGCCACCTGCTGCGCCTGGTCCTGAGCAGCCCGGAGGATTTGCGTTTCTGGAAGTTCTGCCTGGTAGGAGCCAGCGGCGTGGTGATGAATATGTTCTTTTTTCTCCTCCTTACCCGGTTGCTCCGTCTGGACGTAATCCTGTCCGCCCTGGTGGCCACCACCCTGGCCATGTTCAGCAATTTTTTGCTCAATGACCACTTTACCTGGCCCGGAGCCAGGGAAGATCAGTTTTTTAGCCGGACGGTAAAGTTTTTTCTATGCTGCACCGCCGGTATGCTCATTAACGTGGCCGTGCTGGCTCTGTTGAACGGCTACCTGGGACTGCCGGCAGTTTGTGCCAACGGCGCCGGCATCCTGTCCGCCACCCTGTGGAATTATTATGCCAACAACCGGTGGACCTGGACGGCCCAGACCGCCCGCCTGGCCAACGAAAATCCCGATTCCCGCTGACACCTCTAAATAGAGAAATGCCTGCCGGCCCCTGGAGAGCAGGATCCTTTTGGGATAATTTACCACAGTTTTTCAGCGGCGGGGTATGGTAACAATTATATAATGTTAAACATGAAAGAAATTGTTGCCGGGAATCCTCCCCGCGGGGAGGAATTTTTTATTTTACCGTCGTAAAGTAAAAGAAAAGGCAATGTGGAGGAAAGGCATTGTTCAACCGGGACATTTTCCGCGAATACGACATCCGGGGCGTGGCCGACAGGGATCTGACCGATGAAACGGTGACAGCCCTGGGCCGGGCCTTTGGTACTTACCTCCGGCGCCGGGGTAAAGTAGACGTGCTGGTGGGCATGGACAACCGCCTGAGCTCTCCCCGTTTGAAGGGGGCGATGGTGCGGGGCCTGGTGGCCACAGGCTGCCGGGTTACCGACATCGGCACCGTGATTACTCCTATTCTGTACTACGCCCGCATTTTGTACAACGTGGATGGGGCGGTAATGGTCACCGGCAGCCACAACCCGCCTACGGAAAACGGCTTTAAACTGGCCTGCGGACCGGGAACCATTTACGGCGAAGAAATCCAGGCCCTGCGGTTGCTGATGGAAAGGGAGGACTACGAAAAAGGAAGGGGCACACTGGAACGGGCAAATCCGGTACCGGAGTACCTGGCCATGCTGAAGGATAAAATCCAGCCGGGTCCGAAAAAATTAAAGGTGGTGGTGGACTGCGGCAACGGCACGGCCGCCTTCTTTGCCAGGGATTTTCTGGAATCCCTGGGATGTACGGTCATCCCCCTGTACTGCGAGCCCGACGGCCGCTTCCCCCACCATCATCCCGATCCGGTGAAACGGTCCAACCTGGTGGATCTCATAGAACAGGTGCGGGCCACGAAGGCGGACGCGGGTATCGCCTTTGACGGGGATGCGGACCGGTTGGGGGCGGTGGACGACACCGGGC
>NZ_WHYR01000078.1 GCF_009428905.1 Desulfofundulus thermobenzoicus | reverse complement strand
GGTGGGGAACCTGGAAACACCCCGGTCACTGGAGGATTTTGTGACCGGCCTCCAGCAGGTGCTGGAATTATCCGGACTGCGCTGGGGCGGGGAGGGAAAACGTCCGGTCAGCCGGGTGGCCCTGTGCGGTGGGGCGGGTGCCGGTCTATGGCCGGAAGCGCTGGCGCGGGGAGCGGATGTCCTGGTTACCGGCGATATAGGTTATCACGACGCCCGGGACATGCTTTCCGCCGGTCTTAACTTTGTGGATGCCGGCCACTTTGGTACCGAGAGGGTGATCCTGCCCGTGCTGCGGGATTACCTGCAGGAAGCCTGCCGGGAAAAGGGGCTTCCGGTGGAGTTTCTGATCAGCCGGAGGGAGCGGGATCCTTATAATTTCCGTTCATAATGCCATTCAAGAGGGTTGCCCACAGAAGGGGTCCGACCCCCTGAAATATTTATCCGGCAACCGGGTTTAAAGCGTGGCTCCGGTACGCCGGTGCCCGGGAGCGGGAAATTTGCAAAACGATCTCGATTGTGTTAAAATGTAGGGGCAGAATATGTTGCTGTGAGTAAACCGGGTGGTCGCGGGTGTCGGAAGCACCTGAGGAAAGTCCGAGCTCCACAGGGCAGGGTGCTGGGTAATCCCCAGTGGGGGCGACCCCAAGGAAAGTGCCACAGAAATGCAGACCGCCGGTTCGGAGGTCGGTCGTATCTGACTTCCGACGACCGACTTCCGATCTGGCAAGGGTGGAACGGTGCGGTAAGAGCGCACCAGCGGCCCTGGCGACGGGCCGGCTAGGTAAACCCCACCTGGAGCAAGACCGAATAGGGGGACACGGGAGTGGCCCGCTCCGTCCCCGGGTAAAGGTCGCTAGAGGCGTCAGGCAACTGGCGTCCCAGATAGATGATCACCCAAGACAGAACTCGGCTTACAGGTTTGCTCACAGCTTAAAATTTTTTAAGGATGCTTAATCAGGAGACCTTGCTGGATAAAGTCATGGCTCGAGAGAGGCAAAAACAATTTTAGGGCTGACGATTACAGGTTATGTTGTCTTGAGCCTGCCGGCATGGGGGAAAAGGCAACGACAAATTTAAGGCTCACTGGTGCCGTCCATAACCCGTCCCAAAGGGAGTTGTGGCGGAGACAGTGAGCTATTTTTTTGCCGTTAAAGCTGTTCCCTTATGATTCACGAGAATTTTTTAAATATGACCAGACACTCGCCCAGGGATTCTTTGATGTCCTTGCCTTCCTGCAGGTCCTTTTCTATTTTTTCGGCCATATGACAGGCCAGCACGGTCAGCCCCACCCGGTTGACGGCTGCCTTGATGGCCGCCAGCTGGGTGACCACCTCACCGCAGTTGCGGCAGTCCTCAATCATCCTGGAGACTCCCCGCACCTGTCCCTCTATTTTTTTCAGCCTTTGTAACACATCGCCCTGCAACAGGTGTTGCCTGGTGGTCATGTTCTCCGATTCTTTTTCCCCGGCTTCTATCTGGTTGGAGTGGACCAAACCCGCATGTTTTGTTTTCACCTGAATTTCTACCCCCTCCCCAAAAGTACCTTACAGGGTATGCTTTTATTATAACAGATTTTTGCCGGCAAAAAAACAAAAATTTTAAATTTATGCTTGACAAAATGGTCAATAGCTGTTAACTTGTTAATAAAAGAACATATACCCATACGGGTACGGGAACTTCTGTTCCATCCCGGGTGCTTCAGGGCGGCTCTTTTGCAAAAACATTTGCTGCTACAGACAGGGGTTCCCGGAAAAAGCAAAGGAGGATGTGGTATGACAGTGGAGGAACTGAAAAATCTCCAGGTGCAGAAGGTGGTGGATGCCAGGGGGACGTCCTGTCCCGGGCCCATCCTGGCGGCGAAAAGGGCCATTACGGAAGTCCCGGTGGGGGGAGTGATGGAAGTTTTGTCCTCGGATGCCGGCAGCAACAAGGACATTCCTGCCTGGTCCAAAAAGGGTGGCCATGAGTTTTTAGGTGTCGTGGAAGAGGCGGGATACTGGAAGCTTTACGTTAAAAGGATGAAATAAGATGCAGGGAATGGAGCAGAAAGACAAGGATTACCGGCCCAGGATCCTTGTCTTTTCCACAAATAACATATCCGATCCGGGCATTGATCTGGCCGGCAGTTCCCACATGGACTATTCACCCGCGGTGGTGGTGATCACCGTCCCCTGTTCCAGCGGCATAAAGCCCGAGTGGGTTCTCTACGCCATTGAAAAGGGCTTTGACGGCGTCTTCATTGCGGCCGATGGGACCGACTGCGCTTATCTCCCGGATTGCGTGGACAGGACGGGCCGGATTGCCACCCGGGCGCAGGAACTCCTGGCCGGGAAAGGGATTGACCCCCAGAGATTGCGCATGGCGGCCATCTGTTCTGTTTGTGCGGAACCATTTACCAGTCAGATGAGGCAATTCGGGGACACGCTCCTGAAACTTAGATCTTCCGGGAAGGGATAATGTTTATGGATTACGATATCCTGGTCGTGGGCAGCGGCATTGGCGGGATGGAATCGTCCCTGAAACTGGGTGACATGGGCTACCGGGTTTTGCTGGTAGAAAAGGAAGCCAGTGTGGGCGGCAAAATGATTCTTTTGAGCAAGGTATTTCCCACCCTGGATTGCGCCAGCTGTATTTCCACGCCTAAAATGGCCGCCACAGCCCATCATCCCAATGTTGATGTGCATATCTACACCGAAGTCAAGGAAATCAGGAAGAATAATGACGGTACCTTTCAGGTCAGATTGCGCCGGAAACCCGCCTTTGTGGACCAAAGGCTGTGCACCGGCTGCCGGCAGTGCGAAATGAACTGCAATGTGGCCGTCCCGGACCAGTTCAACTCCCATATGGTGGCCCGCCGGGCGGCATACATTGCCTTTCCCCAGGCCGTACCCAAAAAAGCCGTCATTGACCGGGAAGGCACCTCTCCCTGTTCCTTTACCTGTCCGGCCGGCATTAAAGCCCATGGTTATGTGGCCCTCACCCGCAGTGGAAAGTTTACCCGGGCCTTCAATCTCATCCTGGAAACCACCCCTTTGGTGGGCAGCCTGGGCCGGGCCTGCTATGCGCCCTGTGAAGGACAATGTACCCGGGGCGGTATAGAAGGACCCGTGCCCATCAGACAAATCAAACGTTTCCTGGCGGACACCTATTATGCAAAGCACCCGGTGCCCGACTACGGCCCCCCACCGGAGCAACGGGGTAAAAAAGTGGCCATTGTGGGCGCCGGTCCGGCAGGGCTCACCGCCGCATTTCACCTGGCCAGAAAGGGTTATCCGGTGACCATATTTGAAGCCGGGGATGAGCCCGGCGGCATGCTCCGTTACGCCATACCCGCCTACCGCATTCCTAAAGACATCCTGGACAGGGATATTCAAAATGTAACCGCCCTGGGAGTGAAAATCGAGACCGGCCGGCGGGTGGAAAAACCGGCGGAGCTCAAGGAGCAGGGATTCGAGGCCGTCTTTGTGGCCACCGGTACGCCGGAGGTGCGCCGGTTGCAGGTGGAAGGCGAAGACCTGGAGGGAGTAGTGGGTGCCCTGGATTTTCTGCGGCAGGTAAACCAGGGACAAAAATTACAACTGGCAAACAAAAGGGTAATGGTTGTGGGCGGCGGCAATGTGGCCATAGATGCGGCCAGGGTAGCCGTCAGGCTGGGTGCGGAACGGGTGACGATCCTTTACCGGCGGAGCAGGGCGGAAATGCCGGCCCATAACTGGGAAATCGAAGCAGCCGGGCAGGAAGGGGTGGACTTCCAGTACCTGCGGGCTCCGGTAAAATTCATCGGCCGCCAGGGCCGGCTGGCGGAAGTGGAATGCATCCATATGGAACTGGGCGACCCCGACGAAAAGGGGAGAAGAAAACCCCGTCCGGTGGCCGGGTCGGAGCACCGGGTACCCGTGGATCTGGTGGTTACGGCCGTTGGCCTGGCGCCGGCAACCCAAACCCTGGCCCGGGATATAGCCGTAAAGCCCGACCGGACCATTGCCGTGGATCAGGAGACTTTGCAGACATCGGTGCCCTGGATCTTTGCCGGCGGGGATGTGGTTACCGGTCCTTCCTCCATTGTCAGTGCCGTGGCCCAGGGTAAAAGGGCGGCCTTCTTTATCGACCGTTACTTGCAGGGCAAGGAATTGAAGGGAGTGGATTACGACTACCGTTTGCCGGTGGTGGACCGGGAAAGGGTTCTGGCCAGGCAGGAAAAGTATACCAGCCTGCCACCCGTGGCAAGGATCGAGGCCCTGCGGGAAAGGGTTAGCGATTTTGCTGAAACGGAACAACCCCTGACGGCGGAAGAGGCCCGGTACAGTGCCGGCAGGTGCCTGGATTGCGGTGTGTGTTCCGAATGCCAGCAGTGCCTGAGCGCCTGTCCGGCCGGTGCTATAGATCTGTCCATGCGCGAAAGGGAAGAGGAATACCGGGTGGGGGCCGTTATTGTGTCCACGGGGTTCAAGCTTTTCCCCGCCCAAAGCAAGCCCCAGTACGGGTACGGCCGGTACAAAAACGTCATCACCGGTATGCAGATGGACCGTTTACTGGCACCCACCAGGCCCTATAACACTGTCCTGCGGCCTTCCGACGGCAAGATCCCGGAAAGCATCGCCTACATCCTCTGTACGGGCTCAAGGGATCAAACGGTGGAAAATCCCCTTTGTTCCAGGGTTTGCTGCATGTATTCCATCAAACAAAATCAGCTGATCATGGGTGCGCTCCCCCTGGCCGATGTAACGGTCTACTATATTGATATCAGGGCTTTCAGCAAGGGGTACGAAGAATTTTACGACCAGGCCAAGGCCATGGGCGCCAATTTTATCAAGGGCAGGGTGGCCTGGATCGAAGAAAAGGAAGACGGCAATCTGGTCCTTTTCTATGAAGATATGGACAATGGCGGCCGGCTGAGCCGGGCGGAGCATGACCTGGTGGTCCTTTCGGTGGGTCTTCTCCCCAATACGGAAGTTTTTGACCTTTTTAAAGGAGTGGTACTGGAGGCAGATGACTACAGCTACGTAAAAGAAGTGGAGGAAGATTTAAACCCGGGCAAAACCAGCATTGAGGGAGTGTTTGTGGCCGGCTCCGCCTCCGGTGCGAAAGATATACCCGATTCCATCCTCCATGCCGGTGCGGCCGCCGCCCAGGCTGCCGCTTATGTGGAAAGGACGGGGAGAAGAAAATGAGCGACAGAAGGATCGGTGTCTATATCTGTCACTGTGGCGGCAATATTTCCGACTATGTGGATGTGGAGCAGGTAAGGGCGGCGGTGGAACGGGAGCCGGGCGTGGTGGTGGCTAAAACGGCCATGTTCACCTGCTCCGACGCCACCCAGCAGGAGATGGTTTCCGATATTCAGGAACAAAACCTGGACGGTCTGGTGGTGGCCTCCTGTTCTCCCAAGCTACACCTTTTTACTTTCCGGGATATGGCCAGGCGGGCCGGTTTGAATCCCTACCAGTATACCCAGGTCAATATCCGGGAGCAGTGTTCCTGGGCCCACGGCCATGATCACCAGGGCGCAACGGAAAAGGCCATCCGGCTGGTCAGGGCGGGTATTGCCCGTACCGCCCTGACGGAGCCACTGATGCCGGTGAAAATAGAGACGGTTCCCCGGGTGCTGGTGATTGGCGCGGGGGTGGCGGGTTTAAGGGCCGCCCTGGGGCTGGCCGACCTGGGTATTGCCGTGTTGCTGGTGGAGAGATCCCCCGAGGCCGGCGGCTGGACCGGCCGGTTCGGAAAAACCTATCCTTCCGGAAAAAACGGCCGGGAAATGATCGCCCGGCTGGTGCAGGAAGTAAAGCAAAGGGAGAATATCACCTTTTACACCGGGGCCGAACTGGTGGAAAAGTCCGGCAGCATCGGTAACTTTACCGTGAAAATCCGGATTTCCCGGGGCGATGATATTACCGCCAATGTGGGATCCATCATTGTGGCCACCGGTTTTGAACCGTACCATCCCGACGAAGGGGAATACGGGTACGGGATGGACGGGGTCCTGACCCTGCCGGAATTCAAGGAAGCTGTGGATGGGGCCGGTGACGGGCTTTTCTACAAAGGACGGGAAGTAAAAGACGTGGTGTATATTTACTGTGTGGGCAGCAGGCAAAGGCCGGAGCAGGGCCGTGGCCATACCTATTGTTCCCGTTACTGTTGCAATGCGGCCGTTCATGCTTCCCTCCTGGCCGGCGAAAAAAGCCCGCGTCTCCACCAGTATCACCTTTTCCGGGATATGAGGACCTACGGCAGGTTTGAGCTTTTATACCAGCAGGCCAGGGAAAAGGGTTCTATTTTCCTTAAATTTGACGAAAATGAACCGCCGGCCCTGGAAAAGTTGCCCGACGGCCGGCTCAAAGTTACCATAAAGGATTTTCTGACCGCCGGGGAGGAGATCAGCATAATTACAGATCTGGTGGTACTGGTCACGGGCATGACCCCCCGTCACAATAATCAACTAACGGATATACTGAAGCTCCCGGTGGGGAAAGACGGATTTTACAACGAAATTCACCCCAAGCTGCGCCCGGTGGAAACGGTGGTGGACGGGGTATTTATCTGCGGAACGTGCCAGGGACCGAAAAATGCCGCAGAAAGCGTGGCCTCGGCCCTGGCGGCGGTCACCCAGTGTGCTTCCATCCTGAAAAAGGGTTATGTGGAACTGGAACCGCAAATGGCCTTTGTGCAAACAGATCTATGCACCTGGTGCGGCCAGTGTGCCCGGGCCTGTCCCTACGAGGCCATTGAAAAGGGGCAGGATGAGGGGCGGGAGGTGGCCAGGGTAAACGAAGCGCTCTGTAAGGGTTGTGGTGGATGCGCGCCGGAATGTCCCCGGGGGGCCATTAACCTGAAAGGCTATACCAGCGCCCAGATCATGGCCATGATTGATGCTCTGGCAAAGGAGATATGAAAAATGCAGGGTGAAATCAGAGATATCCGGGAAGTGATCCGGGAAGAGATGCTCATGCACGATCACATTATGGATATTCTGAAGCAGGGACCGCAGACCATTCCGGAAATTGCCGGTGCCCTTGGCCGTCCTTCCCATGAGGTGATGTTCTGGGTAATGGGCATGCGCAAATATGGCCTGATTGAGGAGACAGGTGAAGTGACCGACGAGGGGTATTACCGGTATGGCGCGGCGGCAAAGGAGGATCACTGATGGCACTGGTGGATCCCGGTTTTATCGAAGAAGTGCGGCAGTCCGATCAATTCAACGCCTCCGCCTGTTTGAACTGCGGGGTGTGCAGCGCCGTATGCCCCATGGGCATTGAACTGCTTCCCCGCAAGCTTTTCCGCTATGTCTTATTGGGCATCAGGGAAAAGGTACTGGAAAACATTGATACCATTTATTCCTGCCTGCTGTGTAAAATGTGCGAGGTGAATTGTCCGGGCGGAGTGCACATTGCCGAGAACGTCCGTTACCTGCGCTATTACATTAACAAAAGAGTATTCAAACTCTAAGGGGAGTTTGCCATGCCTTTACCAAAAGGGGATACCATTGGAATCCTGGCCGACAACCTGAGGATACGTCAGTCCGTCCTGCCCATTTCCGCCAGAAGGGCCACGGGATGGGCTGCCGGCCTGTCCCTGCCCCGGGGCGGTGAAACCGTTTTCTATACAGGGCTTATGTACCAGATGGTGCCCGATATTGCCGCCATGAGCCGGATGCAGGGCCGCATTGAAAATTCATGGATAGCCGGGTTTGTGGGTGTGGGCCGTTGTGTAAATAAAGTGGTGAATATAGCCGCCTTTATGGCCAGGCCGGACAGGGAACTCAAACTCTACTGCGATGGGGTATTGAAGAACATAGCCCTGCTATTAAGGCAGGTGGGGGTAGATTTTGGTTACCTTTACGAAGAGGAGCTTTATTCCGGGGCACTGGTTTACGATTTGGGTGTGAATGACCTCCTGGAAGGCCATGGTCAAAAAATCGCCGGACTGTTTGTTAAATACGGGGTCAAAAATGTGATCACCGTGGATCCCCATACCACCAACATGCTGCGGACGGTGCTGCCGGCCATAGTGAAAGGTTTTCACTTCAACGTAAAGAGTTATCTGGAGGTGCTGGCGGAAAGGGGGATACAGCCCGCCAGATCCCTGGAGCAGGATCTGGTCATTCACGATTCCTGCCTGTACGCCAGGCACGAGGGGGTGGTGGATGAGCCCCGGGCGCTTTTAAACCGGGCGGGGGCGCAGGTGAAAGAACCCAAAAATGCCGGCAAGTTTACCATGTGTTGTGGCGGACCCGTGGAGTCTTTAATGCCCGGTTTGGCTGTGGACAGGGCCCGTATGCGTATGGCCCAGTTAAAAGAGGTAGCCCAAAATGGGGTCACCATGTGTCCTTTGTGCTATGTCAACCTGCATAAAGCGGCGCCGGAAGAAATGCATATCGAAGATATTTCCAGTTACCTGGTCAAAAGCTATTTAAAATAAAAGGGGAGGGCAACTTATGAGTGAATCCAGGGAGAAAATCGTTTACCTGGCCACCCACGGAGGGGAAAATCCGGAGAAGGCAACCATACCTTTTGTGCTGGCCACGGCAGCCCAGGCCATGGATGTGGATGCGGTGATTGGTCTGCAATGTGACGGGGTGTTCCTGGCGAAGAAAGGTTATGCGGATAGTGTTCATGCCGGTGGTTTTCCACCGCTAAAGGAATTGCTGGATACCTTTCTGAAAGAGGGTGGCACGCTGTACGTCTGCTCCCCCTGTTTGAAGGAGCGCCAGATTGCCGAAGGGGATTTGATTGAGGGAGCGGAAATAGCGGCGGCGGCCACCTTTACGGATGAAATTCTCTCGGCCAAAGCAACGCTGGTTTATTAACTATATCATTTGAGCAGGGTGAAGAGTGGTGGAAAAAACCAAAAAGACCATCATTGTGTTCAGCGGGGACCTGGACAAAGCCATGGCTGCCTTTGTCATTGCCAACGGCGCCGCAGCCATGGGCGACGAAGTGACCATGTTCTTTACCTTCTGGGGGTTGAACATCCTGCGCCGGCCCGAAAAGGTGAAAGCCAAAAAGGGTTTCCTGCAGGCCATGTTCGGGGCCATGATGCCCCGGGGAGCCGGCCGGCTGGGCCTTTCCAAGATGAATTTCGGCGGTATGGGTGCCAAAATGATGAAGATAGTCATGCGTCAGAAGAATGTGGCCGGCCTGGAGGAGTTGATGGCCACGGCCAGGGAGCAGGGAATAAAGATGATTGCCTGCACCATGTCCATGGATGTGATGGGCATAACCAGGGAGGAGCTGGTGGACGGTCTGGAATATGCCGGAGTGGCCACTTACCTGGCCGAGGCCGACGAATCCAATGTGAACCTGTTCATCTAGCAGTGGCAAGTGAGGGTGGTTTTGAAGGGGGCGACGGTCTTTTTTAGGGTAACTGTGCAGCAAAACCCTATCATCGGTACCAAAACGGATTCATTGAACAGTTACCTGGGAGACTGCCGCCCTTTCTGTCATGACGGAAGTCCCCTCAATATTCCCAGTCAAAGGGTTCCACTTCCGGCTGGGCCATCAGCACCTGGCCCATGATGCCCGTGATACGGCGCAAACTCTCTGGAGTTTTGGCCTCGCAGCGGGCCACCAGCACCGGCTGGGTGTTGGATGCCCGCACCAGGCCCCATCCGTCGGGAAACAGCACCCGTACCCCGTCCACATCAATTACCGGGTATTCCCGGCGGAACTGTTCGGTCAGCCGTTTCACCACGGCAAACTTGTGCCGGTCGCTGCAGCCGATGCGGGTTTCGGCGGTGGAGTAATACCGGGGTATGGTATTCACCAGGGCCGAAAAGGGTTCACTGCTGTGGGAAAGGAGCCGTAAAAGGCGGCCGGCCGCATAAAAGGCGTCGTCGTAGCCGAAATATTCATCGGCAAAGAACATGTGCCCGGACATCTCACCGGTAAACACGGCCTTTAGTTCCCGCATTTTTGCCTTGATCAGGGAATGGCCGGTGCGCGAAAAAACCGGCTCGCCGCCCAGGCGCAATATTTCATCCACCAGCGCCTGGGAACATTTCACTTCCACCAGCGCTTTGGTTCCGGGATGACGGGGCAGGATCTCCCGCCAGAAAAGGGCCATCAGCTGGTCCCCCCAGACCACCCGCCCGGTGTCGTCC
>NZ_WHYR01000077.1 GCF_009428905.1 Desulfofundulus thermobenzoicus | reverse complement strand
GCCGCCGTTTTGCCGGTGCGGGAAGGGCGTCCCGGAGCACCTGTTTTTTCCCTGTTCCCATCCCTTCCCCCCTGGGCCGCCGCCCGACCGCTCCCTTTGTCCAGGGGGTCGTCGGCAGTCAGCAGGTGGGGCGGAATTTCCTCCAGGAAGCGGGATGGGTCGTTGTGGCGGGTAACACCGTACAGTGTCCGCTGCCAGGAGTGGGTTAAATAAAGCCTTTCCCGCGCCCGGGTGATGCCCACATAGCACAGGCGCCTTTCCTCCTCCAGTTCGGCCGGTTCGGTGAGGGAACGGGAATGGGGGAAAACCCCTTCTTCCATGCCCACCAGGAAGACCACTGGAAATTCCAGTCCCTTGGCGCTGTGCAGGGTCATCAATACCACCTGGTCGGCCTCCTGGTCGTAGTGGTCCACATCGCTGACCAGGGAAAGTTCCGCCAGAAACGCCGGTAGGGAACGGTCCTCGGCCCGCTGGTCAAACTCCCGGGTTACCGAAAGAAACTCCTTCAGGTTTTCCTGGCGGGTACGGGATTCCACCGTGTTTTCCGCCAGCAATTCCTGCCAGTAACCCGTCCGCTCCAGCACCGCCCGGGCCAGTTCAGTCACGCTCAATTCTCCGGATTGCTCGTAGAGCCGGGCGAAGAGCCGGGCCAGGCCGGTGCAGGCCGCCCGTACCGGACCGTTCAGGCCGGGCACTTCCGGCGCCCGGGCCAGGGCTTCCAGGGCCGGTATGCCCTTTTCCATGCTGTAGGCCAGCAATTTGTTCAGGGAGGCCTCCCCAACGCCCCGCCTGGGTACGTTGATGATTCTCCTTAAGCTGACCGTATCGGCCGGGTTGACCACCAGGCGCAGGTATGCCAGCAAATCCTTGATTTCCTTGCGGTCGTAAAATTTCAGCCCGCCCACGATGGTATAGGGAATGCCCCGGGACAGGAACACTTCTTCCAGTACCCGGGACATGGCATGGGTGCGATAAAGCACGGCCATATCCCGGTAGGGTATTCCCCGCTGGCGCAACCGGGCCACACGGTCGGCCACAAAACCGGCTTCAGTGCGTTCATCGCCGGCCATATAGACCACCACCGGGGTGCCCGGTCCGGCAGCGGTCCACAGGCGTTTTTCCTTGCGTCCCCGGTTGCGCTTGATTACCTGGTTGGCCGCATCCAGGATGGTCTGGGTGGAGCGGTAATTTTGTTCCAGCTTGACCACCAGGGCTTCGGGGTAATCCTTTTCAAAGTCCAGGATGTTTTGTATATTCGCCCCCCGCCAGCCGTAAATGCCCTGATCCGGGTCTCCCACCACGCACAGGTTGCGGTGTTCCGCGGCCAGCAGGTTCACCAGCACGTACTGGGCCTGGTTGGTATCCTGGTACTCGTCCACCAGGATATAGCGGAAGCGGTTTTGATAGTGGCGCAGGACCGCGGGGTTTTCCCGGAAAAGGCGTACTGTGAGCATGATCAGGTCGTCAAAGTCCAGGGCATTGTTCCGGTGCAGCTTGTCCTGGTAAAGGGCGTAGACCCGGGCCGCCTGGCGGGTAAAGAAGCTGTCTGCCTGATCCCCGTATTCTTCCGGAGGCAAAAGCCTGTTTTTGGCCCCGGAAATGGCGGCGGACAGGGCCCGGGGCGGGAACTTTTTTTCATCCATGTTCAGTTCTTTCAGGCATTCTTTGATCACCGTCTGCTGGTCGGCGTCGTCATAAATGACGAAGTTTTCTGCGTAACCCAGAAAACGGGCCTGGCGGCGCAAAACCCGCAGGCAGGTGGAATGAAAGGTGGCCACCCATAGTTCCCTGGCCACATCCGGCACCATGGCCGCCACCCGCTCTTTCATTTCCCGGGCGGCCTTGTTGGTAAAGGTGATGGCCAGGATGTGGAGGGGGCTGACACCCTGCTGTAATAGATAGGCGATACGGGTGGTGAGCACCCGGGTTTTACCGCTGCCTGCACCGGCCAGAACCAGCAGGGGACCGTCCCGGTGAGTCACCGCCCTGGCCTGGGCCGGGTTCAAATTGGCCAGCAAATCCATGGGGTTCACTTCCTTATAATGTTAACCGGGAATGATCACATCCGCATTATACCACAGCTTGAGCCTTTCGTGCATCACATAACCGGGAAAAAGATTGACCGGCGGGCGCCGGGCAGGTAGAAAAAAATAACCTGGATACCTTCGGGCGGTTCGCCCGGGCCATCCAGGAAAATACCGGTTATAGTCGTGGCGGTTCCCTGCGCTCCGCCAGCTCGGCAAAGACATCGGCCGGGGTGATGCCCTGTTCGGCCAGGACCACCAGCAGGTGGTACAAAAGGTCGGCCGCTTCTTCGATGACCTCCTCCCGGTCCCGGTTCTTGGCCTCGATGATCAGTTCGGTGGTCTCCTCCCCCAGTTTTTCCAGCATCTTATCCAGGCCCTTGTTGAAGAGTTTGGCCGTGTAGGAGCCGGCGGGGCGCTTTTCCTGCCGGTCCCTGATCACCCGGTACAGCTCCTCCAGGACCCGGGAGGAGGCCGGTGATGGCCCCTGCAGAGCGGCCTGCCCCGCCCCGCCCTTTTCCAGCGGACCGTTTTCCCCCGGCGTCCGGGGCGCATCTCCGCCTTCCGCCGCCGGCGGGTTTGCCCTTGCCCGGGCGGCCGGGCCGTAAACCGCTTCCGGGTCGAACTGCCGTTCCCCCACTACGGCCACTTCCCCGGTTTCAGTGACCCGGTAATGGAAACAGGTGAAATATCCTTCGTGGCAGGCGGCACCCTTTTGTTTCACCTTGATCAGCAGGGTGTCCCGGTCGCAGTCGTAGGCGACCTCCTGCACCCTCTGCACGTTGCCGGAGGTTTCCCCCTTGTGCCACAATTGCTGCCGGCTGCGGCTCCAGAACCAGGTTTCTCCGCTTAAGAGGGTTTTTTCCACCGCTTCCCTGTTCATGTAGGCCATCATCAGCACGGTGCCGCTGTCCGCGTCCTGGATGATGGCCGGGACCAGCCCCTGGCTGTCGTATTTCAAGCTGCTGGCGTCAAAAGTCATATTTTCACCTCATAAAATCGTTGGTGGTTAGCCATAATTAAAGCCTGACCGGGACACCCCGCCCCCGCAGGTATTCCTTTACCTGGCGGATGGAATACTCCCGGAAATGGAAGATGGAAGCGGCCAGGGCGGCGTCGGCTTCCCCGGCGGTGAGCCCTTCGGCTATGTGTTCTAATGTGCCCACCCCGCCGGAGGCAATCACCGGGATGTTCACCGTCCGGGCCACCGCCCGGGTCAGGGGGATGTCGTAGCCGTCTTTGGTGCCGTCCCTGTCCATGCTGGTGAGCAGGATTTCCCCGGCTCCCAGTTCTTCCACCCGGCGGGCCCACTCCAGGGCGTCAATGCCCGTGGGGGTGCGCCCGCCGTGGATGTAAACCTCCCAGTTTCCTACCCCGGTGCGGCGGGCGTCAATGGCCACCACAATGCACTGGCTGCCGAAGCGGGAGGCCGCCTCCGCCACCAGGGACGGGTTTTTCACCGCGGCGGTGTTGATGGAGACCTTGTCCGCCCCGGCGGACAGGATGGCCCGGATGTCCTCCAGGGAGCCGATGCCTCCCCCAACGGTGAAGGGGATAAACACTTCCCCCGCCGTGCGGTAAACCATATCCAGCATCGTTTTGCGCCCCCGGGCCGAGGCGGTGATGTCCAGAAAGACCAGTTCGTCGGCCCCTTGCCGGTCGTAGAGGGCGGCCAGTTCCACCGGGTCGCCGGCGTCCCGCAGGTTGATGAAATTGGTCCCCTTGACCACCCGGCCGTCGGTCACGTCCAGGCAGGGGATAATCCGCTTGGTCAGCACACCTGTACCCCCGCTTCTTCCTGGCCGATGATCAGCGCCTCCCGCAGGGTTATGGTCCCGGCGTACAGGGACTTGCCCATGATCACCGCCTCCACTCCCAGGGGCTCCAGTTTTTTCAATGCCCGCAGATCGGCGGCGCAGGAAACACCCCCCGAAGCGATGATCTTTAATCCGGTGGCCCGGGCCACCTCTTCCACGGCCGCCAGGTTTGGCCCCTGCAGGGTGCCGTCCCGCCAGATATCCGTAAACACCACCCGGACCACACCCAGGTTTTTCATTTCCGCCGCCAGTTCCAGAGTGTTCTTTTCCGCCGTCACTCCCCAGCCCTCAATGGCTACCTTGCCGTTGCGGGCATCTATGCCCACTGCTATGGCTTCTCCGTAGCGGTTACAGGCTTCCACCACCAGACCGGGGTTGATAATGGCCACCGTGCCCAGGACGACCCGGGCCGCTCCCATGCCCAGCAATTTATCGATCACGTCCATGTCCCGGATGCCGCCCCCCACCTGCACCGGGATGCGCACCGCCGTAAGAATGCCGCGGATAATATCCCAGTTTTTCGGCGACCCGGTAAAGGCTCCGTCCAGGTCCACCACATGGAGCATGCGGGCACCCTGGTCTTCCCACAGGCGGGCCACGGCCACGGGATCGTCGGAATAAACGGTTTCCCTGTCCAGGCGGCCTTCCACCAGGCGCACGCATTTGCCCGCCCGCAGGTCCACTGCCGGGATGATTAACATGTGCTCACCAACTCCCCAAAGTTTTGCAAGATTTTCAATCCCAGGGTGCTGCTCTTTTCCGGGTGAAACTGGATGCCGAAAACGTTATCACGACTGACCATGGCGGTAACGGGAATGCCGTAATCCGTAACCCCGGCCACCAGATCCTGATCCCCCGGGTCCACATAATATGAGTGCACGAAATAAAAGGCCGTTCCGTCCGGTATTCCTCTGGTCAGGGGTACCGGCTTTTGCCAGTGGACATGGTTCCATCCCATATGGGGAATCTTCAACCCCGGCGGCAGGCGGCGCACCCGGCCGGGAAATATACCCAACCCGTGGGTGGAGCCAAACTCTTCACTGGTTTCAAATAAAAGCTGCAGTCCCAGGCAGATGCCCAGAAAGGGTTTTCCCCGTCCGATGGCCTGTTTCACCGCCTCGTCCAATGCGGCCCTGCGCAGGTTGGCCATGGCATCCCGGAAGGCCCCCACGCCGGGCAGGACGACCCCCCGGGCGGCGACCACCTCCTCCGGTTCCCGCACTACGGCGGCGGCAAAGCCCACCTTTTCCATGGCCTTGTGTACGCTGCGCAGGTTGCCCATGCCGTAATCAACAATAGCGATCAAGGTATTATGCCTCCCCATCCTCCGCTGTCATGGTCCGGTGAGGGGTCGCCGGCCATGGTTCTATAAAATGCCCTTGGTGGAAGGTACCCTGTCCTCCCCCGGTTCCGGTGCTACAGCCTGTTTCAATGTCCGGCCCAGCCCTTTGAAAACGGCTTCAATGATGTGGTGGGTGTTGCGGCCGGACAGCAGGCGCACATGCAGGGTGAACTCGCCGCTGGCGGCCAGTGCCCGCAGGAATTCCTCCACCAGTTCGCAGTCCAGGTCCCCCACCCGTGACGACGGCAGGGAAACGTCGTAAACCAGATGGCCGCGGCCGCTCAGATCCACGGCCACCAGGGCCAGGGCTTCATCCATGGGCAAAAGCGCCTGTCCATAG
Organism: Desulfofundulus thermobenzoicus; assembly: GCF_009428905.1. Lineage (GTDB taxonomy): Bacteria > Bacillota > Desulfotomaculia > Desulfotomaculales > Desulfovirgulaceae > Desulfofundulus_A > Desulfofundulus_A thermobenzoicus. The sequence continues at coordinate 4,675 of NZ_WHYR01000077.1, read as the reverse complement.
CGGGCAATGCCCCTTTTATCCCCCAGGGCCTCTTTAATGGCCCGGCCCAGGCAGATGCCCGTGTCCTCCACCGTGTGGTGGCCGTCAACTTCCAGGTCTCCTTCGGCGTTCAGCTCCAGGTCAAAGCGGGCATGCCGGGTGAAGAGGCTGAGCATGTGGTCCATAAAGCCGATGCCCGTGTCCACCCGGTAAATCCCGGTGCCATCCAGATCCAGACGCACCTGCACCCGGGTTTCGGTGGTCTGCCGCTGTACTTCGGCCACCCTGGCCATAAAATTTACCTCCTCATTATACAGGCAGAAATGGTTCGGTCAATCTTTATTGGTGACACGTTGTTATGTGCTGACGGTACCGGGAGTAAGTTGCCTTTTCCAAAGCCGCATTTCGGTGCCGCTGTTTAAGCGTCCAGCACTTCCTTTAGCTTTTCCAGGAAAAGCCTGTTTTCATCCCTTTTCCCCACGGTTACCCGCAGGCAGTTTTCCAACCCCGGACCGTGCATATTGCGGATCAGGATTCCCCGGGCCAGCAGCTCCCGGTGAACCCTTTCCGCCGGCAGGGATGTGCGGAAGAGGATAAAGTTGGCTTCGGTGGGAAACGATTCCACCCCGGAGATGGCCTGCAGCTCCCGGAAAAGCTCCTCCCGGTCCGCCAGGATGCGTTTGATTAACCCGTTGAATTCTTCCCGGTGGGCCAGCACCGTACATGCGGCCAGCTGGGAAAAGGCGTTTAAATTATAGGGTTGCTTGGTGCGCATCAATAGCTCCACCACGGAGGGGTTGGCCAGCAGGTAGCCTATCCGCAAGCCGGCCAGGCCGAAGGCCTTGGACAGGGTGCGCAGGATCACCAGGTTGGGGTATTCCTCCAGCAGGGGCAGGCAGCTTTTCCCCCCGAATTCCTGGTAGGCTTCGTCCACCACCACCAGGGCCCGGGTATTTTGCAGTATGGCGGCAATTTCTTCCGGAGGGGAAGGGTTTCCCGTGGGATTGTTGGGCGAACACAGGAAAATCAGCCGAGTATCCCCCTTCCGGGCGGCTTCCACAATGGCTTCCACGTCCAGGGCAAAACCGGCTCGCCGGGGAACCTGTACCGGCGCTGCACCGGCTATGCGGGCGTGCACACCATACATGGTGAAGGTGGGGGTGGCTATAAGCACCCTTCCACCGGTGCCAAAGGTGAGCATGAGATTTAAGATGATCTCGTCGGAACCGTTGCCTACCATGATGCCATCCCGGCCGGCACCCGTGTAGGCGGACAGTTGCTCCACCAGCCGGCGGGCGGCGGGATCGGGATAGCGGTTAAAGAATTGTTTCCCCATGTGCTGCCAGATCTCCTCCAGGATGACCGGGGGAAAATCGTAAGGATTTTCATTGGCGTCCAGTTTAACCATCCCCTGGTGGCTCTCTGCCCGGTAGGGTACCAGCTCCGCCAGATCCGGCCGCATCAAGGCCAGCGGATCAAAGGAACCGTTCACTTTTCCTCACTCCCCTGGGCCAGTCCATCCCGGGTGAAAAGTCCCGGCAGGTGCCCGTTTTTGTTGTTCCGGTTATTGAAGGAACGGCGGCCGGCGTTATTCAGCGGCGGCGGTTCGGCGGCGGGACCGGTGGGCGGCTTTTCCAGCCGCATTTCCACGGACCGGGCGTGGGCGTCCAGCCCCTCCAGCCGGGCCAGGCAGGTAATGTGGGGCGCCATTTCCAGCAGTGCTTCCCGGGAACAGGAAATGACGCTGGTTTTCTTTAAAAAGGTATCCACCCCCAGGGGCGAATAAAAACGGGCAGTGCCGCCGGTGGGCAGAACATGGCTGGGTCCGGCCAGGTAATCTCCCAGGGGCTCCGGGGCAAAAGCCCCCAGAAAAACGGCCCCCGCGGCCCTGATCCGCCCCAGCCAGCGGAAAGGATCCCTCACCAGCAGTTCCAGGTGTTCCGGAGCGAACCGGTTGGCCAGATCCAGAGCCTGTTCCATATCCCGGGTGAGCACAATGGCCCCGTGATCCCGCAGGGCGGCGGCCGCGATTTCCCGGCGGGACAGCCCGGCCAGCTGGCGCCGCAGTTCTTCCTGCACCGCCCGGGCCAGCCCGGCGTCCGGTGTGAGCAGCAGGGCGGCGGACAGGGGGTCGTGTTCTGCCTGGGAAAGCATGTCGGCGGCCACAAAGCGGGGATCGGCCGTTTCGTCGGCCACCACCAGCACTTCGCTGGGACCGGCCAGCATATCGATGTCCACCACCCCGTAAACCTGCTGCTTGGCCAGGGTTACGTATAGATTTCCCGGCCCCACGATTTTATCCACCGGGCGAATGCTTTCCGTTCCCCAGGCCAGGGCGGCGACGGCCTGGGCACCGCCCACCCGGTATATTTCCGTAATGCCGGCCCGTTCTGCGGCCACCAGAACGTGGGGGTTGATTTTACCATCACTGCCCGGCGGGGTGACCATTACTATCTCTTTTACTCCCGCTACCCGGGCCGGCAGGGCGTTCATCAGCACCGAGGAGGGGTAGGCGGCCCTGCCTCCGGGCACATAGACGCCCACCCGGTGCAGGGGCCGGACCAGCTGGCCCAGAAGCATCCCCCGGGCATCGGGCTCCATCCAGGAGCCGGACAGCTGGCGCCGGTGATAGGCAGTGATGTTTTTCACCGCCATCTCCAGGGCGGTCAGGAAATGGGCATTCACCTGTTCCCGGGCGGCTGCCATTTCCTCCCGGCTCACCTTCAGCTCCGCAGCAGTCAGGGTGACCCCGTCAAAGCGGGCGGTGCAGGCGCACAGGGCTGCATCGCCACCGGCCTTCACCTCGGCCAAAATTTCCTTTACCCGGTTCAGCGCCTCCTCCCGGCCGGCGGGGTGCCGGGAAAACACTTGCTCCAGCAACGGGTCCTCCGGACCGACGATTTGGATCAATAACCACTCCTCCTTCAGGCTGCCTTTGGGTGGCGGGAAGCAGACGACCTTTCTTTAACTAGTTAAATTAGTACCATGATACAATGATAAACTACACCCCGTCCCTTGTCAACTTCTTTTAATGTTATTTTAAGCAGGGGGATGGAAATTTGTGACCGGCGGTACAAATAATGACAGGCCGGCCCCTTCGCCCGCCCGGCTAACTGCCTTCGCCCTTTCGGGCGGCCAGGCGGGTTAGCACCAGCTGGTAGCCGTCGGCTCCGTAGTTCAGGCAGCGTTTTACCCGGCTGATGGTGGCGGTGCTGGCTCCGGTGAGGGCGGCGATTTCCCCGTAGGTACGGTTTTCCCGCAGCATCTTGGCCACGGCCAGGCGCTGGGCCATGGACTTTATTTCTGCCACCGTGCAGATATCTTCAAAAAACTGGTAGCATTCGTCTATGTCCCGCAAAGTTAAAACGGCCTCGAATAACTGATCCAGCAGGGGGTCTTTCAGTTTACCCGTATAAGCCATGGAGCATCCCTTTCAATATTATCCTGTTTTCATCCTATTATTCCACGGAGGAAGGGGTTCTCTTTCCCAAAAGCACTTCGACACAGGGTAAAAAAATCCTTTTTATCTTTACAAAAGTAAAGGGGCATCGTAAGATGCCCTTCCCAGAATGTTTATGTCAGGTGGGCGGGACCGGCCGGCCCATTAAAATGGGCGGCCGGCCTTTCCATGAACGGTAAAACCTGCTGGATGGAGTTTACCGGTTTGTTTCGGGGGAATTTCATATGAATGTTCTTTTTTATGTCCCGTGCCGTTAATCTGCAAGTGGTACTGTAAAATAAGCTCGTCCAGTACCCGGCTGACTGCCAGCAGCTCAGCGGTGTTACGGTAATCAATCCTGTTGAGTTTCAGGCGCAGCTTTTCTATTTCCATCAGCAAACAGCTTTGTTCCACAGGTTCACCACCTTTTCACCGGTCACAAAATCCGCCTGTTCCGTTAACCGGGCCTTTTCCCCGGTGTCTGAATCTATTTCCACATTAATTCACCGGCAATCATGGTGGATACGGGATTTATGCCACCGCAGGCCACTCCCCGGCAGAAGGCGTCCACCAGATGCGGGTCGAGCTGGGTGCCGGCACAGTAGTAAAGCTCTTTAACCGCCGCCTCCCACGACATGCGTGGTCGGTACACCCGGTCCGAAGTCATGGCGTCAAAGCTGTCGGCCACGGCCAGAATACGCGCTTCCAGGGGTATTGCTTCCCCGGCCAGGCCTTCCGGATAGCCGCCGCCGTCGTAGCGTTCGTGATGGTACAGGGCCACCCGGCTGATGAAGTCCATACCCGGAATGGCCGAGAGGATTTCATAGCTGTATACGGGATGTTTTTTTATTTCTTCCCATTCCGGGGCCGTGAGTTTGCCCGGTTTTAACAGCACCGTACTGGGAATGCCCAGCTTGCCTATATCGTGCAGCAGGCCCGATAAATAGACCCGCTTTTGTTTTTTCTCGGTCATGCCCAGTTCTCTGGCCAGCATCAAAGAATAGGAAGCCACCCGCTGGGAATGCTGGGAAGCCACCTTGAAACTGGCTTCTAGCACGTGGATCAGCGCCCGGGCGGCATGGATCATGGTGGATTTCATGGGGACACCTCTGTTTTGGTGGAGTTGGCGGCATGGAGGGAAATTAAAGGCGGGGAACGCAAAAAAACGGAGCCATAATAGGGAGAATGCATAATGTATCCTCTTATGCATGATAATGGCAAATTTGTATGAATTACCCCCCCCCCCCCGAGGGTTAA
>NZ_WHYR01000076.1 GCF_009428905.1 Desulfofundulus thermobenzoicus | reverse complement strand
ACGCCGTCTGGCCCTCCTGCGACATCTGGCCCACGGCGCCCCTGGAAAACCTGCGGACCATGGTGGAAACGGTGCAGAAATACGGCGCCGAAAAGTGGGCGCGCCGGCGGGTTTAGAAGCCCCGGTTTTGAGCATGGTGACCAATTATTAAGGATACCTGCTTGAACATACCGTTAACCCGGCGGCCGGCTGTAAGGAGTTTGGAGTATCAAGGATGGAGGTTGCTCCGGTGGTTTGGGTTCGCCCGGGCAGGTAAGTACAATTAGAAGATGAGTTTTGTGGTTGTGCCGGGAAAGGTCGGCGGGGAAGGGGGAACTTACCGTTTCCCCACCCCATTTTCACTGCTGGGCCGATGGTAAACAACCCGATGGGGTCAGGCTTTCAGGTAGCAAATGATTGGGTAGGGGGCTGATCCCCGGAACTGGTTCCCGTTGCCGGGGCATGGGCTAAAGGAGGAGGCCATGGAAAGGGCGTTGCAGCTTACCCTGTGTGCGCAGGAAGTTAAACAGTACTTGCTTTCCCTGGGGGCCACCCTGGTTGGTTTCGGGGACGTCAGCCAGGGGCTGGCCGGGGAACTGAGGCACATGCCGGTGGCCATTTCCCTGGCCATCCGTCACCCCATGTCCCTGGCCAACCTGATTCATACCACCCGGGGCCCCGTTTATTCCAACCGTTATGAGCAGGTGGACCTGCTGCTGGAACAGCTGCAAAAACGGGTGGTCAACCTTTTAAGGAGCCGGGGTTATAGAAGCCTGGCCATACCGCCCGACTCCCACCGGCAGGATACCAGGTTTGTGGCCCGCCTGTACCCCCTGTTTTCCCATAAGGTGGCGGCCACCTGCGCCGGCCTGGGCTGGATCGGCAAAAACGGCCTGCTGGTCAATGCAACCTACGGCCCCTGTTTGAGCTGGGCCACCGTGCTGACCAACGCCCCCCTGGAAGTATGCACCACCCCCTATGTTTCCGGACAATGCGGCCGGTGCCGGCGCTGTGTGGAGTCATGTCCCGCCGGTGCCATCGCCGACCGGGAATGGCGGCGGGAGGAAGGGCTGGTGCCCCATATCGATGCCGATGCCTGCCGCCGCCAGCTGGAGAAGAATCAGCAGCTGATGGGGGAAGACATCTGCGGTCTGTGCATCCTGGCCTGTCCCCGGGGAAGGGCCGGTTTGCAGGAGGCTGGCTACCTGCGATGGTTGAAAGGCCGGCAGAGCCGGCAGTGATCCTTCAATTCCGTCTTTCCGGCCAGGAGGGGGATGGGGGGTTACCTTTTTCCGTGCGCATCCAGATATAAACATATTTAAAATAAAGTGGGTATATAAGTATCGGCTGTCCCATAAAAATTTTTAATATTCGGTAAATAATCCGGGAAAGGATACGATCCGGCATGAAGATACGCATTGTGAGCGGTTTTCTGGGGGCCGGGAAGACCACCTGCATCTGCAACATGCTGGAGAGAAGGGAAGGTCTCACCGGCGTGCTGGTCAATGAGTTCGGCGATATAGGCATTGACGCCGAGCTGATCCAGCGGGGGGAAGCGGTGGACATGGTGGAGTTGCCCAGCGGCTGTATCTGCTGCACCCTGCGCAACGACCTGGTGCAGGCGGTGGAGGAAATAAAGGCCAGGGTGAACCCGGAGCGGTTGATTATTGAACCGTCCGGTCTGGCAGTGCCCTCGGGCATCCTGGAGGCTCTGGAACCGATCAAGGAAAAGCTGGGGCTGGAGATTGAAGCCATCATCGGCATAGTGGACGCCGACGGCTTCCTGCCCAATCTGGAGTCGGGCCTTTTCGGCGATTTTTACACCGATCAGCTGGCCAATTCCGATATTATCCTGGTGAACAAGGTGGACCTGGTACCGCCGGAAACGTTGCAACAGGTGGAGGAAAAAATCCGTGAGTACAACCAGTCGGCGGTCATCCTGCATACGGTGAACTGCCGGGCCGAGTTGCCGGAACTGGCCACCCATGACGGCATTGATTACCTGCATTTACATTTTGATCATGAGTTCGATTCCCTGGCCCTCACTCCGGAGGGCAGTTACCGCCGCGATGACATTGAACAAATTCTGCGGGACGCGGATGAAGGTAAATTTGGGCATATTTACCGGGCCAAGGGCATTTTTGAAACTGCGGAAGGTTACTATAACTTTGACCTGGTTCACGGTCAGGTCAATTTTAAAAAGCTCAAGGGTGGCAGTGGGAACAAGTTTATCTTTATTGGCAAGGACTTTGACAAAAAAACTGTGGAAGAGCGACTGGCACAGGCCAAAATTTAACCCTGGAAGGAGCGGAATAGCTGGCGTGGGTGCTGTGGCGGAATGGAAAATTGGTGACATGAGGCTCACAAAGGAGCCCTTTTACCTTCCGGTGGGGCGGGAAATCCAGTTGTTTGAAGCAGCGGCGGCCGGGCGCCTCCCGGTGATGCTCAAGGGGCCCACGGGTTGCGGCAAGACCCGGTTTCTGGAACATATGGCCTGCCGCCTGGGCCGTCCCCTGGTGACCGTGGCCTGTCACGAGGATTTGACTACCGCCGATCTGGTGGGCCGGTACCTGTTAAAGGGTGATGAAACCGTGTGGGTGGACGGGCCGCTGACCACCGCCGTAAAACGGGGTGCCATCTGCTACCTGGACGAGGTGGTGGAGGCGCGCAAGGATACCGTAGTGGTCATCCACCCCCTCACCGACGACCGGCGCATCCTTCCCCTGGAAAAGAAAGGGGAAATAATCAAGGCCCCCGACGAGTTTATGCTGGTGGTTTCTTATAATCCGGGTTACCAGACCATTTTGAAGGATCTGAAACAGAGCACCAAACAGCGGTTTGTGGCCCTGGAATTCGATTTTCCGCCGCCCGATTTTGAGGCAGAAATTGTGTGCCGGGAAGCGGGGGTGGATGCCGGGACGGCGGCCAAGCTGGTGGCAGTGGCGGGGAAGATGCGCGCGTTGAAAAACCGGGGCCTGGAGGAGGGGGTCAGCACCCGCCTGGTTATTTATGCGGCCATACTGGTTAAAAAAGGCGTTGACCTTAACCTGGCCATTCAAACGGCCATGATTAAACCGGTTACCGACGACCAGGTGATTCAAAAAAGCCTGGAGGAAATTGCCGCCACACTGCTGGCGGGGGAGTAGACCGGGGGGATGGGGTGATGATCCGGCTAAATGCCCCGGAAAGGGCATGGGATAACCTGAAAGAAGAACTGGCAGCGGTTCTGGAAGGTAAAAGGATGCCCGCCATTACCGAAGCCTGGCGGGCGACCGTGGCCCATCTGGAAGAAAATGGGGATGAACAATTTTACCGGCAATGGCTGGTAGGGACAAAGGAACTGGCCGGTGTTTCCTGGGAAGTGTTCTGGGAATGGCTGCGGGAAAGTGCGGGGATGAAGGAATATCTGTCCCCGAGGGCGGTGATTCCCTGGGCGCAATGTATCTCCCTGGTGGCCCGTAATGCTTCCCCTGAGGCCGTGGGGTTGATCCGTTCCGGCTCCCGTATTTTAAAGCAGGTACATGCGGACGGGCAGGGGCCTTTGCTGGAGGCCTGTATATCCATGGCCCTTATTAACTGGCCGGCGGCCCTGGCGCTTTTTGACAGCCTGCCCCTCCTGGTCCGGTGGCCCCCGGTGGACATGGACCGGTGGCTGACGGAAGGCATGGACCTGGCAGAGCGGGATGTGGAGACGGGTCGGGCCTATTTCGCGGCCGCGGCCATGTGGCAGCAGGTTTCCTTTGGGGATCTTTTTGTTCCCTGGCTGGCCGGTGGGCGGGAATTGTTTCAAATCAATCCCATTGTAGCCCGGGCCTATTTTAACAACAGTCCGGCGCTGACCGCCATGCCCGGTCAAAGGCTTTCCATATCCTTCCTGGCCCAATGGGCTAACCTGGCCGCATCCCTTGCAGCAAACGATATAGAAACTGCCGTGGCCTTCTTAATGAACAGCCCGGCGGTCCTGGGGGCGGGGGTGCCCCTGCCGGAATGGGCCGCCTGCGGGCATGAGCTTTTAAAAGACGATCCCCGGGCCGCCCGGTCCTTTTTTGAAAGCAGTCCCCGACTTTTGCAGGAAGCCACCTGGCCGGAGGTGCGGGCCTGGGTGGAACGGGCGGTGGGGGAAAGCAGGGGGAAAAACGGGAGGCTGGCCGAGTTCATGGCCCTGGCCACCCGGGAGAGCGTGGAACTGCTGGCGGGTTTACGCCAGGGGATATCGCTGGTGGAAGAGGAGCGCAGCCTCGCTACTTACGGGGCGGCCCTTTTTGAGGAGCCGGTTCTCATAAAGTCTGCAAGCCGTTTGCCGGGGGAACTTTTCCCCGGAGAACTGCTGCCGGCTACCACCGACGGCCGGCGGGTTTACCTGCCGGAGCTGACGCAGGTGTTTCCGGAGCGGGAGAAAAATAAGGCCCTGCTCAGAATGCTGCTGGTGCATGAAATGTCCCACCTGGCGGAAGGCACCTACCAGGTGACCATTGACCAGCTGGCGGAGGTGAGCCGGAAAACGGGCCTGCCCGGGGTTCCCCTGGATAATGTTACCTGCCTGGAAGAATGGTTGGATTTGTTCGGCGATTACCCCCTGATACGCGCAGTTTTTGAACTGGTGGAGGACGCCCGGGTGGATTTATTAACCGGCCGGAAATATCCGGGCCTGGCCCGGGAATACAAACGGTTTGATGAATTAAAGCCGGTGGCCTGCGTTCCCGGAAGCCGGGAGGCAGGGCTGGCCTCCCTGGCCCGCTTATCCCTGGGACGATCCGAACCGGTGGATCTATCCACCGGTCCGGCACAATTTTTTCAGCAGAAAATAATGTACAATGGTTCTCCCACCGTGCAGGACAGCCTGGAGGTGGCCGTAACCTGGTACCGGTTTCTGGCGGATAGACCCTCCGCCACCGGCGCTCCCTCCTACCCCCGGGCACTTTACCGGGGCCGGCTGCTGCCGGACCTGGCGGCCATAAACGCCGAGGTGGCGGTTGATTCCCTGCTGCTAAAGGGCCGCCGGAAGGCACAGAGTCTTCTGAAAGTAAGGCCCGGGCCGGCGGGAACGGTCACGGCCTACCGGACCCGCGCCTTCTATGATGCATTAAAGGACCTTTTACAGGGATTCTTCCGTGAGGAGCAGATAACCTACCGCCGGGTCTATTTTTACGATGAATGGGACGTGACTGCGGGTGGATACAAGCCCCACTGGTGCCGGGTGGGTGAAATCGTTCTGCAACCCAGCAGCCGGTGGCTGGTGGAACAAACGTTGAGTGAATATTACGGTTTGATCAGCACGTTGAAAAAATATTTTGCCCTTTTGCGCCCCGATCGCTTCCGGCGTTACCGCCGCCAGGAGGAGGGGGAGCAGGAGGACCTGGACGCCATTGTGGAGGCCCGGACCGAGCGCTCCATTGGGGCGCCGGCCGCCGGATTTTTCATCCGCCGGGACAAGCGCTTGCGGGATGTGGCCGTGGCCTTTTTGCTGGATCTGAGCGGTTCCACGGATCAGGTGATGAACAGCGGTAAAAGCATACTGGATATTGAAAGGGAAGCAGTAATCATTATGGCCGAAGCCCTGGAGGTTATCGGTGATCGCTACGCCCTGTACGGTTTTAACGGTGAAGGAAGGCATAAGGTGAACTTCTACATTATCAAGGAGTTTGATGAAGGGTACGGCATGCCGGTACAGCAGAGGTTCGGGGGACTGAAAAGTGAAGGGCTCACCCGCCTGGGGGCGGCCGTCCGGCATGCCGCCGGCAAACTGCAACGGGTGGAGGCGGTGGTCAAACTGCTGCTCATTTTAAGCGACGGCCGGCCCTATGATGTGGATTACTGTTCGGAGAAAGCCTGTACCGACCTGCGCTCCTGGTTAAATGCGGACGACACCCTTTACGCCCGGGAAGACTGCCGTATGGCCCTGCGGGAAGTGCGGATGAGAGGTATGACCTCCTTTTGCATTACCGTGGACCGGAAGGGGAAGGAATACCTGGAAGACATCTTTGGGCCCGGGGGGTACGTGGTCATCGATGATGTGACCATGCTGCCGGAAAAGTTACCGGTAATTTATAAGAAGTTAACTATTTAATCCGGGAGGGGTAGATATGGCCGAAAAACTGGAAGATTACCTGGCCTTAAGGACTTTGCCTTATCCCGGGGGGCGGTCGGGCGGCCTTTCTCTTCGGTTTACCCTGCCGGAATCCCGGACAGGCCCGTCCCAGTATGGAAGCCCCGGGCATCGATGTGCTGGCCACCGCCCGGGTAGCCGGGTTACCCTTTTTCCTGCAGGGAGAGGAGGTGGTTTATACCGGGCTGGTGCTGATTGAGTAAAGATAAATAAGGATTGATCAAGTCAGGCACAAAACAGGACACATCCCACAGGGTTTTATTGGGTAAAAGGTTTGTTGTTTTCCCGGCAGTTGTAGCGCCCTCGAAAAACAGGGGACTATTGTCTCCACGATAGTTATTTCAGGAGGTGTTTGGCGTGTTAAAATATCAGGGCGAACAGATGACTTCGATAGAAAGGGTAGTTGCCGCTTTAAACTACCAGAAACCGGACCGGGTGCCGGTGGCCCCCCTTTTATGCGGAGCGGCCCGCCGGGTGAACGGTGTCCCTTATCCCAAGTGGGCCACCGATGCCGAAGCCTGTGCGGAAGCCTTCATCCAGTCGGTGGATCTCTTTGATTATGACGCCATTGTAGGGCTGGTGGATCTGTCTGTGGAGGCGGCCGACTGGGGGCAGGCCATCAAGTACCCACCCCACAGCACTCCCTACACCGATACCAACAATCCCTTTATTAAAGATGTGGAGGATTATTACCGGCTGGAAAGAATCAATCCCCGGGAGACGCCAAGGATGAGAATGGTCCTGGAAATGTTGTCGCGGGTGGTAAAGGCCCGGGGTAAGGAAAAGGTGGTCTGCGGCTTTATTTATGGCCCTCTGGGGGTACTCTCCCAGTTGCGGGGTCACGAGCGTTTGTTTAAAGACTGTTTAAAAAATCCCGATGCGGTCAAGGCCGGCCTGGAAGTGGTTACGGAAGTGCTTTGCGAGTATACCCGGGCCATGATTGAAACCGGTGTGCACGGCATTGCAGTGGATACCCTTTATGCCAGTAAAACCATCATGAGTAAAAAAATGTGGGAACAAATGGAAGGACCCTATGCCAAGAAGGTTTGTGATATAATCAGGGATGCGGGAATTGTGCTGGGCCTGCACAACTGCGGAGGGGCCACCTATTTTGACGCCCAGATCAAGTGGCTGAACCCACAGCTCATTTCCCACGCCTACCCGGCGGACGATTGCCAGGACTGGTCCGAACATGCGGCCAAGTGGGGCAAGAAAGTGGTGACCATGGGCTACCTGGTGCCGGCGGAACTGGGTCTGATTATGACCCCGGAGCAGGTAATTGAAGAATGCCGCCGGGAGATTGAAACCTTCAAGGACTGCGATGGAGGGTTTATCCTGGCGCCGGGCTGTGAATTTCCGCCCAACGGTTCCCTTTTGAACATGGCGGCCATAATGCAGGCCGTGCGGACCTACGGGGTTTACCGCTAAGCTGGTGGTTGCCGGGTAAAGAACAGGTGAGGAGTTATTGTCAAACCGGAAATTGGCCGGGTACGGGGCCGTTCCCCGGGGGGCGCCCCGCGGCGTTCCGCAGTAATAATTCTAAGTGCGAGCGTATGGAGAATGAGGGCGCATGGCTTTGGCTATTAATCGTTCGAAAAAAATCTTTCGGGACGGGTTATCCGTCCTTTATTGCTCCCGCGGTCACCTTTTAAGAGGAAGCAGCCGAGTAGGGCTGATACGAAGTAGTTTTACAGCAGTACAATTTGGGGTGAGATGTGTTTATGGCCAGGGTAGAAATTTATGGCGGCATCTGTGGTTTCAACACCACCGTCCAGGTGGCCGGGGCCGGGGGGCGGAAGGTGAAAATAACGCTGGAAAGTGAGTGCCCCAACTGGCAAAAGGCGGCGGAATATTTGAGAGAATATTTAAAAGAGGTGGACGCATATAAGGAGGTTTTCGGCAAACTGCATGAAAGTGAAACTTACCGCCTGTACGCTCCCTTTATCCCTCACCCGGCCTGCCTGGTGCCGGCGGGTATTGTAAAGGCCATTGAAGTGGCGGCCGGGCTGGCGCTACCCAGGGACGGGGTGGTCAAAGTGATTAACGAATAGGAATGCCTTATAAAGCACCTTAGTTGCATGAATTAAAAATTGTTCTTTGAAAAAACAATGGTACAGACCGGTAATAACATTCCGGGGACAAAAGACGGCTGTAATGTTAGATAGGGTGAAATGACGGCCGTTGACTCCCCCTGGGGTCAGCACGTATAAGACTGCCCGGATCCGGCCTGGCCGGTTGTCATGCCCTCTGGTTTATTTTATAATTAGTATTAAATTTATATGGCTGAAACCTTTGCCGGGAGAGGGGTAGAAAAATGGCCAAAGCCAGGGTAATGGCCGGTGCCTGTGGCTTTACCAGTGTGGTGAAAGTGACCAAGATAGGCAAAATGAAGGTGCGGGTGCAGATTATCAGCGCCTGCCAGGATCTGCGCAGCTTAAACGATGACCTGGCGGAAGTGGACTGCAGCCGTAACGTTTTTGGTAAAATGATTGAATCGGTCATTTACCAGAAGGCCAGCCAGAGGCTGAAACACCCCGACTGCCCGGTGCCCTGTGCCATTATCAAAACCATCCAGGTGGAGCTGGGCGGCGCCATTCCCAGGGATGTGGTGATAAAGATAGATACTGTTGACTAATGTTAAATATTCAGGCGCAAGGCACCCCGTCTTCCCGGTCGGCGGAATTGCAGAGAGGGCAAGGGCACATATGGGTTCCGGTTTTTCCAAAACTGTCCCGTGGTGGCGGGACATTTTTTGTTTCTCTTTGTGGCAGGTTTGCCTGTTCCTTTTGAGCATACTTCCGGTAATCGTCCCGGGTAAAAATATTTCCGGGAAATATCTTGCCTGCCGGTTCACTTTCCCGGCCATACGGCATATAATGGGAGAAAGGTTTTTACCGGCAACCTGGAACATTATTAAGGTATGCTGACAACTTAATAAATCAAATCGACATAACTTTTTCCTTTTTGAGGCAGGAAAAAAGACCGGCCATCCCGAATTACATGGGTCAGACTCCCGTTGCTAGATGCAATTAATGGCAGAGGAGGGATGTAATGGAATGGCAGGCTGTGCATCGTTTTAAAGATAAGCTGTCCGGTACCATCCATCCCCGTAAATTTCATCTCCTTTTGCTTTGCCTGTGCCTGTTCCTGGTGGTGGGCGGCCTGGTTCTGGCCGGCTATGCCTGGGCGAGCAAAAAAGTTACCCTGATGGTGGACGGGCAGGAAATGGTTGTGGAAACCCGTGCCCGCACGGTGGGGGAATTCCTGCAGGCACAACAGATTCAGCTGGGTCCCCGGGACCGGGTGGAGCCGGAGCCGGCAACCCCTGTTACGGAAGGAATGCAGGTGGTGGTCAGGCGGGCCGTGCCGGTGAAGGTTACCGCCGATGGTCAAACCCTGGAACTGGTTACCGCCGCATCCACAGTCAGGGAAGTGCTGCAGGAGGCCGGAATCGCTCCGGGCGGGAAGGATATGGTGCAACCCGCTCCGGATGAGCAGGTACAGCCCGGCATGACCGTGAAGGTGATAAGGGTCAAGGAAGAAATTCAGGAAATTGAGGTACCCATTCCTTACCATACCCGCCGGGAAAGCGACCCCGAATTAACCCGGGGAATGGACAGGGTGGTGCAGGCCGGCAGCGAGGGCAGGGAAAAGCAGCGATGGGTACTGGTCTACCATGACGGGCAGGAAGTAAAACGTTATATGGAAGACAGGCAGGTGATTACACCCCCGGTGGACCGGGTCATCCGGGTGGGCACACTGCAGGAGGTTTCCCGGGGTGGGCGGAACATCCGCTTCAGCCGGGCTCTGGACATGATCGCCACCGCTTACAGTTACGGCACCGGCAGTCACACGGCCACCGGTTCACGGGTGGGTTTCGGGGTGGCAGCCGTGGATCCCCGGGTAATTCCCCTGGGCACACGCCTTTACGTGGACGGTTATGGTTATGCCACGGCCCTGGATGTGGGTTCGGCTATCAAGGGCAACCGCATAGACCTTTTTCTGGAAAGCGAAGCCCAGGCCAGAAGGTGGGGCGTGCGCCGGGTAAAGGTTTACGTGCTGGAGTAGGGCAGGAACTTGGTTTGCACGGGTCTCTATATGACGGGCGGAACATTGGGTTTCCGGCCTGTTTTTTTATTGTGGAATAGATGACTGCTTTAAAGGTTCCGGTTAAAAAGGGCATAATAATTTTAAAGGATTCCTCGCTCCCCTGTCGAATAACACCAGTTAAAAAGGGAATTTATGGAGGTTTGCAGCAGCTACCAACAGGCCGACAAATATTGATAAAACATAACAAAGCAGTTGCAATATACTATGGAACTCTTAACCATCAGCAAAGCGGCAAAAAATCAGGCAGGGGTTTCGGGAAGTGATTGCGGGAGTGTTGCAGGATG
>NZ_WHYR01000075.1 GCF_009428905.1 Desulfofundulus thermobenzoicus | reverse complement strand
CATTCATTATTTGGTGCATTAGTCTCATACCATGCAACCTTCTTCATATACAAGTTTGTGATAAATTCTACAAGTTTTTTCAATTTCCTTCCACCATGACGACATTGGTGCTGTAATTCAATGACCGGGTTTAGAATCCGGTTTTTATTTTGTGCTTACGCTCAGTCCGGCGTGGGCGCGGCGAATACCCGCCCGGGATCAATATTCAATGTTATAGCGCTTTAACTTCTTGTATAACCCGGCCCGGGAGATACCCAACAGCTGTGCCGCCTGGCGCTTGTTCCCTTTGGTGGTCTTCAGGGCTTCCAGAATGGCCTCCCTCTCCGCCTCTTCCACCAGAACGGGCAGACCGCCCTGAACCGCGTGCCGCCCTTTGGCCAGACTTCCTTTTTGCAAATAAAGGGGCAGGTGCCTTTTCTGAATGGTGGTGCCGTCCACCACATTAAAAGCCCGTTCAACCACATTTTCCAGTTCCCGCACATTCCCCGGCCAGTGATGGTTTAGAAGGATGTCCAGGACCTCCGGGGAAACCCCCGTGACCCGCTGGCCGAACTGGCGGTTGAAATGGACAATAAAATGGTTGACCAGCAGTTCCAGGTCATCCATACGCTCCCGCAGGGGCGGAATGTTCAGGGTAACTACGTTGATCCGGTAATATAAATCCTCCCGGAACCTTCTTTCGGCTACCATTCTCTCCAGATCCTGGTTGGTGGCCGCAATCACCCGCACATCCACCTGGCGGGGCCTGGTATCGCCCAGCCTTTCGATCTCCTTTTCCTGCAGTACCCGCAGCAGCTTGGCCTGCATGGTTAAGGACATGTCCCCGATCTCATCCAGAAAAATGGTTCCCCCGTGGGCGAGTTCAAACTTGCCCGGCTGGCCCCCTTTCCGCGCTCCGGTAAAGGCCCCGTCCACATAGCCGAACAGTTCCGATTCCAGCAGGTTCTCGGGCACGGCGGCGCAGTTGACCTTGATGAAAGGCCCCCGGCCGCGCAGCCCTTCGGTGTGCAGGGCGTGGGCAAACAGCTCTTTCCCCGTGCCGCTTTCCCCCAGGATGAGCACCGTGGAACTGGTCATGGCCACCCGCCGGGCGGTTTCTTTGACCGCTTCAAAGTTTTTATTCCGGCCGATAATGGAATTAAAGCTGAATTTGCTGCGCTGTACCCGTTCCAGCTCGTCTTTGTAAAAATCCAGCTCACTTTTCAAATGGCGGATTTTTTTCATCAGAGCATAGAGATCCTCCACATCCCGGAAGACCACCGTTCCCAGGGCACCCACAATTTCTCCGTCCCGCACTATGGGTACCCGGTTGGCAATAATCTCCTGCCCGTTGAGGTTGGCCAGATATCCGTATTCCGCCTGGCCAGTTTCCATTACCCGGGGGAAAATGGGTTTGCTGTCCCCGTAAACTTCATAAACGTTTTTACCAATAATCTCTTCCGGCGTTTTATTCCAGAACCCGGCAAAATTATGATTGGCCATGGTAATCACATAATCCCGGTTTATGGCCACTATGCCATCGCTGGACAGTTCCAAAATCATTTCCAAAAGATTTTTTAACTCCCGGATATGTTTGTTGTCTAAAGAAAGTTCGTTAATAATATTTTGGATTTCGTTAATATTTTGAAACTCGGAGACAGCCCCCACCACTTCACCCTTATACCTGATGGGGGTACGGTTGACCAGGTAAGTACCGTCTTTTAATTCCAGCTGGCGCCCCAATTGGGGCTTTCCGTCCTTCAGCACTTGCATCAAGGGCGTGCCCGGGAAAAATTCCTCAATATGGCGTCCCAGAACCTGTTCCCGGGGTAGTTCCAGATAGCGGGCAAACTGGGCGCTGCAGTAAACAATCTGCCCGGACCGGTTTATGGCCACAATGTTGCTGGCCACCGAATCCAGGATATCATGTAGCGAAGGTAAAACGGTCGTCACCACATTTTTTATGATGGCTTCGGACAAACACGTCCCTCCCCACAACCGATTGTCTCTAAAGTTGACATATATATTCCTGCAATTCTCCTTTGCTACAGAAAATCCTGCCTGCTTTTTAATTTAATTTAAAGATATGGCAAGAAGAAATTTTTTGAATGTTAAAGGAAATACCAACAATCCGTATAATTATATCATTAAAAAGTCACCTGTTCATGGGGGGATGGGCGTGAAGGCAATAGTGGAGCGCATGGGGGGGGAGTACGCTGTAGTTCTACTGGGACAGGAACAATATAAAATTATTTTACCCCTCAGTTACCTGCCGGAAGAAATCCGGGAAAGGGACGTGCTGGATATAGACATTAACATCAACAGGAAACTGACTCTGCAAAGGCTGCAAAGACAGTCTCACCGATTAAAAGAGAAAGTAAAAAGGGCCCGGGGGGAAAAGGTTCTCCAGGCCCCCAGCCAGAGCTAACTGACAAGTTTGTTGGTACGCGTCCAGATTTTTAACCGTTCGGCCTCTTTGATCAGCTGCTCCCGGAAACGCGGGTGGGCTATGGAAATTAATGCCTCGGCCCGTTCCCAGGTGGATTTGCCTTTCAAGTTGACCATGCCGTATTCAGTCACCACATACATCACCGTGGAACGGGAAGTGGTAACAATGGCCCCGGGACTTAAAGTGGGCACAATGCGGGAGTGCAGTTGCCCGTTCTTGTCCTGGAAAGTGGAACTGATGCAGATGAAGGATTTGCCGCCCCGGGATAAAAAGGCCCCTTCCACATAATCCACCTGTCCGCCGGTGCCGCTGATCTGCCTGCTGCCGGCCGATTCGGCACACACCTGTCCGTACAGGTCGATTTCCACGGCATTGTTGATGGACACCACCCGGTCGTTCTGGGCGATAACCTGGGGCGAATTGGTATAATCCACGGGATAGCTGGCCGCTGCCGGGTTGTTATGGAGGAAATCATACAGCTTCCGGCTGCCCATGGCAAAGGTATAGACCATTTTATATTTGTCTATGTTTTTGTACCGGCCGGTTACCTTGCCGGCCAGGTACATTTCCATCATGGCATCCACCATCATCTCGGTGTGGATACCCAGTTCTTTTAGATCGGACTGGGCAATCAACTTACCCACCACATTGGGCATCCCGCCGATACCCAGCTGGATGCAGGAGCCGTCCTCAATCTGTTCCACAATTAAACCGGCGATCTTTTCATCACACTCGCAGATTTTGGGCGGGGGCAGTTCCGGCACGCTCCAGTTACTGCTTTCAACGATATAGTCCACCCGGGAGATATGCACGCTCTCCTGGCTGCCGCCCAGACAACGGGGCATGTTCCGGTTTACTTCCACAATCACTACTTTGGCTTTCTCAATGGCCGCCATGGTGGCAGCGTTGTTCAACCCGAAATTAAAATAGCCGTGTTCGTCCATGGGCGTAACCGCCAGCATACACACATCCACATCCATATGTTCCCGGTAATAAGTGGGCACTTCCCGGAAAAGAATGGGAATATAATAGCACAGGCCCTGATCGTGCAGTTTGCGGTCCACACCGCCAAAATGCCAGTTATTGTAGATAAAATGTTCCTGGCCGGGGTCTTCCTGTACCGCCCGGGGTACCCCCGCCGCCCTGGTGACGGCCCGGATCTTCACATCGCGCAGTTCATCCTTGCGCCTGGCCAGGGCGGCATCCAAATCCACCACCTGGCCGGCAAACTGGCCGTAATCCACCCAATCTCCCGATTTGATCACTTTTACCGCTTCATCGGCGCTGACCAGTTTTCTTTTATACTCATCCTGGTAGCTCATATTCTTCCTCCCTCTTTCTCCAAAAACATTTTTCACCGGCACCTAATTCCTCTGACCCATACATAAGCAATTGATATACCAGAGATTGGCGACAAGGCAATCTAGATTCAAAACTCTGTTTTGTTTGAATTTTCAAGGTTTCGCGCAATAGTGTTAATTCAATCTGAACAGATTAGTCTGTCAACTTTGTAGACAGATGTCCTTGACATGCCACTTTTTTGGACTACCCCTCCCAATAAAACAAGGGAAGGCCGGAGAAAGGCATTCCCCGGCCTTTATCCTGGACCCGGGCCCCTCACTTAAGCCGCACAACACCCGGGCAACCATGTGTCAATCTTGTTGACACCACCCACCGGCGGTGTATACCAGAGGACACCGCCGCTCCACCAAAATATTCACCGGTCGTTAACTTGTATTCAGTCAAACCGGTGTAGGCACGGCCCGGCACTCAATGCAAGTCATGTCCTATAAATACTATTAGTTCCGCACGATATATATTAACAACCCGGGAGCAGATAACCTTTGAGTGCCGGGCAACCTCAGTTCGCCGGGTACATTGCCCCGGTCCCGGTATAAATTTAAAAGGTCAGGATACAGATGGCAGATTTTCTAGACCGTCCCTCCGGGCACAGCTCCTCAAAATCCTCTCCACAGGCCACAGGGCAGTATAAGTGGTCAGAAGATAAGCGATGCTCCCGTTACCGGCCAGCACATCCCGCACTGCACGGTGCATCTTTTCCTGTACATGGATTTTCGCCAACGGAAAGCCGGCGTATTTCAGCCTCACGGCCATTTCCGCACCCCTCTGCCCGGTGCAGAACACCTGGTTCACCCGGTGGTGCTGTTCTCCCAGCATTTCAAAATCCACATCCCACAGCCAGGAGATATCCCGCCCGTCGGCAGCGTTATCGTTTATGGCTATCAGGACATCCACCGGTCCCGGCAGGGTTAACAGGGTATGCAGTCCTTCATTGAAACCTGTGGGGTTTTTTACCAGGTTCAACAGCACCGGCCGGCCCCGGTAGCGGTACCTCTCCATGCGACCCGTAGCCGGGGTGTAACCCCCCAGGGCGTGGATGATGCGGTCCGGGTCCAGCCCCAGGGTAAGGGCTGCCGTAAAGGCCGCCAGACCGTTATACAGATTGTATAACCCGGGAACAGGAATAACCAGTTCCCGGGAACCCCCCGGATATGCCAGCAAACAGCCGGTGGTGCCGCCGGAAGAAAAGGCGTGAGAGCCCTCCACGCCGGCTGCCGGCCGGGAAAAGCCGCAGCCGGGGCAGCGGTAACTGCCCAGTTGACTGTAGTGATAATAGGCATACTCCAGTTCCCGGCCGCATCCCGGGCAGAACCGCCCTTCCCGGGCGGCAGTGGAATGGGAAGATACACCAGAGTGTTCCCCCAGGCCATAAAAAGTTACTTCCCGGCCGGTGATGGCACCCAGCCGGGCCACCAGGGGGTCGTCGGCATTCAGAACCAGCCTGGTGCCGGGCAGGCCGGCCAGGGCATCCTCGATAAGGGATATGGTTTTATCCAGTTCCCCATAACGGTCTAGCTGATCCCGGAAAAAATTGGTCACCACCACCACCCGGGGACATACCTGCTGGCTAATCCGGGGAAAGGAGGCTTCGTCCACCTCCAGCAGGGCATAGTCGCAGTCCACCCGTCCTACCGGAGAAGCGGCCTTTAAAAAAGCAGTGGTCACGCCGGTAATCAGGTTGGCCCCCTCGGTGTTGACCACCACCCGGTAACCGGCCTCCCTGACGGCTCTGGCAATCATATTGTTGGTGGTGGTTTTGCCGTTGGTGCCGGTAACCATGACCACACCCCGCCGAACCTGCCCGGCCAGGTGGGCCAGGATGCCGGGACAGATTTTTAAGGATACCATCCCGGGCAGGGAAGAGCCCTTACCTCTACCGGCAAAACGCACCAGCCAGATAATTGCTTTGGCCATCAGTATGGCCAGAATTAAGCGCAGGCGAAAGAACAAACCCTTTAGTTCCCCCTTAACAGCGAATGTTCGGTGAACCCGCTCCGGCGCCCGGCACTACAGGGCCGGGAGGCCAGGAGGCAGGCATTTGACTCACGGTAAGTCATTTTTAATTCGCTCACGGACATCCCCTTCATCTCCGGAAAAAAATTTACAAGTTTATTATACCATAGCTTAACCAACCGGCCATAATTAATAAAAGAGCCCCTTTCCAGAGGTCGCTTATACCCGGCCGTCTACCAAAAGATCTTTCAGAAACGCCACCGCCTGTTCCACCGTATAGGGGGTGGTAGATAGACCCAGTTCAGGCAGGGAACGGAAGATGCGGGTCACCAGGGGGAAACGCAGGGACGCCTGCCGGATCAGTTCCTCCTGCACCAGCAGCGAGGGGCTCCCCTGGGCCAGGGTGTGGCCGTCCTGCACAATAACCACCCGGTCGGCCCAGGCGGCGGCCATATCCACATCATGGGTGGCCACCAGGATGGTGGTGCCCCGCCGGTGCAGGCGGTTCAGTATCTCCAGCAGGGTATCCTGGCCCAGGGGGTCCAGGTAAGCCATGGGCTCGTCCAGCACAATGATTTCCGGCCCCATGGCCAGCACCCCGGCGATGGCCACCCGCTTTTTCTGCCCGTAACTCAGGTGGTAAGGGGCCTTGTCCCGGTAGGCCTCCATGTTTACCGCCGCCAGGGCCTCCTGTACCCGCCGCTCCACTTCCTGCGGTGACAGGCCCATATTTACCGGCCCAAAGGCCACGTCTTCAGCCACAGTGGCGGAAAAAACCTGGTCGTCGGGATCCTGGAAGACCAGACCCACCCGGGCCTTGATCTCCCTGGCCGTGCGGGCATTTACTTCCAGCCCCGCCACCCGCACCTTTCCCCGCTGGGGCAGGTACAGGCCGTTTAAATGCAGCAACAGGGTGGATTTACCGGCGCCGTTGGGCCCCAGGATGGCCACCCGGCTACCCCGGGGTATGGAAAGGGAAAGGCCCTTAAGGGCCCTGGTACCGTCCCGGTAGGTATAGTGCAGGTCTTCTATTTCAATGACAGCGTTTTCAGGCGTCCTTATAATGACTGACCTCCTTGCGCTTTAATTCCTTCGACAATCCACATCCGCATCAACGTCTGAGAAGGGATTCCCTTTTCAGCCGCTATGCGTTTGGCGGCGGCAATCTGCCCCTCGCTTAGTCTTAACGTTACCTTTTTAAGGTTGGCCCTGGCTTTGATTTTTGATTTAAATTCCGGGTCCAATTCCTCCTTGACCGGTTCAACTCGTCCCAGTAATCGGACACGCTGTGCTTCTCCCAGAATTCGGCTTCCTCTTCTACTGTCTTAAAATCAGGCATTTTGGGCATTTCAACTTCCCCCCAGCTCCATTAAACAAAGCCCCAGAGCCACGGACAGGATAAGAGCCCCCCAGGCCAGATCCCGCCCGCCGGGGGAAGGAAGGGATATGTCCCGCCCCCGGCCGGTATAACCCCGGGAAAGCATGGCCAGGTAAATCCGCTCGCCCCTTTCCCAGGAGCGGATAAAGAGCAGGCCCACGGTCTGGCCCAGGGTGCGGAAGGTATGGCGGTGGAAAAGATGCCGGCCCGGGGTGAATCCCCTGGCCCCCCGGGCCCTGTTCATCCGCCCCAGTTCTTCCGCCACCACAAACAGATAGCGAATGGTAAACTCCATGAGCTGGACAAACACGGCCGGCACCCGCAGAGCCAGCAACGCATCCAGGAGCCTGCGCATGCCGGTGGTGGCCGTTAAAAGGTTGATGGCCAGGACGGCGTTTAAGACCCTTAAGGAAAGCATCAGGGCGTGCTGCCACCCCTCCCGGGTGGCCGTCAGAGTTACCACGCCCCACTGCCACCGCCCCAGGGGCTCTCCCGGCATGATAAAGGGGAAGATCAGGACCATCACCCCGGCGAAGGGCAGCACCCAGGCCAGACGCCCGGCCAGCTGACGGGGCTTTACCCGGGCCGCCGCCGTAAGGGACAACAAAAACAGGGCTGCCAGGCCCAGCCCGGATATGGAGGTGAGCAGGGTGGTCAGGACCACAAAGCCGGCCACCGCCACCACCTTCACCCGGGGGTCCAGGCTGTGGATAAACGACGCTGCCTGTTGTCCGCCGGCCCAAAATATATTTTCCATATGGCTGCCACCTCGCCAGTGAAATCGTACGGTATCTTCCCCAACAGACAAACCCGTTATAATACAAAAAGCCATGGAACAGCAGGCCCCTTTCCTCCTGGCCATAACCTCCATGGCTATTATTGCTAATATAATTTTTTACCCATGATTTTTACCCATGACTGCTAAATGCTCAGTGACCCCCCTGTGGTGCCGCGCTGTTCACTGATGCCCATTATCAGCTGCGGGAGATCCAGCAATGTCCGGTTCTTCATGACAAGCTTTCTTCAGGGAAAACCGGGATCTCCTTGATCCCGTTTGCTTTATTATAACGTTCGCCTTCCCTTGAATCAAGCTTTTCTTTGAATGTTACCGGAAGGCTGATCATTTCCTGCATATTCGCTTCCGGCGTTTCTATTAAACCGGAGAATAACCCGCACCAGCAGGTACATGGCCGCAAAAACCAAAAGAGTACCCACGACACCGGCCAGGGCGGTAGCCAGGCCTTCATGGGCTATGCCGGGAAAAACGTAATCAGGCATCAAGGCATGAATTAATTCTTTGCCCTCGGCCAGGTGCAAAAACCCCTGGTCTTCGGCCACCCTTTCCAGCCCGTCGGGACTGGGGGAAGCAAAAGGGGAAAGCAGGGCCGCCACGGCCAGGGCCACCAGCAGCCCAACCAGCAAAGTTTTCTTGTTCACTGACCTGTCCTCCCTCCAAAAAATAGTCGCAAGTGATTCCGGTAACGGTTTATTGATTCTTGCATCAGGAGCCGCTGACTTCTCGTACCGTTACTGGTTAATACCTTCCCCGGGAAACGCCCGCCAGATCCTTTTGCCCGGGCTGTTCCAGTCCCCATAACCGGGAGACAAAGGTGATCACCACCACGGTAATCAGGCCCTCCCCAATGCCGATCAGGGCATGCCAGCCCATCATGGCCGGCAGAACCACCTTCAGGGGCACCGTACCGGAAAGGGCTATTTCCAGTGTGCAGGCCAGTGCCGCGGCCATCACCGAAAGCCAGGAGGCCAGGAAGGTGGCTATGGTGCGCCCGGCATTACCCCTGACCGGGCCGGTGATCAGGCGGTAAACACCCCAGGCCACCCAGGGGGCGATGAAGGCCATATTCAGTACGTTGGCCCCCAGGGCGGTCAAACCGCCGTCGTAAAAGAAGAGCATTTGAATGACCAGCACCGTGGTTAAAATAAGTCCGGCACTCCAGGGCCCCAGCAACACCGCCGCCAGGGCTCCTCCCAGCAGGTGGCCGGAGGTGCCGCCGGCCACCGGAAAATTAACCATCTGGGCGGCGAAGATAAAGGCCCCCATCACTCCCAGGGCGGGAACCTGCCGGTCCTCCAGCACCCGCCTGGTCTTTGTCACTGCCGTGGCCACCGCTCCGGCGCTTATGGCACTGGCGCTTACCCAGATCTTGGGATCCAGGAATCCATCGGGGATATGCATAAAAACCGCCTCCTTTAATGTTGACCCGGCCGGGAAAATAAAAATGACCACCCGGCCTTATCCCTGGGATAGACCTCCGTGGTCAAGCGTTCGCCGTTGCTTCAGCTGTCTTTTCCAGCGGGCAGTTAGCGGTGCCTTCCTGACACCTGTTTGCTAAACAACCTGCCCTTTATAGGAATATTCATTCTCCACTATAAAAGGAAATCCTGCCCGGGGTAAAAATTTTTTTGCAGATAACCTGCCTAATGCACGCAAGGCCCATTATCTTATTGAGAGGGAAAACAATACCATGCCTTTCGGGATCTCTTTCATTGAAAAAAGCTCCCGGCCCTTCTTTTTTCTTTGCCCCGGGCCGTATTGCTTCCGGAAGCAAAGAACCGGGCCGGCAGGAAAAGGTGTTCCAGTAAAATGCACAGCAGCATGCCGCTTAAAAAGCCGTTGCCCAGCAAGTAGCGGGCCGTGGCGGGCATGCCGGCCAGCACCTCCGGGGGCAGCATCATGGACCCCGTACCGAAGAGCAGGGTCAACCCCACCACATAGAAATCCCGGTTGTCCAGTTTTAATTGCAAATAGTCCCGCAGGCCGAAGCCCACCATCTGGCAGAAGGAGGCCATGAGCACCGAATAGCCCACCGGCACGGGTATGGAGGATAAAAGGGCGCCCACCGGCGGGACCAGCCCCATGAGGGCCATTATGACGGAAAAGAGAATAAAGGGCAGGCGGGAAGCCACCCGGGTCATGCCCACCAGGGCCGCCCCGGCGGAAAAGGGTACAAATCCCACCGTGGCCCCCACCCCGGCCATCACATCGGAAACGCCGGTGAGGGCCACCCCCCGGTCATAAACCCGCCGGGACAGCTTTTGCCCGGTGGTTTTTTCCATGGCCAGGATGCTGGCCACCAGGTTGCTTAAAACCAGCAGGCCGGTCATGACGGAGGTAAAGATAATGCCGGCGTCAAAGGTAGGCGGCCCCCAGGCAAAAAGCCGGGGTAATTGTACCGCGGTGGAGGTGGCCCAGGGTATGCCGGGGGCCAGACCCAGGAGCAGGGCCGCCAGCCAGCCGGCAGTGATGCCAATGAGCACTGCTATGCTGCGGGTAAAGGGGCGGCCTTTAAGGCTGGCCCACAGGACCACCGCCACCACCATGACCGAAAGCAGGACGGAGCGCATATTCGCCCCGCCCCCCTCCACCCC
>NZ_WHYR01000074.1 GCF_009428905.1 Desulfofundulus thermobenzoicus | reverse complement strand
TCCGAATGGCCTGGTTTAACAGAATTTCCGCATAGCTGACCGCTGTAATGGCTCCTTCGTAGGCCTCTTTAAATAGCCTCTTTGGTTCTTTACCCGGTTCTATTACCCCTTCAAAGATCTGGTCGAAATTAATCACTTCACCAATGGCTTCGGCCATTTTTTCCCCTC
Organism: Desulfofundulus thermobenzoicus; assembly: GCF_009428905.1. Classification (GTDB taxonomy): domain Bacteria; phylum Bacillota; class Desulfotomaculia; order Desulfotomaculales; family Desulfovirgulaceae; genus Desulfofundulus_A; species Desulfofundulus_A thermobenzoicus. Next base: position 10,817 of record NZ_WHYR01000074.1, on the reverse strand, counting down.
CTTCCCCGTCGGCCCTGGTCTACCAGTTCTGACAGAGGGCGGTTTCAAAGTCTTCAGCCACCTGACGGTGCACGCCCAGCTTCCAGGTCCTGTACTCCAGGGCATTGAGCAGCTTCTGTATGGCCACCTCGATGTCCGGCTCCAGAATGAAGTAACCGCCGAAAACATCGCCGGCAATCTGGGTGAGGATGCTGTAAATCAAATCCGAACCTTCCACCGGCGGCATGGTGCCCACATGGGTGGGCAGGCCGATGGTCACCGCCCAGGTACCAATACTGGTAGCCTTACCGCTCATGGCCTCCGGGGCTGAGGCGACAAAGGGTACCTTGGGCGTGTCCACACCCAGGTCTTCAGCCATCAGCATCAGCAATTCCGCCGCCCGGGAGTTGTCCACACAAGATCCGATATGGAATACGGGAGGCAGGCCGTATTTCAGCTCGGCCTTTTCACCGATCCGCTGATAGAATTTCTTCAGCCCCGGGCCGCAGAGTTCATCCACTCTGGCCGGATCCATCAATCCCGCCTTGGCGCAGGCCTGGGCATGGCAACCGGTGGAAATGACAAATACATCATTTTTAAGCATGGCTCTGGCAATTTCAATATGGGCCTGGTCCTGGAAAGTTTTCAGGTTGTTGCAACCGGCCATGAGGATGACGCCCTTCAATTCACCGGAAAGAATGGCCTCGTTAAGCACCCGCACGGGTTTGTCCGGGTTTACGGTTTTAAATAATGCAAAGATGGCTTCCAGACTCCAGCCCGCCACCACTTTGTTCTTCACATTGGGAATGTGCACCGGACGGCTGCCCCGCTCCTTGAAGGCTTCAATGCCCTGGCGGATCACTTCCCGGGCGTTTTCCATGGCCCGGGCTTCCTGATAGTCGATATGCATGGTACCGGGGTTTTTCACTATATCGGAAGTGGTGATCAGTCTGGTGCCGAAACACTGGGCCACCGTATTTAAACCGGGCATGATGCACTGTACGTCCACCACCATGGCATCCACCGCACCGGTACAGATGGCCAGTTCCTGGGAGGAGAAGGAGGTCACAATGGGAACGCCCTGGCGCATGAGCACCTCATTGCCGGTACAGCAAATGCCGGCCAGGTTGATTCCCGCCGCACCGGCTGCTCTGGCCTCCGCCACCATTGCCGGCTCCCGGGCTGCAGCCACAATCATTTCACTTAACAGGGGATTGTGGCCGTGCACAATTATATTCACCTGATCGGGCTTCAATACGCCCATGTTTGCTTCACTGACCACCGGCTGGGGTGTGCCGAAAACCACGTCGGAGATATCGGTGGCAATCCACTTGCCGGCCAGGTCCGCCAGCCCGACCCGGACGGCGCTGAAGACCAGGTTCACCGGGTCGTTATCCATACCCACGTGGGCCTGGGTCACCAAATCGGAAATGGTGGCATGAATGCCGTGGGGCATGACCATATGGCTCCTATATCTTTCAATGCGTGGGGCTATCTGTTTCTTCACCGTCCAGACGGATTCCCCCTCGCCCTTAAGCCGGCTGAAGTCTTCCCGGGCCTTTGCGGCAAACTCCCCGGCCAGGGTAAGGGTATCCTTCCCCTCGGTTTGAATATCCAGTTGCCTGCACAGGCGGACCAGTTTGTCCGGGTCCTTAATGGTATAATCCGGTGCTTCCCCGTGCGCAATCATGTGCAGCACGTGGGCCATGTGGTTGCCGTGCTGGGCGTGGGAGGCGCAACCGGTCAGGATCATCAAGCCTACACTGCGGGCAACGATGGTCCAGGAATTGGCGCCGCAGATGCCCCGGCTGCCCGGTCCTTCCTCCGCCTTAATCCGGCAGGGTCCCATCATACAAAAACGGCAACATATACCCCGGTAACCAAACTGGCACTGGGGCTGCTGCGCCACCACCCGGTCAAAGGCAGTGGTTACCCCCCGCTCACTGGCCACATCAATCATTTCCAGCACGGCCGGGTCCACGGAACGCTTGATGCTTTTGGGATCGATCACCCGGGGGGTCCTGTCCGAGGGCCGGCTGGTCAAACCGGGATCTCTAAACCTTGGCATTAATCTGACCTCCTTCAATAAAAACAGGCGCTTTTAGCGAAGATGCACACCGCCCTATGCTTTCTCCCATTCGCAATTTTTAAGTCTTCGCCCGGGAAACCACCTGCCTTTTCTTTTTCGCCTTTGGTAAATCATTTCTACTTTATCAGAATGCTGACGATTTGAGCAAATGTTAAATATCCCTGAATTTTTTCTTTTTCAGGCAAATAATGAAAATATGGCTATATTTAATTGAACATTTGTTATTTAGCGCAGGTTCAAAACCAGCACTCCTTCCGAAACTTATCCGAAACTTAATTGATCAGTTAAAGCTAAAAAAATACCGGGCGTTCAGCCCGGCAATAAAGCTATTAATCTGTTCCCCGATTTTACCGGTGGTTCCGCCAGCATCAGCAAGGAGGTTTCAAAAAAAGGACAGGCCCCTTGAAAAAAAAAAGAACGGGCTACTTTTCTAAAACCGGAAAAAAGTAGCCTGTCCCCTTTTTAATGAGGCCGTTTAAATAAACCCTTCCAGAACCGACCTTCCGGCCAGCGCTTCCCGCTCCTCCTTGCCCGGTAGAATCATGGCGTTCCCCACCAGGTGATGGATGTGATTTACCTTGCAGTCCAGTTTATAGTACTTAATGATATCATTTAACTGGTCATAACAGTTATGGCACGGGGAAACCACGATCTTGGCGCCGGTGGCCTTGATTTGTTCCGCCTTCAGCTTGCCCTTGGCCATCCGGTAGGGATAAATTTCCTTGCCCATGGCCAGAAGGCCGCCGCCCCCCCCACAGCAATAGTTGTACTGGCGGTTGGGCCACATTTCTTTGAAATCCATCACTGCCTGCTGCAGGCAATAGCGGGGCTCTTCCACCACCCCTTCCTTGCGCACCAGATTGCAGGGATCGTGGAAGGTCACCCGGTCCGGGTTCCTGGTGGGATCCAGTTTAATGCGCCCTTCTTTAATCCACTTGGCCTGCAACTGCACAAAACTGATCACCGGGTAGGTGGCGCCGTTGAGCCACACTTTACGCCCCCAGCTTTGCGCCCGGAAGGCATGTCCGCATTCGGTAATGACCACTGCTTTTACCTTCAACCGCTCAAACTCCTCCATGGTGCGTTTGACCATGGTGGTTGAATCCTCATCATCGCCATTAAACAGGGCGTAATGGGTGGCGTCCCACCAGCGGCTGCTGACGGTCCAGTCGGCCCCCACTGCCCACATGATTTTGGCAATGTTCTGCACATCCTGGGGATAATATTTGATTTCCCGGGGGTCCCACATGAAGACAAACTCCGCCCCTTCTTTGTCCACGGGTATCCTGGCGTTGGGGTCCCCCACTTCCTGCTGCAGCTCTTCCTCCATCCACTCCAGGGTTTCCAGGTAATCTTCCCTGGTTACTTCCATCTGGTTGCCGGTGCGGATCTGGGCATCCACCACGTCCTGCAAAAACCCCGGGGCCTTCAGGCCGAAGTTTTTGGGACTGCGGATGGTTCTTACCAGGCCGGCAATATCCACATTCATGGGGCACTGGAAGGTACACCGCCCGCACATGGTGCAGGCCCAGATAAAAGTAGACGACAGCACCTCTTCTTTCATCCCCAGCAACACCTGGCGGATGAACTTGCGCGGGTCCGCATGGTCGTGCACACCGTTATAAGGGCAGCCGGCGCTGCACATGCCGCAGGTAAGGCAGTTATAGAGGTCTGTCGGCTGTTTGTCTGTTCTAAATTTGGAAATAACTTCACTCATGAATCCGGGATCCAGTTTGCTTGCAGCTATAGCTTCCACACAGTTTCCTCCCCCCGGTTAAAACTATGTATATCGTTACTACTTTACCAGAGGGCTTGTTTTAGAGCAATTATTATGAATGGCAATATTCAGCCTTTATCGGGCAAATACTGAGATTATGTCTGTTTAAATCCGGTATTGGTTATTTCACATGGATTCCCCCAAAACGCCTGCCCCAACCGGCGGCTCGCCCCACTACAAAAAATTTTTAGCCAAAATATTGACATACGTCAATAATAGAAATAAAATGTTAATGAACTTTATTCCATTTTGCACTGGGGGGATATCCGCTGAAAGTAGCCATTTCCGCTCAAAAGGATCATATGGATGCCCCGGTGGAACCCCGTTTCGGCCGCTGCCCCTATTTCATCCTGACCGATACGGACGGGGATAACTGGGAAGCGCTGCCCAACACGGGAAACCAGTCCAGCGGCGGTGCCGGTGTGCAAACGGCACAACTGCTGGTCAACCGGGGAGTGCAGGCCGTACTGGTGGGCCAGATCGGCCCCAATGCCATGGAGGTACTCTTAAGGGCGGGCATCCAGGTATACGGGGGTGTCAGCGGCACGGTCCGGGAGAGCCTGAATGCCTGCCGGCAGGGGCGGTTACCCCTGCTCAGCCGGGCCAATTCTCCCAAACATGCCGCCACAGGAAGGGGAAGGGGCGGGAGATGATCATCGCGGTGGCCAGCGGCAAAGGGGGCACGGGTAAAACCACCGTGGCCAGCAGCCTGGCCCTGGTGGCGGCGGAGAAGGAAAGGGTAATCTACCTGGACTGCGATGTGGAAGAACCCAATGGACACCTCATGCTCAAACCCGCCTGGCAGAGGAGCGAAACGGTGCGGGTCAGTGAACCGGTAATTAACCGGGAAAAATGCACCTTTTGCGGCCGTTGTGCGGAAGTTTGCGCCTTTAATGCCCTGGTTGTCCTGCCCGGGGAGGTGCTGGTTTTTAACCACCTGTGTCACAGCTGCGGCGGGTGCTGGCATTTCTGCCCGGAAGAAGCCGTTTCCCCCGGGTGGCGGGCCATCGGCCGGGTGGAGGAAGGGAAAAGCGGGGAAATTGATTTTGTAAACGGCCGGCTGAACATCGGGGAAGCCATCAGCCCTCCCCTCATTCAGGCAGTGAAGGAAAGGGCCCGCTCGGGCGTCCTGAACATCATCGATGCCCCGCCGGGCACCTCCTGCCCGGTGATCCGGGCAGTGGAGGGCGCCGACTTCTGCCTGCTGGTCACCGAACCAACACCCTTTGGCCTGCATGACCTGGAACTGGCCTGTGAAATGGCCACACAGTTAAGGGTGCCCTGCGGGGTGATTGTCAACCGTTCCGACGGCAATGATGATCCGGTCCGGGAGTTTTGTTCTTCCCGAAACCTGCCCCTGCTTTTGCAACTGCCCCATGACCGTTCCGTGGCCGCCGCCTATGCCCGGGGCATCCCGGCCGTAACCGTACGGCCGGAATGGAAGGCCCATTTCCTGTCCCTGCTTTCTTTTTTAAAAAGGGGGGTGGACCACCGTTGCGCGAACTGGTAGTACTCAGCGGCAAGGGCGGCACGGGGAAAACCACCGTCAGCGGCAGCCTGGCCGTACTGGCCCCCAACAAAGTAATGGCCGACTGTGATGTGGATGCGGCCAACCTGCACCTGCTGCTGCAGCCGGCTGTAAAGGAGACCACTCCTTTCCGGGGAATGGCCAGGGCCAGAATCGACAGCGAACGGTGTCTGGGCTGCGGTTTGTGCCTGCACCTGTGCCGTTTTAACGCCATCGGCCCCGGGTATGCCGTCCAGCCCACCCTCTGTGAAGGATGCCGGGTATGCTACCATGCCTGCCCCCGGAAGGCCATAGAGATGGTGGATCATGTTGCCGGCCACATATTTCTTTCCGCCACCCGTTACGGCCCCCTGGTCCACGCCCGTCTGGGGGTGGCCGAGGATAACTCGGGAAAACTGGTGGCGGCGGTGCGGCAGGAAGCCCGCCGTTTGGCGGAGGAAGAAGGGCGGGAGCTGATCATCACCGACGGCCCGCCCGGTGTGGGCTGCCCGGTGATTTCCTGCCTGTCCGGGACGGACCTGGCCCTGGTGGTGACCGAACCCACCCTGTCCGGAAAACATGACCTGGAGCGGGTGCTGAACCTGGTGGAACATTTTCACTGCCAGGCGGCTGTCTGCATCAACAAATGGGATCTGGATCCAGAAAATACCCGGGCTGTGGAGGTGATCTGTGCAAAGCGCCGGATTCCGGTAATTGGCCGCCTGCCCTATGACGAAAGGGTTATGGAAGCAGTGAAAAACGCCCGGCCGGTGGTGCAGGATGGTTCCGGCCCGGTGGTGGATTCCCTGCTGGCTTTATGGGATGAAATTAAGTCTATACTTATGCTTAATGGCGGAAGGAATCCGGCTTCCCAGGATAGAATATGATAAACTTGTGTCAAAAAAACTGGAGCGAGGCGAGGGAGTTATGGCGGAGAACAAAACCCAGTGCACAACCTGCAAGGACAAGGACACGGGGCGCTGTAATCCGGAACAATGCCCCGGAACCACCGTATTGCCCCAGAACGAGGCCAGCGACATCAAGCATGTAATTGCCGTCATGAGCGGTAAGGGCGGCGTGGGCAAATCATCGGTCAGTGCCCTGCTGGCCGTGGCCCTGCAGCGCCGGGGATACAAGGTGGGCATACTGGACGCCGATATCACCGGGCCCAGTATCCCCAAGCTCTTTGGTGTGATCGACCGCCCGGAACAGTTTATTAAATATCTTCTACCGGCCAGAACATTAAAGGGCCTGCAGATCATGTCCTTAAACCTCTTATTGCCGCAGGAAGACGACCCGGTAATCTGGCGGGGGCCCATTCTTTCCAGTGCCGTCAAGCAATTCTGGACCGACGTGGCCTGGGGTGAGCTGGACTACCTGATTGTGGACATGCCGCCGGGCACCGGGGACGTACCCCTGACCGTAATGCAGTCCCTGCCCCTGGACGCCGTGGTGGTGGTATCCTCTCCCCAGGACCTGGCCACCATGGTGGTCAGAAAGAACATCAAAATGGCCCGCCAGGCCGGTATCCCCATCCTGGGACTGGTGGAAAACATGAGCTACCTGGCCTGCCCCCACTGCGGCGAACAGATCCGCCTCTTCGGCCCCGGCCATGTGGAGGAGGCGGCCAGAAAGACCGGACTGCCGGTGCTGGCCGTACTGCCCGTAGACCCGCAGCTGGCTGAAATGGGTGATGCCGGTCATATCGAAGATTATGAAGGCGCCTCCCTGCAAAATCTGGAACCACTGGTTGATGCCGTGGTGAAAAGTGCGGAGAAAAAAGGAGTAAAAGGAGCGTGAAAACAAAATGAGAATAGCCCTTCCCACCGAAAACGGCCGGGTGAACCAGCACTTCGGCCGCAGCAGGGAATTTGTCATTTTTGAAATGGACGGGGAACAGATCCGGAACCGGGAGACGGTCTCCACCGCCTCCCTGCAGCATAATCACGAAGGGCTGGCCGAACTGTTCAAAAACAAAGGGGTGGACACCCTGATCCTGGGCGGCATCGGCCCCAGGGCGGTGGAAGCCCTGCAGCAGTACGGCATACGGGTGCTCACGGGCGCCAGCGGCGGCGTGGAGGAAGTGGCCCGGGCCTACGCCCGGGGCGACCTGGTCAGCCGGGACGTCCTCTGCGATCACGGGCACGATCACTCCTGTAACCATTGACCAGATGTTTTTCCCACTCCGGGCAACCGGAGGTTTTTTTTATCGCAGAAAAACTTGCCCTGCCAGCCGGATAAGAGAAGGATTTAATACGGGCCGTGACGAAATAGATTTAAAAAGAAAACCAGGGAGGAACAGCTGTGAGTCCACCCGCTGCAGAAAATACAGAAAATTTGATCTCCCTTTCTTCATCTTTCCGCCGTGACCAGGTGGCCTATTTAGAGATAACCGCGGAAGATCTCCGGCTGATGGGCAGTTACCGGGATCTTTTCTCCCGGGAGGCAGACCGGGTGGTCCGGGTTTTCTACGACCATCTCCTGCTGTATCCCTATTTGAAACAGCTGATTGAAAAACACAGTACCGTGCCCCGGCTGATGGAAACCCAAAAAGCATATTTCATCAGCCTGACTGACAGTAAGATAGACGACCAGTACATAGCCCGGCGCCTGTTCATCGGCAAAAAACACCGGGAAATTGCCCTGTATCCCAAATGGTACCTGGGAGCCTATCAGATTTACGTCAATGAAATCCTGCGCATCCTGCAGGAACACCACCGGGACGACCTTAAAGCCTTTTGCACCGCCGCCGGAGCCTTTCTGAAGCGGCTCAACCTGGACATGCAGCTGGCCATTGAAAATTATATCACCGACCAGCTGCAGCAGCTTATTTCCTTCCAGAAGAACATCGGTTCGGTGGCTGAAGTGATTGCCGAGATCGCCGAGCAAACCAACATGCTTTCATTAAACGCTTCCATTGAGGCGGCCCGGGCCGGGGAACACGGCCGTACCTTTGCGGTGGTGGCCCAGGCGGTACGCAAACTGGCGGAAAGATCTTCCCAGTCGGCCAAAGAAATTGCCCAGATGGTACGCAGCAACCGGGAGGCCATCGAAAAAATGACCAGAACCGCTGGAGGTCAGGAGCAGGGCTGAATCTTTCATTGCACCATAATGAAGAACTCCCCCGATTTTACAGGGGAGTTCTTTACTTTTATGAATTACTTTGTTCCGTCAAAGGTAAACTCCAGGTTTTCTTCCGGCTTATAGGGGACGCCTTTGGTACCCCGTTTGGCGTACCTGGAAAGTTCCAGGTCAAATTTGTCCGGCACCTGTACCCCCGCTTTCACCAGAGCTTCCCGGGCTTTCATCAAAGACTGGTCGGCGTAATGCAGCCCGTCGCCCAGAACGCGTAAGGCTTCTTCCGGGTTGTGAAAGCCCATACTGTTTTCGGCACCAATGAAGGTCACCCGGTAATAGGCCTTTTCGTATAACTGCCTGGCCTGGTTCAGCAATTCCTGATCCACCCCGGCCGTCTTGTTGGCCAGTTCGATGGCCTTGGCCGCCTGGGCGGCGGCGTTGCCGGCCCGGGTATACATATTATTCACCCGGTCCTGAATCAGGATCACCTGATCCCGCAGCCACTGCGGACTCTGGTTGTGGCACTGGGTGCAGGACTTCATGTTATCTTTCAGCGGGCTCTGCACATGGTGGGAAGAAATCTTGCTGCTGCCCACCCGCTCGTAGGGCATATGGCAGTCGGCGCAGGCCACCCCGGCCCGCCAGTGGACACTGCCGTTGGAATACAGCTCAAACTCCGGGTGACGGATGTGACCCAGTTTGATCCCGGTGGGGGTGTTCTTCCACTCCAGATTGGCCGGGTCGGACTTGATTACGCTTTCAATGTCTTCTATGGTGATGTGACCCCACTGGGATTTCTGCCAGGGCAGGAAGAGACCCACTGACTTCATGTTCTGATCCTTGGGAATGACGTAGGTGTTATGGCACTGGGCACAAACCATGGTGCGCTTTTCCTGCCTGGTTAAACCCGCCGGATCCTTACCCAGGGCTTTCAGGGCATCGTTTACGAACCAGCGGCTCAACTGCAAATCCATATTGGCCGGGTCATGACAGTCAACGCAGGACAACCCCAGTTCCGCATGATTCTGCGGGATCATGGCATGCACCCGGTCATAGGGCTCCTGGAAGTAGGCCGGGCCCATTTGCTCCTTCAACTGCGGCGCATAGGGGGACTTGCAGGAAAGGCATACGCCCCCTGCCTTGCGCCGGGACGGATCAATATCCAGCTGGTCCTTGAGCATGTAGACGTGGCCCCGGGGTTCGTTGAATTCAATACCAAAACCCCATCCCTCCAGCAGCACCAGCTGGAAAGGATATTCACTCAATTTGTCCTTCTGCTCCGAACCCTTGTACTTGCTTTCGCCCTGCCCCCCCTCCTTCGTCATCATGAAGCTATCGTATTCCAGGGGGTAGACCTTTCCCCAAACGGCAGGGTCCACTTCCCCGGGAGGGATGGAAGCCGTTTTGACCATTTCCGCCCTGGGCGGGGCACATCCGGCCAGCAATAATAAAATCATAACCGGCAGCCAGGCCCACCAGGTTTTCTGCAAGGTATTCTCCTCCTTTCGCAGCCGGGGTAACCCCGGCTTTATCGTGCAGCCCATTACCCGCTGCAGCAGCTTGAGGGTAAAAATGTGTCCGGCAATATGTACCGGCACCCCGGGCAGTTGCCCCCAGAACGAAACTGCTGTTCCGGAAACCTGCCCACTGCCCGGAACCACCAGGGAGTTCCCCAGGTTAGGTTTTCAAGACTGGTTAATCAACTGTCGTGTCCCTTCCCCGTGGGGCACTGTACGGTGACATTCCCAGCAATCCCGGTCCTCATGATCAATCACATTGGACATGAGATCACCGTGGCAGCGCAGGCAGTTTTCCCGTACGATCCGGCCGCCCCGGCTGCTGAGATGAATGGGATCCGGCACCTGGTTGGTGTAAAAGAGGTAAAAGTCCCGGGTACCGTCAATGCCCTTGCCCACCAGCTTGGCCGCCAGGTTTTGATGGGGCACATGGCAGTCGCTGCAGGCCGCCTCCTGGCGATGGGACGAATGGAACCAGGTTTCATACTGGGGTTCCATGACGTGACAGCTGAGGCAAAATTCCGGACGGTCAGTGTAAGATATGACAGCCTTTGTGCCGGCAGCCAGGATCACCACCATCACCAGCAGGCCGATCAGGAGGGACCATATACGGCGGCGCAGGCGGTAAACGGCACCTTTCCAGATAAAGTTCCGCCGACCCCGGCCGGCTCCTGTATCCCCACTTCCGGGGGGCGGCATTTCCTTAGTCCCCCCGGCACTGCCTTCCGCCGGCTGCGGGGTATCACCGGCACCGGACGGCGGTATCCCTCCCGGTTCAGATTTATTCCGGGTGTCACCGGTTCCGGAGCTTTTTCCCCCATTCACGGCATCTTCCCACATTGTTCCCACCCCCCTTCCCCCGGAAAACCG
>NZ_WHYR01000073.1 GCF_009428905.1 Desulfofundulus thermobenzoicus | reverse complement strand
GCCTGGTGGTGGCCACCGGTATGGCCACGGAGATGGGCAGGATTGCCGGCTTAATCCAGGAAGCGGGCGGCGAGGAAACGCCCCTGCAGCGCCGCCTGGGCCAGCTGGGGCGGTGGCTGGTGGCCCTTTGCCTTTTCGTTTGCGCCCTGGTGGTGCTGGTGGGTGTATATCGCGGTGAACCCCTTTATGAGATGTTCCTGGCCGGGGTGAGCCTGGCGGTGGCCGCCATCCCCGAAGGACTGCCGGCCATTGTTACGGTGGCCCTGGCCATTGGCGTACAGCGGATGATCCGCCGCCGGGCCATTATTCGTAAATTGCCGGCGGTGGAAACCCTGGGCTGTGCCACAGTGATCTGTTCCGACAAGACCGGGACGCTGACCCAGAATGAAATGACCGTCCGCCGGGCACTGGTGGGCTGGCATGCCATGGAAATCACCGGCGAAGGCTATGAGCCCCGGGGTGACATTATTACGTCCCTTTCACCCGCTGCCGGGGAAAGGCAGTTATTTTTCAAAATAGCCGCCCTGTGCAACAACGCCGTCCTCACCCGGGGCGAGATACCCATCGGTGGTTTATTCCGCGGCCCGGGCCGGAAATCGCCCGCCTGGTCCATCCACGGCGATCCTACGGAAGGAGCACTGCTGGTGATGGCGGCCAAGGGGGGTGTCTGGCGGGAAGAACTGGAACGGCAGGAAAAAAGGGAAGGGGAGTTTACCTTCGATTCCGAACGCAAGCGGATGACTGTGGTCTACCGCCATAAAGATGGTTCCCTGGCCGCCTATGTCAAGGGGGCACCGGATGTGATCCTGGAACTGTGTACCCATCACTACCGGCAGGGCCGGGTGGTGCCCCTGTCTCCCCGGGACCGGGAGGAAATACTAAAGCAGAATGGGGAAATGGCTTCCGCTGCCTTAAGGGTGCTGGCCCTGGCCTGGCGCCGGCTGCCTGCCGGCATGGGGGAATTTACAGAATCCAGCGTTGAACGGGACCTGATCTTTGTGGGACTGGCGGGAATGATCGATCCGCCCCGGCCGGCGGCGGCCGCCGCCGTACAGCGCTGCCGGCGGGCGGGTATCAAGGCGGTGATGATTACCGGCGACCACCGGCTGACGGCTGCGGCCGTGGCCCGGGAACTGGGCCTTTTAGGGCGGGAAGGGCAGATTTTAACCGGGGCCGAACTGGACGGGCTGAGCGACGAGGAGTTGTGCCGCCTGGCGCCGCAGGTAGCGGTGTATGCCCGGGTATCCCCCCGGCACAAGGTGCGTATAGTGCGGGCGTTGAAGAATGCCGGCCATGTGGTGGCCATGACCGGCGACGGGGTAAATGATGCCCCGGCGGTGAAGGAAGCCGATATCGGCATTGCCATGGGTATTGCCGGCACGGACGTGACCAAGGAAGCCTCAGCCATGGTCCTGGCCGACGATAACTTTACCACCATTGTGGCGGCCGTGGAAGAGGGGCGGGGTATTTATGACAACATCCGCAAGTTCATTCGCTACCTGCTTTCCTGCAACGTGGGTGAGGTGCTGGTGATGTTTCTGGCCGTGCTGGCCGGCCTGCCCCTGCCCCTGGTGCCCATCCAGATTTTATGGATGAACCTGGTTACCGACGGCCTGCCGGCCATGGCCCTGGGAGTGGATCCGGCGGATCCCGATATCATGTACCGGCGTCCCCGCCATCCGCGGGAAAGCATTTTTGCCCACGGCCTGGCCTGGCGCACCCTGGGCAGCGGCATGGTCATCGGCCTTTCCACCCTGCTGGTTTTTGCCTGGGCCTGCCACCGGGGGCACGGCTCCTTGGAGCTGGCCCGGACCATGGCTTTTAACGTCCTGGTTTTTTCCCAGCTATTCTTTGTCTTTACCTGCCGTTCCGAGCATCATTCCATCTGGGAAGTGGGACTGTTTTCCAACCCCTACCTGCTGCTGTCTGTATTTTGTTCCATGGTCCTGCAGCTGGCTGTAAACTATGTGCCCTTTTTGCGGCCGGTGTTCCATACCCGGCCCCTGGATGTTTACCAGTGGATAATTATCCTGCTGGTATCCCTGGCACCACCACTGGCCAATACCATTTTCCGGCACATGCAGCTGCGGGCCAGGGAGAAGGTCCTGTATCTAAAAGTTTGATTGTACCGGCCGGTAATTTCCTGCCCTTTCCCGAAAGGGTTTGGGTCCGGGCAAGAACCCGGCCTGCTTTATTATTGAAAATATTATGGTGGAAAAACTCAAAAATAAAGTGACAGGGAGGAAATTTGATTTTTTTGCAGGAAAACCGGCCAAAGGAGCGAAATACTAACTCAATCCCCGCCCGCTCATAGTTTGGTGGATGATGGTAAAAATATTCACAAAAGGTATTCGGAATAACCATTTAACCACCAACTGCCGGAGCGTGGTGACCAGGGGCCGGACCCCCCGGGGATGATTGCCCATGGTTTTATTTTCCCGGGTTCAAATCCAATGACCAACATCAACGACCAATATAACGACCAATAAAGGGAGGCTTTGCGTTGCGTTTTTACAAGGTTCACGGCCTGGGCAACGATTTTATCCTGGTTGATCTGTTCAATCAGGAATGGCCGCCGGGGGAAGACCTGCCGGCAGCGGCCCGCCGGTTATGCCACCGCCAGTTCGGCATCGGCGCCGACGGCCTGGTCTTGATCCAGCCCTCCCGGCAGGCCGATGTGCACATGAGAATTATCAATGCCGATGGTAGCGAGGCGGAAATGTGCGGTAATGCCATCCGCTGCGTGGCCAAATATCTTTATGAACGGGGCGGCATGCACCGGGAAGAAATCCGGGTGGAAACCGGCGCGGGTGTAATGATACCCCGCCTGCTAACCGAAGGGGGTAAAGTGAAAGCGGTGCGGGTGGATATGGGTCCACCCCGGTTGGAGCGGCGGGAAATCCCCATGATCGGTCCGCCGGGGAAAGTGGTTAATGAGCCCCTGGTGCTGGATGGGCAGACTTTTTACATAACCGCCGTCTCCATGGGTAATCCCCACTGTGTTCTTTTTGTTCCCGATGTGGAACAGGTGGATCTGGGCGGGCTGGGCCCCGGGCTGGAAAAACACCCTTTCTTCCCCCGTAAAACCAATGTGGAATTTGTGCAGGTTTTAAACGATGGGGAAGTTAAAGTGCGGGTGTGGGAACGGGGAGCCGGTCCCACCCTGGCCTGCGGCACCGGTGCCTGCGCTACCACGGTGGCCTGCGTTTTGAACAACCATACCGGACGATCAGTTCATGTTCATCTGCCCGGAGGAACCCTGTTCATTGAATGGGCCGCCGACGGGCATTTATACATGACCGGCCCTGCCGAAGAGGTTTTCTGCGGGGAAATACCGTGTGAACAAACAACATGTTAATCCGCCTTATGTCCTGCAGGCGATACCGAACTTATGGAAGTTTGTTTATAGACCGGTGTCCTTTTGCCTGGTATTTTCATGGGAACATTTCAATAATAATGAAGTCCATAAAGCAAGTTAAATCTACCCGGTATTTCAATGGAACCAGCTTATTACACAAGGGCAAAAGGAATTGCTTGTAAGCCCTCGATTGTCTTTGGCCGCTGGCTGCTTGAATCCGACGGCCAACGATTAATGATCATTATTAAGGAGGTTTTAGTTTTGCATTTTGAGCAGGCACAGCGGATTAAAAATTTACCTCCCTATCTTTTTGCCCGCATTGAACGGCTGATTGAAGAAAAGCGGGCGGCCGGCGTGGATATCATCAGCCTGGGTATAGGCGATCCGGACCTGCCCACCCCGGACCACATCGTCCAGGAGCTGATCAGGGAAGCCCGGAACCCGGCCAACCACCAGTACCCCTCCTCGGTGGGCATGCTCAGCTACCGCCGGGCCGTGGCCGACTGGTATAAAAGGCGTTTTGGCGTTGAGCTGGACCCTTCAAATGAGGTGGTTGCCCTCATTGGTTCCAAGGAGGGCATCGCCCATATTTCCTGGTGTTATCTCAACCCCGGGGATACGGTGCTGGTGCCGGACCCGGGTTATCCCGTTTATGCCGGCGGGGCCATCCTGGCCGGGGCAATGCCCTATTACCTGCCGTTGAAGGCGGAAAAGGGGTTCCTGCCCGACCTGGCGGATATCCCTGTGGAAATAGCCAGAAGGGCCAAAATGATGTTCCTGAATTACCCCAACAACCCCACCGGCGCCGTGGCCGAAGAATCCTTCTTTGCCGAAGTGGTGCGTTTTGCCCGGGAGTATGAAATACTGGTCTGCCATGACGCCGCCTACTCGGAAGTGGCCTACGACGGCTACCGCCCCGCCAGTTTTCTCCAGGTGCCTGGGGCCAAAGAGGTGGGCATTGAATTCAGTTCCGTGTCCAAGCCCTTTAACATGACCGGGTGGCGCATTGGCTGGGCCGCCGGCAACCGGGAGGTGATCGAAGCCCTGGGACGTTTGAAGTCAAACCTGGATTCCGGCCAGTTCCAGGCCGTTCAGTATGCGGCCATGGCCGGTTTGCAGGGTCCCCGGGAGGTTGTGGACCGGGTGAACGCCGTCTACCGGGAGCGGCGGGACATCCTGGTGGACGGGTTCAATTCCCTTGGCTGGTCACTGACAAAACCCAAAGCCACCTTTTACGTTTGGGCTCCCGTGCCGGCCGGGCACACCAGCGAGTCTTTCGCCGAACTGGTTTTGGAAAAGGCCTCGGTGGTGATCACCCCCGGCACTGGTTACGGCCCCAACGGAGCCGGTTATTTCCGCATGTCCCTCACCGTGGATACCGGCCGGCTTAAAGAAGCGGTGACACGGATCAAACAAAACATCGGGCCGGTACGGTTTTAGGGACGCAAAACCGGGATGAACCGTGGTGCCCATTGGCGGGCATTATAACGGCGAAGGCCATCCACCGGGTATCCGGCCTGGAAGGCCGGTGCTAAAAGTAAATGCTTTGTCCAATTCTAATCTATAACAGGAAGTGAAAAGCCATGAGACTGGCCGAAAGGGCCAAAAATATCAGTCCCTCGCCCACCCTGGCCATTGACGCCCGGGCGAAAAAAATGATTGCCGCCGGCGAAAAGGTGGTTAATTTCGGCGCCGGTGAACCGGACTTCGACACCCCGGAACATATCCGGGAAGCGGCCATTGCCGCCATCCGGGCCGGCATGACCAGGTACACGCCGGTGGCCGGAACAATGCAGTTACGGCAGGCCATTGTGGACAAACTAAGGAATGACAACGGTTTGGATTACCGGCCGGAAGAAATTGTGGTTTCCGCCGGGGCCAAGCATTCCCTGTACAACGCCATGCAGGTACTGTTGCAGCCGGGGGATGAGGTGATTTTACCGGCTCCTTACTGGGTCAGCTACCTGGAGCAAATAAAGCTGGCCGGCGCCGTGCCGGTGATCGTGCAAACCAGGCAGGAGAATGGCTTTAAATTGACGGTGGAAGAACTGCTGTCGGTGGTCAACCGGCGCACCAGAATGGTCATTATTAACTCCCCGGGCAATCCCACCGGTGCGGTGTATACCCGGGAAGAGCTTTCCGCCCTGGGCCATGCGGTGCTGGAGCACGGGTTGATCGTCATTTCCGACGAGATATACGAAAAACTGCTTTACGACGGTCTTGAGCACGTGAGCATTGCCTCCTTGAGCCCGGCGCTCAAAGAACAAACGGTGGTGATCAACGGCATGTCCAAGGCCTACGCCATGACGGGCTGGCGTATCGGTTACGCAGCGGCCCCGGCGCCGGTGGCCAAAGCCATGGCCGATTTACAGAGCCATTCCACCTCCAATCCCACCTCCATTGCCCAGGCGGCCAGCGTGGCCGCCCTCACCGGTACCCAGGAACCGGTGGGGGAGATGGTGGAGGAGTTTCGTCGGCGCAGGGATTATATGCTGGAACGGCTGCAGGCCATACCGGGCATTAACTGCAACCGGCCGGGAGGAGCTTTTTATCTCTTCCCTTCCATAGACGGCTATATTGGCCGCCAGTATAAGGATCACACCATCAAAGGAGCCACCGACCTGGCCGGAATTCTGCTGGATGAAGTAAAGGTGGCGGTGGTTCCGGGGGTGGCTTTTGGCGATGACCGGTGCTTCCGCCTTTCCTACGCCACTTCCATGGAAAATATCCGCGAGGGGCTGGATCGCATTGAACAGGTGTTGAAAGAGATTAAATGAAACAAAAACGGTCCCGGTGGCGTTGAAAATCCCCTGCTTTAAGCTGTTTGCTTAAGCCCCGGGGCCGGGTGTATTCCCTAACAATGTGTTTTTTAGAAAGGGGTACGGGTTTTTGTTAAAGAGTATGACCGGCTTCGGCCGGGGTGAAGCCAGCGGCCAGGGGAAAAGGTTTACCGTGGAGCTAAAGGCGGTGAACCACCGTTTTGGTGAGATTTTTTTACGCCTGCCCCGGAACATGGTTTCCCTGGAAGACCGGATCAGAAGGGTGATCCAGTCCCGCATTGCCCGGGGCCGGGTGGATGGTTATATTTCCATGGAAGAATGCGCGGAGAAAAGTCAAGTTGTAAAAGTTGACAAAGGCCTGGCCGCATCGTATTATAAGGCAATGGAGGAACTGCAGTCCATCCTGGGATTGAAAGGCTCCATTACTTTGGAACACCTGACGGGGTTGCCGGGGGTGCTGGTTCTGGAGGAGCCGGAGGAAGAGGTAGAGAAATGGTGGCCGGTGATTCAGGAGGCCCTTGACGGGGCGCTGGAGGGACTGCTGGCCATGCGCC
Source organism: Desulfofundulus thermobenzoicus (assembly GCF_009428905.1). Lineage (GTDB taxonomy): Bacteria > Bacillota > Desulfotomaculia > Desulfotomaculales > Desulfovirgulaceae > Desulfofundulus_A > Desulfofundulus_A thermobenzoicus. Next base: position 4,512 of record NZ_WHYR01000073.1, on the reverse strand, counting down.
GGTCCGAGGGTGCCCGCTTAAAGGCCGATATGGATGGGCGGTTGGACAGGATTGCCCTGATCTTAAAACAAATTGAGGACCGGGCACCCCGGGTGGTCGCCGAATATCACCAGCGCCTGACCCAGCGGCTGGCCGAATGGATGCCGGGCACGACCCTGGATGAGTCCCGTCTGGCCATGGAGGTGGCCATCTTTGCCGAACGCTCCAGCATTACCGAAGAGGTGGTGCGCCTGTACAGCCATCTGGCCCAGTTTCGGGGATTCATGGATGTAACCGAGCCTGTGGGGCGTAAACTGGACTTTCTGTTGCAGGAAATGCACCGGGAAATAAATACCATCGCCTCCAAGGCCGGTGACCAGGAAATCAGCCGGGCTGTGGTGGAGATGAAAAGCGAGCTGGAAAAAATCCGGGAGCAGGTGCAAAATATCGAATAATCCGTGGGAAAGGGGATAACCATGGAAATTAAACTGATCAATATCGGGTTCGGCAATATCGTTTCGGCCAACCGCATTATTGCCATCGTCAGCCCGGAATCGGCACCCATCAAACGCATTATCAACGAGGCCAGGGACCGGGGGATGCTGGTGGATGCCACTTACGGACGGCGCACCCGGGCGGTGATTATTACGGACAGCGATCACGTTATTCTTTCCGCCGTTCAGCCCGAAACGGTGGCCCACCGCCTGGTAAACAAGGAGAGTGTTCCGGTTCCGGTGGAAGAACCGGCCGAGTGATGGTCCCATGGATGGAGTGCTGCTGGTTTTGTCCGGTCCCTCCGGGGCCGGCAAGGGAACTGTTTGCCGGGTCCTTTTGGAGAAACAACCCGGACTGCACCTGTCCGTTTCCGCAACGACCAGGCAACCCCGCTCCGGGGAAGTGGACGGGGTTAATTACTTTTTTGTTTCCGAGGAGCAGTTCAAAAATATGGTGGCCGGGCAGGAATTGCTGGAGTGGGCCAGGGTTTACAACCACTATTACGGCACGCCGGTTAGGGCGGTGCAACAGGCCCTGGCCAGGGGTGAAGACGTATTGCTGGAAATTGACGTGCAGGGCGGCCTGCAGGTAAAGGAAAAGTTTCCCATGGCGGTATTGATTTTTCTTTTACCCCCTTCCCGGGCGGAACTGGCTGCCCGTTTGAAAGGCCGGGGCACCGATTCCATGGAAGAAATTGAAAGGCGCCTGCAGTGGGCCGATACCGAGTTGCAATATCTGGAGCGTTATGATTATGTGGTAATCAACCGGCAGGTGGCGGAAGCCGTGGTTACCATCCAGGCCATTCTCACCGCCGAAAAATGCCGGCCCCGGCGGGTGAAACTGGACCCCAGTTGGGTGGGCTGAAGCCGGGTGAATAAAGGCATTTGAACACTTGAAAGGTTCGGAGGGTTGTCATGAACCAGCCGTCTCTGGATGAACTGATGAAAAAGGTGGACAGCCGTTATACCCTGGTGGTCATAGCCGCTAAAAGGGCCAGGGAGATTACGGAAATGGAAGGGGAGGAGAATGCTCCGGCGGAAAAACCGGTAACCAGGGCATTGAAAGAGGTGAGCCGTGGTTTGATCCGCTACCGGCGGACCAGGCACGGATTGAAATGACGGGGGAGGAGAAGGAAATGCTGGCGGGCAGGTCGGTGATCCTGGGCGTAACCGGCGGTATTGCCGCCTATAAAACCGCTGAACTGGCCAGCGCTTTGACCCGGGCCGGTGCCGTGGTGCATGTGATTATGACCAGGGCTGCGGGTGAATTTATCCGTCCCCTGACCTTTGCCGCCCTTACCGGGCAACCGGTGCATACCGGCATCTTTGATCCCGGGCCCGGCGGACCCATTCCCCATATTGAGCTTGCCCGCCGGGCGGATCTGGTGGTGGTGGCCCCGGCTACGGCCAACATCCTGGCCAAACTGGCCCACGGTCTGGCCGACGACCTGCTGAGCACCACCCTTCTGGCCGTTAACTGTCCGGTGGTCCTCTGTCCGGCCATGAACGCTCAGATGTACAGCCACCCGGCCGTGCAGGCCAACCTGGCCCGGTTGCGGGAGATGGGGCTGCATATACTGGAACCGGAGGATGGCCGTCTGGCCTGTGGCGTCCAGGGGCGGGGCCGTATGCGGGAGCCCGCGGAGATTTTGGAATATATCCAGGGATTTTTTACCAGGGACGACCTTGCCGGTTTGCAAGTGCTCATTACAGCCGGGGGAACCAGGGAACCCCTGGATCCGGTGCGTTACCTTTCCAACCGCAGTTCCGGGAAAATGGGCTACGCCCTGGCCAGGGCCGCCGTTCAGCGGGGTGCCCGGGTAACCCTGGTTTCCGCTCCTACCAGCCTGTTGCCGCCCGCCGGTGTGGAACTGGTGTCCGTGGAAACGGCCCGGGAGATGTACCGGGCTGTAATGGAACGCTTTGCGGAGCAGGATGTGGTGGTGAAGGCCGCGGCGGTGGCCGACTACCGCCCGGTGGTTTGTGCGGAACAGAAAATAAAAAAGGGGACGGATTCCCTTATCCTGGAACTGGTCAGAAATCCGGATATCCTATCGGAACTGGGACTGCGGAAGGCACCCCGGCAGATCCTGGTGGGTTTCGCGGCTGAAACGGAAGATCTGGAAGCCAATGCCCTCCAGAAGGTGGAGAAAAAGAACCTGGACCTGCTGGTGGCCAATGATGTAACCCAACCCGGCGCCGGCTTCGGCAGTGATACCAATATTGTCAAAATGGTTTATCCCGGCGGGCACATCCAACCCCTGCCCCTGATGGACAAGCTTTCCCTGGCCCACCGCATTTGGGATGCGGTGGTGGAACTGCGTTCCGGAAAATCTCCGGCGTAGGCCACAGGATTCCGGTATGGCCGCCGGACGTGCCTTTATTTGCCCGGCACTCACCGGAATACTACTTTCTACTTCCGGTGTTTCAAACTTTAATCGATACCACCGGTCTTGCGAAAACCTGTATACCAGTGAGTGCCGGGCCCTGGCCGGTAGATTTTTACCAGAGGGTGAGAAAGATCTGGTTTCCTTCCTTGGTCGCCCTGACCAGCTCACAATGGCGCAAAACGGCAAACTGTTTTTCCAGTTCCCACCGGGGCAGATCAAAGGCGGCAACCAGTTCCTCCCTGGTGGCCCGGCCTTTCTCCTTGATATATTCATAAATTCTTTTCTGTATGGGGGTCAGGCCGTCGGTTCCTCGCTGGCCCAGTTGTTTTCTGGTGGCCGTGGCGCTGGAAACTGCGGCCGGGTCGCAGGGCCTGGGCGGTTCCAGGGCCGCCATATAACAGTCTTCACACAGTTTCTGGCCGAAGTAATCGTAACTTTCTCCAGCGGGGATTTCCTCTTTGCATCTGGAACAAATCAAACAACATTCCTCCTTATTTGCTTTATATTTCCTCCAGGCCCTGCTGCAATTTTTGCAGCAGGGAAATGAGGGTGTTTTTTTCATCCGGGTTCAGGCAGGATATGGCTCTGGTCACCACCTGGTTATGCACGGGAAGAACAAACTTGAGCAGTTCTACCGCCCGGGGGGTGATCCGCGCCCGAAACACCCGCCGGTCCCGGGGGTCCACATTCCTGATGACCAGGCCGTCTTTTTCCATCCGGTCCATCAAACCGGTGATATTGGCCCTGGTTACCAGCATGCGCTGGCCCAGCTCGGAAAGGGAAAGGCCCTGCTCGCCGGCGTAATAAAGTTCCATCAGCGCATTGAATTTGGCCTGGGAAAGGTTGAATCGGGCAAAATGCCTGGCCAGGATGTCATCCAGCAGGTCCATGGTCCGGGTTAACTCAATTACGGTGCGGATGGCCAGGTAGCCATCTCCCCCATTGACCGTTGGGTTATGGGTGACCGTCAATAAACGCCCTCCCTTCGGAAAATAATGCCCCTCATTAAAAAATTTGGTCACATCGGGGAGGAAACGACAGTTTTCATGGAAAACTTATTTTGAGAAAACTTCTTACGGGGGACCTGATTAAATTGTAAACATATTAAACTTTTTAGTCAATGTATACCAGTATTTTTTTTCTTTTTTGTACCGGGTAAGTAATTTATTTTTTTCCGGCCGTATCCGCTGCCCCTCTGTTATAGTACTATAACAGAGGGGGATGTGCCATGTTTTTCCGCTACTGGCCGGAACAGCCGGGGAGGAACCGGGATGATCAGTGGCGGCAGGTGGATGAGGCGGAGATTCGCATCGGTGATGTGAACATGTCCATGTCCCGTCGGAGCAAACAGGATATTGTAGCCGAGTTTTCCGCCTTCATTCCCCGGGCTGAAATCCGCCGGCGCCATTATAAGGCCGGGGAAATAATCAGGGAGGATGAGTTGATTTTAAACAGCATTACTATCGTTCACGCACCACGCCACCGCCCCGGGGAAGGGGCAGGTATACCGTCGCCGTCCGCGCCGCCCCATGGTAGCGCGCCCGCCTGCCAGGGACCGGAAAACGGCTTCCCAGGGGAAGGGGGCGACCGGAACTATTCCCGAAAGGCAGAGGTAATATGGCCCAGTTGGGGGAGGAGCAGGGGAGGGT
>NZ_WHYR01000072.1 GCF_009428905.1 Desulfofundulus thermobenzoicus | reverse complement strand
TGATCATCATGCCCACCAGCAGACCGATGGTGTTGAAGTCAATGGCATGCACCGCTTCTTCCGGGTTGATGATGCCGGTGAGGGCCAAAAGGGCGGCTCCCACCAGGGCGGCCACCGTCCGGTGAATCTTTTCCGAAACGATTACGGCATAGGTGATTAAAAAAATGGCTGTGGCAAAAATCACCTGGGTTTGTTCGGACAATGTTCATCCCCTCCCTGTTTTCATTTTGCTTTGTTTCAGAAAGTGGCTGAATTTTCTTGATCCTGTATACATTGTACATGTACTGTTTTTGAACAGATCCGGGTCATTGCCCTGGATAAGCATCATCCCTGCTGGTTATTATGACTTGCATAGCCTCTTTCAATTCACCATTTACTGCCAGCACTTCGGCTGCAAAATCCTTTTGCTGCTCTGTGATACCCGCCAGCCGGGATACCTGCTCCTGGCTGCTTACCCTGGTCAGGCCGGGTATGTACTTGCCATCGGGTATTTCCACCCCCTCAATTAAAGCACCGTGATCGATGAAGCATCCCCGGCCGATGCGGCTGTTAATGACCATTGCCCGGAATCCCACAAAGGTTTCATCACCAATAACGCAGGGTCCATGGATGACTGCACCGTGGGCCAGGCTGACCCGGCGGCCGATTTCTACCCTGCCTCCTTTAAGACAATGGATGATTACACCATCCTGAATATTGGTATTTTCGCCAACGATAATGGGAAATCCTTCATCGGCACGAATTATTGCCAGGGGGAAAATAATCGCCCCGTCGTGAATGACCACTTCCCCGATTAAAACGGCCGTGGGATGCACAAAGGCCAGGCTGCTGATCCGGGGGTAACCGGCCGGTTTCCAGCTTACTGCAGGGGATTTCTGTAACATTTTATCCTCCATAAGAAAATAGATTTTCATGCTTTATGGGGGGAACGAAAGTTCCCATGGGCAACTTCCTCGAAAATAAATTTTCATGTTTTATGGAGGGAACAAATGTTCCCACGGTTAACTCCTTATCTTTTATGAAACTTCCGTTTATTTTCCACTTTACACTCGGCAGACCGGAAGGGATAAAACGGTAAACAGGGGGAGGGGGAGAAATCAGTTCCCCCCTCCCGCATCTTTTATCCAAAAAGTATTTTATTTCACCAGCGGTGGCAGGCCCATAAGGGGCCAGATGGCTAAGGCGAACACCGCCAGCAGGACCAGGGCGATGATGCTCATGGGGATGCCGACCAGGAAAAATTCCCCTGCGGAAAATTGTTTGGATTCATAGGCAATGGCGTTGGGCGCCGCTCCCACCAGCAGGCAGAAGGGCAGTCCCGCCGCGGCCAGGGAGGTCCATAAAATCAGTTCCGGGTTGACCCCCAGATATCCGGCGATGATCAGGGCCACGGGCAGGGTAATGGCTATGGCGGCCACATTCATGATAAAGTTGGTCATGACCATCACCAGGGCGAAGATGGCCAGCACGAAAACCAGCCAGGGGGCGTTCTTGAACAGGGACAGCCAGTGTACGGCCATCCACTGGGCGGCGCCGGTCTGCCACAGGCAGAAGCCGATGGACATGGCCCCGCCGAACAGAAGAACGATGTTCCAGGGAATTCTCTTTTCCAGATCTTCCACCGTAAATACCCGGGTCAGGAAGAAGAGCAGGCCCAGTACCAGCATGATGGCACTCTTGTTCAGGTCTTTCAGTGCCGGGATGAAGTTCTGGCAGGCCAGCAGGGCCACCACCAGGGCAACGGTGACACCAACAAAAATTTCCTGTCTGGAAAGAGGGCCCAGGTTTGCGGAGAGTTCCGCCACCTTTTCCCGCAGGCCGGCAATGCGATCCTTTTCCGGCCTGAACAGTACGATCAGCAGCAGCCAGGCCAGGAACATAACTGCCCAGCCATACAGGATCATCACTTCGGTGTAACGGATAAAACTAATATCCTGGCCGGTGATTTGTTTAAAGAAACCCAGCGCCACCACTCCTCTGGCGGCCCCCAGGAGGGTGATCAGGCTGCCCGCGCCGGCGGTGAAAGCCATGCCGATGAACAGAGCCTTGCCGAAACGACTTTTTTCACCTTCGTTACCGTAAAGGGCCAGAATGGCCATTAAGATGGGAAACATGGTGGCGGCCACGGCGGTATGGGCCATGATATGGGTCAGGACCACAGTAACCACAAATACTCCCAACAGGATCATTTTCGTGTTTTCACCGGTAATCTGCAGCATTCTGAAGGCCAGCCGCCGGGTGAGGCCCGCTTTGGTAAAGGCCAGGCCCACCATCAGCGAACCCAGGATGAACAGGACCGATGGATCCATGAAATCTCTGAAAGCCACATCAGCGGGCCTGATGGCAAACAGGGCCTGGAAAATGCCGATGGCCAGGGCGGTGGCGCCGATGGGAATCACCTCAAATACCCACCAGATGCCCGCCAGCAGGAACAGGCCCAGGGCCATCTGGCCTTCCCGGGACAGGTTGAATACTTTGCCGGCCGGATCCACCGCCGCCGGCAGCGGGGGTAAAAAGTAGAGCAGGAAAAACAATCCCAGGCCCAGGGACATGAATAAAGTCCGCTTCCATTCCCACTTTGCTTCCTTTGGCAGCTGCAGGGGTTGACTGATCTCCGCGGGCCGGGAAGCCGTTTGTGCCCGGGCGTGCCCGGTTACTTCCTCCAGGGTTTTGGCCATAAATAATCCCTCCCCGAAATGGACGTTGGTCGTCAACATCAGTCGTCGGTTTGAGCAGCCCGGCATGGATTTTCATACTATCATGCCGGATACCTGTTTCTAACCGCCGTTCTTGAATTTTCCCGGTTATTGTTTTTAAATGCTGTACCTCCATCTGACACCCCCTTTTATAAGCGGGTAAACATTGTGAGCGTATGTACAATCAGTGCTGGATATATACTCTGATCGGTGAATGTACCCTATAGAACATGATAATGTGATGGATTGCACATGACCGGATTCAGCAACCCCTTTATTGTTGTCAACTGGTTGGATAGCTGCCCGGCAGGGCTGACCGGGATTCCGGCACTGAAAACGCTTGTGTCGTCTGGCGGAGAAACCCCTGCAGCCTGCTGCTTATGGGTGCTGACAACAAATTATAATTTTGTCATCCTCATCATATCACATGGTATGCGTGAATTCAAGCACAAACTTTCATTTAGAGGAAAAATTTTTTTATTATAGTAATGACAAGAATCTGCAGGTCTTCCCGGCCAAAAATGTATAAGGAAATACGGGTAAAACCGGGGAAAAGCATTACCGGGAGCTTGCAGAGAACAATTGTTTCCTGGGCAGGCAGGAAAAAGCAAACCGGCAGCGAATAGGTGAGCAGAAATGACCATGAAAAGGGGGAAATCCCGTGGGATTGCACCTGTTGCTGGGCCGGGCGGGGACGGGGAAAACCCGCCGCTGCCTGGAGGAAGTCCGTGCAGAACTGGAAAAAGAGCCCCTGGGGCCACCCCTGATCCTGATCACTCCCGACCAGGCCACCTTTAATATGGAGCGGGAGCTGGCCCTTCTGGGGGGCAGCCTGCGGGCACAGGTATACAGCTTTCGCCGCCTGGCCTACCGGGTGCTGCGGGAGGCGGGCGGGGCGGCCCGGCTCCCGGTAAACGAACTGGGGCGGCGGATGATCCTGAAAAAAATTTTGCTGGAAGAGCGGGACAGGCTCGCCCTCATGGGCGCCCTGCAAAACCGGCCCGGTTTTCTGTCTTCCCTGTCTGAACTGATCGGGGAGCTGAAAATGTGCCGGATTACTCCCGAGGACCTGGGGGAATTAATCGAAGCGCCCCGGGGGGATCAGCAGAACAATGGTTGGAACGGAAAAAAACCGGAACCGGCAACGGACATGGATGAGGGGCTGGTGTCCCCAGGGGGGGAGGGCGGCCCGGCCTGTTCTCCCGTGCAGGATAGAAAACCCCATATCCCTGCCGGGCCGGGGTGGAACTTAAAGACCGTCGCTCCCGTAGTTATGCCCGGCGGCCTGCTGGAGCGTAAACTTGCGGATCTATACCTGGTCTACCGCCGGCTGGCGATGGATCTGGCCGGCCGGTTTGCCGACCCAGACGACTACCTGGACCTGCTGGCCCGCCAGGTTGCCCGGGCGGATTTTTTAAATGACTGCCGGGTGTGGCTGGACGGCTTTGCTTCGTTTACTCCCCAGGAATACGCCGTTTTACAGGCCCTGCTGGTTAAAGCCCGGGACATCACCGTCACCCTGACTTTGGACCCGGCCCTGGCTGCCGGCCGCCCGGCGGAATACGATCCCTTTGTCGGGTCCTGGGAAACCCGCCGGCGCCTGCACCGGCTGGCCCGGCAGGCGGGTATGGCGGTGCGGGAGGAGTACCTGGAGCCGGACCAGAACTGGCGCCTGGCCAGAGCGCCGGATCTGGCCCACCTGGAACGCCACTATTTCCATTATCCCACCGTACAGTATGCCGGGCCGGTGGAGCGGGTGCAGTTGTTTGCCGCGGTCAGCCCGCGGGCCGAAGTGGAGGGTGTGGCCCGGGCCGTCCGGCGCCTGCTGCGGGAGGAGGGGTTTCGCCCCCGCCAGATCATGGTGACCGTGCGGGACGTGGAGGTCTATTTCCCCCTTTTCAAAAGGGTACTGGCGGATTATGAAATCCCCTTTTTCATCGACCACAGGCAGCCGGTGATGCACCACCCCCTGGTGGAACTGCTGCGCTCCGCCCTGGAAATATGGCAGAAGAACTGGGCTTACGATCCGGTCTTCCGTTACTTAAAGACCGGCCTCACCCGGGTGGAGCGGGAGGAAGTGGACCGGCTGGAGAATTACGTGCTGGCCGCCGGCATCCGGGGCAGCCGCTGGTACAGCGAAAGGCCCTGGGAATACCTGCCCGGCGGTTTACGGGCGGGGTCCGGAGAAAAAGAGCGGGCCGGCCTGCTGGATGGGATCAACCGCATCCGCTGGCGGGCCATAAAGGAATTGCGCCGGGCACAGAAGAAAGCCCAAAAGGCATCCGCCGGCCGCGTGATGCGCCTTTCCGCCCGCCGGTGGGCCGCCATTCTGCTGGAGCTCTGCCTGGATCTGGGCGTGCCGCAGAAACTGGAACAATGGTGCCGGGCGGCCCGGGAAGAATCGCAGCCCGCACTTTTCCGGGAGCACCGGCAGGTGTGGCGGCTGGTGGGCGGCCTGCTGGACCAGCTGGTGGAAACCCTGGGCGAAGCGGAGCTGACTTTGGAGGAGCTTTCAGCCGTAATGGATGCCGGTTTTGAGGCCACGGACCTGGCCCTGATTCCTCCGGTGCTGGATGCGGTGACGGTGGGCAGCCTGGATCGTTCCCGGCCTTCCCGGGACGTGCAGGTGCTGTTTGTGCCCGGCCTGACCGAAGGGGTCCTGCCCGCCCGCCTTAAGACCACCGGGGTGTTTACCGACTGGGAACGGGAAGCCTTAAGCCACCGGCTGGCGCAAAGGAACCGGGAACTGCCCCCGGGCACCGTGGACCGTCTCCAGCAGGAACAGTTTCTGGTCTACCGGGTGCTCACCCGGACCGGGGGCAGGCTTATTTTAAGCCACCCCCTGGGAGACAGCGAGGGGCGGGCCGTAACTCCCTCGCCGGTGGTGCGCCGGGTGAAAGAATTGCTGCCGGGATTAAAACCGCAGTTCCTGCCGGCGGACCCCTCCGGGGAGGACATTATGGAGCACCCGTCCGGGTTGCTGCCGCAACTGGCCCTGCGCTGGCGGGATGCCGCCCGGGGAGAGCCGGTGCACCCGGTCTGGTGGCGGGTGTACAACCTGTTCCTGGAAAGGGAGGAATGGCGGGAGAAGCTGGCCCTGGTGAGGACCGGCCTTATGGGGCGCAATATGGAGCCGCCCCTGGGGCGGGAGCTGGGACGCCGCCTGTGGGGGGTGCAGCGGGGGCGAAGGCATTTTTTAAAAACCACGGTTTACCGTTTGGAGCGGTTTGTGCAGTGTCCCTTTGCCCATTTCCTGGCCCACGGCCTGGGATTGGAGGAGCGGCAGGTTCATGCGGTGGCCCCGCCGGACACGGGCCAGCTGTATCACGAAGCACTGCGCCGTTTCGTGGAACAGGTGCAAAAAGAGGGTCCCGCCTGGGAAGCTCTGGGCGACGGGGACATTCACCGCATTTGCGCGGAACTGGTGGAACAGCTGGCCCCCGCCCTGCAAAACCAGATCCTGCTCTCCAGCGCCCGGCTGCGGCGGCAGAAGGAAAGGCTTCTGGAGCGGGTGAGCCACTCGGCCCGGGCGCTGGCCCGGCAGATAAAAAACAGCCGTTTCCGCCCCGCCGCCCTGGAGGTTTCTTTCGGCACCAGGGAAAACCTTTCGCCCCGGGATATGGCCGCCGGGCAGGAAGCCCTGCCCTTCTGGACGGAACTGTGCCTGCCCCCCCTGGAACTGGCTCTGGACGGTGAGACGGTTTTACACCTGGTGGGGCGCATTGACCGGGTGGACCTGGGCCGGGGCGACCAGTGCCTTTACCTGCGGGTGATCGACTACAAGTCCGGCGCCGGCCGCCTGGACCTGGCCGGGGTGCTGGCCGGCGCCCAGCTGCAGTTGCTGGTCTACCTGTGGGCGGCCCTGGAGCACTTTGCCGCCCTGTGCCGCCACCGGCAGCGGATCCTGCCGGCAGGGGCCTTCTACTTTCAGGTACAGCGGCCCCTGCTCAAACTGGAGCAGCCCGGTTTTTTGCCGGAGGAACTGGAGCGGGAGTGGCTGAAGGAGTTCAGGCTTTCCGGCTGGCTCATCGATCACGGCCCGGAACTTTATTCCCTGAGCGATCAGGGTCTCAAGCCCGGTGCATCGTCCCTGCTGGTGCCGGTCAGGCTGACCGGAAACGGCAGCCCCTATCGCCAGGCAACGGGCCCCTTGTATACTCCCGCCGAATTCCGGGCCATCCTGGACGGGCTGCGGGAGCTGCTGTGCAGGGCCGGCCGGGACATCCTGGACGGCCGGGTGGATATTGCCCCCTTGAAAACCGCCTCCGGCAGCGGCTGCCAGTTTTGTGCCTACCGGCCGGTCTGCCGTTTCGACCTCTGGCTGCCGGAAAACCGCTTCCGCAGCCTGCAGGTGGACAGAAGGGAACTGCGCCGGCGCCTGGAGGATGCCGGCCGGGAAGGGGGGAAGGGCCTTGTCCTCTATAACCTGGACTGATGAACAGCTAAATGCCATCAACACCCGGGGAGTCGACCTGCTGGTTTCCGCGGCCGCCGGTTCGGGCAAGACGGCGGTGCTGGTGGAAAGGATCGTCCGGCGCCTGCTGGACGAAAGGGAACCGGTGGACCTGGACCGGCTGCTGGTGGTCACCTTTACCGATGCGGCGGCGGCGGAAATGCGCCAGCGGGTGGGTGACGCCCTGGTCCGGGTGCTGCAGGAACGGCCGGACAGCCACCTTCTGAAGCGGCAGCTGTTCCTGGTGCCCCGGGCTTCCATAGGCACACTGCACTCCTTCTGCAGTGAAGTGGTGCGGCACCATTTCTATCTGCTGGGCCTGGACCCGGGTTTCCGGGTGATGGATGAAAACGAGGCGGCCCTGCTGCGCCGGGAGGTGCTGGAAGATGTGCTGGAGGAGTGCTACGGGGAGCGGGTGGATGCGCCGCCGGACGACCCCTTTATCTATCTGACCCGGGTCCTGTCGGACCGCCATGGGGACGACCGGCAGCTGGTGGCGCTGGTTTTGCGCCTTTATGATTTTTCCCGCAGCCTGCCCCGGCCCCGGGCCTGGCTGGAACGGGTGGCCGCCTCCCTGGCCCAATCCCCCGGCCTGCCCTGGGAAAAGCAGCCCTGGTACGGGGACTGGCTGGAGATGATCCGCCTGGAACTGGAGAGCTGGCTGGATGCCCTGGCGGAAGCGCTGCACCTGGCTGCCGGTCCAGGCGGTCCTAAGCGCTATGTTCCGGTGCTGGAAGGGGATCTGGCCCGGGTGCGGGGCTGGCTGGAAAGGGTCGGGGGGGATTTTTCCACTCTCAAGCAGGCGCTGGAAGGGGGGCAAAGGTGGCCCAACCTGCCCGCGTCGCCCAGAGGTGAGGCGCTGGAAGAAATCAAAGAGCGGGTGCAGGGGCTGCGCAACGGGGTGAAAAAGGCCCTGCCCCCATTGATTAATAAGTATTTTTCCCGTTCCCCGGAGGAAATGCTGCAGGACCTTTTCCGGCTGGCCCCCCTGGTGCGGTCCCTGGTGGAACTGGTACGGCGCTTTGACGATGCCTACCGGCAGGCCAAGCGGGAGCGGGCCGTGGCCGACTTTGCCGACCTGGAATACGATGCCCTGGCCATCCTGGCCGTCAACGGCGAGGGCTCTCCCTGGGGTATGGATGCCGGCACAGATCCGGATGCTCCCCTGCGGCCGTCCCCCGTGGCCATGGAGTACCGGCAGAGATTCGTGGAGGTGCTGGTGGACGAGTACCAGGATATCAACGGCGTCCAGGAGGCCCTGCTGGAACTGGTCTCCCGGGGGGGCAACCGCTTTTTTGTAGGGGATGTGAAGCAGAGCATTTACCGCTTCCGCCTGGCGGACCCCATGGTTTTTTTGAAGCGCTACCACGAGTTTGCCGACCTGGGTGACGGCTCCTGCACCGGTCCGGGACGGCGGACCATGCTTTCGGCCAACTTCCGCAGCCGCAGGGATATACTGGAAACGGTCAATTACCTTTTCGGGCGGCTGATGACCCGGCGGGTGGGGGAAATGGACTACGATGAAAAGGCCAGGCTGAACGCCGGGGCCGTTGTCCCGGATGTGGCCTCCGGCCGGGCGGGCGGCCCGGTGGAAATCCACCTGCTGGAATATAAACCTCCGGAAAACGCCCCGTCCGGCGGGCCGGGCGTTGATGCGGCCGCCTCCTCCGGAACGGAAGGCGGAGAGCAAAATGGAGCGGCGGGTGAGGATGACCGGCAGCAGGTGGAGGAACTGGATCTGGTCCGCCTGGAGGCCCGGTGGGTGGCGGAGCGGGTGCGCCGGCTGGTAAATGAAGATTTTCCGGTCTATGACCGGGGCAGGAAGGAATACCGGAAGGCCACCTGGCGGGATGTGGTGGTGCTGATGCGCTCGTTGAAGGGCCGGGTGGGTGTTTTCCTGGAGGAGTTCCGCCGGCTGGATGTTCCGGCCTATGCCGGCGGCAGCGGGGGCTATTTCGATGCGCCGGAGGTGCAGACGGTGCTGGCCCTCCTGCAGGCCGTGGACAACCCCCGCCGGGATATTCCCCTGGCGGCGGTGCTCCGCTCGCCCATGGTGGGGCTTAAAGGGGCCGAACTGGCGGCCATCCGCCTGGCCTGCCCCCAGGGGGATTTTTATACCGCTGTGGAGCAGGCCGCCCGGGGAGGCGGCGGGGTGGACCCGCAGCTGGCCGGGAAGCTGGACCGTTTCCTGGCACGGCTGGAGGGCTGGCGGGACCTGGCCCGGCGCCTGCCCCCCGCCGAACTGCTGGAGGAACTTTACCGCCAGACCGGTTACTACCACCTGGTGGGGGCCATGCCGGGGGGTGCGGTCAGGCAGGCCAACCTGCGCTCCCTGGTGGACCGGGCCCGCAGCTTTGAAGGAACCATCTACCGGGGGTTGTTCCGTTTCCTGCGCTTTATCGAACAGCTCCAGGAGGAAGGCCAGGACATGGACACCGCCCGCTCCCTGGGAGAGAATGAGGATGTGGTCCGGATTATGAGCGTCCACCGGTCCAAGGGGCTGGAATTCCCCGTGGTGGTGGTGGCCGGGCTGGGCCGCCGGTTCAACCTCATGGATCTCAGTCAGGAATTCCTCCTCCACCGCCGGCTGGGAATCGGCCCCACGGTGGTGGACCTGGAGCAGGGGATCCGCTACCCCACGGTGCTGCACGGGGTGATCCGGCAGCGCCTGCGCCTGGAGGCCCTGGCCGAGGAAATGCGCCTTTTGTATGTGGCCCTGACCCGGGCCCGGGAAAAACTGATCCTGGTGGCGGCGGCCCGGGATCCCGGGCGGCAGGTGGAGCAGTGGCGCAGCCGGACGGCGGCCGCCCCGCCGGAAGGTCCTTTAAGCGTTTCCCTGCTGGCCGGGGCCGGGTGTTTTCTGGATTGGCTGGGGCCGGCCCTGTGGAGCCACCCGGCGCTGCACGGTTTGGCCTTTCCTGGCGATCAGGCGGTTGCCGCCGGCAGCCGGTCCTGGCAGGTGCACCTCTGGCCGGCGCCGGCACTGGAGCGGCTGTGGCTGGCGGACGCCGGCGGGGAAAAGGGGGAGGAACCGTACTGGCTGAAGCAGTTGGCCGAAATGAAGCCCCTGCCGGAGGAGTGGCTTGCCCGGCAGGAGGAAGGCCGGGCGGAAGACGGGCGGGAACTGATCACCACAGACGAGCTGCGCCGCCGGCTCTTCTGGACCTGCCCCCACCGGGAGCTCTCCACCCTGCCCTCCAAGGTCACGGTCACTGAATGGCGGCGCCGGATGGAGGAACTGGCGGAGCACGGGGGGGAAGAACCCCCCGGGGAAAGGTGGCCGGAGGCGGTTTTCCAGGGCGGCGGGCTGGAACCCCGCGGGGAAGGTGCGGCGGCAGCCCGGTCGGGTGATACGGCCGGGAGGCCTGCGGGAGCGGCTCCCCCGGATTTACCCGGCGGGAATGGGGTTTTTGAGCCGGCGGCAGCAAGTCAGGTTGGGTTCCCTGAGGAACTGCCTCCCGGGTTTGACCTGCCGGCCTTTTACGCCGGGCAAAGTTTAAGCGGGGCCGACCGGGGCCGGGTGGTCCACCTGGTCATGCAGCTCCTGCCCCTGGACGGGCCCCTGGATGAGGGGGAAATCAGGCGGCAGCTGGACCGGCTGGTGGAGAAGGAAATCCTGCGGCCGGAAGAGCGGCGGCTGGTGGATGCGGCTGCCATAGCCCGTTTCTGGCGGACGGATCTGGGACGCCGGGCCCTGGCGGCTGCCCGGGAGGGGCGCCTGTGGCGGGAAGTGCCCTTTACCCTGGGCCTGCCGGTGCCGGATCTGTACCCGGAGATGGCCGGAAAAGTGCCGCCGGAGGAAACCATCCTCCTGCAGGGGGTCATGGATCTCCTGCTGGTGGAGGGGGACGGCCTGGTGATCGTCGATTACAAGACCGACTGGCTGACGGGGCAGGACCTGGATGAAGGGGTGAACCGCTACCGGATACAGCTGAACCTCTACGCCCGGGCGGCGGGAAAGCTCCTGGGGCGGCCGGTGAAGGAGAAATACCTGTACTTCTTTAGTCTGAACCGGGCGGTGGCGGTTTAGTTTGACACCGCAGTATACGCAGGGAGTCCCCTTCCGCAAACGATGAAAAGCGATAAACCAGCTTTAAAATCGCCCGTCACTCACCGGCACTTATATGTTATTTAAGTCAACTATTATAGATATGACGGGGCACTTCCGGTGCCGGGGCATCAGTGAGTGCCGGCCTGCTTAAATCCAACGGCCAACGACTATATTCAGGGAGCTGACAGGTAATGAAGCCACAGCTGAATACACGGGAACTCACCATTTACCTCCCCGGTTTAACCCTGGCCGTAAAGGTGGCCGCCAGTATGGAAGAACTGATTACCGATCCGGCGGACGAGGATAACATTCCCCTGTGGGCCGATATCTGGCCCGCCGCCCGGGGGATGGCCCGGCATATCTGGGAATGCCTGGATTTTTCCGGCCAGAGCGTCCTGGAGCTGGGGGCCGGCGCCGGCCTGCCGGGCGTTGTCTGCGGGCTGAAAGGGGCCCGGGTCACCTTTTCCGACTACAAGCCCGGGGCCCTGGAACTGGCCGCCATGAATGCCCGTTCCAGCGGGGTGAAGGATTTTTCCTGTTTTCTGGCCGACTGGCGGGATTTTCGCCTGGACCGGCGCTTTGACTGGATTATCGGTTCGGATATACTCTATGATCCCAAATTCCACCCTTATTTGTCCAGAATTTTTGAGCAAAACCTAAAACCCGGGGGACAACTGCTGATTGCCCACCCGGGACGCCCGGCCACTTTTAACTTTATTGAGGAGTGGCATAAAAAAACAGGCCGTCCGGTTACGGAAAAAATAATACCCGTGACCATCGAAGATCCCTATTTCCCTTACTATCACGTGCATATCCACCAGTTTTAAGAAAGGCGCGGAAAAAAGGAACCGGCGGTGCCGTGCAGAAATATTAATCATGGTAGCCTAAGGTCATTGACCGGCGGTTTTATTGTTGAAAAGGGGGTGGGCGGCGGCCCGGGGCACGCTGAACAGAATATGGAAAGGGAAGAAAAGATACTTCTCTACGACCTTGATGAAAATCCTCCGGCCAGGCGCACCATGGTCTACGCCCTGCAATGGCTGATCTTTACCCTGGCCAACTCGGCGGTGGTGCCCCTGGTGGTGGGGCGGGCCCTGGGGCTGGATCAGGCGGGCATCGCCGAACTGGCCCAGCGCACCCTGTTTTTTTCCGGCCTGGCTTCCCTTTTTCAGGTGGTCTTCGGCCACCGGCTGCCCATCATGGAGGGCCCATCGGGCATGTGGTGGGGTGTGTTTGTCACCCTGGCCGCCCTGGCCCCCGGCCTGGGCAAGCCGCTGTCCCAGTTGCGTACCGACCTGGAAATGGGGGTGCTGGTGGCCGGGGTGGTGCTGGTGCTGGTGGGTTCCAGCCGGCTGGTGGGCAGCGCCCTCAGCCTGTTCACCCCCGCGGTGACCGGGTCGGTGCTTATACTGCTGGGCCTGCAGCTCAGCGGTACCTTTGTGCGGGGTATGCTGGGCGTGGGGG
>NZ_WHYR01000071.1 GCF_009428905.1 Desulfofundulus thermobenzoicus | reverse complement strand
GGCTGCTTTAACCGGAACAATTGGTCGGGGTGCCTGAAAAATGAGGCAGCCCGGCTTTTTGTTTGCCAACGTTATTTGAGAATTGTATTTGGGTTTACCTTTTTAAAGTGATAATTTCTTTGGTTTTCGTGGCTGGCCGACCTAATTTAATGTGATAATTTTTTCCGGTTTATTTTGAGAATCGACACTTTGTATACTAATCAACAATCGCCTTAACAAAAGCATCCGTTGCATCAGCATAGAATTCGATGTTGATCTTCGTAGCCATTTCATCAGGAAGATCAAATAGCTGCCTTCGAGAGGATATAGGCATTAACAGCGTCGTAGCTCCTTTCTCGAGGGCCAGTTCGGCCACAGCAACCGGATTAGGTAACATCTCAATTGAACCGCCCAGGTTTAAGGCCCCGACTATGATCAATCCGCCCTTTACACTGCGCTCGATTAGAGCGCCGCAAAGGGCAATCAGCACCGGTAAACCGAGTCCCTGGCCTGAACGTTCCACGTCCATAGCGCGCAATTGGATGGAAAACTCATGCGCGCGCGGATCGCGGTCACCAACCAGTTCTTTGGCCCTAACATACAGATTCTGTTCTCCGTAACGTACGCTCTCCCGAAATGCTGGCGGAACGGGTGCGTTAAGAATTTTTACCCCACTGCCGGGACCAACGGTAACCTCTATTCGATATAAAGCTGGTGAAGCGTCCTGACCGCCGGGGCTGATGGCCCATACCTGCCCCGGAGGCAAAGGATCACTGTCAATAGTTTCATCACTATGGAGTTCCGGCGTGGAAACAAACTGTTCCACCCCATCTACTCCCATGGAGAAGCTGAAATGAGTATTTCGAAATTCAGTCTTAAGGCAGCGCTTTTGCTGTTCCTTCACCCTGCGACGCGATTCCAGGGCAATACGGACGATCTTTTCCAGCTCTTCATCAGGTATCGGCATCTCGGAATCAGGGAAAAGCAGCTTGATCAGGCCGCTAACGGTTTTATTAACGGCTTCAATATCGCGACCGCTGAGGGCGCCCCCCCAGTTGACCCGACCCTGCAGCACGGAAACCTGGCTACCATCACGGAGTTTATGCCAGCATTCGGAGAGAAAGTCGCTGACCAAGCCAAAATGATCCGTAAGATGAATATTCGGATTGAGCTTGGGAAACTCCCACCCTGGAACATAGGCGTGAATACGGTCCATAAAAGCCGTATCATCCCGCATCTCCGGCGGGAGTGGACTAAATAAATGGCCGATGCGTTGCTGCTGCTGAACATCCACATCAAAATTCCCCAGCATTACAATGCCGCCGGAAGCACGAATACTTTCCTTACCGCGGGAGAATTCGCCGGAGGCCATGTACCCTTTCATAATGTTGACGCCGTCTTTCTGATCGAAGGATATACCGGATACTTCATCAAAGCACACGACATCATAGTGGCAGACGAGACCACGTTGTCCGGTGGCATTATTCACAAACATTTTAGCCACTGTAGCTTTACCGCCTGAAATTAAATGGGAGTAAGGAGAGATTTGTTGAAACAAATGGCTTTTGCCGGTCCCCCGGGGGCCTATTTCAACAAGATTGTAGTTTCGCTCTACAAAAGGCACCATCCGCAATAAGGCGATATTCTGAGCCCGTTCTGAAAGTGCATCCGGTTCTAATCCTACGGAACGTATTAGAAGACGTTTCCATTCGTCGGTAGTAAACTGGCTTCTCCCTCGCTGTAGTACTGCCAGGGCGTCCACTTTTGAAAGTTGAATGGCTCGTAAGCTTTCAATGGCGAAGGGACGACCGTTTTTTTCCTGGGCAATGGCAGCATCATAGACGAGGGTGACTTCTGCATAAAACCCATCAGTCAGCATGCGCTCATTTTCATGAACCAGGTTATCGGCAATCCGGACATCTTTTAGCCCCAGGCTCGGCAGTTCGGCGACGAAGCAATCGTTTTTGGTGTCCAATCGAGCCTTGATGAGGTCAATTATTTTGACCGAACCAATCTCTCTTGCCCGTGCTTTAAAAAGTTCTTCTTCACCGGTCCTAACCGTGCGATCCCTTAATTGCCTCTCAACAATCTCCAGGCCTTCCTCGATCTCTTTTTCATCGACAGTTGCACAATACCGACCGAGCAGGAATTCTACCACGTATGTAGGTACAGGATACAGCCGGCTGTATTTTCTGACCAGGTCCTTCCGTACTATATACCCATCGAATACAGAAGCTGCTAGTTTATCGAGAGCGTCAAGCTCCATATTTAGTCCTCACCTCCAACGGTGGTTGCCTGCTTTGCAAGCACGCGTCCTGATGGGTCAAGCAGGACAAGACTAACTACGGTACCTTCGAGGGAATCGTCTGCAACAAGGAGTCCAACACGTCCAGTGGAATCAATCTGCTTGGGCGTAGTAATACTGGAATTCGGATCATTGGGTTTTGTCCGCAGGTCGGCTATGACTTCGGTACTGCTGGCATCAACTGCAACGCGACAACGCATCCCAAACCATTGAACTTCCCTTATACTAGCCGTTACCGGGGCTAGTTCGATCGAATAAAAGGCCAAATCAGGAATAAGGCATTCCTGAAGGCTTACGCCTCCGTGAGCATATTCGTTGCCGTTTATGAAACAATATACCCCCGGTGCAAAAGCAAATTGCTGATATGCATTCCAGTACCATCCAGCAGTTGGCACATCAACATGGGTTCCCGACCTGATGGCGGCGCATCTTGTCCAGCGGCTTTCGGTGAGGTATTTGGGCAGTTTCATGGCCGGCAGTCCACCCGGAACTAAAAGCCACCCGTGGTCCGTTACCAATCGCACCTGTTTCCAACCGGCATCAAGCAAACCCTGAATTCGATCCATAACAAGCTCAAGCTGTTCATCGATGCGGGCAGCGAGCCTGCTTTGCAATGTATGGCCCAATCTGTCAAATTCGCCAAATTCCGTCCACCCACGTGCTCCAGGCTCAGCCGGGTTGCCCGTCTCAAAGGAATTAAACACCTGATAGCCTGCTTCCGCTAAGAGCTTGCGAAACCGGTCGGTAGTTAGTGAAAGATTGGCCTCTGTAATCTCAGGAATAAAATCTTCGCCAGGTAGATCACCTGAAAGCTTTCCTGCTATTGGGGAGACTGCTGGTTTCGCCGTTGCAGTTACCGTAGGCAGTCCGGCCCAGCGCCAGTTTATATTTACCTGGAGCTGTCTTTCTTCGGCCATGGCAACCAAACGCCGGGCAATGTCGAATCGAAGTCCGTCCACAAAAAGCAAACACTGCCCGGGATTGGCGGCAATTAAAGTTTGGTTATTGCTGGCAATGTTCGGCAAAGGGAAGGTTGCAATTAAATCTTGGAAATGCCGGGATGCATCCTCCAGCCAGGGAAGATAGATACTGCGAACAGCGGCCTGGATTGCCCTGGCATCCTCCGATGATTTCACGCTGCCAATTGCCTTCAATACGGCATCATCGGCCAGATACCCACTCTCTGTATACAGATCGGCCATTGCTTTGGGCGAGTCGCCTCCAAGGCCTTGAGCTGTTTTTCGCGCCAGGATTACGAGGTGTTTTAAGGCCACGGCCAGCGGGCTCTGCCCCAGCCGGGCCCAGACCCACTCCCTCCGTGCACCGTGTTCCTTTTCGAGTTCTTCGATTCTTTGTCTGGCATCAGCGGGAGATAATCTTTCCAATTTCAAGAGACTCTGCCTCAGCGAAGCCTCTTCCGCTTCGTTTTCGTCCGGCCAGGGCTCCCGATCAAATAACAGTCTGGCCGGTTTGGCGCGCCGCAAGATTTCGGGAATACCGGGGTAAAGCGCCGGGGCTTCGGCATATCTTTGCCACAAAGTATGCCAGGCTTCGTTATCCCGCAATCCCATTTTTTCAGCAACAACAAGTTCGCCTTCTCCCGGATCGATCTCATATTCCACCTTACAACGAGCACAAAATGCCGCCCACTTGTCGTTACCCCATTTCTCGCGCGTATGAACCGGGTCATTCAGCCATAACAGCAGGTCCCGGGAGGTATCTGCAACCATCAACTTATCAAAATCCTCAGCCTCCAGGCGTTTACCTCGCAACCGTGATACAGGGGTGGTGGCCAATTGCGGTAGTGCCCGAAGCATCGCCTGGCGGGTCTGTTTATCTTTAGCCACATCCAGGCCCAGACCATCTTCTGATACCAAAAATGCCTCAACTGTCCAGTCTTTACCGTTACGCTGTGTCCAAACCGTCCCGCGATACTGCAGTTCCACCAGCGGTTTGAGGCTGTCCGGACACTCCTCGCCAGCTCGGAGTACCTGCCGGCTCACGTTTGGCATGTAAATGACCGGGATGGCTTTATCCGGTAGTTCAACTTCAGGTAGCATTCGTTCAATGACACACCGCAGCCAAATTGCTGGTCCGGTTTTTTCTTCCGGGTTGTAATCTCCCAGGGTCAAAAGTTCCGGCATAAGTGAACGCAACTGGGATACCAGAGGCTGCCATTGGCCGTCGGCATCGGTCCAGAGAATCGCTGCTGGCGGGACAACGGTACCGGGATCATACAGGCCGGCTCGAAGCAACGACTCACGCACGGCTTCTAGAAGTGTATTTGCCGACATTTCACTCGTCCTAATCGACATAGTTATCTACTCCTGTTCACCGTCTCACGTGCTTTTCTTTTTTCTTCATTGGTTAAATGCACATCATTGACCCGGTCGCCGGTAAACTTACCATTCTTCCAGAACCAGGGAAACTGTTCTTGAGGACGCGTTGGTTCTTTGCCACGGTCCTTACCCCAATTAATATTTGGTTTCCACCGGAGGATGCCGGCACCTTTCCGGCCACCGGGAATATCAGAAGCCATAAACGGCCGGATGTTGATGCGCACTCCGTCGTTGATATCCGGTTCCCAGCCGATGGGCTGCTTTTCGATAGGTTTCCAGCGAACGAAAATGTCGAAAGGAGGTTCACCTTCGAGGATGGCAATGAGGCGTTTTTGCAATTCTAATGCCGCTGCCAGCCGGTCCTCAGCACCACCTTCGCCCCGCTTCACCCCATCTTTCTGCCGGGTAATCCACTCACCGAGATAACTATAAGTAAGGCTCTCTAAAACCTGCCTGCCTTTGCCACTGCCCCCGGCAAGCTTGTGGTAGTTGACCAGGGCATGGAAACCGTCGCGACGGCGCCCGTCCCAGATATGCCAGATAAAGGGCCGGTGATGGAAGAGCCGGCAGTGTTGCTCAAAGAAATCGTTACGAAGCCATTCGTCAAGCTCCTTCGCTTCAGAACCCGTTGCTGCGATAAGTTCCTGCTCTTTAGTTGGCGACCAGTCATCCCCATATGCGGCGGCGAGTAACGCCCGCAGGCGTTCGGCAGCCGGGTCTTCTCCGCGAACGGAAGGGATGCACACTATGCCGTCACTATCGGCGTAATCTTCCAGCTCCCTGCAGCGCTGTACCAACTCGCGTGCTTCCGCAGACAACCGCATCGAATCATCCAGCTCTGCCGGCCAGCGGTAGCCCAGAAGGCGGGCCACCGCCACCTGAAGGGGGCTGGTAGAAACTGCCGGATGCCCGTGGAAGATCCACTGTGTCGGGTCGTCCGAATAAGGTTCGGGAAGACCATTGGGATACTTTTCGGCGGCTACTTTCTGCCAGTATTCCAGGTCGAAGGGTACTTTAACAAGCGTAGCGTTCGTAACATTAAGTTTCTGGTCAATCTTGCGTACAGCTTCGTTATATTCCGGCGAAGAGCAAAAGCACCAGATGGCGGGGAGATGGGCTGGGTTCTTCGGAATAATTGGTGCGCTATTTGTATCCCACGCCTCACCCGTGTACAAGGTTACCGGAAGCTGCCGCATTTGCGATACGTGAACTCCTTCTTTTCCCCATACGTGGATACCTCTAACAAATGAACCCGGGTGGTTGACAAGAGCACCTTCACCATTTTCCCAAAGTAAAATATGCTCTCGTCCGCCATAGAGCTTGGTTTGCTCTACAGTACTTAGCTGAAATACCCATTCATCCCCAATCTTTGACAACTCCCAAAATACTCGACCAAATCTTGGATAATCACCACTTCCTAGTCCCCAGTAACTGTCGGCGTACTTTTCCAGTAATTCCGTCTCTAGTTCCACTCCCCATGCGACTCTTGAATCCGGATTCTTCAACTGCTCAGCTTGCACCATCATTTTAAGTTCGGCGCTTCGAAGAAGTTTAGCTTTCTCCTGCGCCGTGCAGGGGGTGGTGGCGTCGATGCCAGCGAAGGTGTGACCCTTTAGCGGGGTAGAGGCGGAAATGGCCAGTAAAGCAACATTAACCACCTCGCCTGATATAGCTTCGAATGCACCCGGGCCAAGTTTAGCAACGATATCCCATCGTCTTGTTTTCAGCATCCGGGTTCGAAACTTCTTATAGGTGGTCAAGAACAGCCAGTTTTGCGGCATGACCAGCGCCGTTGTGGCGGCAGGCGAATTGAGTCGGAACAGGCGGTCCAGAAATACAGTAGCAATATCATTTTTAGCTTCATCGTAATATTCGGCACAAAATTCTTTGAGCGAATTGGTCTGTTTACCACGTACCAGGTACGGCACATTGGTTATAATAAGGTGATAGCGCCCGCCAAGAATTTGAACGGCATCAGCGATACCGCAGGCGGCAACCCCTAGTTCGTGCTGCTCATAATCGTCTTTCTCCGCGGACATGGCTTTCTCCAGCAGGGGGCGGAGTTCATCAAACCGGGCTTCATACAGGCTATCTTCTAAAGCGGAACTCGGATCGATGAGGCTTCCTAAAATGGGCGCATCCCGGAAAAGGTCATAAAGCCGGACCATACCTTTACGGAGGCGCTCGTCATCTCCCGTCAGGGCAGACCAGTTTTCTTTTTTCGTATTTGGAGCTATGCCGGAACAGGCTATGCGCAACCCGGGCAGGGGGCGGTAGCCGCCGGCGCCTGGATAGGTCCACGCCGCCAGCGCCAGGGCAAAGGCGGCGATCTGCGTGCAGCGCTCATCGATCTCCAGGCCGTGAAGATTGTCTCTAAGTACGGCGTCGCATGCCTCCCGGGCCGCAAGTCCTTCCTCGGCCATACGAATCGGGACTAAATGATAAAGAGCCGCCACAAGGAAATGGCCCGAGCCGCAGCAGGGATCCAGTATTTTAAGCCCGGCTGCCCGTTTCGGCCAGCCCTCGAACGTGCCAGCGGCAGGACGCCACGGCCCCTCCCCATCGCCGGTTCGGACGAAACGAAGGTAATCCCAGGTTATACCGGGCAGTGCAACCGCCTTACGAAGCTCTTCCTCACTTTCTGCCTGCCCGGCCACCTGCGGATTCTCCGCCAGTACCCTGCCCGCGTACCACGCGCCAATGGTATTGTGAATAAGGAAGTTGACCATATAAGGCTCTGTAAAGAGTTGGGTAACAGCCGGCAATTCATCAGCGCCAATTTTACTGCCCGACTCGTTCACCTGTTTCTTCCGCTTGCTCTGCCAGAACTGGTAGACCCATCCGAGGGCGTCGCTGGCTTTAAAGATATCCGGCTCCAGGTCGTCGAGCAACTGCTCCAGCTTCAATTGATATTCGTACGGAAAAGTAACCTGCAGCACCGGGTCATCCGGGCGAAAGATCTGCGGCAGCATCTGCTGGGCAAAACGGCTGGCCAGGGTCCAAAGATCGGTACCTTCCTCCTTGGCCAGCTCCTCACACTCTTCCAGACTAACGGCCACCCCCATCTCCGGCTCGATAAGGAGGTCATTTTCCGCCAGGAAACTGGCAAAGAGCATCCGATGCCAGTGCTCGTAAGCACACTCCTGAATCAGATGCGTGATTTCCAGTTTTCCGCTTTTGTCCTGCTTATCCCCCAGTTGCCGCGCCCGGGCACGAAGGTGGTTGCGAAGCCGGCGCTGTTCTGGACTCATATGGCTGTAAGGCTCATGATGATGCACAGCCAGGGCCTCCAGGGCCGCCCTGGCTCCGGCTTCGGCAACATCCCGGGCTTCGACGACTGTACGTTCAAGTTTATTTCGCTGTTCTACTGATAGTACCGGCATCCATTTCCCCCTCCTACGAGATCACGATGGGGCCGTTCTTAATCCTTTCTAGAAGTTCTCTCTCAATTTTAGCCACCCAGGCTTTAACATCATTTTCTGTCCTCAGAATGCTGCTGGCCAGTTTTACCTTTTGCGTTTTTGGCTCAAGCAGCTTCGCAGCTGCCATGGCAGCATTGCTAAACTGCTGAGGAAGGGCATCTGTCCTGGTTTTCCAGCTGGACAGAGGGGTCTCCTGAAGACTTCGAAGCAAGGAGTCATCATCTTCTATGGAAAGTCGGGGAACGCTGGCAATACCTTCAGCCGCAAGAATTTGTTGCTGCTGTTCCGGAGATAGTTTCTGCCAGTTCTCATTTCCCTCGAGAGCCGCTTTCTCCCGGTTATATACCGCCTCAAAGTTGGCGTAAGCCTGCCTGACAGCGGTACGGAGCACTTTGACGACTGCTCTGTGAATATCCGGAACCGGATCGGGCTCTTCTAACAATCGACGTTCATCGCGCACAGCATTGGCCTGTTTTTGCAGTTCTTCCGCTTCAGGAAGGCCACGGGCGTGTCTCAACAGGATCTGAAGTCTATTCCACGCTGGTTTGCGCTTTGCCGCCAGGTCCGCCAATACTGACCAATTCTGCAGTTGCTGGGCCAGGGTGTCAAACTGTTCCAGTATCGCTGCAAGTTGTTCGTTACCAGCGAGTCCCCGCATTGTTTCCAAATGGGCCTTAGAGGGGCGCTCAGGCATTGGCGGATCGCCGCCGGCACGATCGGCCAGGTCCATAAGCCTGGCAAGAAATTGCCCGGCTACAGAAGATTCCTCCCCTGCCTTGCAGCTAAGACCTGCTGTTTGAAAAAGCTTTCGTAGCTTCATGCGGCTGCGGACATCTATGGTTACCGTTTCAACTCGGAAGTCGGTAGCCGAAATCTTAGCTTGATCCAATTGACCACGGTCAAGCTGGACTCCTTTATATACAGCGCGAAGATGTCCAGTGGCAAAAAGTGTAATCAAAGCAGCGTCAATAGCATCACGCGGCCAGCCATAAGGTGCTTTTTCAAAGGTTTCGCGAATTTCCTTCCCTGTCTTACCGGATCCGATTTCAGAAAAAATAGCTGCACAGACAGGGTGTTTTTCGGGTGCATCATTCCAGCCTACTGCCTGGAAGGAGGTTTCATCGCCGTCCTTTGCCCTTTTGATAACAGCCGGCCACCGATCATCATCGGCATCCCGGAAGTTCGGAAAGAGGCGGTCCAGGGACGCTTCGGCTGCTGCCTGCACTTTTTCTTTTATGGAATGCTCAAAACGCTCCTGGCCCCCACCCTGGAACACCCTGGCGGCATTAATTACCTCTTTAATAATTTCATCCCGGGTAGCCTCGGCCGTCTTCATACGTGTGGACATCGCGTCGCGGGCTTCCCGTCCCTCTGGAGTTGTAGGAGTACCCTTAAATTCGATGGTCGCTTTAGCCGCCTCATAATCAATAATCGCTTTTTTTAGGTCCTCGGCACTTGCTTTAGGGATATAGATGAAAATAGTCGGGCTGTCATTACCGGCCGCCCGGGCATCGGCGACAACAGCACTCTCATTTTCCCCCCACCCGTCCCGGACCCAAACCGGGATTTCGTGGCCTTGAGTTTCAGGAGGCTCGCTGCCAAAGTGAAGTACCAGCTTACGTGGTACCTTGCACTTTCCCTGGAGGAGTTTAATGTTGCCAAGAACGTCAACACAGGCCGAATTCAACAAAGCCGAACGTTTACTGGATAAAGCCGTAAGATCATTATTTAGCCGGGTTTGCCGGTTGCGGAATTCCCGGTCCCATTCGCTGCTTTCCCGGGTCTGAAGGCTGTATTCCTCGTCCAGCTTGATAAGCTTTCCTTCCTCAACCAGTTTCTCAAGGATCCGTGGAATCTCTCTGCGCAGGGCAGGGCCATCACTGGCCAGGTCGCTTATCAGAAGATCTGCTAACATATCCGCGGTAGCACGGACACCAATATCAGCAACGGCTTCGCGGGGGAGTTTGCGGATGAGGAATATAAGTGCGCAAATGCGCTTGGCTAACAAACCTTCGGGAGTTCCATCGTCCAGATTACGAATGGTTTCGTCAATTTCCCGTAAGAGAACCCCAGTGCGAAGCAAGTCTGGCTGGAGCTGGTCAAATATGAAATCAGCCGGCACGACCGTACCCAGAGGTTTTTCGGCAATCTCCCGGACAGCATCGTGAACAATACGGAGCTGTGTACGAAGCTGGCTCCTGGTTCCTGAAACGTCAACGGCGCGAAGGACATGCTCCCAAAATCGGCGGCGGACGGGTAAAAGGGGATAGTCTTCGACGATAATGCTCCGGTCTTCACTTCGGGGAGCAATTCGAGTACCGACAAGATGTCGATCAATTTCACCAGCGTAAGCATTTAACATTTCTTCGATGGCCTTACGCTTATCTGCTTTTTTGGCCAGCACTACCCGGCGAGTTACAGTTTCAACATCCGTATCAGAGAGTTCCACAGGTATTGTAAAACGATCCTTTAATCGTTGGAGAAGCGGAAGATTACCGCTCAGTGCGGTCTGGCCAGCCCCTATAAGCAGTATTCGGCTATCAAGCTGCTTGCAAAGAGCTTCCGCTACTTCTTGCACATCATATGAACGAGCCGTACTGTCACCTATAAAGAGCTGGACTTCGTCGAGTACAACCGCCGTGCAGGGAAGTTGACCGTTTACAGAAAGGACATCACGAATGATCTGGATGAATTCGGATGTCGAAATATCGTCTACATCAGGAAACTGGGCACGAATAGTGGCTCGCACCTGCTTGAGATCGGAGGCAAAATCAGGGTCAGCTTCCAAAAGTGCTTTGGCTATTACCGGACTGGCATATAAATGACGAAGTTCTTGCCGAAAGTCCTTGCCTGAATCTTCCACACCCTTTTTAACCTGACTGTAGATGCCATTTTTTTGAAGCCAAAGGCAGAATTGTGCTTGGGGGAGAGACTCAGGCAGGCCTCTCGAGTGAAAGATAATACTGAGAACAGCCAGACGAAGACTTTTTCCTCCACCGGCCGGCAGCGTTCCCCCCGCAGCATGAAGCCCACCACATCTTTTCCCTAACGTATCCAATTCTTTAAGCAAATCTTTTATCTCCACTGGTAACTGCGCCAGTTCACGGGCAGTCGCTCCATCCGACTCAAATTTGGTGTTAACCCATAAGTGACGGAGCATCTTGAGAAGATGTGATTTACCGCTGCCAAAGAAACCGCTTACCCAGACGGCTGGCTGGCTTGTCGAATCCGCATTGCTCAAGTAAGACTCAAGGATGCGTATAAGTCCGTCTTTATACTGCCCCTCGCAAACAAAATGCTCCAGTTCATAGCGAAGGGTTTCAATCTCTTTAGAAGTGGCCGCTTCAGTAACTGTAGCTACGCCGTCATTAAGCAATTTTGAAACAATAGGGTCACGTTGGAAAATCTCCCGGTTCTTCATTAGTCGCTCACTCCATTATGTAAAGTGATGGGAATGGCCAGGTAATTCCAACCATCTCGTGCATCGAGAAGACGATAATTGTTATTTTCAAATTCGCCTGGAAAAAAGACTACCAACCGCCCACGAATATCTCTTACTACTTCTTTCAGAACCGCCGATACTTTAGTGAATCCGTACAGGCTGGCAACGCCATAAACAGCAACCACAGTGTCAGAGTCAACATCTTCACCAGTAAGTACTTTACGGAGTTCATTGGCTGCAAAATGTGGGAATTCACTCTCAAGGGGTATCGCCAGGTCTTCTGGTTCTTCGAAATAAATTTCTTTATATTCCTGGTTACTCATCCAGCGGGCAAAGGTTTGGGTAAAGTCAAAAAATCTCCATTTATATCCAGATTCAATGGTTGCTAACTCGAATAGTTCTAATCTGGCCCTGAGTTTACGCTCATCGGTTTTAGGGTAGACTATAAAAATTATTTTTTGCTCACCTGCCAGATTACGCTGCCATGGCGCAGCAATATGTTTACGATAGCGGTTTGCCAGCTCCTCAATTCTACTCACGGATCAACTTCCTTTCCTCCTCGGTTAACATACGGTCAATTGAAACTTCGATTATACCGCCGGAATAGCTTATATCCAGGAAACCAAGGCGCTTCGCATCCATTGCCAGGGTAATAAGCTCTTCCCGGGGTGTATCAAGCACCTTTGTCCATAACGTTTTGAATAAACCGGGGCCCCGGGCACCAAGTAAATAACCTAAAAGAAGAGCAAATGCGGTAACGACAGGTGTAGGCTCAACCTTTTGGCGAATCTTACGAACACGACCTTTTAAGTGGCCCGACTGGGTCCAGGATGAAGAAGCGTTGCGCACTACCTTATCAAGTGTTCTATCATTTAGCCGGTTCATGGTACTTTCGCGAAGGACATTTATCATCTGTTGCCGGGCCAGTTCTTCCCCTGGTTGCATCCGGAGAATGGGGAGGGATGTAACTCGTAGAAGTGGATCCCGGGCCATAGCAGTAAGTAAGGCCAGAAGTGGGCGACCTTTCTCATCTGCGTACCAGCAATAACGCAAAACCCTGAATATATGCAGCGATGGATCGAGACCATATAACTCCCGCATACGCTGACTGGAAAGTCTTCGAGTCGCAGTTGTCCGCTTGCCCAGGCAATTAAAGTTAACAATTGCCGCTATATAGTCATCACGCGTCGCATCTTCTGCACATTCATGAAGTAATAACGATAACTCTTCCAGCATAATGGTTCTGCTCGTATGGGTTCCTTTATCACCAAAACGGAAGCCCATCTGCTCCCAAAGGGCGTAAGGTAGTAAGTCTGTATCCTGTTTTATATCGGCTAAGATCGGATCATTTTTCATAATTTTATAATTTTACACCGTCCTTTTTGCCGGCAAAGTTGCCGGCAAAGTTATTATACCTGATTTTGGTAGCATTGGCAAGCAAAAAAAATTTTTTAAGTCCAAGCTGCCGATCTATTAGCCTCAAAAACGCGGAGGGAGTCCTTTGAGGACCCGCTCGCTACGCACCGCGCATTACGATTCATAAGTTTATAAATTTCTTCGCAAAAGGCTCGCCAAGATGGGTGTCGTTTCGTCCATCTGTGTCTATCGAACACCGCCATCCGTCCTTTTCTCAATCCATTTACAATATTTCCCAATTCCTGATCGATGATTGGCTGCACTTGCCGTAGCGAAAAACAGGGCGAGGTCTCACCCGTCCCTCGCCCGTTTGGGTCACAATTCAGTTTACCGGTTTACCAAACTCACTGCCGTTATTTCCCGCTTCCCATTTTATTCCTTCCATACGGCCCGCCCGCAAATGCCCGTCTCCCTACTCCACCGTCACGCTCTTGGCCAGGTTGCGCGGCTGGTCCACGTCGCAGCCCCGCACCACGGCCATCTGGTAGGCCAGAAGCTGCAGGGGGATCACCGCCAGCACCGGGGCCAGCACGGGGTGGGTG
>NZ_WHYR01000070.1 GCF_009428905.1 Desulfofundulus thermobenzoicus | reverse complement strand
ACTTTTAACTGGCCAAAACTGCCCGTCCCCTTTTCCGGTAAAACAATCATACATCAGCCGGTGCCGGCCCTGCCAGTGACGGCCTGTGCGGAAGGAAGCCGGTAAACTATTTCTCCCCGCACCATTACCAGTTCTACCCGGTAATCGCGGGTAACCACGGCCAGATCGGCATCATATCCTGCCGCCAGCCGGCCCTTCCGGTGGCCGCAGCCGGCAATTCCCGCCGGCACGGCGGAGGCCATAGCCACCGCTTCATGCAGCGGCACCCGGCAGTCTTCCACCATCCGGCGCACCGCCCGGTCCAGGGTCAGGGTGCTCCCGGCCAGGGTGCCGTCAGCCAGCCGGGCCTCCCCCTTTTGCACGGTTATGGTCCGGCCGCCCAGCCCGTAGCTGCCGTCCGTCATCCCTGCAACCCCTATGCTGTCGCTTACCAGCACCAGCTTCTCCCTTCCCTTCATCCGGTACAACAGCCCCATGACCGCCGGGTGGACGTGAATGCCATCGGCAATGAGCTCCACGGTAAGGCGGTCATCCACCAGCGCCGCCCCCGCCAGTCCGGGTTCCCGGTGGTGCAGGCCCGCCATGGCATTAAAGCAGTGGGTCACATGGGACAACCCCCGGCCAATCGCTTCCTGCACCTGTAAATAACGGGCGGCGGAGTGTCCGGCGGCAACGCGCACGTTTGCTTCACGGAAATATTCAATAACCTCCATGGCGCCGGGCAACTCGGGGGCCAGGGTAACCAGCCGGAGCAGCCCGCCGGCCTCCCCCAACAGCTGCTGTGCGGCGGCCAGGGAGGGTGGGGCAATTCCCTCCTTCCGCTGGGCACCCCTGCATTTTGGAGCAATCCACGGCCCTTCCAGGTGAATCCCCAGCAGTTCAGCCCCGGCCGGTGGAGGTCCGGCGGCCACGGCCCGGGCCGCCCGGCAGACCCGGACCAGTTCCGGCATTTTCGCCGCCATGGTGGTGGCCAGAAAACCGGTAACGCCATGCTGTACCAGTTGCCGCGCCATGGCAGCCAGGGACCCGGCGTCACCATCCATTACGTCAAAGCCGCCAATACCATGTATATGAATATCAATCAACCCCGGCCAGATCCAGCCCCCGGATACCGGGATCAAAGGGCAGCCTGCTGGAATCAATTCCGGGCGGTAGGGTCCGGCGCAGGTAATCACCGGGCCGTCGGTAATTACCATTCCCTTTTCCAAAGTCCGGTCGGGCAACACCACCGGACCCACCAGCACTACCGCCACATCAACCGCTCCCCTTATCCGGTATTCTAAATGGTACCGGCCTGGTCAAACTCAATTTTAATCCCCGGCTGGCCGGGGTGCCACCCGGCCGGTACCCCCTCGCCGGTGGCCGCGGCAAACTGGACGGCCTGTAAAACCCGGATGATTTCGTCCACGTTCCGTCCCACTTCCCGGGGATAGACGCAATAATATTCAATGCGGCTCTGGGGGCTGATAATAAAGGTGGCCCGGTAAGCCGCACCCGTTTCCTCGTCCAGCACCTCATAGGTCCAGGAGATCTCCTGGGTGCGGTCGGAAAGCAGGGATACTATCATGGAAGAAATGGGCTTAATCGATGGTGAAATAGCCGGCGTTACCGGAACTTTATAACCATGGCACTGGACGCACAGCCACCGCACCCACCACCCGGCCGTCATGGGTAACGGGCGACAGGTTGGAAACAAGATGTTTTCCGTTGATGACCACCCGGCGGCTCGTCTGTAACTGCCCTGTTTCCAATACTTCCGGCAGTCCGCTGCCGGGAGCCACCTCCTGAATGGGCCGGCCGGTGAGGGCGGTGGCCGCCCCGCCCAGGATAAGCTCCGCGGCCCGGTTTAAGGCCGTGATGCAACCACGGGCATTTACCATAATCACCCCATTACAGGTATTTGCCCACCCTGGCGGCCGCCTTCCTGGGCTTCCTCACATTGCCCATATGCCCCTGGAACGGGCCAGTAAATTTTGCTTTGACCTGGTTCCGGCCTGTTCCACATAAAATGATAGCGCTTGGAAAACTGCCTCGGATACCGTCCTGGCTTTTGTATATTCCATCAGTTTCTTTAACAATTCCTTGCGTTCCTTTTGCGCGGCATAAAGAGTTATCCGGCCGTATTTTTCCAGCTCCTTTAGTTCCGATTTGGACATTTTCACCACCTCAAACATATGATATCATATCATGTTTGATAAGTAAAAAAAGAGAGCCTTCAGGAAGGAAAGCCCTCACTTCACCACAATATTTACCAGTTTCCCCGGCACGGGGATAGTCTTGACTATCTTTTTGCCCTCCACCAGTTTCTGCACCCGGGGCTGGGCCAGGACCACTTCCTGCATCCGGGCCGGGGTGATGTCCGCCGGCACCACCACCCGCTCCCGCACCCGGCCGTTGATCTGCACCACAATGGTGATTTCCTCTTCCACGATGGCCTCGGGATCGTATTCCGGCCAGGGCTGCTTGTGGATGCTCTCCCGGTGGCCGGTGACCTCCCACAGCTCCTCGGTAATGTGGGGGGCAAAGGGAGCCAGGAGTATGAGCAGGTGTTCCACCGCCTCCCGCAGCACCGCCGGCTCCCGGTCGGTGGCGGGCAGTTCCTTGTACTGGTACAGGCCGTTGACCAGTTCCATAATGGCACTGACGGCGGTATTGAAATTGAACCGGTTGCCGATGTCCTCGGTGACCTTTTTAATGGTCAGGTGGGTCAGGCGGCGCATTTCCCGGTTAACTCCCACCACTTTGCCGGCCGGCCTGGAGGGGGCACCCTTTAATTCGCCGGCCACCGAAGCCACCAGGCGCCACACCCGGTTCAGGAAACGGTAGCAGCCCTCCACCCCCTGGTCGCTCCATTCCAGATCCCGCTCGGGAGGCGCGGCAAAGAGGATGAACAACCGGGCCGTATCGGCACCGTAGGTGGCCACGATATCCTCGGGGCTGACCACATTGCCCCTGGACTTGGACATCTTGGCGCCGTCCTTCAGGACCATGCCCTGGGTTAAAAGATTGGTAAAGGGCTCCACGTTGCTCACCAGTCCCAGATCATATAACACCTTGGTGAAGAAACGGGAGTACAAAAGGTGCAATATGGCATGTTCCACGCCGCCGATGTACTGGTCCACCGGCAGCCAGTGCTCCACCTTGCGCCGGTCCCAGGGCGCCCCTTCGTCCCGGGGGCTGGTATAACGGTAGTAATACCAGGAGGAACATATGAAGGTGTCCATGGTATCCGTCTCCCGCCGGGCCGGCCCGCCGCAGCGCGGGCAGGTGGTATGGACGAATGCGGGGGAATCGGCCAGGGGTGACTGGCCGGTGGGTTTAAAGGCCACATCCCGGGGCAGGAGCACCGGCAGGTCTTCTTCGGGCACCGGGACCACTCCGCACCGGTCACAGTAAATAATGGGAATGGGGGCGCCCCAGTAACGCTGCCGGGAAATGAGCCAGTCCCGCAGGCGGTAGTTCACCTGGCCGCGGCCCAGGCCGGTCTTTTCCAGGTAGGCGATTACCGCCCGGATCCCTTCCTGCTTGGGCAGGCCGTCGAACTGCCCGGAGTTGACCAT
The DNA here is from genome assembly GCF_009428905.1 of Desulfofundulus thermobenzoicus. Taxonomy (GTDB): domain Bacteria; phylum Bacillota; class Desulfotomaculia; order Desulfotomaculales; family Desulfovirgulaceae; genus Desulfofundulus_A; species Desulfofundulus_A thermobenzoicus. Next base: position 10,032 of record NZ_WHYR01000070.1, on the reverse strand, counting down.
CACCCCATCGCCGGCATAGGCCTCCGTCATGGTCTCCGGGTCCAGTGCCTGTCCCGGCGGCTGGATGACCACCCGGATGGGCAGGTTGTATTTGCGGGCGAATTCGAAGTCCCGCTGGTCGTGGGCCGGCACGCCCATGACCGCCCCGGTGCCGTACTCCAGCAGGACATAATTGGCCACCAGTATGGGTACCCGTTCGCCATTCAGCGGATTAATGCAGTAAGCGCCGGTGAACAGCCCTTCCTTTTCCGCGTCGGTGGCCGTGCGGGCAATTTCACTCAAGTTACGCACCCGCCGGACGAAGGCCCGCACCTCTTCGGCCTGGGGCCGGCCCTTAATAAGACTCTCCACCAGGGGATGCTCCGGGGCCAGCACCATGTAGGTCACTCCGAACACGGTATCGGGGCGGGTGGTGAAGACTGCTATCTCTTCGTCCAGGCCGTCCACTTTGAACCGGATCTCGGCCCCTTCGCTGCGGCCGATCCAGTGCTCCTGCATGATCTTCACCTTTTCCGGCCAGCCGGAGAGAAGCTGCAGGTCCTCCAGCAATCGCCCGGCATAAGCGGTAATCTTGAAGAACCACTGTTCCAGTTCCCGCTTTTCCACCGGCGTTTTACACCTTTCGCAGACGCCATCGCCCACCACCTGCTCATTGGCCAGCACCGTGGCACAGGAGGGGCACCAGTTCACGGCCGCATGTTTTTTAAAAGCCAGCCCTTTATGGTAGAGCTGCAGGAAAAGCCACTGTGTCCACTTATAATAACCGGGGTGGCAGGTGGCCACTTCCCTGTCCCAGTCGTAGCTGATACCCAGCTGTTTTAACTGGGCGCGCATGGTGCTGATATTCTCCATGGTCCAGTCGGCCGGGTGGATATTACCGTGCTTGATGGCCGCGTTTTCCGCCGGCAGGCCGAAGGCATCCCAGCCCATGGGGTGGAGCACGTTATATCCCTGCATGGTTTTAAAACGGGCCACCACGTCACCAATGGAATAATTGCGTACGTGACCCATATGCAGTTTACCGGAAGGATAGGGAAACATCTCCAGGCAGTAGTATTTGGGACGGTCACTGAAGTCGGGTACTTTATATAATTTTTCCCTTTCCCAGCGTCTCTGCCATTTTTCTTCAATCTCTTTAAAATCATACCGTTCTTTCACCAGACATCCCCTCTCAAATCGATACCGTTCGTTAACTCACGACGGCATTTTATCACAAAAATCACCTGAAAAACAAGAACCGACCGCCCGGAGGGATACTATAGCGGTAATGATAAAAAGGAAAAAGCGGGGTGGCTCTGGCATAATAAGCCTTCACCACCCCGGGGGCAACAGGCAGTTTCACTTCAGGCCGTTTCCACCCGGGCCGCCTGGTACAGGCCCAGCTCGTGGATGGCCTGTTCCCGCAGCTTGAACTTCTGCACCTTGCCGTTGGCCGTGGTGGGATAACCGGGTACAAACTGGATGTACTGCGGAATTTTATAGCGGGCAATTTTCCCCCGGCAAAATTCCTTGATCTCCTCGGGGGTGGCCGTGCATCCTTCCTTTAACTGAATGAAGGCCATTACCTCTTCCCCGTATTTAAGGCTGGGCACTCCCACCACCTGCACATCCTTCACCTTGGGGTGGGTGTAAAGGAATTCTTCGATTTCCCGGGGATAAATATTCTCCCCGCCCCGGATGATCATATCCTTTAAGCGACCGGTAATGTGCAGGTAGCCGTTTTCATCCATAATTCCCAGATCGCCGGTGTGCAGCCAGCCGTCCTCATCAATGGCCGCTGCCGTGGCTTCGGGCATTTTATAATAGCCCTTCATCACATTATAACCCCGGGCACAGATTTCCCCCTGGAATCCCCGGGGAACCTCCTCACCGGTAGCCGGGTCCACCACCTTAACCTCCACCCCGGGCAATGCCCGGCCCACGGTGGCAACCCGCACCTCGATGGGATCGCTGGTTCTGGTCATGGTAATGCCTGGGGAAGCCTCGGTCTGCCCGTAGGTAATGACAATTTCCCTCATATTCATGCGCTCCACCACTTTGCGCATCACTTCCATGGGGCAGGGAGAACCGGCCATAATACCGGTGCGCAGGGAAGAAACATCATAATTCTGTTTTTCCAGCACTTCCAGCTCGGTGATGAACATGGTGGGCACGCCGTGCAGGGCGGTGCAGCGCTCCTTTTCCACCGTTTCCAGCACTTTTACCGGGTTGAATGTTTCCAGGGGTACCATGGTGGCCCCGGAGGCCACGCAGGTTAATGTGCCCAGCACACAGCCAAAGCAGTGGAAAAAGGGCACCGGAATGCACAGTCGGTCCTCCGGGCCGAAATTAAGACATTGGGCTATACCAAGGGCATTACCCACCAGATTATTGTGGGTAAGCATAACCCCTTTGGGAAAACCGGTGGTACCGGAAGTATATTGCATATTAACCCCATCGTCCGGATCCAGGGAAGACTGGCGGGCGCGCAGTTCAGCCGGAGAAATGGCTTCGCCCATCCAGAGCATTTGTTCCCAGGTATACATGCCCGGCGGTTCCTGATCACCGATAAAGACAATATTGCGCAGCATGGGAAACTTTCTGGCATTCAGGCGGCCGGGCAGGCAATGGGCCAGTTCCGGGCACAGTTCATTGATCATGGCTATGTAATCGGCATCCTTGACACCTGCCGTTAAAAAGAGGGTGGTAACATCGGAATTTTTCAACAGATATTCCAGTTCGAAGGATTTATAGCTGGTATTCACCGTCACCAGCACCGCGCCCGTCCTGGCACTGGCAAACTGGAGAAGCACCCACTGGGGTACGTTGGGAGCCCAAACGGCAATGTGCTCTCCCCTTTTGATCCCCAGGGCCATAAGCCCCCTGGCCACCCGGTCGCAGGCCTCCCGAAACGCCCGGTATGTCAAACGCAGATCCCGGTCGGGATAAACCAGTGCCTCTCCCCGGGGATTGAGATCGGCAGCTCGATCCAGCAAATCCCCAACGGTTATGCCCCCCTGAAAAATCATGCCGGCAGATTCCCCCTTTAAGTCTTTATATTATTAACCTGATAAAGAAACGGGTGTATAACTCTACCCCCGGTAAAAACTCCTCCCCGGTGGTGAGGGTTAATGGGAGCTTACCTCACATTAAAAAGCCTTCCGCCCCTATCAGGGACGGAAGGCTTGCTCCCGCGGTACCACCCTCATTGGTAAATGGTGGAGCTGGCGGGAATCGAACCCGCGGCCTCTTCCATGCCAAGGAAGCGCGCTCCCTCTGCGCCACAGCCCCATATATTTACCCGCTCACATGATAACGGCCACGCACCGGCCCGGAGTACCATTTTTCCCCCGGGCAACTCAGGGGCGAGTTCGGCAAATCCGGCATACCACCTCGCACCGGCCGGTGGCTCTCTGCAAATACCCTCAGTGCCTACTACTCCCCGTCATCGTCATTATCTTATTGTAACGGACATTGCTTATTATACGACAGCACCGCCTGCTTGTCAACAACCCCCGGGTGAAAAATTTTCCCCGGCCGTCACTTTAAAGATTTACCGGGACATCCACCACCCGGGCATCTCCCCACAGGCGTTCCAGGTTGTAAAATTGCCGTTCAGACTCCTGGAAGATATGCACTACCACGTCGCCGTAGTCCAGCAGGACCCATTGCCCTTCCCGCAGACCCTCCCGGCGGGGCACCAGCCCGGCCTTTTCCTCCAGTGCATCCATAATTTTTTCGGCAATGGCCTGCACGTGGGTGGTCGAACGGCCGCTCATGATCACAAAATAATCGGCAATCACCGAGATCCGGCTGATCTCCAGCACCGTGATATCCTGCGCTTTCTTATCCTCCGCCGCCTTCACGACAACTTCCACCAGCGCCCGGGGATCAATGGTCAAAAGGCATGCCTCCTTAACATTTTTTGGTTGGGTATATTATATTCGCTTTATTGCCTGAAGTTCCTGCCGGACAGGCTGAAAAAAACCTCCCCGTCCCCTGGGAACTGGAGGTTTCCGTAAACCAAGGAGCACCACTCCCCCCGCCACCGTACGGGAGTTTCTAAGGGCCTATGGGCGCTCATCCCTGGCCCGGGCTTCATTCACGGTAATTGTACGACCGTTAAATTCGGTGCCGTTCATGGCCGCGATAATGGCATCGGCATCATCGTCGGCCACCTCTACAAAACCAAACCCCCGGGAGCGACCGGTTTCCCGGTCGGTAATCACCCTGGCGCTGATTATTTCTCCATACCGGGAAAAAGCCTCCTGTAAGTCTTCCGCTTTGGTAGCCCACGGCAGGTTGCCCACATACAGGGTCCGTACCATTTATTTCACCTCTTTCCCTTGCTGCATTTCATGGTGCGGTTGACCTTATTATTTGTCAAAAGGGAGCCCCTAATACCGGATGACGACGACAAACATTTTCCAATAAAAATTAACAGGGCTAACGGTATAATCCGCGGTTTAAAATGTATGCTTCCACCGGCTCGGGCAACAAATACTTTATGGGACGGCCCTCCTGCACCCGCATCCTGATCTCCGTGGAGGAAATGGCCAGGGCCGGCACCTCCATGGTAATGATGCGGTTCATCCGCGCCGGAGCGATGCCGGACAGGCGTCGTCTCAGGTTGCCCAGGGGATAACCGGGACGGGTGGCGGCAATGAACCAGCACATGGTTAAAAGCTCGTCCACATTTTTCCAGTCAAGAATTTCCAGCACCGCATCGGCTCCGGTAATAAAATATATTTCCGCCCCGGGATATAAATCCCTAACCTCCCGAACCGTATCGATGGTATAGGAATAGCCCGGCCTGTCCACTTCCAGGGTGGAAGTGTCAAAAAAAGGATTGCTGGCCACCGCCAGTTCGGTCATGATCCACCGGTGGTGGGCACTGGAAATCTGGCGCCCGGTTTTATGGGGCGGCCTGCCGGCGGGAATAAAAATCACTTTTTCCAGCTGAAAAGCGTGCCGTGCCCCTTCAGCGGCCACCAGGTGACCATAGTGAATGGGGTCAAAGGTACCGCCCATGATACCCAATCTTTTTATTGCCTGTGCCATGCACAAAACCTCAGCACCATTTTACCGGCCGCAATACCAAAAAGCAACCCTTTTTCTGAAGATAGTTGACAGGTTTTTCAGGTGGCGGTTAGAATAATCGAGAGTTATGATTGAGAAAAGCCCGCCCCTTTTAACCCCGAAAAGGGAATCATCCCCGTAAGAAAACGAATTTTACTGGAGGTTAAGATTGTGCTGGACCATCAACTGAAAGTTTTTGTTACCGTGGCCGAGAAAAAAAATTTTTCCCGGGCCGCCGAAGTGCTCAATTTGACCCAACCGGCCATCAGCCAGCACATTCACGCCCTGGAAGAATACTACCGGGCACGGCTTTTTGACCGGTCAAACAAAAAGGTGGAATTGACCCAGGCCGGGGCCATTCTATACGCCTATGCCCAAAAAATTCTCACCCTGCACCAGGAGGCCGAGCGGGCGGTGACCGACCTGATTGAACTGGTCACCGGGAAAATTGTGGTGGGCGCCAGCATGACCATCGGTGAATATGTCCTGCCCCGGCTGCTGGGTGCCTATGCCCGGAAATATCCCGAAGTGGAGCTGGCCATGACCATAGGCAACACGGCCATTGTCTTTGAACAAACCCTGGAGGGCACCATTGATATCGGGCTGGTGGAGGGTCCGGTGGAACACGCCCATCTGCAGGTGGAGCCATTTCTCACCGACGAGATGGTACTGATCGTGCCCCCGGACCATTTCCTGGCCAGCAAGCCCGTAGCCACGGCGGAAGACCTGAGCCGCTGCACCATTATCCTGCGGGAGGAGGGCTCCGGCACCCGTCTGGCTGCCGAAAACGCCCTGCGCCAGCTGAATACCCGGCCAGCGCGGATCCTGCAACTGGGCAGCACCCAGGCCATCAAGGAGGCCGTGGAGGCCGGTCTGGGCATCTCCTTCCTTTCCCGGTGGGCCATCCGTAAGGAGCTGGCCCTGGGTACGGTCAAACCGGTGCGCCTGAAAGACACCACCATTACCCGGGAATTTAAAATCATCCGCAATCAGACCAGGTTCCAATCCCGGGCCAGCGACGAGTTCATCAATTTCATCACCAGGGACAAAGTAATAGCTTCATTGCGGAACGGATTTTAAACCTATCCCCGGATCTGGCCGTCACCAAATACAATGTATTTATAAGTGGTCAGTTCCCTTAAACCCATGGGACCCCGGGCGTGCAGTTTCTGGGTGGAAATACCGATCTCGGCGCCGAAACCGTACTGATAGCCGTCGGTAAAGCGGGTGGAGGCATTGACATAAACCGCCGCCGCATCCACTTCCTGCAGGAAGCGCCTGGCCCGGGCGTAGTCCCTGGTGACGATGGCCTCGGAATGGCGGGTGCCGTAGCGGTAAATGTGATCCATGGCCTCTTCCATGGATTCCACCACCTTTACCGCCAGAATCAGATCCAGGTATTCCGTGGCCCAGTCCTCTTCCGTGGCCGGAGTTGCCCAGGAAACAATCTCCCGGGTCTTCTCACAACCCCGCACCTCCACCCCGGCATCCTTCAGGTCGTCCAGCAAGCCGGGCAACAGCTCCCGGGCCACCGCCCGGTGTACCAGAAGGGTTTCCATGGCATTGCATACCCCCGGGCGCTGGCACTTGGCATTGATGACTATATCCCTGGCCATTTTTAAATCGGCGTCCTCGTCCACATAAACATGACAGTTGCCCACACCTGTTTCAATCACCGGCACGGTGGCGTTCTGAACCACCGTCCGGATCAGTCCCGCCCCGCCCCGGGGAATAAGCACATCCAGCAGGTCATTGAGTTTGAGCATCACATTCACCGCTTCCCGGTCGGTATTTTCAATGAGCTGAATGGCCCCGGCCGGGATACCGGACCGCTCGGCAGCCGAAGCAATAATGGCTGTAATGGCCCGGTTGGAGTTGATGGCCTCGGAACCACCCCGGAGCAAAACCGCGTTGCCCGCCTTCAGGCACAGGCCGGCGGCATCCACGGTAACATTGGGCCGGGCTTCGTAAATCATGCCGATGACCCCCAGGGGCACCCGCATGCGCCCCACCTGCAGGCCGTTGGGCCGCAGCCACATGGCTTCCACTTCTCCCACCGGATCGGGCAGGGCGGCCACCGTTCTTAATCCTTCGGCCATATCCTCTATACGCTCGGGGGTTAATAACAGGCGGTCAATGAGTGCCCGGGACAGGCCCTTCTCCCGCCCGGCACGCACATCCACCTCGTTGGCTTCCATAATGGCATCCCTGCTTTTAACCAGGCTGTCCGCCATGGACAAAAGGGCCCGGTCCTTGACCCCGGTGGAAAGGTAAGCCAGGCGGCGGGCCGCTTTCCTGGCCCTGGCGGCCTTTTCCCTTACTTCCTGTTCTACTGCCATTCCGCACTACCTCCCTCGAAAATAGATTCTCACTGCTTATGAGGGAACTAACGTTCCCATGGGTAGCTCCTTCCAAAAGTCGCCGGTCGCCGGGTTGAGCGGCCCGGCACTCACCGGAATATTGTGTTAATCCATGTATAATTTTTCTTAATTATCATATGAATGTCCGCGGCTGCCGGGCAGATTAAACTGGTTTCACCGGATTTTCAATGTTTAGAGGGACACGCCGGGCAATTTGCATTTCTTTCCACCGGTTGCACAGGAGATGAATGTAGTCATAAAGATGGTTTAAACGTCCAGGACCAGGTTGTTCCGGTGCACCACTTCGTCATAATCCTTGTAACCGAGCACTCTGGCAATCTCTTTTGTCTGCAACCCCTTTATGCGCTCCACTTCCGGGGAAGAATAGTTTACGATCCCCCGGGCGATTTCCTTCCCGGCCGGATCACAGATACTAACCGTATTTCCCATTTCAAAGGAGCCTTCCACCCGGATAATCCCCGAGGGCAGCAGGCTCTTACCATGTTCCAGCAGCGCCCTGGCCGCCCCTTCGTCCACGTAAAGGCAGCCACATACCGTAGAGCTGAAGGCAATCCACCTTTTTTTATTATCCATTCGCCCCGAAGGCCAGAAGATGGTGCCCAGGGATTCCCCGGACACCACCCGCCGTACCACATCGGGCTCCGTGGAGCGGGCCAGTACGGTGATAATACCCGAGTGCATGGCAATGCGGGCCGCCTGTAGTTTGGTCACAATGCCGCCGGTACCCAGGGAAGTACCCGCGCCACCGGCGCATTTCTCCAGTTCCGGGGTGATTTCCCTTACCTGGTCAATCAACCTGGCTTCCCGGCAGTGGCGGGGATCGGCTTCATAAAGACCATCTATGTCTGAAAGGAGAATAAGCAGATCGGCATCCACCAGGGTGGACACCAGGGCGGCCAGGTTGTCGTTGTCCCCCAGTTTGATTTCCTCCACCGCCACGGTGTCGTTTTCATTGATTACCGGCACCACCCCCAGGCGCAACAGGGTATACAGGGTGTTGCGGGCGTTTAAAAACCGCCGGCGGTCGCTGAAATCTTCCCGGGTAAGCAGCACCTGACCCACGGTGACGCCGTACTCGGCAAAAAATTTTTCATAAATATGTACCAGCATACCCTGGCCTACGGCCGCCGCCGCCTGTTTTTCGGGAATGGTTTTGGGCCGGCGGGTATAACCCAGACGGTACTGCCCCACCCCGATGGCCCCGGAGGTGACCAGAAGCACTTCCCGCCCCTGATTATGTAAATCCGCCAGCTGCCGCACCAGCTTTTCCATCTGGGAAAGGTTGGGCCGGCCGGTGGGATAAATCAGGGAACTGGAACCGACCTTGACCACCACCCGTCTAACATTACCCAGATCCCTCTCCCCGGACATATGATCACCACCGTTCCCAGTATAGCACAAAAAAAATAACCAGTCATGATACATTTACCCTCATTGACTGTTACTGTAGGTAAACTCGAAATTCCCGATGCGCACCGTATCCCCTTCCCGTATGCCGTATTTGATCAACGCCTCTTCCAGCTTCATGCGGGCAATAATGCGCTGTAATCTTTCCACCGCCTCGTCGTTATCCAGATCGGTCATGGCCACCAGACGTTCGATATCCCTGCCCGCCACCACGAAAACCCCATCACGGCACGATATGGAAAAAGGGGGCTCCCCCTCCACCCGGGTCATCCGGACATCCTCCCCGACCGTTTGTTCGGGCGGGGGCAGCACCGTTAGCAGGTCGGCCAGCCGGTACAAAAAGGGCTTTATCCCCTGGCCGGTCAGGGCACTCAGGGGAAAAATCTCATATTTGTCCCCGAGCGCTTCCCGCAGCCGTTCCAGGTTCTCCACCGCTCCGGGCAGGTCCATTTTATTGGCGGCAACCACCATGGGGCGATTGGCCAGAACCGGATTATAAAGGGCCAGTTCCCGGTTGATAACGGCAAAATCCTCCACCGGATCCCGACCTTCACCACCGGCCATATCCAGCACGTGTACCAGCAGGCGTGTCCGCTCGGTGTGCCGCAGAAAACGGTGGCCCAATCCGGCGCCCCCATGGGCACCTGCAATGAGACCGGGGATGTCGGCCATCACAAAACTGCGGTCCCCATCCACCCGTACCACTCCCAGATTGGGCGTAAGGGTAGTGAAGGGGTAGTCCGCTATTTTCGGACGGGCGGCTGAAACCCGGCTGATGAGGGTGGACTTTCCCGCATTGGGAAACCCCACCAGGCCCACATCGGCCAGCAGCTTGAGTTCCAGCTCCAGCCAGCGCTCTTCCCCGGGTTCCCCTTTTTCAGCCATGCGGGGGGCCTTATTTACCGCAGTGACAAACCGGGCGTTCCCCCGGCCGCCACGGCCACCCCGGGCCACGATGGCCTCCTGACCGGGAGAAACCAGATCGGCTATCACTTCCCCGGTGGCCGCATCCCGTACCAGAGTACCCGGGGGAACCCTGAGGACCAGATCTTCCCCCTGCCGGCCGTGCATGTTTTTGCCCATGCCGTGCTGCCCCCGTTCCGCCTTGTAATGGCGGTGGTAATGGAAATCCACCAGGGTACGCAGGCCGGGATCCACCTTGAGCACCACATTGCCGCCCCGGCCC
>NZ_WHYR01000006.1 GCF_009428905.1 Desulfofundulus thermobenzoicus | reverse complement strand
GATGTGCGGGGGGGGCCGGTGAAGTTCAACCTGCCCGGGGATGGCGGCCCACAGAATATTTCCGTGGAAATACTGCGGGCCGGCCGCGGGGGGGTCAGGCTGGAGCCCCGGCTGGTGGACGGGCAGTTAAGCATGAATATAAAAACCAGAGTCCGGGTGAACCTGGTGGAAGCCCAGTCTCCGGGGCTGGATTTAAACAAGCCCGAAACCATCAAGCGCCTGGAAGAACTCTTGAACGAAGCCATTAAAGAAGAAATCATGGCCGCGGTGACCCGGTTGCAGGGGGACTACCGGTCCGACGCCTTTGGTTTCGGCCAGGCGGTGCACCGCAAATATCCCCGCCTGTGGAGACAGGTGGAAGGGGAATGGGAGGATGTATTCGCCGGCATGCCCGTGTCGGTGGACGTGAAGGCCACCATCCGGCGCACCGGTTTGGTCAACAAACCCATGCAGCCCCGGAGTGGGGAAAAACTGCAGAATAGAACATGAGTTGTGGTAAGAAAAAATACTGGAAATCGGCGGATATTTGCGAGGCAATTCTTTTGCGTGCTGCAGCATGAAGTGGACGAATCGTCGGAGCCTGTTACGGGCGTCGGCAGGAAGGGAGGTGACCACAGTGAAAATCATACTGCTTATTCTGGTCTTTGCCATTATTATCGCCTGGCAGGTGCCGCCGCTGGTGAAAAAGAAAATGTGGCGGGAACTGACCGCCTTCGGGGTCCTCCTGCTCATAGGGATGTTTTACAGTTTCGGTCTGGCCCTGCAGTTGCCCCTGCCCAACCCGGCCAGGGCCGTGGAGGCCGTCTTTGCCCCCGTAACCAGATTAATGCAGCAGGTGCTTTCCTGAGGCGGATTGGGCGAACATTTTAAAAAAATGAGGGGTGATCAGCCATGTCCACGGAAAGAATCAGCCATTTGCAGCTGGGTAGTTTGGTCCTTTACCCCCTGCTCACAGAGGCGTTGTGAGGTTTATTCACTGCCACAGTTAGTGGCAGGGATGCCTGGCTGGCCGTGGTTTCGGCCATACCCCTTTCTTTTATTCCCCTGGCGTTATTGCTTAACCTGGCCCGGCGATTTCCCGGACGGGATTTATATGAATACGCCACCATTTTACTGGGAAACTACGGAGGAAAAATAATCATTGTCTTCCTGCTGGTCTATTTTACCGGGGTGAACTCTTTTTTTCTTTATGATTTTGCCTATTTGATCAACCTGTTTCTGCTGCCGGTCACTCCCACGGTGGTGATCATGTCGGTAACCCTCCTGATTGCCTCGTACATGCTCTGTCAGGGTGTGGAGTGTCTGGGGCGGGTGGCCGCGTTTTTGTTTCCCGTGGTACTGTTTTTTCTTTTGGCCGGCCTGCTGACCAATACGGGGAAAATAAATTGGGATCATTTTACTCCCGTGCTGGAACAGGGGTTTCCCCGGGTGATGCTGGGTTCCCTGATCAAAATGTCTTATCTGGGTTTAGTCATTGTGGCCGGTCTGTTGTTGCCCCTGACCGGGGGGGATTACCGGAAACAGGGAAAAACCCTGATCCGGGTGCTTTCGGGGTCGGGTATGATCTCGTTGTTGATTGCCGCTTTTACAGACGCCGTCCTTGGGGAAGAGATGGTTAAACGGGTTACCTTTAAGTTTTTCATGCTTTTCCGGCATATTACCTTCCAGGGGACCAGTCTGGAACCCTTTTTTATGTTCATGTGGGTGTCGGTATTCGTGCCGGTGATCGCCCTGTTTCAATACGCTGCGGCGCTGGGTTTGTCCAGGGTGGTGGCAACCGATAATTACCGGTATTTTATGATTCCCGTGGGATTAATTACCATAGACCTGGCCCTTTTAATGTTTGATAACCGGACGGAATTTCAATATTTTGGCACATATATATACCCTCCCCTGACTGCAGGGCTGCTGTTTGGTGTTCTGGTTTTATTATTTTTGGCCGGTTTTTTTAAAGGAAAGGTTCCCGGATAAAGTGGTGTCTTTACTTCCAGAGAAATGCCCTGTAAAGTTTATCCGAACCTTGTCATAAACAAAACAAAATGATAAACTTAAACAGAGCATTTATGGCCGGGTGATGGCGATGGTGGGCGGGTACAAACCGCAGCGCAGTTTCTGGTTGCTTTTTCTGCTTTTGCTGATCGGGGCCATGGTGGGCGACGCCCTGGGCGTCCTGTTGATCCCTGTTTTACCCATACTGAAAAACACCACTTCAGTGGGACTGGCCCCGACCACGGTGGATTTGCATTTCATCAGGATAACCTTGGGTTTTACCCTTACCCTGGGGCCGCTAACCGCCCTGGGTTTGTTGCTGGGTTATTTTTTGTACCGTAAACTTTAAATGCCGGAGGTAAAAAGTTTGATCCCTGTTTATCTGGCTTCTTCTTCCCCACGGAGGCGCGCGTTGTTGGAACAGGTGGGGCTACCCTTTACAGTTGTTGAACCCCGGGTGGAAGAGGAAATGGATGAGCAACTGCCGCCCCACCGGCTGGTGGAAAAACTGGCCCTGCGTAAAGCCAGTTCCGTGGCCCGACAGTTAACCGGGGGATTGGTGGTGGCTGCCGACACGGTGGTGGTTTTGGGTGACCGGGTGCTGGGTAAGCCCGCCGACGCCGCCGAAGCCATATCCATGTTGAGCCTCCTGGCGGGCAACGTGCACGAGGTATATACCGGCCTGGCGGTCATGGAGCCGCCTCCGGGCCGCCGGGTGGTCACCCATGAACGTACCCGGGTTCGGTTCAGACCGCTGACTGCGGAAGAGATCGTCAATTATGTAGCCACCGGTGAACCCCTGGATAAAGCGGGGGCCTACGCTGCCCAGGGACTGGGGGCGATTTTTATTGCCGGCATCGAAGGCTGCTATTTCAATGTGGTGGGCCTGCCCCTGGCCAGGCTGGCCACAGTATTGCAGGAGTTCGGGTTGAATCTTTTGCGTTTGTCCCGGGAAAATGGGGTTTTGCCGGCGTAAATATTTTTAATGCTGGAGGATTTTATAACCTTGGATACCCCTGCATACCGCGTTACCATCAAGGACATGCCCCTGGAAACCAGGCCCCGGGAACGCCTGTTGCGGGAAGGGGCCGGGGCGCTTACGGACATGGAGCTGCTGGCCATTCTTTTGCGCACCGGCACGGCCACGGCCAGCGCCATGGAGCTGGCGGCGGCCATACTGGGCCGTTTCGGCAGTTTGCGCGCCCTGGTCAGCGCCAGTGCCGAGGAGTTGAGCGACCTCAAGGGAGTGGGGCCGGCCAAGGCGGCCCTGTTGCAGGCAGCGCTGGAGATCGGCCGCCGCATTGCCGGCAGCGGCGAAGAGGTCCGCCCGGTGATTAGGAGCCCCGAGGACGCGGCCGGCCTGGTTATGGAGGAAATGCGCCACCTGGATCGGGAACATTTCCGGGCGTTATTGCTGAACACCAAAAACCAGGTTATTGCCCGGGAGGTTATTTCCATCGGCACTTTAAATTCCTCCACGGTGCATCCCCGGGAATTGTTCAAGAACGCCATCAAACGCAATGCGGCCGCCGTAATTCTAATACACAACCATCCCAGCGGGGACCCGGCCCCCAGCAGTGAAGACCTGGCGGTAACCGGGCGCCTGGTGGAGGCCGGTCGCATCATCGGCATTGAAGTTCTGGACCACCTGATCATTGGTGATAACCGGTTTGTCAGTTTCAAGGCCAAAGGACTACTATAACTTGTAGAAAGGAGAGAGAACATGCGCATCGGGCTGTTCTCTAAGGATATGGGCATTGACCTGGGCACGGCCAACTCCCTGGTTTATGTAAAGGGAAAGGGCATCGTGCTGCGGGAACCGTCGGTGGTGGCCATTCAGCGGGACAGCGGCCGGGTGCTGGCGGTTGGTGAGGAGGCCAAGCAGATGATCGGCCGCACCCCCGGTAATATTATAGCCATCCGCCCCATGAAGGACGGGGTGATTGCCGATTTTGACGTCACCCAGAGCATGATCAAGTATTTCATTAACAAGGCCCTGCGCAACCGCACTTTCCTGGTCCGTCCCCGGGTGGTGGTTTCAGTGCCTTCGGGGGTAACGGCGGTGGAAGAGCGGGCGGTACGGGAGGCCGCACTGCAGGCCGGTGCCCGGGAGGCCTACCTTATTGAGGAGCCCATGGCGGCGGCCATCGGTGCCGGTTTGCCCGTGCATGAACCTACCGGCAATATGATTGTGGATATAGGGGGCGGCACCACCGAGGTGGCGGTGATCTCCCTGGGTGGCATTGTCACCAGCCGTTCTGTGCGTATCGCCGGGGATGAGATGGACGAGGCCATCATTCAGCATGTTAAGAAAACCTACAACCTGATGATTGGTGAGCGCAGCGCCGAGGAAATCAAAATCGAAATTGGCACCGCCTATCTCCAGGAAGAGGTGGTTACCTACGACGTGCGGGGGCGGGATCTGGTTACCGGCCTGCCCAAGACAGTGCGCATTACCAGCGAGGAAGTGTATAAAGCCCTTTCGGAGCCTGTATCGGCTATTTTGGAAGCCATCAAGGCCACCCTGGAACAAACGCCGCCGGAGCTGGCTGCCGACATCATGGACCGGGGCATTGTCATGGCCGGGGGCGGTTCCCTGCTGCAGGGACTGGACAAGCTGGTCAGTGAGCAGACGGCCATGCCCGTACACCTGGCCGACGAGCCCCTGCTGGCGGTGGCCTACGGCGCCGGCCGGGTGCTGGAAAATATTGATGTGTTGCGGCGGGTATTGGTTCATCCCCGCAAGCTGGCCTGAAGTGGTCACCGGTCGTCAGACGCCGGTAGCCGGATTAAGTGGCCAGGCACCCGCCGGTATAAAGTAATTTTCGCAGTGAATGGTGTTAATCCGTGTATAATTTTACTTTGGCAACATCCGCATATCTGTGAGTGCTGGGTACCGGTGATAAACTTTTGTTCCCATGGCTAACTTCACTAAAAAAGGTGTTGGTGCCATTGGTATCCGGTCGAAAACTTTTTTTCCTGGCGGTGCTGGTTGTGCTCACCCTTTATGTGATGCGGGCCACCGCCTTCGGCCGTACCCTCACCCCGCCCCTGGAGAGCGCCTTCCGGGATCTGCTGGCCCCGTTGGAGCAGGTGAGCACGTGGTTGGGCCGGGGAGTGCGGGATGCCTTTACCTATCCCGTATCACTGATCAATACGGCCAAGCGGGAACAGGATCTTTCCCGGGAGGTGGCCCGGCTGGAGGGGGAGCTCCGGCAGGCCAATGAATACCGCCTGGAAAACGAGCGTTTGAAAAAATTGTTGGATTACCGGGATGGCCCGGCGGCCGGCGCCGGGCTGCAGGTGACTGCCGCCGCGGTGGTGGGCCGGGATCCCGGCAACTGGTTTTCCACCCTTACCTTGAATAAGGGCAGCCGTGATGGCCTCCGGGAGAACATGACCGTGCTGGCTCCCCAGGGGCTGGTGGGAAGGGTGATTGCCGTCAGTGACCACACGGCCACGGTGTTATTGATCACCGATCCCCGCAGCGGGGTCAGTGCTTTGATTCAGGACACCCGCACGCCCGGGCTGGTGGAGGGCACGGCCGGCGGGGCCGGTCTTCTCCATATGATCCACATTCCCAATGACCAGCCCGTGCAAAAGGGACAGGTGGTGGTTACTTCCGGAATGAGCAGCATTTTCGTCCGGGGCGTGCCTGTGGGGGAAATTACCGATGTGAAAAGGGATCCCACCGGTCTTTTTTTTGAGGCTGGCGTGAAGCCCTTTGTGGATTTCAACCGGTTGGAAGAAGTGCTGGTGATCACCGCGGCCGCCGGTGGTTAACGGCCGATCCGTCCATGGGGACCCGCCATTTTTCAGCTAATTATGCTGACAGCTGACGACCGGAACGGGAGGGTTTTTCTTGGGTTTTCTGCTCCTGCCGGGGCTTTTACTCCTGGCCCTGTTGCTGCAGGTGACAGTGACGGATATGATCCAGATCCGGGGAGTGGTTCCCGATCTGGTTTTCTTGCTGGTGGTTTTTTTCGCCTTTGTGCAGGGCCGCCGGGAAGGGGCTTTCTGGGGGTATGTGGCCGGTTTGCTCCAGGATCTGGTCACCGGCCATTATTTCGGGCTCAATGCCTTGAGTATGATGGCCGCCGGTTATCTGGTTGGCTGGTGTGAGGGTCGCGTGTATAAAGAAAGCAGCCTGGTGGTGACGGTGGTTGCCGGGTTGTCCTTTCTGGCCGGTCAGATGGTGCACTACCTATTGCTGGCCTTCCTGGGGGTTACCGTTCCTCCCGGCATAGCTTTTTTACGGGTGATCTTTCCGGCGGTCCTGTATAATGTCCTTCTGGCACCCATTTTTTACCGCAGATTTTACCGTATGTACGTTAAGGGCTGGTTTCGCTTCGGCCAATACTAGCCGGTGGGGAAGGATACACCGTGGAAACAAAAAGAATGGAGAAAAAGGTTCAGGTACTGTTGGGCCTGGTGGTGGCTGCCTTTGTGGTGCTGCTGGTGCGGCTGGCCTATTTGCAGCTGATAGAGGTGGATAAGTATCAGGTTATGGCCCGGCAGAACCACCTGCGCTTGATTCCCATTATGGCTCCCCGGGGAGAGATGTACGACCGTAACGGCGTGCGTATTGTGGGCAACCGGCCGGTATACACCGTTTCCCTGGCCTACCTGGGCCTGCAGGACACGGACCGGGTCATTGCCCGGCTGGCCTCCATACTGGTGGGGGAGAGGGCCTTTCAGGGAATGAGTGAGCAGGAAATTCGGCAGGAAATTCAAAAAAAGCTGGATGAACAGAAAAATGGACAGAAATTGAGTCTTTACGAACCGTTGCCGGTGGCCGAAAAAGTATCTCCCGAGACGGTCAGCCGTATTGAAGAGCAGCGGCTGGAATTGCCGGGAGTGCTCATTGACGTGCGGCCCATGCGGGATTACCCCTACGGGGACCTGCTGGTGCCCGTTCTGGGCTATGTGGGGATCATGAACCAGCAGGAACTGGACGCCCACAAGGACGAGGGGTACAACCTGGGAGACGCCTGGGGGAAGGATGGCCTGGAAAAGACCTATGAAGCCTATCTGAAGGGGGAACGGGGCGCCCGCCAGGTGGAGGTGGACGCCAGCGGCCGGCCGGTGCGGGATCTGGGTTTGAAAGAGCCGGTGCCCGGGGACAATCTGGTTCTGTCGGTGGATGCCCGCCTGCAGCGGGTGGCCCAGGACGCTCTGGCCAGAAGGCTGGCCGAATTGCGCCGGGAAGGTTACGGCCAGGCCAGGGCTGGCGCCGCCGTGGTCCTGGATGTAAACACCGGTGAAATACTGGCCATGGCCAGCCAGCCCACCTACGACCCCACCATTTTTGTCCGGGATCTCACCCGCAAGGAATGGAACGACGCCTGGGCGCAAATCAGCCGGGATCAGTCCCTGCTCAACCGGGCACTGTCGCCTTATCCCCCCGGTTCCACCTTTAAAATGGTGGTTTCCGCCGCGGCGCTGGAAAGCGGCAAGGTTACCCCGGCCTTTTCCATTATGGATTACGGCCGCTATAAGTACAAAACCGACTGGAAACCCGGCGGCCACGGGCGGGTGGATCTGGTGCGGGCCCTGAAGGTTTCCTGCGACACTTATTTTTGGACCGTGGGGGAAATGCTGGGTCCCGAATTGATCGGCCAGTATGCCCGGGAATTCGGCCTGGGCGAAAAAACGGGGGTGGACCTGCCCGGGGAACGGGCCGGCATTGTGCCCGGACCGGAGCAAAAAAGCAAGCTCTGGAAGCAGTACCTGGATGATGTACAAAAAGAGATGGACGCCATCCGGCAGGAGTACGGGCAGCGGCTGGCGGCGGCCGGCGAAGGGGAAAAGGCGGCCCTGCAGAAGGAGATGGACAGCCGCCTGGCCCCCCTGCAGGATAGGTATAGCAAGATCGAATGGGAATTGAAATGGCGGGATTATGATACCATGGACATGTCCATCGGTCAGGGCAACAACTATTACACCCCCCTGCAGCTGGCCAATTATGTGGCGGCCATCGCCAACGGGGGCATCCTTTACCAGCCCCATCTGGTGAAAAAAATAGTGGCCCCCGACGGTCAAACGGTACAGGAATTTTCACCCCGGGAAATCCGCCGGGTGAAGGTTTCCCCCCAGACCCTGGCCGTCATCCGCCAGGGCATGTACCAGGTGAGCCTGCCCCCCGACGGTACGGCTTCCTCCATTTTTGCCGGGGCCACTTACACAGTGGCGGGCAAAACCGGGACCGCTGAAGTACAGGGTCACGACAACCACGCTGTTTTTGTGGCCTTTGCCCCCTATGAAAAGCCGGAGGTGGCCGTAGCCGTGGTGGTGGAATACGGCGGTCACGGAGGGGTGGCGGCCGGTATGGTTGCCCGGCAGATCCTGGATGCCTATTTCAGCATGAAAGATGCTCCCCCCACCGCCGGCCTGCCCGGTGGTGAGGCGCAGGCACAGTCGCCCTCCGGGGGGCAGCCGCAGCCCGCTGCGCCGCAACAGGGGCCGTCCCGGCCGGCAACGGGTGTGCAACAGCGGGGAGCAACCAATCCAAACCGGCAACCTTCCCCTGCCCCGGGGCAGGGCGATGCCGGCCCGGGCGGCGGAAACAGTAAACCTCCAGCCGGCGGGCAGAATAATGCCGGCCGGGATACGGGCGGTAGTGTGGTTCCCGGACAGGGCCAGGGTAATCCTCCCCCGGGTAATGCACCGGAGGGGACCACCGGCCCTCCGGGCACCGGGAACACACCCGGCGGTAACACCGGAACGAATAATTAGTTATGGATGCCCTAAAACCCTGTGGCCGAATAAATGCACGCCTTTCCGAGCGAGCGATGTTACGGACATTTACATTTTATCCAAAAAACGTGGAAAAGCGGGCTGATAAGCCCTTTTTTTTCTTTTATACTAGCAGGATTTGGTTTAACCTTATCGAATCTAAATAACGGCGGGAGGAATGTGCCGTGGTCAGGGACACAAAAAGGGACATTAACCAGCGACGGTTACTTTTACCTTTGGATAGCCATGGCCTGATCGACGATAATACTGTTTTAATCCGGAGAACATTGCGTTCCGGTCAAAGGGTACATTACGACGGTAATATTGTCATCCTGGGCGATGTCAATCCCGGAGCAGAAGTGGTGGCTTCCGGCAATATAATCGTCATGGGCGCCGTGCGGGGGGTGGTGCACGCCGGGGCAGACGGGGACGAAGAGGCCATGGTGCTGGCCTTTCGCCTGGAGCCGACCCAGCTGCGCATTGCCGGCCACATTACCCGTCCCCCGGACGGTCAAAACCCGGAACCCGACCAACCGGAAGTGGCCCGCATTAAAAATGGCGTGGTCACCATCGAGGCCTTTCAAACCAGCGGGTAAACACCGGGATGCTCATTTTAATGTCCACTGGTGAAATACAAAGGGGGCATTGACTGATATGTCTGAGGTAATTGTCATAACTTCCGGTAAGGGAGGCGTGGGTAAAACCACCACCACGGCCAACCTGGGCGCCGGCCTGGCGGCCCTGGGGCACCGGGTGGTCATGGTGGATGCGGATATCGGCCTTCGAAACCTGGACGTGGTTCTGGGGCTGGAAAACCGCATCGTTTACGATATCACCGATGTGACCGGGGGGCACTGCCGCCTGCGGCAGGCATTAATCAAAGATAAACGTTTTGAGAGTCTGTTCCTGCTGCCTGCCGCCCAGACCAAAGATAAAACGGCGGTCAGCCCGGAGCAGATGCGTGAGCTCTGCACGGAGCTCAGGGAAGAATTTGAGTACATTTTTATCGATTGCCCGGCGGGGATTGAACAGGGTTTTCGCAATGCCATCGCGGGAGCGGACCGGGCCATTGTGGTTACCACGCCGGAGGTTTCGGCGGTGCGGGATGCCGACCGGGTCATCGGGCTGCTGGAAGCGGCGGAATTAAGGGAACCGAAACTGATCGTCAACCGCCTGCGACAGCGCATGGTGCGGCACGGGGATATGATGAGCATCGAAGACATCATCGATATCCTGGCCGTAGACCTTCTGGGAGTGATCCCCGAGGACGACATGGTGATCATCAGCACCAACCGGGGAGAGCCGGTGGTGCAGGACGAGCGCTCCCGTTCCGGGCAGGCCTACCGCAATATTGTCCGACGGATCAAGGGGGAACCGGTACCCATGATGAATCTGGAGGAAGGGGGACTGGTGTCCCGCCTGCGCCGGATAATCGGGTGGCATTAAACGGGGAAGGGGGGGTATGGCCTTGCTGGACTTTTTAAGCCGCATGTTCGGGCGGGAATCCAACGGCAGCAAAAATGTGGCCAAGGAGAGGTTACGCCTGGTGCTGGTGCACGACCGGGCCAGTGTATCGCCCCAGCTATTGGAAACATTGAAATCGGAATTGATCTGCGTTATTTCCAAATATATGGATATTGATGAAGAAGCTCTGGAAGTCACCCTGGACAACAACGAAACCCAGGTGGCCCTGGTGGCCAGCATCCCGGTCAAAGGGATGAAGCGGGTCAGTAAAAGCCTGTTGTCCGGCGTCTGACAAACAGGGGGCGGGCTGCATTTTCCGGGACGGGCACAGGCTGTTTCTCCGTATTATCAAAATAACTTACCACATCTTTCCGGGATGTGGTATTTATTTCGCCCTTCACCTATCACCAGCTTATGGTTTTTTAGCGGGGGCTTTTTTTGTTTCCGGGGGTGGTATATAATTAAACCTGTGCAGTTTGTAGAAAGCAGCCGGTTGGCGTCGTCCGCCGTGGTCGTTTGCTCTGGACAACGCGGCACCTGCCGATGGTAGC
Source organism: Desulfofundulus thermobenzoicus (assembly GCF_009428905.1). Lineage (GTDB taxonomy): Bacteria > Bacillota > Desulfotomaculia > Desulfotomaculales > Desulfovirgulaceae > Desulfofundulus_A > Desulfofundulus_A thermobenzoicus. Next base: position 93,555 of record NZ_WHYR01000006.1, on the reverse strand, counting down.
GGTTTAACTAAATACTTGCTTCCAAGAAAACAAAAAGCGGTGATCATCTTTGGTGTATAAGCGGTTTTACCGTAGCCTGGATCATACCCTCCTGCTGGCGGCCGGGGCCATTATTCTTTTCAGTCTGGTGGTGATCGGCAGCGCCAAACTGACTTTTACCGATGAATCATTCAGCCAGTTGAAAGATTTGCCCCTGTTTTTGCGTCTTCTGCACCTGGATTACAGCTATGTGATCAGGCAACTGGCGTGGGTCATAATGGGCCTGGGGGCCATGGGGGTAATGATGTATATTCCCTATGAGGATTTGTGCAAACAGAGCCGGAGCCTGTATGTTTTAAACCTGATCATACTGGTGTCGGTGATGTTTTTTGGTGAAGAGAGGCTGGGGGCGCAGCGGTGGATTTCCCTGGGGCCCCTTTCCTTCCAGCCGTCCGAGTTCTCCAAGCTGTTGTTGATCATCACCCTGGCCGGCTTTTTAGCTGCCCGGGAGGGCCGGTTAACCCGCCTCAGGGATCTGTTCCCCTGTTTTATTTATGTGGGCGTACCCGCCCTGCTGGTACTCAAACAGCCGGACCTGGGGACTTCCCTGGTTTTCGTGGCCATCATGTTCGGGATGCTTTTTCTGGCCGGTGCCAGACCTTCCATTCTTTTGGCCCTGCTGGGCACAGGCATGGCCTTGATGGTGACTTTGTTTGCCGTGCACATGTATATTCATGATGCCGACGTAAACCTGGAAAAACAGCTGCTGGCCCTGGAACGGCAGAAAAAGGCCGCTGTGGCGGTCCGCGACAAACAGCAGCTGGAACAGAAATACGAGCAGGTGGCCCGGGAGTACCGTCAGGCCCATGCCCGGCACGAGAACTTTCACCGGCATACTTTGAAGGAATACCAGATTGACCGGCTGACCGTTTTCCGGGACCCCCAGAGCGATTTGCTGGGGGCCGGTTACCATGTGTGGCAATCCCTGATCGCCATCGGTTCCGGAGGCCTGCTGGGGAAGGGCTTGCTGGGGGGTACCCAGAGCCACCTGACCTTTTTACCCGAACGCCATACCGACTTTATCTTTTCCGTGGTGGGTGAGGAGTTCGGTTTTCTGGGAGCCCTGGTACTGCTGGGTCTTTTTATGATTCTTTTGTACCGGGGAATTAAAATTATCTCCCAGGCCAGGGATAATCTGGGTATGCTGCTGGCCGGGGGAGTGGTTACCATGTTTGCCTTCCATGTATTCGTCAATATTGGCATGACGGCAGGGATCATGCCGGTGGTGGGCATCCCCCTCCCCCTGTTCAGCTACGGGGGTAGCAATATGATCATGAATCTGGCCTCCCTGGGTTTATTGTTGAATGTTTATATGCGGCGCAATAAAATCCTGTTTTAACAAACCATCCCCCTGGACAAAAATACAAAGGAGGGAATTCATTTTCGCGGGAGGTAAAAGCCTGTGGCCAGTGGTGGTTTGGTTTGTCAGACAACCACGAAGAGCATTAACCGGTGCGGTTCGGTTTCCATTAACCCCACCGTGGTGGATCCAGAGATCTGCTGCCGGGTGTAATCCCTGAACCACCGGTTGATGCCGGCCGGCGGTTTGGCTCAGCAGGGCTTGTCATATTCATGCCTCCTGTCCAATATATATCTAGTGACAGGGGGGATGAGCCTTTGCTGTGGGGTAAACCGCGGAAAAAATATCCTCTTTACCAGCGGGGTGGAGAAGACTGGTATTCCCGTTATCCGGAATACCGGATCATCCGGTCGCCGGCCGGGCGCCGGAGCTGGTTGTGGCGTTTGATGATGGCCCTGGCCATTTTTACGGTGCTGGTTATGGTCCGGGAGGCTCCCTATCCGGCCGGGGAACAGGTGAGGGAAAATTTGCGCTATATATTGACCACCGAATGGGATTTTCAGCCGGCAGTACAAAAAGTGGTCCGGCTGGCCCTGCAAATGGTCAATGTGGACCATCCCTTCCCCGGTGGTGACATTCCACCGGACACCAGGCCGGTGGTGGCGCCCCCGGTGCCGGTGGATATGCAGATTCCCCTCTCGGGCAAGGTGGTGCGGGGTTTCGGCTGGTCCGTGGATCCCCTGGATAACCTGGAGCGCTTTCACGGCGGTATTGACATTGCCGCCCCCGCCGGCACCCCGGTGCAGGCGGCCCGCGGGGGACGGGTGGTGAAGGTGGCCGGTGACCCGGTTCTGGGCTCCTATGTGCTGCTGGATCACGGGGAAGGTTGTTACACCCTTTACGGCGGGCTGGACCGCATTCAGGTGACCGGGGGACAGCAGGTGGCGTCCGGACAGGTGCTGGGCCGGGTGGGGAACAAAGGGGACATACCCGGAGGCGGCCTGCACTTTGAGATGCGGGAGAAGGATAAGTTGATCGACCCCTTGAGCAGATTGCCGGGTCTTGGCGGTCGTTGAGGTGGCCGGATCATGCGTTTGGGGCGGATAATGGGTGTGGATTTGCACCTGAATTACTTTTTTCTGGCCCTTTTAGGCCTTTTCTTTGTGGCCGGGGTGCTGGGGAAGGGATTGGTGGCCTTTGCGGTGGTCCTGCTGCACGAGTTTGCCCATGCGGCCTGTGCCCGGCGCCTGGGTGTGCCCGTGGGGGAAGTGGAACTGCTCCCCTTCGGGGGGGTTACCCGCATGGGGCAGGAACTGGTCCTGGACCCGGTAAAGGAAATCTATGTGGCCGCCGCCGGACCGGTGAGCAATATGGTCATGGTTCTGGCCGGGCTGGCCATGAAAAACTACGGCCTGTGGCACCACGAACTGGGCCCCTTTTTTCTGCAATGCAACCTGCTGATAGCAGCCTTTAACCTGCTGCCGGCCCTGCCTCTGGACGGAGGACGGGTCTACCGGGCGGTAAAAGCCGGGCAAATGGGCATCCGGGAGGCCACCTGCCGGGCGGCCGGCCTGGGACAGGCCTGGGGCGCCCTGGTGGTTCTCCTGGGTTCCCTGGGGCTGGTGCTGGGTTTTGCCGGCCTGGATGTACTGGTAACGGGCCTCTTCCTGTTTTACGCCGCCACCCGGGAGCGGGGCATGGCCCCGTATCTTTTCATGCAGCACCTGGCCGGCAAAAAGGGGGAAATTTTAAGTGCCGGTGTGCTCCGGGCCGAATCCCTGGTGGCCCTGGAGGACGTGCCCCTGGGGAAGATCACTGAAAATTTTTTACCCCGCAAGTTTCACCTGATACTGGTTCTGGACCGGCAGTGGCAGTATAAAGGGATGCTTACGGAAGCACAGGTCATCGACGGTCTTTTAACCCACGGCGTGGATTTGCCCGTAGGCCGGCTGCCGTCGAAACCGCTTTAGGCAATGGAACAGAGCTGTCCGCCCACCGGTTGGCGGAACCGGTGCTTCAACAACTAAACGGCGTTTAAGATAGGTTTGTCATTTTTTCAAACAGTAGATAAAATATACTAAGGAATATTTTACCGGGCAATAATAAGAGCAGGAGGATTTATTTTTTATGATGGGCCAGCTGGAAAAAATTTTAAGCCGGGTGGAAAAGCCGGCCCGCTATGTGGGCGGGGAATGGAACGTTACGTGCAAGGATTGGCATAAAGCAGCAGTAAAAGTGGTCTTTGCCTTTCCCGATGTTTACGAAGTGGGCATGTCCCACCTGGGCCTGCAAATCCTCTATCATGTGGTCAATCAAAGGGAAGACGCCCTGATGGAACGTACCTTCGCCCCATGGGTGGACATGGAAGAACAGATGCGCCGCCATGGCCTTCCCCTTTTTACCCTGGAGTCCCACCGGCCGGTGGCGGAGTTTGATATACTGGCCTTTACCCTGCAGTATGAAATGAGTTTTACCAATATTATAAATATGCTGGACCTGGCCGGTTTGCCGCTGCGCACAAAGCAGCGGGGGCCGGAGCACCCCCTGGTCATTGCCGGCGGTCCCTGTGCCTTTAACCCGGAACCCCTGGCGGATTTTATCGACCTCTTTGTGATCGGCGAAGGAGAAGAAGTTTTCCACGAGTTGCTGGAGCTTTATCTGAAACTGGGGGGAAAGAGGGCGGACCGGCAGGAAACCCTCCACCGGGCGGCTGCCATTCCGGGGGTTTATGTGCCCTCCCTTTATGCCGTGGCCTACCGGGAGGACGGTTTAATCCGGGAGATCCGCCCCCTGGAGGAGGGGGTGCCGGCGAAGGTGACCAGAAGGGTGCTGCGCAACCTGGACGGGGCTCCCTTCCCGGTGCGCCCCCTGGTGCCCTCCCTGGGGGTGGTGCACGACCGGGGGATGCTGGAAGTGCAGCGGGGCTGTACCCGGGGCTGCCGCTTCTGCCAGGCCGGGATCATCTACCGGCCGGTGCGGGAAAAAAGTCCCGCCACATTACTGCGCCAGGCCGGGCAGATCATCAAAAACACCGGTTATGATGAGGTTTCCCTGGTTTCCCTGAGCACGGCGGACTACTCCCGGGTGGAGGAACTGGTGCGCTCCCTGCTGGATGAATTTGCCGGCAAGGGTGTGAGTATTTCCCTGCCCTCCTTACGGGTGGACGCCTTTTCCGTGGATCTGGCCCGGGAGGTGCAGCGGGTGCGCCGGGCCACCCTGACCTTTGCCCCCGAGGCCGGCACCCAGCGCCTGCGGGATGTGATCAACAAGGGGGTTACTGCAGAGGATCTGATGAATGCCGTTACGGCGGCTTTTCACGCCGGCTGGCAGGCCGTGAAGCTTTACTTTATGATCGGGCTGCCCACGGAAAGGGATGAGGATCTGGACGGTATTGCCGGCCTGGCCCGGCAGGTGCTGGAGCGGGGCAAAGAAGCCGGGGTGCCCCGGGGCAGGCTGAAGGTAACTGTGAGCGCTTCTTCCTTTGTGCCCAAGTCCCACACCGCCTTTCAGTGGGAGCCCCAGGTGGAATTGGGTGAGCTCAAGCGCCGGCAGCAGTACCTGCGGAGTAAGTTGAAGGAGCGGGGGCTGGTTTTCCACTGGCACGATCCGGAAGTGAGTTTTCTGGAGGCCGTTCTGGCCCGGGGGGACCGCCGCCTGGGTGCTGTCCTGGCGGAGGCCTGGCGGCTGGGCTGCCGCTTTGACGGCTGGTCCGAATGTTTTGATTTTCAGCGCTGGCAGGAGGCCTTCCGGCGGGCGGGGCTGGATCCGTACTGGTACGCCGGCCGGCGTTATAATTATAACGACGTGCTGCCCTGGGAGCATATAGACGCCGGGGTGAGCAAACTGTTTTTGATCCATGAGCATAAAAAGGCCATGGAAGGGAAACCCACACCCGACTGCCGCACCGGCCGTTGTCCCGGCTGCGGCCTTTGCCCCACCCTGGAGGTGGAGCCCGAGATCCGGGAGGCGGGAAACGCCTGCCCGCATCCAACGGCTAACGACAACGACCAGGACCATTACAGGAGGTCTCCATATAGTGCCCCGTTACCGGATTGAATTCAAAAAAGACGGCCCCGCCCGTTATATCTCCCACCTGGATCTGGTGCGCACCCTGGAACGGGTGATGCGCCGGGCCGGCCTGCCCCTGGTCTTTTCCAGGGGGTTCAACCCCCACCCCCGCTTCAGCCTGGGGGCACCCCTGCCCGTGGGTGTGCGGGGGGAGAGGGAATACCTGGACCTGGAACTGGCCGGGGATCTGCCGGCCGTGGAGGTGCAACGGCGCCTGGCGGACAAGCTGCCCCCCGGTCTGGCCGTCACCGGAGTATGGCCGGTCCCTCCCGGTGCGCCGGCACTGATGGCCACCCTGCAGGGGGCTACGTACCGGGTGACAGCGCCCCTGGCGGGGGATCTCCCGGCACGGGATCTACAACACCTGCTGCAGGAATTCCTGGCTGCTCCGGAAATAATAGTTTGCCGGAAGACAAAGGATGGGGGCGAAAAAAACATTGACATCCGTCCGGGCATCCATGCCCTTTCCGGCCGGGTGGAAGATGAAAGGGTGGTGCTGGAAATGGACCTGCAGGCGGGCAGCCGGGGCAACGTGCGTCCGGAAGAGGTGGTCCGGGCGCTGGCGGAAAGGGGGGGCCTCCCGGTTCTGGTCGAAGAAATGGATATTACCCGCACCGGTTTATACCCGGTGGAAATGGGCCGGGACGGCCGGCGGGTTATGTAAAGTTGTTTATAACGAAACTTGAAAGCCAAAGGTTCATCCTATTAATGCCTTATATGGTTATTGTCCGGCCCTGAGAACACTGTATATCAATGTAACATTGGAGAACTGTTGGCTGTCCGGAACGAAAGAAGGTTGTTTTTTTGTTTAAAGAAATCGTAATTAACGCAGGAGATGACGAAACCAGGGTGGCCGTTCTGGAAGACGGTGTGCTGGTGGAAATGTACCTGGAACGTTCTTCCACCCAGCGGTTGGTGGGCAATATCTTCCGGGGGCGGGTGGAGAACGTGCTGCCGGGTATGCAGGCGGCTTTCGTGGACATCGGCCTGGAGAAAAACGCCTTTTTATATGTGGAAGACGCCCTGCCCCACCGTTCGGAGGGCGCCCATAATCACGTACTGGGGACAGGCATTACCGGCCTGTTAAAAAAGGGCCAGGATGTGATCGTGCAGATTGTCAAGGAACCCATTGGCACCAAAGGGCCCCGGGTAACCACCCACGTTACCCTGCCCGGGCGTTATGTGGTTTTGATGCCCACCATGGACTACATAGGCATTTCCCGGCGCATTGGTTCCGACGGGGAGAGGGAGCGGCTCAAGGAACTGGCGTCCCGTTTCAAGCCCGAAGGCATGGGCCTGATTGTGCGCACGGTGGCGGAAGGGGTGGAGGAGGAGGATTTTGCCCAGGATGTGCAGCTGCTCACCCGCCTCTGGCGGAAAATACAGCACCGGGGCAGCCAGGGACCCGTACCCAACCTCATCCACCGGGATCTGGAACTGATCCAGCGCATATTACGGGATGTATTTACGGAGGATGTGGACCGTTTAACCGTGGACTCCCGTTCGGAATATGAGAAAATCATGGAGCTTCTGGATGTCAGCGGCCCCCGGTTGAAATGCAAGGTGGTCCTGGAGGAAAGGGAAAACATTTTCCGGGATTACGGCATTGAACAGGAACTGGAAAAGGCCCTGAAGCGCAAGGTGTGGCTAAAATGCGGCGGCTACCTGGTCATCGACCAGGCGGAAGCCCTGACGGTGGTGGATGTGAACACCGGCAAATATGTGGGCACCACCAACCTGGAGGACACGGTTCTGCGGACCAACCTGGACGCGGCGGTGGAAATAGCCCGGCAACTGCGCCTGCGCAACATCGGCGGCATCATCATCGTGGACTTTATCGATATGCAGCATGAGGACCACCGGCGCCGGGTCATAAAGGTGCTGGAAGAAGAGATCAAGAAGGACAAGACCAAAACCAACATCCTGGGCATTACCCAGCTGGGCCTGGTGGAGATGACCCGGAAGAAGGTGCGCCCCAGCCTCTCCGAAACACTGCAGCGACCCTGTCCCTACTGCGAGGGCCGGGGCAAGGTGCTTTCGGAGGAAACGGTGGGCATCCATATCAAAAACCGGATTTGCGAACTGGCCCGGCGCACCGCCGCCGATACAATCCTGGTGGAAGCCAACCCCCTGGTGGCCGCCCGCCTCATCGGCAGCGGCGGAGCCAACCTGCGGGATCTGGAACAGAGGACGGGAAAAAACCTGTACATCCGGGGTTCCCAGGGCCAGCACATTGAGGAAGTAAGCATCCGCCCGCTGTACAACCAGGAGGAGGTGCGGGCCCATACCCTGCCCGTGAAGCCCGGCCAGGTGCTGGAGGTGAAGGTGGAGGAACCCCACGTTACCAATACCAATGACGGCATCGCCCGCATAGACGGCTTTATCCTGGATATCGAAGGGGCCGGGTCCCTGGTGGGTGAAACCGTTCCCGTGGAGGTGAGCAAGGTCTACCGCACCTATGCCCGGGCCAGGCTGGTGAAGTGAGATCACGGCGCCCGGCATTAGCAATGTCCAAAAAAGAGGCAGGAGAAGAGATTGCCGCCCGGCTGCCGGGGGTGCCTCTTTTTCTTCCGCACTTTTATATTGACAGGGAAGGAGAATAAATTTATACTGTATACAAAGTACATAGTACATAGTACAGTATGCCTGATCCATTTTAAATGATCGAGGTGTTCAAAATGACCTTAAATCTAAATGAAGAAGCGGCGGAAATGCACCGGCGTTTGCACGGCAAGATAACGGTGTGCACCAAGATGCCCCTGGACGACGAACACGACCTGTCCCTGGCCTATACTCCGGGGGTGGCCGAGCCCTGCCGGCGAATTCATGAACACAGGGAACTGGTCTATGAATACACCGCCAGGGGAAACCTGGTGGCCATTGTTTCCGACGGCACGGCGGTGCTGGGGCTGGGGGACATCGGACCGGAGGCGGCGCTGCCGGTGATGGAGGGCAAGGCCGTGCTGTTCAAACAACTGGCCGGAGTGGATGCTTTCCCCATTTGTGTGGGCAGCAAGGATGTGGATAAAATTGTCCAGACGGTGAAAATGCTGGAACCCACCTTTGGGGGCGTCAACCTGGAAGACATCGCGGCGCCCGCCTGTTTTGAAATTGAACGCCGGTTAAAGCAGGAGCTGAGCATTCCCGTCTTTCATGACGATCAGCACGGCACGGCGGTGGTTACCGCGGCCGGCCTGCTGAACGCCCTGCAGGTGGTGGGCAAGGAGGTGGCCGCCCTGCGGGTGGTCATCAGCGGCTGCGGCGCGGCGGCCATGGCCGTGGCCGACCTGCTGCTTCAGCTGGGCGTCCGGGATCTGGTGCTCTGTGACAGCAAGGGAACGGTTTACAGCGGCCGGCCGGGACTGAATCCCTATAAGGAAGAAATGGCCCGGCGCACCAACCCCCGGAGCATCCGGGGAGGATTGGGCGAGGCCATGCAGGGGGCCGATGTTTTTATCGGGCTGTCCAGGCCGGGACTGGTGACGGCAGAAATGGTGGAAAGTATGGCTCCCGGGGCGGTGGTTTTTGCCCTGGCCAATCCGGTGCCGGAAATCATGCCGGAAGAAGCGAAAGCAGCCGGGGCGGCGGTGGTGGCCACCGGGCGGTCGGATTTTCCCAACCAGATCAACAATGTGCTGGCCTTCCCGGGCATTTTCCGGGGTGCTTTGGACGTGCGGGCCACCGATATCAACGGGGCCATGAAAGTGGCCGCCGCCCGGGCCATTGCCTCTTTAGTGTCCCCGGCGGAACTGAATGCGGGTTATATCATCCCGAAGCCCTTTGATCCCCGGGTGGCGCCGGCTGTGGCCGCGGCCGTGGCGGAAGCGGCCATGGAAACGGGTGTGGCCCGACTGCTGGTGGACCCCGCCGAAGTGGCCCGGCACACCCGGGAACTGACCGCGGGCCGGGGTGTGGCCGCATTAAGGGCCAGTTGACCTTCACCGCTTGTCCCGGTGATATCTGTTTTGAGCCATAAAGAAAGGGAAGACACTTCCCTTTCTTTATGGTTTTTTTATGCCTTTCGGGTCTTTTCCTGATCCCCGATTGACCCGGACCGGGTCTATAATCAGAGCTGTCCGGGGAAGGGGTGCGGGCATTGATTACATGCGGGTAAAGAGGAGTGAAAGACTATGAAAGCATTTGTTTTGGGAGAAAATAAGTAAAACCAGCTTTTGACTGTTCGAGAACGCGGTCTTGAAATGAACTTAAATAGAATTTGTTTTAATGCAGGAGGGGGGAAGCACCAGCACCTTGAGCCGGTTTCATTAGTGGAAGCGGTGGTTTTGTGCGGGAGGTTTTTTGGTCCAAATGAGAGTAGAAGTGAGGGGTTAACAGGAGAGATGTTGAGAACTTTAAAAAGGTTATTGATCGGTGCGCCGCTGCCCAACCAGAGTCTGGTACGGGAGAAACTGCCCGTTTGGAAGGCGCTGGCCATCTTTTCGTCGGACGCCCTTTCATCGGTGGCCTACGGTCCGGAGCAGATCATTGCCGTTTTGACGGCCGCTGGAGCCGCCTTATACGGGTTTACAGCTCCCATTGCCGTCGCCATCCTCGTTTTGCTGGTCATTGTCAGTATCTCATACGCCCAGGTGGCCCGGGCCAACCCGGGTGGCGGCGGTTCTTACTCGGTGGCTAAAAAAAACCTGGGTGAAACCGTTGCTCTTGTTGCCGCGGCATCTTTGTTTATCGATTATACCTTGACCGTGGCCGTGAGTATTTCATCCGGTACTGATGCCATCATTTCGGCCTTCCCGTTGCTTGTTCCCTACCGCACTGTTATTGACCTGGGTGTGCTTTTCGGCCTGCTCATGTTAATCAACCTGCGCGGTGTCCGGGAATCATCAACGGTCTTTGTGTTCCCGACCTATGGTTTTATATTTGGCATTTTGATCCTGGTGGCTGTTGGGTTTTATCAGGCTCTTGCAGGAAGAGGGGCCTTTCTGCCTCCCGCTTCGATGAAGTTTGCCTGGGACGGTTTCACCCTTTTTGTCATTTTACGGGCATTTGCCAGCGGGTGCAGCTCCATGACCGGAGTGGAAGCCATTTCTAACGGCGTGACCATGTTTCAGCCCCCGGAAGTGGAAAACGCCCGTAAGACTACTTTTATTATGGCCCTGATTCTGGGATTGATGTTCGGCGGCATTGCCTTCCTGTATATGCGCTATCACCTTCTTCCGCAGGCCGATCAAACCATGCTTTCCCAGCTGGCTTTCGCCATACTGGGCCATAACTGGGGCTACTACTACATACAGATTACCACTATGTTAATCCTCTATCTGGCGGCAAACACCGCGTACAACGGACTACCGCCGCTTCTTTCCCTGCTGGCCCGGGACGGCTACATGCCGCGCTACCTGGCGGCCCGGGGCGACCGCCTGGTTTTTTCCAACGGCATTGTTTTGCTATCCGTGGTGGCAGCCATGTTCATCCTCGCCTATTACGGCAACACCGGCCACCTGATTTCCCTTTATGCCCTGGGAGTATTTCTTTCCTTCACCATCGCCCAGACGGGCATGGTTATCCACTGGCGGCGTGAAAGAGGCACCGGCTGGCAGTTCCGGGCACTGATCAATGGCATTGGTGCCGTTACCACCGCCATTGTGGTAATCATTATCGCCGTAACCAAATTCATTTACGGAGCCTGGCTGGTGGCCGTTGCCATTCCGCTCTTGATTGCCATGTTTCAAAAAATATACCGCCACTACCAGGACATGCGGGAACAATTGCGGTTGCCCGGAGAAAGCTACGGGGGCGGGAGTAGAAGGCGTCCTGCCGGCAGGAATCTGGTGGTGGTGCCCGTTGCCGGTGTCAACCGGGTGGTGGAAAACACCCTGGCCTATGCCCGTCTTATATCCTCAGAAATCATTGCCCTGTATGTAGGTGTGGACGAAGAAAGCAGCCGGGAAGTTCGTGAAAAGTGGCAGCGCTGGGACCCGGGCGTGGAACTGATTGTCCGTTTTTCGCCATACCGTACAATTCTGGAACCAATAGTCGACTTTGTCAACCAGTTGCGTAGAAAATGCCAGCCCGGCGATTTTATTACCATACTTATTCCGGAATTTGAAACCCGCAGGTGGTGGCACCGTTTATTGCACAACCAGACCGGCTGGTTCCTGCGGACTTATTTCATCTTCCACCAGGACGTGGTGGTTACTGTGGTGCCTTTCCATCTACAGAAGTAAGGGGCCACCATTTCTGGTTGGCCGAGCGGCCCGGCTGGCCTCCCTGGCCGACGGGGCGCCGGAAGGGCGCAGCATTCTGCTCATAAAAGAAAGGGAGATGACCGGGTTATGTGGAAATTAACAGGCAGGGAGGAAAACACCCTGGACCCGGCGGCTGCTGTGCCCGCCGACCCGGTCACCGCTTCCGCCGGCGGCCTGGACCCCCATATCAGCCCTGCGGCCGCCTTCCTGCAGGTGCCCCGGGTGGGCCGGGCCAGGCAACTGCCTGAAGCAAAGGTACGGGAACTGGTGGAGAGGCATATCGAAGGGCGGCAGCTGGGTGTGCTGGGTGAGCCCAGGGTAAATGTGCTGCTGTTGAACATGGCCCTGGACGGACTGCAATAGACCGGCAGGCCCCTTTGAAGCCGGGGAAGGGCCCTGCCGGCCCGGGCATGTCCGTCCCCGGCGAAGGAGGGAAGGAATTGAATATTGCTTTCTTTCTATTGCCCAAAAAGGAAGTGGTCTATTTATCACCCCGCTCCACCATGCGGCAGGCCATGGAAAGAATGGAGCACCACCGCTATACCGCCGTTCCGCTGGTTGATGAGGAAGGCAGGTACAGCGGGACCATCACCGAAGGAGATCTGCTCTGGAAATTGAAAAACATACCGGGTTTCTGCTTGAAGGATGCGGAAAAAATCCTTTTAAAAGACATACCCCAGCATGTTCAAAACCAATGTGTCAGTATCGATACGCACATAGAAGACCTGATTTCCCTGGCCGTTAAGCAGAGTTTTGTACCCGTGGTGGATGATCAGGGGATATTTATTGGTATTGTCAGGAGAAGGGAAATCATTGAATATTGTTTGCGGTTTTTCAAATCCGATAACAGGTGACCGCCCAAATGGAAAAGGATAAACGGCCCGATCCCGACAGCCTGCTGGTCAGCCTGGAAGAGGAAGGCCGGGGAAGGCTGACGGTTTTCCTCGGCGCGGCCGCCGGGGTGGGTAAAACCTACGCCATGCTGGAAGCGGCCCGGGACAGGCTGGCCGAAGGGGTGGACGTGGTGGTGGGGTGGGTGGAAACCCACGGCCGGGCGGAAACGGCAGCCCTTTTAGAAGGGCTGCCGGTGATCCCGCCCCGCCGCCTGGTCTACCGGGGCAGGGAATTTGCCGAAATGGATCTGGATGCCCTGCTGACCCGCCGGCCCGCCCTGGCCCTGGTGGATGAGCTGGCCCATACCAATATTCCCGGGTCCCGGCATGTGCGGCGCTACCAGGACGTGGAAGAGCTGCTGGCCGCCGGCATTGATGTCTATACCACTTTGAATATCCAGCATCTGGAAAGTCTGAACGATATCGTGGCCCAGATTACGGGTGTGCAGGTGCGGGAGACGGTGCCGGACCGGGTGCTGGAGGCCGCCCGCATCCAGCTGGTGGATATCCCGCCGGAAGAGTTGATCCAGCGGCTGAAAGACGGCAAGGTTTATGTGCCCGGCCAGGCGGCGGAGGCCCTGCGCAAATTCTTTCGCCCGGGCAACATCAACGCCCTGCGGGAACTGGCCCTGCGCTACGCCGCCCGGCGGGTGGACCGCCAGGTGGAAACCTACATGCGTGCCCACGGCATTCCCGGCCCCTGGCCCGCCGGGGAACGGGTGATGGTCTGTGTGAGCCCCAGCCCCTTTTCCGCCCGGCTGATCCGCATCGCCCGGCGGATGGCCGAGGGCCTGCAGGCCGAGTGGCTGGCCGTATATGTGGAGGCTCCCCGCCGTTTTCCCGCCGGTGAGGCGGAAAGGGACCGCCTGGCGAAAAATTTGCGCCTGGCCGAGGAACTGGGGGCGGAAACCATCAGCCTCACCGGCCAGGACGTGGCGGAAGAATTGCTGGAACTGGCCCGGAAACGGAACATATCCCAGATCATCATCGGCAAGCCCCTGCACTCCCGGCTGTGGGAATGGCTGCACGGTTCGGTGGTGGATAAGGTCATCCGGCACAGTGAAGGCATCAGCGTGCACGTCATTCCCGGCAAGCCCGGCCGGGAGCGGCAGGTGCCCCGGGCGCCGGGAGTAACCAGGCGTCCGCCCGCCCCGCTGCTGCCCTATGCCGGAATCATGGTCCTGATGTTCCTGGTCACTCTTTGCGCTGCTTCCTTCAGGACTTTCCTGGGTCCGGTGAACGTTGCCCTCATGTTTCTTTTGCCCGTGCTGGCCGGCGCCGTAAAATGGGGAACGGGACCGGCCGTCCTGGCGGCGCTGGTGGGTGTGCTGGCCTTTGATTTTCTTTTCGTACCGCCTACTTTCAGCTTTACCGTGGCCGACCTGCGTTACCTGATCAGTTTTGTTATTTTCCTGCTGGTGGCCCTGTTCACCGGCACCCTGTCCAGCCGGCTGCAGGAGCAGGCACGGCTTTCCCGCCGGCGGGAGGCCAGAACGGCCGCCCTATATGCTTTAAGCCGGGAAATTGCCGCCGTCTCCGAGCTGGAGCCGGTTCTGGAAAGCGTGGCCCGGAAGGTGGCCGAAACCGTGGAAGGACAGGTGATGGTGCTTTTGCCCGATGAAAACGGCCGGCTGGCCGTAAGGGCCGCCTCATCGCCCGGGTTGGTGGATTCCCTGGATGAAAGTGAGCGGGCGGTGGCCACCTGGGTTTTTGAACGGGGGGTCATGGCCGGCCGGGGAACGGATACCTTGAGCGCCTCGGCCGGACTTTACCTGCCCCTGCGCGCGGGGGAGGAGGTGCGGGGTGTGCTGGGTGTCCATACCGGCGACCGGGAACGCTACCTGCACCCGGAGCAGGTGCGCTTGCTGGAAGCCTTCGCCGGCCTGGCCGCCCTGGCGGTGACCCGCATCCAGCTGGCGGAAAAGGCCCGGGTGGCCCGGATGCTGGCCGAATCGGAACGGCTGCGCACGGCCCTGTTCAACTCCCTTTCCCACGATCTGCGCACCCCCCTGGCTTCCATTATCGGAGCGGTGACCGGCCTTCTGGAGGGTGGCGACGTATATGATCCGGCCGCCCGCCGGGATCTGCTGCAGACCATCAAGCAGGGAGCCTTGCGCATGAACCGGTTTGTGAACAATCTGCTGGATATGGCCCGTCTGGAAAGCGGCCTGCTGTCCCTGCGCAAAGAATGGTGTGACATGCAGGATATCATCGGGGTGGCCGTGGGCCGGCTGGGTGAACTGCGTTCCCGTCCCCTGCAAATCGACCTGCAGCCCGATCTGCCCCTGGTGCAGGCCGACTTTATGCTCATTGAGCAGGTGCTGGTCAATCTTCTGGACAACGCCCTGAAGTATTCCGAACCGGGAAGTGAAATCACCATTGCCGCCCGGCGGGAGGGCGAAGAGCTGGCGGTGGCGGTGGCCGACCGGGGCCAGCACATCCCGGAAGAGGACCTGGGGCGCATTTTTGATAAATTCTACCGGCTGCAGTCACCCCGGCTGGTCAGCGGCACCGGTTTGGGACTGGCCATCTGCAAGGGCATCATCGAAGCCCACGGGGGGAGGATCTGGGCGGCCAACCATCCCGCCGGGGGTGTGGTGATCACCTTTGTTCTGCCCCTGGGTGAAGCCGCTCCGGGCGAGGTTCCGGCGGAAGGTGCTGATCACGGGCATGGAAACTAAAGGAGCGCGCATTCTGGTGGTTGACGACGAAAGGCAGATCCGGCGCCTTTTACAGGTGGCCCTGACGGGTTACGGTTATGAGGTGGAGGAGGCCCCGGGGGGGCAGGAGGGCCTGGTAAAAGCAGCGACCTTCCGGCCGGACCTGGTCATCCTGGATCTGGGCCTGCCCGACCTGGACGGCCTGGAAGTGCTCCGCCGGCTGCGGGAGTGGTCCCGGGTACCGGTGATTATCCTTTCGGTAAGGGAACAGGAAAGGGATAAAATCGTGGCCCTGGACGCGGGAGCCGACGATTATGTGACCAAGCCCTTCGGCATGGGGGAGCTGCTGGCCCGCATCAGGGCGGCCCTGCGCCACGCGGCGGGGATGGAAAAGGAGCCGGTCCTTCGGTTCGGTGACCTGGTGATCGATCTGGCCGGCCGCCGGGTGGCGGTGGAAGACCGGGAAGTCAAGCTGACCCCCACCGAATACGAGCTGCTCAAAAATCTGGCCATTCACGCCGGAAAGGTGCTCACCCACCGGCAGCTTTTACGGGCCGTCTGGGGGCCCGGCAGTGAAAGCGATATCCACTACCTGCGGGTTTATGTCGGCCAGCTGCGCCGGAAGATCGAGGCCGACCCGTCCCGGCCCCGGCATATCATCACCGAGCCCGGGGTGGGGTACCGGTTGTTGTAGGCCATACCGGACCCCTGCCCCGGTGATTTCCTGAATACATTTCCTTTTTCCCCCTTGACAATAATATGGTTAGTTATATAATGTTGTATACAATATGCAGGGTTCAGTATATTGTATATATTGGTTTTCAATCTCCCGTAAGTGGGGGATTAAATCTGTCAGGAACAAGGGGGAGAAAAGACATGCCCAGAGTAGAGCACGATCCCATTGGCGAGCGTGAGGTGCCGGAGCAAGTTTACTATGGCATTCAGACCCTCCGGGCTTTGGAAAATTTCCCCATCACCGGCTACCGGCCCCATCCGGAACTGGTACGGGCACTGGTGATGGTGAAAAAGGCTGCAGCCATGGCCAATGTGGAAGTGGGTCTCCTGGATGAAAAACGTGCCCGGGCCATTATCCGGGCGGCAGACGAGGTGCTGGCCGGCGCCCTGGCGGATCAGTTTGTGGTGGATGTAATCCAGGGCGGAGCCGGAACCTCTCTGAATATGAATGTGAACGAGGTCCTGGCTAACCGGGCCATAGAATTGCTGGGCGGACGCAAGGGGGATTACCGGGTGGTTTCTCCCAATAACCATGTAAATATGTCCCAATCCACCAACGATGTTTTCCCCACCGCCATCCGCCTGGCCTGTTTGAAGCTCGCCCACCGCTTGCTTGAAGAACTGCGTTTCCTGGAAGAACAACTTTTGAAGAAAGCCGGCGAATTTGATGATGTGATCAAGGTGGGCCGGACGCACCTGCAGGATGCCGTACCCATTCGCCTGGGTCAGGAGTTCGGCGCCTACGCCCGGGCGGTGAAGAGGGACATGGTCCGGGTGCGGTCGGCTATGGAGGCCCTATATGATGTGAACCTGGGTGCCACCGCCGTGGGGACGGGTCTTAATGCCAAAAAAGAGTATATTCAACTGGCCTTAAATCACCTGCGGGAGATTTCGGGATTTCCCGTAAAGGGAGTGGAACACCTGGTGGACGGTACCCAGAACACCGACGTTCTGGCGGCATTTTCGGGATCCCTGCGGGTACTGGCCCTCACCCTGTCCAAAATGGCCAATGACATCAGGCTCATGTCCTCCGGTCCCCGGGCGGGTTTGAATGAAATCAACCTGCCGCCCATGCAGCCCGGTTCGTCCATTATGCCGGGCAAGGTTAATCCGGTGATCCCCGAGGTGTTAAACCAGGTGGCCTTCCAGGTTCTGGGAAACGATCAAACCATTGCCCTGGCCGTGGAGGCAGGACAGCTGGAGCTGAACGTCATGGAGCCTGTCATTGCCTTTAACCTCTTGCAATCCCTGGATATTCTCCGGAATGCCATCCATGTTTTCCGCACCCGCTGCCTGGCGGGAATCACTGCTAACCGGGAATATTGCCGGAAAGCGGTGGAAAGAAGTGTAGGGGTAATTACAGCCCTGAGTCCGGTTATCGGTTATGAGGAAGCAAGTAAACTGGCCCACGAGGTGCTGGATACCGGTAAAACGGTGAAGGAACTGCTAGGGGAGAAAGGATTGCTCACCCCCGTAGAAGTGGAGGCCCTGCTGGATCCCCGGGCCCTGACTGAGCCGGGAATTCCGTCATCGAGATTGCATGAGGATTTTACTTTGTTTCATCGTCCCGGTAAAGGTGGATTTAACGGGTTGACCGGCCGGATGCCCTGACCGGGTGCCATAATCAGGGCTGAAGGCGGTATTAATCCGGTTTGCGGAATAATCCACCGGGGGGCAGTTTAATTTGGTATTGACAGGGACGGTATGTTGTACTAAAATTTTTGCAAGCATTACAACAAAATTGTATTAATAAAACAAAAAATGGGAGATGGTCAACTTTGCGGGAAAGCTATTTAACCCACCTGGAATGTTCCAAATGCGCCAGAACCTATGATCCGGACCAGCCCCACCAATTGTGCTCCTGCGGCGCCCCGCTCCTGGCCCGTTATGATCTGGCAAAGGCGGCCGCTGTCCTGAAAAAGGATGACCTGCTGCAGCGCGTGCCCTCCCTGTGGCGATACCGGGAACTGTTGCCGGTACGTTCCGAAACCAACATTGTCTCTTTGGGTGAAGGAATGACCCCCGTGGTGCCTCTCAAGAAAATTGGGGCGGAGAACGGGTTGAAGCAACTTTACCTGAAAGATGAAGGGATTATCCCCTCGGGTACCTTTAAAGCCCGCGGCGCGGCTGTGGGCGTCTCCCGGGCCAGAGAATTGGGGATTAAGGTGCTGGCCATGCCCACCAACGGCAATGCGGGCGGTGCCTGGGCAACCTATGCCGCCCGGGCGGGGTTAAAGGCCTGTATTGTAATGCCCACGGATGCTCCCATGATCACCAGGAATGAATGTGCCGTCACCGGTGCCGAATTTTATCTGGTCAACGGGCTGATCAGCGACGCGGGGAAAATAATCGGCCGGGCGGTGTCCAGATACGGCTGGTTTGACGCTTCCACCCTGAAAGAACCATACCGGATTGAAGGCAAGAAAACCATGGGGCTGGAAATCGCCGAACAGTTCGGCTGGTCATTGCCCGATGTCATTATTTACCCGACGGGCGGTGGTGTGGGCATCATCGGTATTCATAAAGCCGTTAAAGAACTGCAGGCCATGGGTTGGATCGGTGAAAAAATGCCGCGTCTGGTGGCTGTTCAAGCCAGCGGGTGTGCGCCCATCGTCAAGGCCTGGCAGGAAAGAAAAGGGGATTCCCAGTTCTGGCAGAACGCGCATACAGTGGCCTTTGGCATCAATGTGCCCAAGGCTCTGGGAGATTTCCTGGTGTTAAAGGCTATCTATGAAACCGGCGGTTGTGCTGTGGCCGTTGACGATGCGGAAATTCTGGCCGCGCAGCGGCGACTGGCCGCCGTTGAAGGAGCGTTTGTCTGCCCTGAAGGAGCCGCTACCTATGCAGCTGCCTTGAAATTGAAAGAACAGGGCTGGCTGCATGGAGATGAAAAGGTACTGTTGCTCAATACCGGTACCGGGCTGAAGTATCCGGATACAGTGCAGGTGTCTGTACCGGTGCTGGAACCTGATGACGATCTGCCGGAAGCCTGAAATATGTTTACTGTTCAAGCCGGTAATTTTGCCGGATTAGCAGGATATAACCGGGTGTCCGGCTAATCCAGGAGGTGGTGGAATGTGAAATAAGGGGTGAACCAGTTATGGCCCGCATCAGGGAAACGATGTTGGAAAACCTGAAGTCCATCGCCCGGGTGGTGGCGGAAACCTTCGGCCGCAATTGCGAAGTTGCCGTACATGATTTGCAGAATCTGGAGCATTCCCTGGTTTACCTGGCCGGAAATGTTACCAAACGCCAGCCCGGCGCGCCGGTCACCGACCTGGTGGTAAAAGTTTTGCGCCGGAAGGCCAACCGGGCGGAAGATCTGGTCAATTACAAGACAATCACCAGAGACGGCCGTTTGCTGAAGTCATCTACAATTTTTATCCGGGACGACAGGGGGGAAATCTTCGCCGCTCTTTGTCTAAATTTTGATTTGACGGATCTTTTGAATTTTCATTCCTTATGCAGTGAATTTTGTCAGGTGGGCAGTCTCCAGGAAGATGATCAATCGGAGACCTTTGCGGTTACCGTCCAGGAAACCATTGAATCTTTAATTTCTCAGGCAATTGATATTATGGGCAAGCAACCGGTTACCATGAAAACCGAAGACAAAGTGAGGTTGGTGGGGCTGCTTGAAGAAAAGGGAGCGTTCCTGATTAAAGGGGCGGTCGACTATGTGGCGGCGGTTTTAGGAGTCTCCAAATTTACCGTATACAATTATCTGAAGCGAGTTCGTTCCACCAGAAGCTTAAATATTGAGTGATAATCAGGACAGGATAGAATAAATGAGCCAATCGGGGAGGAAAGGTCAAATGAAACCAGAGCAAATAAAAACGGAAAAGGCGCCTGCTGCCATTGGTCCCTATTCCCAGGGAATCAAGGCCGGTCAATTTGTTTTTGTCTCCGGCCAGCTGCCCCTGGATCCGGCAACAGGTCAAATTGTGGAAGGTGACATAAAAGTACAAACGGCCCGGGCAATCAGGAATGTTCAGTCCATATTGCAGGCCGCCCGGCTGGATCTGGATAATGTTGTAAAAACAACAATTTATTTAAAAAACATCAATGATTTTGCCGCAGTAAACGAGGTTTATGCCGGCTTTTTCGGTTCCAGCCTGCCGGCGCGGGCAGTCGTCCAGGTTGCGGCTTTACCAAAAGATGCCGGCCTGGAAATCGAAGCCATCGCCTGGAGGTCCTAGTCGTTTAGTTGAACCGGTGAATATTGTACCATAATAGGGTATTAATTTAACTTATAAAAAAGGAGTTGGCATGGAATGGAGAATGCGGCTAATTCAAGAAGAAGGCTTCCACCCCTGTGGCTTCAGATTTTGATCGGGCTGGTCGTTGGTGGTATCATCGGCACGCTGTGGCATGGTTTTGGAGCCGCCCTCCAGCCTATCGGTACTTTATTTATCAAGGCCATTAAGATGATCGTTATTCCCCTGGTCTTTTCAGCGGTGACCCTGGGTATTTACAAGATGGGTTCCGATTTGAAGCAACTGGGGCGCCTCGGTGCCCTGGCTTTCATATGGTTTTATGTGGCTACCGGAATCTCAATCATCCTGGGGATCGCTTTAAACGGTATTTTCCATCCGGCGGCGGGCGTAGTTCTGCAGGCAACGGGGAAACTGCCGGAAAACCTGGCCACATCCATCGACTGGGTTAAGTTTTTTACAGATATAGTTCCCGATAATATCGTCAGTGCCATGGCCGGTCAGAAAATCATTCCAACCCTCTTTTTTGCCATTTGCTTCGGCATTTCCCTGGCCGGAATCGGTGAAAAGGCGAAAGTTGTCGTCGATTTCCTGGAAGGAATCCTAAACTCCATGTTCAAGCTTACCCAGGGTGTTGTGGCCACCGCTCCGGTGGCTGTGGCGGCAATCATGGCCTGGGTGTTTGCCACCCAGGGGGGTAGCGTAATCTGGGGCATGGCCAAATTGATCGGGCTTATGTATGTCGGTCTGCTGATTATTATGGTAATATTCTGGATCATCGTGGCCGCCCTGGGGCTGAATCCCTTTGCTACCACCAGAAAGGTAATGGAACCTTTGCTGCTGGCCTTTACCACCTGTTCCTCGGAAGTTACCCTGCCGGTGCACATGAACATTCTCGAAAAAACGGGCATTCCCAATAAAATTGTCTCCTTTGTCCTGCCTCTGGGTTACAGTTTCAACCTTGACGGGGCCGCCCTTTACCAGTCCCTGGCCGTGTGCTTTTTAGCCGAAGCCTACGGTTTACACCTGGACATGGCCTCCATTCTGACCATTCTTTTAACCACGCTTATTGCCAACAAAGGGACGGCAAACGTTCCAGCGGCTTCGCTGGTGGTTCTGGCGGTAATTTTGTCTTCCCTCAATCTTCCAATGGAGGCGATAGCCATCCTGGCGGGGGTGGACCGGTTTATGGACATGGGCCGTACCACCATCAACGTTTTCGGCAATACCATTGCCGCCGTTTTGCTATATAAATTCGGCGGCAAAGCCGTTGCCGAGGATGATGGTGTCGCAAGTGTAGTTGGTGTGTGAACCTGCCTTTACCTTACGATATGTATTGCCAGGAGGTTTTGTCCCGGCATGGTCGGGACAAAACCTCCGGGCCTCCTCCACAAAGGCACGGCTGAATATTTTCCCGGCCAGATGCAAGTTCCCGTGAAAATGGTCATTAAACAAAGAAAGGTGATATCATGAGTAAGAAAATCGGCATCCTGGGTGGTATGGGGCCAATGGCCACGGTTGACCTGTTTGCCAAGATTGTGAAAAATACCCCCGCGGCAACCGATCAGGAACATATCCGGATCATTATCGACAATCACCCGCAAATACCATCCCGGGTATGCGCCATCCTGGAAGGGACGGAAAGCCCCCTGCCCGCGCTGGTTGAATCGGCGCGGCTTCTGGAAGCAGCGGGGGTGGATTTTATTATTATGCCCTGTAATACGGCGCATTTCTGGCTCGAGGAACTGCAGAAGGCAGTAAAGGTTCCCATTTATAGCATGATCGATCATGCCGCCGCGTACATTCAGCAGCACTATCCCCACTTTTCCGGGCGGATCATGCTCCTGGCCTCCACGGCCACCGTGCAAACGAACCTGTACCAGAATGCTTTCCATGCCCGGGGTTTGGAGTTGCGCGTGCCGGAGCCGCCGGATCAAGAAATTGTGGCCCGGGCCATTGACGAGGTGAAAGCGGGCCACATTGAAAACAATGCATATTTGAAACAAATTAATGTAATTTTAAATCGTTATGTTGCCGGGGGAATTTTGGCCTTTATAGGGGGGTGCACGGAAATTCCTCTTTTATTTCCTTATCTCGAGGGTGACTTTGCCAAATTGGACCCCACCCTTATGCTGGCTTTAATGGCTATTGAGCGGGCGAGGGAGGATTGTTAAAGAAAAATGTTAATCTGTACTTCCTGCGGCCGGAGCTACCCCGATGATACCTTCCAGTGGCATTGTGTATGCGGCGGCGCTTTTAAATACCGTGGCCATACCTGTTTTGACCCGGAAGCAATCAAGGGCCGGCCTGCAGGCCTGTGGCGTTACCGGGAAGCTTTACCGGTCCGGGGGGAGCAACCGGTCTCTTTCAGTGAAGGTTTCACGCCCCTTTTTAAGACCAGCTGGGATGGTGCACCTGTATATTTTAAATTGGACTACCTTTTACCCACCGGATCCTTTAAGGACCGGGGCATTTCCGTTCTGGTCAGCAAGCTTAAAGAGATGGGGGTCACAGAGATTGCCGAAGACTCCTCCGGTAATGCGGGTGCATCAATGGCCGCCTATTGTGCCCTTGCGGGTATCCGTTGCCATATCTACGTGCCGGCAGATACGTCCACCGGTAAAACCGTGCCCATCGAGCTTTGCGGAGCACATCTGGTCCGGGTCCCCGGCAGCCGTGAGGATACTGCCCTTGCTGTACGGGAGGCGGCTTCCCGCTTCTATTATGCCAGCCACAACTGGAACCCGTTCTTCCTGGAAGGGGTAAAGACACTGGCCTTTGAAATTTGGGAGCAGCTGGGCTGCCGGGTGCCGGATAACGTTGTGGTGCCGGCCGGCTATGGTAGCCTTGTGCTGGGCCTGTATTACGGTTTTACGGAGCTTAAAGGGCAGGGTTTAATCACCGGCCTGCCCCGCATTTTTGCAGTGCAGGCCGAAGCATGTGCGCCCTTGTTTAAAGCCCATGTGGAAGGCTGGTCTGTTCCGCCATCTGATTTTAAAGGGCGAGCCACCGCCGCAGAGGGTATTGCCTGCAGCAGTCCCGTCCGTGGTGCTGAGGTATTGAATGCGGTCAGGATTTCGGGGGGAACCTTTGTGACGGTGGGGGAAAAGGACATCTGGGCGGGTTTACGCAGCCTGGCCATGAGCGGTCTATATGTGGAACCCACTGCGGCCGTGGTGGCCAGGGGGATGACGCGCCTGCGGTCCCAGGGGTTTTTGGCGGTAGATGAGACAACCGTGGCCGTTCTGTCCGGTGCCGGTACCAAGGCAACGGCCAAAATTCAGGAAAAATGGAAACAGGATCGTTTTTAATTCGTTATTGTCGGAGAATCATTTTAAAAAGGATACGAATTTAAGTTCCCTTTATCTGTCGCCCACATCCTGAAACAACGGGTCAGGGCGCCGGTGGTTGCCGCCTGCTGGGATGTCCGTTTATGGGAAGCCTTGCAAAAAAGTGATTTCACCGTAATTCCGGCAGAAAGACCGGGGCTCAGATAATTGTAAAAAGTTCCCTGCCATGCCAGGGAACTTTTTTAATTTTTCCATCGTCTTTTAAGAGAAACAGAAAAACAGGATGGTCAAAGCGGGTTTACCAAATCAAAATCCGGGGGGGTTGTTAAATTGCGGCGCAGGTGGGTATTATTGATTACGCTCCTCTTCGTGTTTCTGGTTCTGGCGGTTCCGGCCTTCGCAGATGTTCCTGTTGTGTACCAGGAATATCCGGCGGTCAGGGTTATTGTGAACGGGCAGGAGGTCAATGGCGGTATATTGATGGACGGGCGGACCATGGTGCCGCTGCGGGCAATCAGCGAACTCCTGGGGTTGAATGTACAGTGGGACGCCACAACCAATACGGTTTACATTTCATCCCCGGCTGCCGGTGCACCGCAAAAGCCCGTGCCGGTTCCAGCGCAAGATGTGATCAGAATCGGGCTGATCGCTCCACTTACCGGTGACCTGAAAACCTATGGCCAGTCGGTGAAAAACGGCTTCGCCCTGGCCCTGGAAGAAAAAAAGTACCGGGCCGGTACCTTTAAACTCGAAGGCGTGATTGTGGACGACCGTAATAATGCCACAGAGGCTGTCAATGGGGCCATGAAACTAATCAAGCAGGACCGGGTCAGCGCCATTGTTGGTTCGGTTACTTCGTTGATCACTATTCCTCTAGCCACCGTAGCCCAGGAGAATGGAGTGCTGCTGATTACCCCCACGGCAACAAACCCACGGGTTACCGTTGATAACGGCCGGCGCAGGGATTGTGTCTTTCGCGCCTGCTTCGTTGATCCCCTGCAGGGTACCGCGGCGGCCACTTTTGCCCTGGACAAACTGAAAGCCGGCACTGCCGCCGTGTTATACGACCGGGGCAATGCTTACTCGGCAGGACTGGCACAAAAATTTAAGGAAGCCTTTGAAAAGGGCGGCGGCCGGGTGACGGTATATGAAGCTTATGTGTCTTCCAATGAGGACTTTACACCGGTGTTGAAAGACATTGCCCGACAAAAGCCCTCTATTCTCTATTTCCCCGATTATTATTTTAAAGCCGGTCAGATTGGCAGGCAGGGCCGGGCGCTGGGCATTGCGGCCACCTTCATGGGCGGTGACGGCTGGGATTCCCCGGATATTGACTGGCAGGCCATGAAGGGCGGCTATTTTACCACCCACTGGTCCTCCAGTGATCCCCGGCCGGAAGTCAGGGAATGGGTAAACAGGTATAAAGCCCGGTTTGGTGCGGAGCCGGACATGTTTGCCGCCCTGGCCTACGACGCCACCCGCATTCTGCTGCAGGCGATTGAAACAGCCGCTTCCCGGGACCCCGCCGCTATTAAGGAGGCCATGCAAAACATGAAGGAATTTCCTGCCGTCAGCGGGATGATCAGCGGTTTTGACCTGGACGGTAATCCGGTTAAGGCCATGGCGGTTATGCAAATAAAAGATGGTAAGGCCGTTTTTGTCACCAATGTGATGCCCGGCAAAGGGGAATAATTTGGTAAGAATACTTTCAAGTTCCTTTTGATTGAATGCTGGCAAAAGAAGATTTTTGTGGAGGGGACGGTTCAATGAACAGGGTACTTGTTGTAGTACTGGTGGCGGTCGGCCTTTTGCTTAACGGCTGTGCCCAGTTTCCCACCCCGGGGGAACTGATCAAGCCTCCGGTAGTAAAAATGGAGGCTGCGTCTGCTGAAGCAGCTTATAGCCCGGCTGAGCTAAAACAAATTGTCATGCCTTTCCTGCCCCCAGGGGCCACCCTCCTGGCGGATCAACAGACAGATGACAAAACATCCGGCGGGAAAAGCCGGGAGACGATCCGGGTAGCGGACCTGAACGGGGACGGCGTAACGGAAATAATTGCCGGTTACCGCATCAGCCAGGGCAGCGTGGGCGTGATGGTCCTGCAACAAAGGGAGAAGTGGGAAAAGGTCTGGCAGGAGGAAGGCAAGGGCTATAACCTGGAGCGACTGCAACTGGCCGACATTACCGGCGACGGACGGGACGAATTGTTAATTGGCTGGACCATCGGGGCTTCCGCCGGCGACGGCCTGGATATCATGTCCTGGCAGGGTGATGGATTAAAACGAATCGCCACCAGCGGGTACCACCGCCTGGAGGTAGAGGATCTGGCGGGGGAATTCGGCCAGGACGGCAAACAGGAACTGGCCGTCTGGGTAAGGGATACGGGGGATGCCTTTTGGGTAAATGTATTACGCTGGGACGGGCAAAAGCTGGCCGAGGCGGAAGACACCTATTCCGCCTACTTCCCCCGGGTGGTGGAATATTACCGGCAGAGGATAAAAGAGGGAGGGCCGCTGTCACCGCGTTTTTACTGGTACTACCTGGCTGACGCCCTGGTTAAGGTAAAGGATTACCAGGGTGCTCTGGAAGCTGTGGAGAAGGGGGCGGCACTTGATAATAATGGTTCCCCCCCCGACGCACATTTCCTCCCGGTCAGGGGGCGGGCGCTCCTGGGTCTGCAGCGCTATCAGGAAGCCCTGACGGTTTATCAAAGCCTTGTCGGAGAGATAACCGGAGTCAAACTTTTACAGCCGGATCGGTTTTCATCCCGGGGTGAGGTGACCAGAGATACGTTCCCCGCGCGTCTTCCGAACCCGGTGATGCGCATGCTGGGCGAAGCGTACTGGGGAATAGGCGAAGCCTATCTGGGATTGGGCCAGAGGGAGGAGGCCGTTGCCAGTCTGCAAAAAGCAGTGGACCTGGTCCCGGACTGGGATAAGCCCCGCAATGCGCTGGACCGGCTGACCTTGCCTACAATACCCTGGTGGAACTGGTGTACAATTTAAGCCTGGGGCGGGAAAAGGAAGCCGGTAAGCTGGTCACTGAGCCCGGACTCCTGGAGCAGGCCCGCAAATACGGTCTGGTGCAAAAGCCTCCGGGGCAGGGCTGGCTGCTGGAACTGCCGGACCCGCGGGCGGAACAGTCCGGTCCCCTTACGGTGGTCAGCGGTTCGGCGCAGGGAGTTACAGTGGAATTTGTACAACGGGACGGCCAATGGCTGGCCAGTAAAATATACCGGAAAGAAAAAAGTTAACAATGAGAAGGTTATTACCGCTGGGAATGCTTATGGGGTTAAGCCCTTAAATCCAGAACCTTTCGATGAGCAGCTTGCAGAGGTAAATTATTACACCCACGGAACCCCCCACCAGGGCGCCGTTGATCCGGATGTACTGCAGGTCCTTGCCCACCCTTCTCTCCACCATCTGGATCACTGTCTTATTGTCCAGGCGGCTCAGGTTTTCTTTCACCAGTTCCCCCAGCCGGGGATGCACTTCCCCGTCCACCACCCGGAGCAGGCGGGTTTTAATCCAGCCTTCCATTTGTTCTTTCTTATGGTGGTCCCTTTCCAGCAGGCCCACCTGTTCATCCAGAAAACCGGCGGCCAGTTTAATGGCCACCGATGTGCCGCTGTGCTTTGCCGAGCCGAACTTTTTCTTGAAATTGTAGAGCAGCCCCTGTACCGTTTTTTCCACGGGCAGCCGGTCGATTACCTCGTCCTTCCATTTTTCCAGGGATTCGCGCAGGCCGGCGTTGTTTTCCAGATGGGAGCCGATGGTCTCAAAGAGCATTGATTTAACTTTGAGCCTGTAGTCGTGCTGCCGGTTGGCGCGTACTTCCCTTAGGAAGTCCAGCGCCCGGGTTTGTATGTTGGAGGCGGCCTCCCCGTAGTTTAAAATGTCCAGTCGCAGGGAGAGATCAATGCCCAGCTTGCGTAAGGGGCCGCCTCCCTGCCTGTAGTTTTCCACCGCTTTAACCAGGACTACTTCCATCCATTTGCGGGTACGTTCATTCCCAATAACTTCAATAAGCTCATCGAGCAGGTAGTCCAGTATTTCGTCATCATAGGCATTTTCCTGCAGCCAGTTGAGGAAAGCCCGTAAGAGCTGGTTCAAATCCACTTTTTTTAAAAACCTTCTGACCCGCCTGGCCGTCAGATGGGATATGTTCTCCATATCCAGGGAGTTCAGGATGTCATGGAGGGCGTTAAACAGCAGCTTCCGGATATATTCCTGGGCGGCGGGGGTGTGATAATAGCCCAGCAGTTTTTCCGTAACATTAATACTGTTTATTTGCTCGTGTATAACATCCAGGGTAAGCCATTCGTTCTGCACCACATCGGCGATGTTATGGATCAGTGCGTCCCTGTTTTTTTCAATAATAGCAGTATGTGGTATCTTTAAGCCCAGAGGATGCCTGAACAGGGCGGTGACGGCGAACCAGTCGGCCATGCCGCCCACCAGCGCGGCCTCGCAGGCCGCCTGGATCAGCCCGCCCGTTATGGTGTGCCGGAAAGGGTAAGAGGCCACCGTGCCGGTAAAGGCCAGGGCCAGGGAGATGTTGGCCAGCCGGTAAACGCTTTTCAAAAAAACCCTCCAGAATAATATAATTAAAAAAGATTTCGCCTCTAAATAGATCATTTCCTGCCCGGCCGGAAGTTAAAAAAGCCCCTTTCCTTTTCTAAAGCTTAAAGCATATGATACGACATTTTGCCATGCCCTGACATGAGATGCAGTCGCCTTAACGTCTAAATATCCCGGCTTCCAGGGCTTCTGCCGGAGTTAAGGCCGGTACGGGCAGGTGGTGAACGAAATGCCTGGCGTTCCAGCTTATCAGGTGGGATACCACCGGGCCCATTTCCAGGAGAATGCAAATAATCAGCGCATCGCCGAAGCTGGCCTTGTTTTGTATAACCTGGAGAATTTGTTTCACAGGGATGCGCGGCAGGGATATCTTTTGTTTTAATTCCGGGTAAATTTTCAGATTATAGCGGGCAGGCAGGTGATGATACAGATCGATTAGTTGTTGCGCATTTAAATTAAAAGAGAGGATACCACAAATTTCTAAAACATTAAAGAGCGAGGTAACCGCTGATTCTTTGCTGTTCTTTAGCTGAGCTAAAAAGTCGGCATTGGCGCTATATTTTTGGTCGCGCCGGTAGCGCAGGTCGATTAAGAAAATATCGGAGTCCAGAAAGATCACTTTTGCCGCCTGCTTTCCCGAAGAGCGTCCCGCCAGTCGGAGTAGTACGGGTCGGTGGTTTCCAGGGCACGCTGCAGATCGGCCCAGGCCTCCGCATAGGGGCGGGGAGAAAGCCCTTCGTCTTCTTCAAACGGGACGAGCAGGGCTACCGGTTTGCCCCGGTAGGTAATCGCAAAACGTCCGCCGGCCCTGACCTTTTCCAGGATTTCTCCCGTGCGCAGGCGTAATTCTTTACTGGTGGCAAATTCCATATTTTAATCCCCTTGCTTCACTAAAGTTACATTTAAGTTTAACTTTATTATATACTGGAAGGTAACTTCGGTCAACGTGGATTCCTTTCTTTATAACTTACCGTTTCCGCAGGGCCAGGCGGTTGCTGCGGATGAGCAGCAGCATTATATAATGTCCCACCAGCAGCTGGTGCACCCCCACCCCCGCGCCCAGCAGGAGCAGGACCAGCCCGCTGACGGCCAGGGGGAAATATTTAACGTGGGGATCGGCCGGTGTGTAGACCCGGCCGAAGGCGTCCCGCCAGGCACGTATTTCATAGGTATCCGGGTCCTGCTCCACGATTACGTGGCGGGTGGGGTTGAAGCGGTGTTCAAAGAACCTTTCGTCCAGGTACTGGATACCCCCCCAGAAAAAGACCACCCACACCAGGGTAATCAAGGTGGTCAGAATGGAACTGTAGCGGGAGAGGGCCTGCCGTTCTTCCTCATTCAGGTATTC
Organism: Desulfofundulus thermobenzoicus; assembly: GCF_009428905.1. Classification (GTDB taxonomy): domain Bacteria; phylum Bacillota; class Desulfotomaculia; order Desulfotomaculales; family Desulfovirgulaceae; genus Desulfofundulus_A; species Desulfofundulus_A thermobenzoicus. The sequence continues at coordinate 64,228 of NZ_WHYR01000006.1, read as the reverse complement.
TGCCAGTTCAGGACGGGAACGGACTGTTTTTTCAGGCACCGGGTTCACCATCCTTTGGGGTGCGCAGGTAGACACGGAAGGTGGTCCCCCGGCCTACCTCGCTTTCCACCTCGATCTGTCCGCCATGGGCCTGCACAATTTCGTGGGCGATGGCCAGTCCCAGGCCGATGCCCTTTTCCCGGGTGGAAAAGAAGGGGTCGAAAAGCTGCTTTAAATTCTCTGCCGGTATGCCGCATCCCGTATCGCTGACGGTCACTTCCAGCCAGTTTTCTTCCGGGTGGTAGTGCGTGGCTACGGTCAGGGTGCCCCCGTCGGGCATGGCCTGGCAGGCGTTGAAGATAATATTCATCAACACCCTTTCCATCTGGTTCGGGTCCATCCAGGCCGGGGGCAGATTTTCTCCCAGGCGGCGCACCAGGGTGAAGCGGGCCAGGTGTATTTCCGTAAAAAACTGCAATACCTTTTCCACCAGCTGGTTTAAGTCATGGTGGCCGAACCGGGCTTCCGCCGGTTTGGTAAAATAAAGCAGCTGGGCCACCAGGGTTTCCAGCCTGGTCACTTCCTCATAAATGGTGCGGATGGATTTGGGCGACGGGTTGTTGGTCTTCTGCCACAGCTGGATGTAGCAGCTGATGGAAGTCAGGGGGTTGCGGATCTCATGGGCCACCCCGGCCACCAGCTTGCCCAGGGCGGCCAGCCTTTCCTGCCGGTGAGCCCTTTCCTCCAGGCGCATCCGTTCCGTTACGTCCCGGCAGCAGAGCACCGCGCCGATAGTTTCCCCCCGGTGATCCACCATGGGTGCCGTGCTGACCAGTATCTGCTGGGTGCCGTTTCCCTTCTGGTGCCAGGGGATGAGCAGGTCTTTCAGCTGCTCGTTGTTTTCCAGGGTGCGGGTCAGGAGATCGGCAAAGGGTGAGCCTTCCGGAAAGACTTCCTGATAATGCCGGTCCGGCCAGTCCGGGGCCATGCCCAGCATTTGCGCCGCCGCTGTGTTGACAATGATTACCCGCCCGGCAGCGTTGATCACCACCAGCCCGTCGTCAATGGTGGCCATCATGATTTCATTATACTTGTGTACCTCCACCAGCCGGCAGGCCAGCTTGTTCACCGCCCGGCTGATTTCCCCCAGTTCGCCCGGGGTTTCGGGCAATCTCTGGAGAAGGTCATACTCTAACTTTTTGACCCCCTGTTTAATCTGATTGACGTTGCGGACGAAATTGCGGATGAGCAGTAACGTGCCGCCCAGACCGATGATCACCCCCGCCGCAATAATCAGGTAGGCATTGCGTTCAAAAGTTTTCACCCGTTTGTAAAAGTTGGTCTGGGCCATATTTTCATAGGCCCAGACAATGCCTTCCAGGCGGCCGTTGCGGTAAAAGGGCTTGTAGGTTTCCAGCACTCCCGCGGAGGTATGGCCGATGGTCTGTACAACCGTCTGCTGGCGGGAGAGGGCTTCCTGGAAAAGGGCTTTTCTTCTTTTGGAAAAGTTTTCTTCATAATTTTCACTGCCGTCCAGGATGGCGTCCAGTTCCAGGGAATAAAAACCCATTTCCACCTGGGGGTAACTGGCGCTGACCTGTTCGATTTTGTCTTTCAAAGCTTCATTCAGGATGCGGATTTTCTCTGCTCTGGTTGCCCCGGATGCCTGTTTGCCCGCCAGAATATCGTTCAGGCTGCCCTGCAGGCTGTGATCCAGCTCATCCAGCGCCCGACCCAGCTTGGCCTTTTGATATTCCACCAGGGCCAGTTCGCTGTTCTGGATGACATGGAGCATGTACAGGGTGAGCAGGACCGGAAAAAGCAGCAGTATGGCGATGAGGATAAGCAGTTGATTGCCCAGGGTGTGGGAGCGCAGCATCCGGAACATCCTTTCAGGTACTTTCTCTAGTTGAATAATACTATCAACTGCCGGCTTTTGTCTACCGGATGGCCGCTGCTATTTTCTGGCCGCGGGTTTTTATTTTTAAAAATGGTGATCCGGTCTGGATGAAAGGAAAAGGCTTACCGCGAAGTATGGTATTAATTTTCTTTGATAATATGGAGATCTGGTGCGGTATCAGGGTTTTTTAGGAACCGCTTTGCGTAAGGATTTGAACAGCTGGTCGGCAATCCGGTTCCAGAAATAGACCACCGGCACCGCCATGGCCAGGACAACAAAGGCCGGCAGGATGGCTCTGGCCAGTACCAGATGGTTGATGGTGCCGGTGACGGCAAAGGTTACAAAGTAGGCGGCCAGGGCCAGGGTCATCACCAGCAGCGGGCCTATGGCCAGGGGTTGCCTGTATTTGGGGTTTTTCCTCATATGCAAAACCTCCTCGGCTAAAATCGTCAGTTTTCAGGGGCCGGTGAATATTTATTCTCTGCCTGGTTAAGAAACGGGCCGGTCATGGTATAAAAAGAGATAAGGGAATGTGCGAACTATCACTAACCCGGTTAATCTCCGGGTTCCATCGACACCTCTTGCCATCATGTTTTTGAGCGCCGCAGCAAACCGGTTTGATCTGTTTGCTCCTGCAGCATATGTTACAGCAAGGATTGTGCCAATTGGAACAAGCGGGGGGATATAAATGGGGGAAAACCGGCAGGCCCCGTCAGTTGCCGGGTTGAAGGACGCTGATACCTTCACCCGGGCGACCTGCCCGGTGAGAAGGTCATGGAAGAAAACCGCGGGTGACCTGAATCTGTACACCGGCTGTTCAGGATCGGGTCAGTGAGGACCTTGACTGCAAAACATGCTCCCTTCGGGAAGATCCCCCGGTTGGTGAGGCCTGTCTTAACAGCATTCCCGGGCTTAATTATACCACGTAAGCCGGAATTTTTCGGAATTTTTTTGTTTATACAGCTTGCTGAACTGTTCCGGGTCCCTCTTGGTGGCTGCCGGAGCAGTATATATTTGACGACAGACCGACATAATGTTATCATAAATGTAATCATGCTATTGGAAGTGATAAAAGTGGTGCGAACTCAGATTCAGCTTACCGAGCAGCAGGTTGCCGCCTTGAAGGCCAGGGCGGTCGCTGAAGGGGTTTCTCTGGCCGAGTTAATCCGCCGGTGCATCGATCAAGCACTTGCTACTTCATTGGACCCGGGACCAGCAGAGCGAATCCGGCGCGCCGCCGCTATTGCCGGCCGTTTCCGCTCCGGCACGAGAGATCTGGCGATTAACCACGATAAATACCTGGCGGAGGCTTTTGACAAATGAGTGTTTATGTGGATACCTCGGCTTTTCTGGCCGTTCTGGACGCCGACGACGAAAACCACGAAGCAGCAAAAAAAGTATGGACCGATCTGCTGGAGTCCCGCGAGGCCATGGTCTGCAACAGTTACGTGCTGGTGGAAACCTTTGCCCTGGTACAGCACCGGTTAGGCATGGCGGCAGTGAGGGCATTTCATGAAGACGTTTTTCCTGTACTGCAGTTGGAATGGATCGATGATAATCTTCACCGGCAGGCTGCCAGCGCCCTGCTCACCGCCAACCGGAGAAATTTGAGTTTGGTTGATTGTGCCAGTTTTACCACCATGCGGCGTCTGGGAATCAAAAGGGCTTTTGCTTTCGATAAACATTTTTCCGAGCAGGGATTTACATGCATACCGGCAGTTTTAACCTGATTAACCTGAAACTTCACAGCAAACTAATAAGCCCGTCCCGGACTTGCCGGCTCCTTTCGAGGGATTCACCGTTTTGTACCTGTGGTTATTTAGCTGATTATCCCCAGTTCCCTCATTTTGGCGTACAGGGAGCTGCGGCTCATTTTCAGCGCCTGGGCCGCCGCCGAGCGGTTCCAGTTGTGTTCTTTAAGCACGTTTAAAATGACCTGCCTTTCCACATCGGCGATGATCTCTTTAAAGGACATGTCCTGCCGCTCCGGGCGCAGGCTGATCTCCTCCCGGCTGGCCCGGATGCTCAAAGGGATCTCCTCGGTGGTGATCACCGGTCCCACGGCCATGAGCACCGCCCGCTCGCAGACGTTTTTCAGCTCCCGGATGTTTCCCGGCCAGTGGTAGCCCATCAATAATTGCATGGCCTGGGGCGAAAAACCGGTGACGTTTTTATTGAATTCCCGGGCCGACTTCTTTAAGAAGAATTCAGCCAGCGCGGGAATATCCTCTTTTCTCTCCCTTAAGGGTGGCACCCATATTTCCACTACATTCAGGCGGAAAAACAGGTCCTCCCGGAAATTCCCCTCCTGGATGGACTGTTCCAGGTTCTTGTTGGTGGCCGCCAGGATGCGCACGTCCACCTTGATGGTTTCCGTACCGCCCACCCGCTCGAACTCCTTCTCCTGCAGCACCCTTAAAAGTTTGGCCTGGGTGGCCGGGCTCATTTCCCCGATTTCATCCAGAAAGATGGTGCCCTGGTGGGCCAGCTCGAATTTTCCCGGCTTGCGGTTACCTGCCCCGGTGAAGGCGCCCTTTTCGTAGCCCAGCAGTTCCGACTCCAGCAGGGTTTCGGGTATGGAAGCACAGTTGATCTTAATAAAGGGTTTATCCCGGCGGGGGCTGTTCAGGTGGATGGCCCGGGCCACCAGTTCCTTGCCCGTGCCGCTTTCCCCGCGGATGAGCACGGTGACGTTGCTGTCCACAATGCGGCCGATGGCCTTGTATACCGCCTGGATGGCCGGGGACTGGCCGATCATGATTTCCTCTTCCAGTTCCAGCCCGTCCTTTTCCGGCTTTCCGGCGTTTACTTTTTTGGCCAGGTCATGGGTGGATACGGCCTTTTCCACTATGGCCAGCAGTTCATCCAGCTTAAAGGGTTTGGTAATATAATCAAAGGCGCCCAGCTTCATGGCCCGGATGGTGGTTTCCGTGCTGCCGTAGGCGGTGATCAGGATGATGGGCACCTGCTGGTTCTTTTGGCGGGCCTGTTCCAGCACCTGGATGCCGTCCATGCCGGGCATGCGGATATCCATCAGCACGGCATCCGGTGAGAGCTTTTCGATCTTTTCCAGTCCTTCCCGGCCGCCGGCCGCCGTTTCCACCCGGTAGCCGGCCGTTTCCAGCACGTCGGTCAACGCCTCCCGCACGCTGGCCTCATCATCCACTACCAGTACCAGTTTGGCCATGGGTTTCCTCCTTCCTTACCTGCAGGTATATGCGAAAGGTGGTGCCGCGTCCCACATGACTCTCCACCTCAATATTGCCGCCGTGGGCCTGGATGATTTCGTGGGCAATGGCCAGTCCCAGGCCGGTACCCTTTTCCCGGGTGGAAAAAAAGGGGTCGAAGAGGTGTTTCATATGCTCCGGGGCAATGCCACAGCCCGTATCGCTGATGGTGGTGACCAGGGAATCACTGGGCCGGTCGAAGGCCGTTTCCAGCGTCAGTCGCCCCCCCTCGGGCATGGCCTGCAGGGCGTTGTAAATAATGTTCATCAACACCCTTTCTATTTGTTCCCCGTCAATCCAGGCCGGGGGCAGGTCCGGCTCCAGGTTGGTCACCACTTCCACGGGGGTGCGGTATACTTCCCGGAAAAACTGCAGAACCTTTTCCACCACCTGGTTTAAATCCCGGGGGGCAAATTTAGCCTCTGCCGGGCGGGTGAAATACAGTAACTGTTCAATTAAATTTTCCAGCCGGGTGACTTCCCGGTACATGGTGGCCAGTGCCCGGGGTGACGGGTTATTGGTTTTCTGCCACAGCTGGATATAGCAGCTGATGGAGGTCAGGGGATTGCGGATTTCATGGGCCACCCCGGCCACCAGCTTGCCCAGGGCGGCCAGGCGTTCCTGGCGGTGCATTTTTTCCTCCAGGCGCAACCGTTCGGTAACGTCCCGGCAGTACAGGGCCGCTCCCACCGTCCGTCCGCTGCTGTCCAGCAGGGTGGCGGTACTTACCAGCAGGTCCAGGTCCCCCTGTTCCCGGGGGCGGGATAATTTTAAGTCTTTGTACTGCCTTTTTTCTTCCAGGGCGCGGCTGATCAACTCCGGGAAAGGGGAACCCGGCGGAAAGGTTTCCCGGTAATGCTTGTAGGCGTAATCTTCCGGCAGGGCAAAAAGACGCCCGGCGGCCGCATTGGCAATAATCACCCTGCCCAGCACATCCACCACCAGCATGGCGTCGTCAATGGTGGCCAGCATTATCTGGTAGTACTGGTGTACATCCACCAGCCGGGAGGCCAGCCGGTTGATGGCCCGGGTGATTTCCCCCAGCTCACCCGGCGCCGGGGGCAGGGGACGGTTCAGATCCTGTTCCAGTACTTTCAGGCCGTCCTTAATTTTCTCCACGCTGCGTACGAATCCATGCATTAAAGCCAGCGCCCCGCCCAGTCCCAGAAAAAGGCCCAGGCCGATGGCGGCATAGGAGTTGGTCTCCATCTGGCGGATCCGGTCGTAAAATCCGGTATGGCCCAGGTTTTCCGTGGCCCAGATCACCCCGGCCAGCTGGCCCTGGCGGTAGTACGGGCGGTAAACTTCCAGCACCGCATCCGCCCCCTGTCCCAGGCTTTGCATCACCTGGCGCCGGGTGGAGAGGGCCTCGTTGATGGCACTTTTCTGCCGCCGGGGGATCTCTTTGGGCGGGCCGTTGCTGCCGTCCAGGATCAGGTCCAGCGCCGGGTAATAAAAACCCATTTGCACCCGGGCATATTTCAATGACAGCTGTTCGATGGGTGGGCGCAGGGCTTCATTTAAAACCCTGGCCTGTTCGGAGCGGGGAGCATCCCTGGCCCCCCTGGCGGCCAGAATCTCTTCAAAGCTCTGGTTTACGCCACTGTCCAGGTCATCCAGCACCCGGGCCAGCTTGGCCTTCTGGTTTTCCAGCAGGGCCAGTTCGCTGTTATTCACTATTTTAACCATATAAAAGGTCAAGGCCACGGGAAAGAGCAGCAGCAAGGCAATGGCCATTAATAACAGGTTGCCCAATCTTCCGGTCCTGATCATAGAATTTCACCCTGTAAGGCTTCTCTTATGACTATACTACTGTACCAGGCCAATGTCCATCACGGAAATATTTGCAGCGTCGGTAAATGTTCAGTGACTTCCTTATGGTGCCGGTGGTGGCGTTTTACTGAACAATTACCGGCGCCGGATGATAAAAAGGACCCGTAAACGGGTCCCGGTGGGTTGGGTATGGACTATATGGATATTTGCGATATGAACATCCCGCAAACAGCCCGGCGGTAGATTGCCTTTGGCCCGCTTCTGCCCTGAAAATACATTTTCGTTCCTCTGTTGGTGCCGCCACAGGCGACGTGGGGGTCTTGTTTGAATAAGCATTCTATGCGGGGACCGTTGAGGCTACGGTACCAGTTCCGCTCCTGTTTGCCTGAAGAGGCCATTTCTTAGTGATCCGTGGCCAAATGGCCCGGGTCGTGGCTGTCCTTTATTGGTTTGGCGGCACTAAATCAGTAGGAGGGGTACATGGGTGGTGAGTTATGCCGCGGCGATGGCAAACTGGTCAGCTGACCCTGCAGGATGAGCACCATTAAAAAGTGCTGGCAAAGGATGTTGTATGCGCCCACGCCCACCAGACCCACCACCAGGGTTAGAAGGGTTACGCCGAAGGGAAACATCCTCACCTGGGGATCGTCCGGGGTATAGACATTGCCCAGCACATCCTTCCAGGCGTAGATTTCTCCGGTGACCGGGTCCTGGTCGACCACCATATGGCGGCTGGGGTTAAAGTAATGTTTAAAGACGGCTTCTTTCAGGAAATCCGTTCCTGTCCATAAAATCAATAAGGCCAGCATAACCATGACATAGGCGGCAATGGTCTTAAAATGCCGGAATTTTTGCCTGTCCCGGGGAGACAGGGTGGTTTCCATTTCCATCTGTTACGCCCCCTTATCCAGAGTGGCAGAGCCCCCGTGGTCTCCACCCTGTGCAAAAATCAACGCAAAAAACATGCCAGGGTGGGAAGCGGGAGATTTGGCTGGCCACCGGATGGTGACGCCCGGTCAAATGACCAGATTCTACACACCGGGTGTGCAAAACCAGGGCAGAAAAGGAAAGGGGAATCCGCTGGGGGGCGGATTCCCCTTTAAAGAAATAGAGGAGTGATTCCCCTTTAGGGGCAACCGTGATAAGCTTAATAACGGTACCGGACATAGCTTTTTCATTGAGGTTGCAGATTAAGGCTGCAGGATGGAATTTCATCAGGGTCTTAGTGGATTTCCGCAGAGACCTCCCGGCCTTTGCCGGTCTTGCCGGGTACTTTGCCCGGCACGCCCGTTAAGGCGCCAATCAGCTTTTCCAGGTAGTTGAACAGCAGGTCGATGAGCAGGCCGGCGGCCAGGGCGATGAGCACCGCATAGGTGCCGTAGAGGGGGCCGTTGGTCTTGGCCATGGTCCGGGCCCAGCCCACCACACCCACCGGCCGGACGTTTATTTTGCTTTCGGATTGGCCGAGAATGCGGCCGTTTTTCACCGCATAGGCGGTGACCAGGCTATCCCCGTGGGCCGCTGAACCGGGCAGGTTCACGGTCAGGTAGAACTGGCTGCCATTGCGCTCCACCGCCTTTTCGTTTACCAGATAGAGGTTGTTTTTTTGGTACATATTTATCAGAGCGTCCAGATAATCTTTTCCATCAGCACCCGACAACCGGCGGGAGTTGTTCCCGGCGGTTTCTTTGATGACCGCGGTGGAACGCACTGCATCGTAATTTTTATCAATACCCGTTTCCTCCTGGAGAATTGGACTCAGCCGGTCAATGGGGGCGGAGGAGTAAATCTGGTACATCTTGGGTATGCCTTCCACTTCGGCCTGGGCCACATTCATCCACAGGAAGCCAACCCGGCCTTTTTTATTTAACATAACGTTTCTGGCGGGAGACACCAGCTTAATATAAATATCGCTATCCGGGGGTGCCGTGCCCGTTATGGTTACCGTGCGGCCGCTGAAATTCAAACCCACATCAATGCGGTCCGGATCGGCGGTCACATTTACCAGTCCGGCCCAGGCCGGCAGGCTTCCCAGGAGTAGCAGCGCAACCACCAGCAGGCAGGTTACAGTCTTCACTTTCACATGCATATCAATGTCCACCCCCCAGTACGATCAGGGAAGAGGGAGTGACCAGCAGGTCGTGGGCCATTTTGACCATCACTCCCAGCACAATCAGGGAGAAGATAATGCGCAGCTGTTCCCCCTTCAACCTGCGGCCGATGCGCACGCCAAACTGGGCGCCGATGGCCGATCCCAGCAGGAGCAGCAGGGCCAGGACCACATCAACGGTTTCGTTGACAATGGCCTGGGCCAGGGTCACGTTGACGGCGGTAAAGACCACCGTGAACAGGCTGGTGCCCACGGCCTTTAAGGTGGGGATGCCCAGGATATAGATCATTACCGGCAGCATGATGAACCCGCCGCCCACACCCATGAGCGCGGCCAGCACACCGATGAGAAAGCCGAGGCCGAACAGGGCCACTACGGAGCATTCGATGCCCGAGACGGGGAAGTAGGTTTTCATGGGCAGGCGGCTGGCCAGGCCCGGCCCTCCGGGTTTCTTCGCCGGCGCCGGGCCGGGTGCTCCCCTTTTGCGCAGGGCATTGAAACTTTCCATGAACATGAAGCTGCCTACTACCAGGAGCATAAGCACATAGACGATCTTCACGACGAAGTCAAAGTTGCCCAGCTGTCTTAAAACCCGCACCAGCCCGGTGCCGGCGGTGCCGCCGATCAGCCCGCCGACGAGCATGATCAGGCCCAGTTTGAAATCCACATTGCCGGCCCGCCCGTGGGCAAAGGTGCCCGATGCGGAGGCGGCCACAATCTGGTTGGTATCGCTGGCCGCGGCCACGGCCGGGGGGATGCCGGCCATCATCAACAGGGGGGTGAGGAGGAATCCCCCCCCCACACCAAATAAACCGGAAAGCAATCCCACTATACCCCCCAGGCCCAGCACCAGGTAGGCGGTCATCTGTACGCCGGCTATGGGTAAGAAAATATCCACGGTATTTCACCCCTTATGGCTCTTTGTTTATTTTCGCTTCTTTTTCCCCAATGGCCACCGTTACCGGCGGTGTCTGCCTTCATTCCAGGGAAGGGGTTTGCAGCAGCCGGCCGCGGGGTGATTCGGCCTGTAGCACCCGGCTTCTAACCACCAGCATCACCGCGTAATGTTCCACCAGCAAATTATAGCTTTGTACCGCCCCGCCCAGGATAAGCAGGATCAGGACCATCACACCATAGGGAAAATGTTTGACATCGGGATCGTTGGCGTTATAAACATTGCCCAGGGCGTCCTTCCAGGCGTAAATCTCCATGGTGTCCGGGTCCTGTTCCACAATCACATGCCGGGAGGGGTTAAAATAGTGCTTGTAGACGCTTTCACGTAAAAAGTCAACGCCAATCCAGAAAATCAGAACGGAAAGAAGGGCTATGACCACGGTTACACCGGCGGCAAATTTTTTCACCCTGGCCCGATCCTCTTCGGAAAGATGCTGCAGAATTTCATCCATCATATGTCCCCCCTTATGTTTGGGTTCTGTTTAATGAGTTCCAGTGACCTGCCCCACCCCCGGGATTGTTACCTGATGCACATATGGTAGAGCAATGATGATGCCAGCAGGTTATTGCTGCGGCCGGATAAAAAAAGACGGTAAAATCAAGGCCGGGCGGCATGGTCAGGCCGCCCGGCGGGTAAACAAAAGCCCACCCGTGGGCAAATCCTGCCCACGTGTGGGCAAAAATTGCCCACACGATGCTTTCTGCTGTTGCTGCTGCACAATTGTTTTGCCCTTTTGTTCACACTGTTTTCCAGCGGTAACCGGCAGTTGGGGTTTCACCGGGGGGTCACCGGGACGGTTCTCGTTTCACCGCACCGGCGGTTTCACCGGGACGGTTGCACCCTTGCTCAAACAGGGGTTTTTTAAAGCCGCAAAGCCGAACCGGGGCTGCAGCGGGCTTTCCTCTTTTACCCTTTCGTAGTCTAGGGCAACAGCCCGTACTCCTTCATCTTGGCGTAGAGGGAGCGGCGGTTTAAGCCCAGGGCCTGGGCGGTGGCACTGCGGTTCCAGTTGTGCTCCTGCAGCGCCCTCAGGATTACCCGCCGTTCCACATCGGCCACAATTTCCTTCAGGGTCATCCCCGGCTTGATGGCCACATCCTTCAGCTCCCCGCCGGCCCGTTGCAGGGAAAAGGGCAGGTCTTCGGGCATGACCACCGGTCCCCGGGCCATGACCACCGCCTGCTCGCAGATGTTGCGCAGTTCCCGCACGTTCCCCGGCCAGTCGTACTGCATCATCAGGGCCATGGCCTCCGGGGAAAAGTCGGTCACCTTTTTCTTCTGCTCCCGGCTGTAATGGTGCAGGAAAGAGCGGGCCATCACCGGGACATCTTCCATCCTTTCCCGTAACGGAGGCAGCCAGATGGTGAATACTTTCAGGCGGAAAAAGAGGTCTTCCCGGAAGGTGCCCTCCTGCACGCATCTTTCCAGGTCCTTGTTGGTGGCCGCCAGGATGCGCACGTCCACCTGGATGCTCTCGGTGCCGCCCACCCGCTCAAATTCCTTTTCCTGGAGCACCCGGAGCAGCTTGGCCTGGGTGGCCAGGCTCAGCTCGCCTATTTCATCCAGGAAAATGGTGCCCTGGTGGGCCAGTTCGAATTTGCCGGGCTTGCGGGCGCCGGCCCCGGTAAAAGCCCCCTTCTCGTGGCCGAAAAGCTCGCTCTCAATCAAGTTTTCCGGTATGGCGGCGCAGTTGATCTTGACAAAGGGGCCGTTCCGGCGCTCGCTGTTCTGGTGGATGGCCCGGGCCACCAGTTCCTTCCCCGTGCCGCTTTCCCCCTGAATGAGCACCGTCACGTTGCTGCTGGCCACCCGGCCGATGTTTTTGTACACAGCCTGCATGGCCGCCGACTGGCCGATCATGCTTTCCACGGGCATGTATTCTGGAACGCGGTTTTCCCGCAGGGCTTCCACTTCCCGGGCCAGCTGTTTCATGGTCACGGCCTTTTTTACCGTCAACACCAGCTCGTCCAGGTTGAAGGGTTTGATAATATAGTCAAAGGCGCCGGCTTTCATGGCCTGGATGGCCATGTCCGTGGTGCCGAAGGCGGTCATCAGGATCACCGGCAGCCGGCCGTCTTTCTGCTGAATGATGTCCATCACCTGCATACCGTCCAGTTCCGGCATGCGGATGTCCAGGAGCACCGCATCGGGCGGGTTCTGCTCAATCATTTCCAGTGCCCGGCGCCCGTCCAGGGCCGTTTGCACCTGGTAGCCGGCGTCCTCCAGGACTTCAGTTAAAAACTCGCAGACACTTTCCTCGTCGTCTACCACCAGCAAGTGGGCCAAATTCATGCTCCCCCTTTCGCTACCGGGTGGTATAAGTTTTATTTGCGTTCGTTAATATTGTACCATAATCACCTTCACCCCCATATAGGCGCAGAAAATTGTCCAACAATTTAACAAAAAGGAGAAATTTTCCTGGAAACTAAAACTTTTTTATGTCATTTAGCATGAAAAGGACTGGCCGGGAATTGGATGGAAGGGAATATTTTCAATCAGGAAGGGTTATTAATCCGGATCAATTATATATGGAGGAATGATGAAAAGGTTTCTTCAATGCTGCTAACAATATGCTCCGCATTTTCCGTTAATTGTGATAAAATATTTATTGGGGGCATCCATTTTCTGGAGTTTATTTCTTCTACGTATAATAGCACGGTGCTGCAGAGGTGGTGGTTAGAGTGGGCGAACTGATGCGGGTCAATCTCGATCCGGTGGTGGAACAGGTTAAAGCAGCGCTGCAAAATTTCCCCCGGGTGGCCGGCGCTTATTTATTTGGCTCCATCCTGGGGCCATGCCGGCCGGATAGTGATATCGATCTGGGGCTTATACTGGAGCCGGGGATAGATCCGGATAGTATCGAAGCGGACCGGTTGGAATCAGCCATATCCCTTTTACTGCCGCCCCATGAAGGACATTCCTATGATATTGTATTGCTGAATCCGGATAAACCACTTTTTGCCTTTCGGGTGATTAAAGAAGGGAAGTTGATCTACTCCCGGAACATGGAGCGGATTACCGATGTAATGGAGTATGTCAGCAGAAGGTATGCCGACCTGTACCCGCGGTACCGGGCGGCGCTGGAAGAAATTTTTGCCGGGGTGATGGCCGGTGGGCCTGGATCGTGAGCGGATAATGGCCAAAATTGGCTATATAAAAGAACAGGTGGCCAGCATTGGTGAGCTGCTAAAGAGCAGGAAAAAAGAGGACATATTAATGGATCCCTGGTTGGTAAGAGGTTTAAAATATTCAATGCAAACGGCGGTGGAAGCCATGATAGATTTAGCCTATCATATTGCAGCTAAAAAATTCGGTCACGCGCCGGGAGACGCCAGGGATGCCATGCGCATACTCTTAGAGGGCGGATTGATTACCAGGGATAGATTGACGGGATATTCAGCCATGATTGGTTTTCGCAACCGTGTTATCCATGGTTATCAGGAAGTTTCCGCCGAAAAGGTATATGAAATGGCACGAAATGAACTCGGTGATTTTGAGCAGTTTATCTGCGAAATCGGGGCCGTACTGGAAGATGGCGAAAACAAGACAAACGACGGGCGGTAGGTAAGGCCTTGATTTTGGCCGTGGTAGCCGGCCCCCGGCAGTTTGCCCCGGTCTGCCCCGGGGCTGGTGGAAGAGCCGTCAGGTTGATCCCGGCTTTAAATTATATAATAATTATAATAGTCAATATAATTATTATATATATTTTTATGAGAATTATAAATCACTTTAACGCAGTCTTCGTAGAAATCTTTAAAAATCTATGGAAAAAAATTAAAAAATTATTTAAATAAAACATACTGTTTTTTAGAAGGAGATAATAAGCCAGTAAAAAAAGCTGACCAGTAGATGTTGTATTTAATGGTAAGCCTAGCGACTAGCTTCGTTGGGCTTTTTCTCTTTATAGAATGTTAATTTTGACTTTGACACCTAGAATTTAGAAAGCCTTGAGGCTGTAAGAATGAGGTTGCTTCCAAATTCCTGGACCCCCTAAATTGTGCCACGCGAAATATAATGGACCCAGAAATTTAGACAGTTAAAACTGGGAGAACTGGTCCTGTCACTGATTGGGATTTAGTAGTGCGACTTTGACGAAAACCTGGGGTGGCCTCAAGCGCCGGCTGCCCTGTTTTGCTTTTCTAAGCCATATTAACCCGGGTATTAAAAACTAACCTTTGTCCGGCTGCACCGCCCCGGCCACCAGGGCGGCGTAAAACCGGGCTCCGGCCGGGGTGAGGTGGACACCGTCCGGGGCAAAGAATGAATCGTGGCCGGCGCTGGCCGCATACCAGTCGACCAGGGTGGTATGCGGGTAAGTCGCCGCCACTTGCGCCAGGGTGGTGTTCACCACACGTTCCCATGGGCGTGGCACCCGGGTGTTCACCAGCACCACCTGCTGCACAGGTCCCAGTGAATCGAGCAGGGACACCAGTTGTTCCCGGGTGAACGGCCCGTTGGTGCCCAGTTCGATGATGACACGGTTGCCCAGCCTGCCCTGCAACTTGAGCTCGTCCACCACCGTCCGGGCTTCCATCAGCTGGCGGCTGATTTTGGCGTCAATGACGATGCCGGGGAGCATTTCGCGCAAATAGGGCTCGGCATCAGTCAGAAGCGAGTCGCCGATGGCGGTAACGCCCCGCCCCGGTGCGACCCCAACGGGAGCTGGAGTATCCGGGCTGGGGCCGGGTGTGCCGGAATTTCCGGGGGGCTGGTCAGGTTCTCGGCTTTCTCCCGTTGGGGCAGCGCCCGGGCCAACTGCCGTTGTCCCGGAAGCGGCAGTCTTTGCGCCGCCGGTAGCCTCCGGGGGCCTGCCCTGGCCCGGCCCGGGGTTAACGGGAGAGCCGGTCAACGTTTTCCCGCTTCTATCCGAACCCCCGGAGTTGTCCGGGCCTGACTGGATGGAGCCCGGGATGGCGGCGGAAACCGACCCCGGGGAAACGGTGCTGGTAATGGTGGAAATAGATCCCGTCATCCCCATGCAGAACACACCGAGGGCAAACAGGGTGGCGGCCGGGACAACCCAGGTTCTGATGGACAGGCGGCCCTGCCGGTGATGTGCCCGTCCCGGCACCTGTTTCCACAACTTCTGCAGGCCGCTACGGCGGATGGGCTCCTCCACATATCGCCAGGACAGGGCGGCCAGGGCGATGCAGGCCGCCACCTGCAGGCCGGCCCGCACCAGATTAACCCCACCCGTATCCACCACCGGGCTGGTCAGAACAATAACCGGGTAATGCCAGAGGTAGATGCCGTAGGAGCGCACGCCCAGCCAGCGTAGGGGCTGCCAGCCCAGGGCCTTGCCCAGGCGGCTGGCCGGGTGGGCCAGGGCGGCCACCAGCACGGCGGTGGCCGCCGACAGCAACAACAGCCCGCCGCGGTAAAGGAAGATATCATACTGGTTAGTCTGCCAGATCATGAGCAGCACGGTGAGCAGGCCAATGGATCCCGCCAGGTCAATGCCCAGGCGCACCCGGGGCGAAACTTTGCCGGACAGCTTGCGGGACGGCCAGACCAGGGCCAGGGCGGCGCCAATGAGCAGGGCGAAGGCGCGGGTATCGGTGCCGTAATACACCCGGCTGGGATCACTGCCCGGCTGGTAAATAACGGCCATGGCCAGTGCCGAGGCGGCCGCTCCGGCCAGGGTCAGCCCCACCAGCGGGCCCCGCCGTGGGATGTGGCGCAGCCCGCACCACAGCAGCAACGGCCAGAGCAGGTAAAACTGTTCCTCCACCGCCAGTGACCACAGGTGGCCGAGGGGAGAGGGAGGCCCGAAGCGGTCAAAGTAGGACACCTGATGGAAAATGAGCCACCAGTTGCTGACGTACAGCATGGCGGCCAGCACATCGCCCCTGACAGCTGTCAGCCGGGCGGGGTCAAACAGCGTGATCCAGCTCACCAGGACTACGAGCATGATCATTAGCGCCGGCAGTAAACGCCTGGCCCGCCGCAGCCAGAAATTTTTCAGGTTGATCTGCCCGCTACCCTGCCACTCGGCCACCAGCAGGTCCGTGATCAGATAGCCGGACAGCACGAAAAATACGCCCACACCCAGGAACCCGCCCGGTGCAAAGCGCAGGTTCAGGTGATAGGCGATAACGGCCAGTACCGCCAGAGCCCGCAGTCCATCCAATCCGGCCATATAGCGGCCGTTGCCCCTGACCGGTTCAGGCATGGGGACGCCCTCCCTGCCGCCCGGTGGACCACAGGGACGATCCCGGTTCCACCTTCGTGCCGCCCCCGTGTCTCCCGGTGACGGTTGCCCGCGTCATCCCGCCGCGGTTCCGGGTGAACCAGCCGGCTTTTCCCGTCCACTGAATATCCGGATACACCATGGTTATGTACCGCATCTTCCGCCCGCCCCCATTCTGTGATTGAGAATTCCACAGTCGTCCGGCTTCTGTTTAGTCAGCTTTAACGACAAAGCTATATTTTAATAGACGAAAAAAATGGGGGAAAGGTTCCCGAAAAATGTAGAGGAAAAGATTATTTTGGGCGGCTGCCGAATTAGCGGCTGTACCAGTTCTGGCGGATATTTGCCACAGGCTATTGGCCATGGTGAGCAGCAGATCTGACGCAACGATTCATTATCTATTTCCTGAACAACGTTGCCGTCATCCGGGGAAGACAAGCTCAACACTACGGAGAGCCTGAACAGCATTGAGGAAGGGCTGCCCGGCAAAATTTTTTTCCGCTCCCACCGGACCTGCATTGTCAGCCCGAATATGATCAGGGAAAATTCGCCCCTGGGGTAAAAACAGCTACGAAATTACCTTTTCTGGCACACAGCAAAAGGCTCTTTGAGCCTCAAATAAGACCAGTGAGTTGGAAAAGATACTGGCTTTGCCCTGCTGTTAAAGAGTGTCGCGCCTGAATGCGATCCGCTTTTGTTTAACCATTGTTTAGCCATGTTCAAACAGGCAAAAGCCGGTTTCAGACAAGGATATCCACTTTTTAGACAAAACTGGTTGACATGGTCTTTTGTGGGAAGTAAAATAGGCATGGATGTAGTAATTGCCAATTAGGAAAATTTATATCTAAATGTTTGAATCTTCTCTTTTTCAAAAGTATATTTAGCTAAGCAAGGGGGTGTCAGGGTCATATCAAGTTTTAAGGAAGAGTGTGAGAATGAGATCGCTAGTACCCTGACACATAAATTCGTACATCAAAATTAACATTTTTCATGTTCAATTTAGAAAGACAGAAACTATTTCTTTTGAAAGGTTTTACGATATTTGACGGATAAAAATGGCTGTTTTTATCCCTGTTATTTGAACCAATTCCTTCGTAAAAAGTGTGCAAGGACTTCTGTGTCGCGGTACTAGTTCCTTTCTTTAATAATGAGTTAAGTTGTTAAGCGCAGCGGTAAAAAGTCAAGCCCTTTTTGAAGGGAAATTGGAAAAAATTTTTGGGCTTAAGCCGTAAAAAGGCAACAACAAACCACAACCAGAATCTGGTAATATCTGGGCATTTCATGCAGTGGTCACTTAAAGGAGGCGATCAATCACCCCTTTTTCTGGGCATATAAAGCTGGTTTGAGCGCAGCAAAGCAAAAACCAGCCGGACCAGTTTTCTGGCGGTAAGGACGAGTGCTCTTTTGTGTTTATGTGTTCGTGCTTCATTGTACTTGGCCTGGTAGAATGCGCGGTATTCCTGATCATGCACCCTAATCAGGTTAGCTGCCTCCACCAGGTAATAGCGCAAGTACTTGTTGCCTGAGCGAACCCGCGGGGTATCCTGGGCCTTCCACTGGCCGGATTGGTGTTCGTTCCATACCAGGCCGGCATATTTGGCCAGAGCTTTCTGGTTTTTAAACCGGCTGATGTCGCCAACCTCAGCCAGTATACCGGCTGCATATACCGGGCCAATGCCCTTGATGGAAGTTAACGTTTGGGGTATGGCCTCCAGATGTTGGGCAATTAACTTATCCAGCCTTTTCAGTTCCGACTGCAATGCGCGGATGACACTGATGCTGGTGGCCAGGCAGGCGTTAACAGGGTCAGCCGGGGACTTGCTCAGGCTATAGGAAGAGCGTGCTGCTTTCTGCAGGGCTTTAGCCACCCCTTCAGCATCCACCAGGCGGTTTTTGCTCTTCTTTTGCAGAAAAGAGACCAGTTCCTCTAAAGGCATGGCCGCAATCTCGTCTGGTGAATAGAACTCCTCTACTACTGCCATGGCTGTAGCACCGAAGGGGTCGGAAAAGATCTTTTCCTGGCGCAGGGAACTGAATTTCAGGAAAAGATTGTTCAAGAAATACGTCTTTTCCCGGGCAATCGTCCGGGCCAGGTGAAACCTGGTGCGGGTCAACCGTTGGAGGGCAAGGAAACGTTCCTCCATAGAAACCTCCTCCGGGAGGCGACCGAAGCGCAATTTATCAGCAATAACCCAGGCATCAATATCATCATTTTTGGGCAGGTCATTGTAAGATTTCTTGAAGTTATTGACCGTCCTGGGATTTAAAACATGGATTTGCGGTGAAAACGGGGCCAGTTTCTCCGAGTTTTGGCAAAAAGCGGTCAGGTGGTAACCGTAATTAGAAGTAGCCTCCAGGCCCAGAACTACCTGTTGCATAGAATGCCGGGCTGCAAGCTCAACGAGGTTATCCACCAGGATATTTGCTCCGTCCACCGTATTGGGTACACTAAATTTCCGTACAGTATCGCCATTGGCGTCCGGGCAACGAACACTGTTATCCTTAAGGCTCACGTCGATACCGACAAAAAGTTTGCTCAACGGGGTTCACCTCCCTTTTGCAGAAAAATCAAGCCGGGTACAGGACCTGGATGCCCCCGGGGAACCGCCTTACTCACCCTCGTAATCAGTACTCATCCGGCCCTGGGGGTGCATGAATGGGCGGCTGCGAATCCCATCACCAGACAGCCGGGGTACATCCAGCGGTTAGAAATGGACGGCGGACCAGGGGTAACACGCTTTACGAAATGGTAGCCCTTCGGGCTCCACTGGAGGTGGAAGAAATATCCCCATACCAGGCTTGTTAGTCCCATTGTCCCGCAAAGGAGGCATCCATGTCCAGACCCAGCTTGGTGTAAAAAGGCAACAGAAAGCCGGCCCGGCCGGGACAACTGCCTGACAGCACGTTCCGGGGCCGGCTGGAACAGGACCACAACCATCACTATCTATTACCCAGAAATATCTCAGCGGACTTTTACCTGTCCATTCGGTTTATAACGATCAGGGATTAGATTGTGTGTACATTTCGAGCGTTTACAAACTGCTTGGGCATCACCACCATATTCGAGGTACTGTTGACCAACTACCCTCAATACCCATTTCACGATACAGTAATCGCGCGATTTACCGGTACCGGTACTGTACCCGCTGTGGAATCAGGCATTGATTTTGTTGGCCTCGGTACCCGTAATACGGGAACCGGTTCCCAACCATCCGGATAATCCATATTGTTCCTAAACTGGAATCTGGGATTGTCCGGTGGCTCTACTACTATGATACGAGGTGGTGGTTAGAGTGAACGAACTGGTGCGGATCAATCTCGATCCGGTGGTTGAACAGGTTAAGGCAGTTCTGCAAAATTTCCCCCAGGTGGCCGGTGCTTATCTGTTTGGCTCCATCCTGGGGCTATGTCGGCCGGATAGTGACATTGACCTGGGCCTGATACTGGAGCCGGGGATAATACTGGACAGTGTCGAATCGGATCGGCTGGAAGCAGCCATATCCTTTTTGCTTCCGCCTTATGAAGGGCATCCCTATGATATTGTTCTGGTGAACCCGGAGAAGCCGCTTTTTGCTTTTCGGGTGATTAAAGAAGGGAAATTAATCTATGCCAGGAATATGGAGCGCATTACCGATGTAATGGAGTACGTCAGTAGAAGGTATGCCGATTTGTACCCGCGGTACCGGGCGGCGCTGGAAGAAATTTTTGCCGGGGTGATGGCCGGTGGGCCTGGATCGTGAACGGATAATGGCCAAAATCGGCTATATACGGGAACAGGTGGCCAGCATTAGTGAGTTGCTAAAAAGCAAGAAAAAAGAGGACATATTAATGGATCCCTGGTTGGTAAGAGGTTTAAAATATTCATTGCAAACGGCGGTGGAAGCCATGATAGATTTAGCCTATCATATTGCAGCTAAAAAATTCGGTCATGCCCCGGGAGATGCCAGGGATGCCATGCGCATACTCTTTGAGGGCGGATTGATTACCAGGGATAGATTGACGGTTTATTCAGCCATGATTGGTTTTCGCAACCGTGTTGTCCATGGTTATCAGGAAGTTTCCGCCGAAAAGGTGTATGAAATGGCACGAAACGAACTTGGTGATTTTGAAAAGTTTATTTGCGAAATCGGGGCTGTACTGGAAGAGGGCGAAAATAGGACAAACGACGGGCGGTAGGTAAGGCCTTGATTTTGGCCGTAGTAGCCGGTACCCGACGGTTTACCCCGGTCTGCCCCGGGGCTGGTGGAAGAGCCGGCAGGTCTATCCCGTCTTTCTTCCGGAACGCCGGGGTAATCCGGTTCTGTCCGGGTGAAGCCCGGGATGGCGGTGGTCCTGGGAAGTGATGCAGTTAATGCGGGGTCAAATAGCGTGATCCAGCTCACCAGAACCACGAACATGAGCACCAGTGCCGGCAGTAAACGCCTGGCCTGGCGCAGCCAGAAATTTTTAAGGTTGATCTGCCCGCTACCCTGCCACTCGGCCACCAGCAGGTCCGTGATCAGATAGCCGGAGAACACAAAAAATACGCCCACACCCAGAAACCCGCCCGGAGCAAAGCCCAGGTTCAGGTGATAGGCGATAACAGCCAGTACCGTCAGAGTCCGCAGTCCGTCCAGTCCGGCTATATAGGGCCGTTGCCCCTGAACGGTTCAGGCATGGGGAAATCCCCCCTCCCGTCCGGTGCACCACCGGGACGCTCCCCGCTTCACCTTCGTGCCGCCCCCGTGTCTCCCGGTGACGGTTGCCCGTGTCATTCCGCCTCTAACATACAGCAAAAGGCCCTTTTAGCCTTAAATAAGGGCAGGAAGTTGGAAAAGATACTGGGTTTGCCCGGCTATTAAAGAGGGTTGCGCCTGAATGCGATCCGTTTTTTGTTTAACCATTGTTTAACCATTGTTTAGCCATGTTCAGACAGCCAAAAGCTAGTTTCAGATAAGGATATCCACTTTTCGGACAATACTGGTTGACATGGTGTTATATGGTAATAAAATAGACATAGATGTAGAAATTGCCATTTATGGCCGGAAGAAAGTTTCAGAAGATGGTGCCATAAAAGTTCCGGACCAAAATTGATCAGCCTAAATATGCTCTGCGGAAGCAGACGGTTGAGCTGGTATTTGGTCAAATCAAAGAGGCCCATGACTTCGGAGACTCCTGCTCCGCGGACTGGAGTTAGTTCGCGGGGAGTGGCTACTCTTATGCCTTACTCACAACATTTTGAAACTATTTGGTAACATGGAAAAGGTAACATGGTTATTTAGTTAAGGTAAGACCGTGATTATCACCTTAGCAAAGATGACACCCGCATTAGACTGGTATAAAAATGGTTGCTTCACCTTAATATCGACTCTTCAATAAGCTGAATGGTTAGACAGCAGCTTAGAATGGTGTGCGGCCAACGGCCCATACCTGTTTCAGATTTCCTTACCTGGACTTTGACAGCGATCCCTGAAACCCTTGTCATTACTCGACTTTTCGCGTGGCACAATTTAAGGGGTCCAGGAATTGGAAGTAACCTCATTCTTACAGCCTCAAGGCTTTCTAAATTTTAGGTGTCAAAGTCAAGTTCCGTTCTACCGAACTGCAGGCGGAAGGCGCTGGTTGCATCAAACACTGCATCGTTACAATGCCTTTGCTACATGAACCTTGACAATCAAGCAGCGCAGAGAGCCAAAAATCAATCCATGGGGGCAAGTAGACCCCGTTAGGTAGCACAATGGCCTCCACCCCTGGGGAAGGAGAGTCGGGAACCGGCACGGTCCATTGGTATCCCGGGAAACATGAGAGGGTATACCGCCAGGTTAAAGCGTGGAGATAAGGGCGCGCGAAAAATTATCATGCAAGCAGTCCCAATATTAATATGGATAACACCTGCCATATATCGGTACACCTGGTTATAATTATCACTCACCTTCGCAAGATAAAGGGATATATTACAACCTTACTGAGAGACCTTACTGGGAGTGAGGCTCCTAGAACGTTGGAAAGGCCGTTTTTAAACTGCTTCGTTCTGATTTCTAGAACCAGATCATCAATGCCAGAACTGTGATTCTCGAATGGGAACGGCTTGTGCAGTCCCTCCCCCCGTAAATTAATCATTTGGGCGTAGTGGGTGTGCTTGGCCACGTCAACACCTACAATTAAGGTTTTGGGTGTGATCATGGCCAGTTTCTGGGAAAGGGGGTTATACATTGGTTATCCCCCCTAGTATTGGTGGTTTTGTTGACAATTAAACCATACCAGATTTTTTTCCCCAAGCCCCACTACTCCTGATTATAGGAATGCTACCGAAGAAAATTAATTTGTTGGTGTGCATCTGTCAACACATTTTTATTTAGCATTATATTTAAGTCAAGCGTAAATTCAAAAATGAAGGAAGGATTTATCTTAGTATTCCAAATTTCGTATCTAATGAGTGAGGAGATTATAAATAATGGACAATTATACTTTAAATTATGTAATAATTATAATAGTCAATACAATTATTATATATATTTTTATGAGAATTATGAATCACTTTAATACAGTCTTCGTGGGAGTCTTCAAAAATATATGGAAAAAAATTAAAAAATTATTTAAATAAAACATACTGTTTTTAGAAGCTATGAACAGATTGACCCATTCATGCTCATTCGTGATTGGTTTACTAAATATGTTAAATATTGGCCTTAATTAACTGGGAATTGACCGCTTTTACCCAGGGAGACAACAAGCGGTCCCGGTTTACATTGGGGTCGATGCCCTCAGTTCATAATAATTATGATGTAAATTTCAAGAGACTGTCGAAAACTCCCCAGAGCCATTTACCAATAAATAACATTCAGTAGTATTTGGTTATGATCTAATGTAAGATTATTGAAATAAGGTGATAAGGATAATCACCATTAAACTGGATATCACCAAATACCTGAAGGGAGAATTATCCAAGGCCATAAAACCTGAACCCAATGAAACCCTCCGACGGCAGCGGCTGACCGAAATAGTAGAAAATGCCAAAGCATTAATTGCTTTTCTGGATAATCGGGATCTTCACCCAGTGGTGGCCTACCGAAAAAGTATTCTGGTTCGCCTTCTCTACGAAAACACCGAACCAGCGGAAAAGGGTTATAAGGAAACCCAGGGCCACGTAAAAGTAATAAATAATCCAGAGGCCGCCCAATTACCAGAAGATGTCTGGCCTTTTCCATCTCATTAATTTCTATTGTTGGTCGCAGGTATGATGTTGCTCCATCCCTTGTCAGCCGTTGGATAAGAACCTACAAGAAGCATGGAACCCTTCACCCGACAGGGCAGGAAAATGGGGAGACGCTAAGGATATCATGTTCCCCCAAAGAACATAAAGCGGTTATACAGGAGAATGAAAAGCTCAAAAAACTCCTCGGAGAAAAAGACCTGGAAATTGCCATTCTCCGTGACCTGCTAAAAAAAACAAACCCACATTTGATGATAAAATAGATATTGCTAGAAAATGGATATCTTTAGGTTACAAAATATCTCTTGTACTAAGAATTATTGGGATTAGCCGTTCCACGTATTACTACAAAATGCATAAAAGACCAAAACCTAAAAATCGTATCATACCGGTGGTCGTCCTAAATCTCACTACACCCTAACAAAATCCGGTGTAATTATCAGCAACGAACAGGTTAAAGAATGGATTTGTGAGCTGATCGCCGGTGAAGGATATGCCTACGGTTACTTGAAGCTGACCTCGTTACACTATTGTCTATCAATACGAACTGATTGGGAAAAGGAATTATGCTTTTAGTTGGGGTTTATCGACTGTCTCTATAAATGTCTAGACGGGGGACGGGAGTAATATTCATTTTTATAGCTGTAATGCTATATTGTACAAGGTATTTATGAGCGGCAATAATCGATTCATCATTGAAAACTACTAGTAGTGAAATATTTAGGGAATTGCTAAGTATGTTGGGTCCAGGCCTGACTGTATGGGCGTTAATCGCACTGCTGGTTGGGCTGGCTTATCTGATATGGTCGGAAGTTAAAAGCTAAGGTTGTTTTTTGTGCACGGTGGATGCTTTTACTGGGTGGCCTCAAGCGCCGGCTGCCCTGTTTTGCTTTTCTAAGCCATATTAACCCGGGTATTAAAAACTAACCTTTGTCCGGCTGCACCGCCCCGGCCACCAGGGCGGCGTAAAACCGGGCTCCGGCCGGGGTGAGGTGGACACCGTCCGGGGCAAAGAATGAATCGTGGCCGGCGCTGGCCGCATACCAGTCGACCAGGGTGGTATGCGGGTAAGTCGCCGCCACTTGCGCCAGGGTGGTGTTCACCACACGCTCCCATGGGCGTGGCACCCGGGTGTTCACCAGCACCACCTGCTGCACAGGTCCCAGTGAATCGAGCAGGGACACCAGTTGTTCCCGGGTGAACGGCCCGCTGGTGCCCAGTTCGATTCGATGATGACACGGTTGCCCAGCCTGCCCTGCGCCTTGAGCTCGTCCACCACCGTCCGGGCTTCCATTAGCTGGCGGCTTGGGTGAAAGATTCCTGAAAAATGTAGATGAAAAGATTATTTTTAACGGTAGCCCAAATCACCGGCAGTACCAGTTCTGACGGGTATTTGCCACCGGCTATTATGGCCATGGTAGCCAATAGATCCTACCGTAACGATACGCCCTTTATTTCCTTTACGGCATCGATGCTTTCCTTAAGCACCGTACGGGGATTGCTTATTCCTAAGAGCTCACCATACATAAAAGTATGTCGAATAAATGCACAAAAAGAATAAATTTTCTTGGAACCTGGAAGAACTTTTCTGCGTCTTTTATTATGGAAACATGAAAAGTGGTGACAGCCAGGAATTGGCGTTTCATGCTTTTAATTATTCAAGCAGCCAAATCCACTTTTCAGACAGCCAAAAGCACTTTTCAGACAATGGCAAAAGGAAATCCGGGCTTGCGTGTAAAATACTGGGAAGGAAAGACATTTTGGACAAAATGTCTTTGTTCTCGCTGCTTCTGGTTTCCCTGCCGGAGGCGCTGCTGGTAACCATGCTGGGCTTTCAACTGGCGGGCCTTAAAGTAACCCCCCGGCATTTAATAAGCATAGGCGCGGCCCAGACGGTATCCTCGTATTTCATCAGGCTCTCCCCCAGCCCCTTCGGCCTGCACACTCTGGTCCAGGTAACCGTTTATATATTGATTTTAAGAATCATCACCGGCCTGTCCTGGCGGAGAGTTGCCGTTATCGCCCTGCTGGGGCTGGTGGTGTACGGGACCCTGGAAGCCGCCATCCTGCCGCCGTTGTTAAGCATCACCGGTTATACTTTGGAAGAAGTAATCGCCACCGACTATATGCGTATAGCCGTTTTCCTGCCGGAAGCAGTTTTAATTCTCTTGTTTATTATATCCTGCCGGCGGTACAATTTTCACCTGCTGGATTTTGCTTCCGGGCTCAACCAACTGGCACTCCTGAACGATACTGGAAAAAGGACCGAAAAGGCATACTTGAATTTGTATATATTGCTTTTGTTGCCCCTGCTGTTGCTGGCTGTATTAAACATGGTGCTGTTCGTCTCCCAAACCGGCGCCTTTCCCAAATTATATCCTGACATGTTTGTAGCCTCATTTAATTTGATCCTGGTTGCCGTTGCAGTCCTGTCCATGGGTGCTAGGAAACAACGCCACGACTTCAACCATCACCTGCAAACTGTTTACGGCCTTCTGGAGGTCGGCTCCTGCGATGAAGCCCGTCGCTACGTTAAGGAAATGTTTTTGGATATCTCCAACCCGGCGGAAGTGGTAAAAACCGACAATCCCGGCATCAGCGCCATGCTGTTTGCCAAGGCGGGGCTGGCCGAAGCCCGGGGCATAAACTTTTCCGTTCAGGTGGATTGCAGCCTCCAGAATATTCCCTTAACCCCCATGGAGGCCAGCTCCCTGCTGGGTAACCTCCTGGACAATGCCATCAAGGCCGCAGGTGCTTTCTCAGGTGGTCAACGCCACGTGAGGCTGGAGATCACCCGGGAGCCCGGGGAATATGTTTTCACCGTAGCCAATACGGGTGACCCAATGCCACCCGAAATGTTGGAACGAATGTACGGACCGCATTATGCCACCGGGAAAAACAACCAGGGCCTCGGGCTGGCCATTGTAAAAGAAATTGTGGAAAAACACTCCGGCCGGATAACCGTGGAACATGCCGGCAATGAAACGATTTTCTCGGTGC
Organism: Desulfofundulus thermobenzoicus; assembly: GCF_009428905.1. Lineage (GTDB taxonomy): Bacteria > Bacillota > Desulfotomaculia > Desulfotomaculales > Desulfovirgulaceae > Desulfofundulus_A > Desulfofundulus_A thermobenzoicus. Next base: position 37,902 of record NZ_WHYR01000006.1, on the reverse strand, counting down.
ATATACTGGACAAAGGGGCCGGGAGGTCATGATTGATTTAAACAGGCTGGACCGGCGTCATGGCCGCACATATGGCCAAGCGATCTTGGAAAGCAAGCATCGAGGCAAGGCTAAACGGTGTCCATTTTGTTTTGCTGCCACCGGACTATATTGCCAACCTTTTAACGGTCGGGCACCGGCTCGGGCCGCGAGGCCAATGTTGCTACCAGATTATATTGTCAACCTGGACGCGATCAGGGCAAACCTCACCCCGGGGTAAAACGATAGACAATAAATATTCTTACTCACTGCACACGGCAATACTGGCCGCAAACAAAAGCCGGAGAACTGGAAATACTGGCTTTAGTCCTGGTAGAAAAAGAGGGTTTGCCAAAATACGACCCTCTTTTTCATATTTCGCAAGCCGCTACTTCCAAACACCCAAAATCCAGTTTCAGACAGCCAAAAGCTGTTTTCAGACAACGATATCCACTTTCTAGACAAGATTGGTTGACCTGGAGTTTTGTGGGAGATACAATGGGTGCACATAAACGTGGAACAGGCAAGAAAGTTTAACTGTTAACAAATACCAAACATTCCCATTAAAACTTAAATGGTAAATGTCGTTTTGTAAGAGCATCGCCATGGACAACCTGTCCTACCATCATAAAAAACATGATTAATTAGTAGGATTATTGAAAAATTTCGGCAATGTAACCCTTGGCTGTGACTTGTGATTAATGTGATATCAGGAGGTGAATGAACATGTTGGTTTACAAACCCCGGGATCCACCACAAAAAAGCAATAGTGATTTGGGAGGCAAACCGGGTACAGACTGACCTCGCAACCTTGTGCCCGTAGAATTACCGCTCATAACCACTATTACAACTATATTAAACCATTTATTTGGTTTGTTTTCAACTACCAGAGTTTTATACGAGATAGGGAGGTATAAAAAGTGAAAAAGTTGTTTTTATTTACATTGTTATTACGCTCCTGTGATTAAGGAGAACTTTTCTGTAATTATTCCCAACTAAAGAGGTGTCTATTATGCTAATGGAACAAGAAACAATAAAAATACTTTATATTGGTGTATTCATTGTGATGGGAATATCACTTGTTTTTGTAGTTGGCCAATGGATAAGTACAAAGAAAGCTGCTTATGTATGGTTAATAGGTCATCTAATAGTATTATCGATCACAATTATTAGGTGGGTATCTTTTTTAAGCAATGCTAACATGCAACAATCTCATATGGCTGCTGAAAATAACTCATTATTTATTGGAAGCAATGCAGTCCTATGGGCTATAGGCATGTTTTTATTGTTAATTGGTATTTATAAGCTTGATAAAACTGCAAAAACCGGCATTTGATAAATATTAGACAACGACATAGCCGAAAATCATACGTGTTCGGTTAAGCCCGCAATATACCATTGACATCTAAAGGTGGTACTTTATCCCTGGTAATTAAAATCTCTATTTGTGGTTATATGACCATTGTCCTGCCGATAATTATTTGGTAAATCGAACACATATGATGTACGGGTTTGATATCGCCTGGAGAGGTACAAGCATACCTGATTACCCTGTTTATGCTCCAATGGAAGACGGCAGCGCACTTGTGTGGTGGATGAGGAATGTAGGAAGTTCTTCGGGGAAGAACAAAAATATTTAAGCCAGGTTTTAGCTTCAAGAGTTATCTTTCCGTTTCATCGGGCCGTCCTTCATGTCATATGGGCTGCACAGCTCGTCGCAGATAGCCATTTATACATGACGGCAACGAAAACGATTTTCCAAGTACAACCGGTTAAAGGAGCCAGGAGGTCATGATTGATTTAAGCAATCTGGCCGGTGTCATGGCTACACATATGGCGCAAGCGACCGGCCTGGAAAAAGATAAAACAGACCAGCTGCGTTACGGACTGGAAATAATCCTGGGGACATTAATTAAGGGAGCGCTGCTTTTTTCCCTGGCTTACCTGTTCAATGTTTTGCCCCAGGTAGCCCTGGCGCTGGCCGCCGCCGGTTCCTTTCGCCTGCTTAGCGGCGGCGCCCACTGCAGCAGCTACGGGCGGTGCCTGGTCCTGGGAGTAACGGTATACCTGCTTACCGGCCTGGTTGCGGTAAGCATGGCGAAATTCGTAACCACGCCATTGCTTACCGGTATGGCTGCTATTGTCATCCTGGGGGCAGCAGCCTGCACATTTAAATGGGCACCCGCGGAAGTTCCCTGCCGCGCCATGGGCGGGCGGCGGGAAATAATGACGTTTAAGTTTTTGTCCCTGCTGTACCTGGCTTTATGGGCCGCATTATTTCTGCACCTGGCAAGCCGGGTAAACGGTTCCCTTTTGCTGGCTTCCCTTCTGGCCTTAACCATGCAAACCTTAAGCTTTACCCCCCTGGGTTACGGGTTGGTGGCCCGCGCCGACCATTTTATGGCCAAACTTGCGGGCAAAGGAGGTGAAACCGGTGCGTTTGCTGAAGAAATTGCTGTACACCCCCGTGGTTTTGACGGCCCTGGCTGTGGCCGCCATAGGGATTAAACCGGCCAGCTTTTTTATCCTTTACCAGCCGGTGCCGCCCGTGAAGAAATAATCCGGCGGAAAGGTTTGTGACGTAACATGCTCACGGTGTTGATTGCCGAAGACGACCCGGCCATGCGCCACATCCTCAGAAAAACGCTATCCCAAATACCCGGCGTGGAAGTGCTGGGAGAAGCCGGTGACGGCATCACCGCCATAAAAATGATGGAAGAACTAAATCCCCGGGTGATCTTTATCGACATTGACCTGCCGGGGAAGAACGGCGTGGAACTGGCCAGGGATATATGCGACATCAACCCGCAAACCATCCTGATATTCGCTACGGCCTACCCGGACTATACCCATGAAGCCTTTGAAGTTTATGCCTATGATTACCTGGTAAAACCCTTCAAGCTTGACCGCATTAAAAAAACCATGGAAAGAATCAAGCAACAGGAGGCGCAAAGAGCGCCGGTTCCGGTAAAAGAATTCACCCCACCCGTTGCTGCCAGAACAACACCCGCCAGGCTTGTAATCAGGCAACATGAAAATCTTATATTTTTAGATACTCAAGACATTATCCTGATTACGAGAGAAGACCGGAAAACCGTTATATTAACCAGGGAAGAAAAGCTCAATACTACGGAAAGCCTGAACAGCATTGAAGAAAGGCTGCCCGGCAACACTTTTTTCCGCTCCCACCGGGCCTACATTGTCAACCTGAATATGGTCAGGGAAATCCGCCCCTGGGGTAAAAACAGCTACGAAATTACTTTTTCAGGCACGCAGCAAAAGGCCCTTTTAGCCTCAAACAAGGCCAGGGAGTTGGAAAAAATACTGGCATTGCCCGGGAGTTGAAGAGGGTCGCGCCAGAACGCGATCCTCTTTTTGTTTAGCCATTGTTTAGCCATGTTCGGACAGCCAAAAGCTGGTTTCAGACAAGGAAATCCACTTTTCGGACAATACTGGTTGACATGGTGTTATATTGGAAATATAATAGGTATGGATGTAGCAATTGCCATTTTGGTCAAGAAAGGAGGAATAAAAAGGGGCTTAATTAAGCAGATTCAGTACGATATAGGGGAGAGAATAATGCTATTTACGAATGTTTATTTTTATTATTAGGCAATAAGCCGCTAGGGGGTATTAATTATGAAGAATCTAATTGTATTGTTAGTAATGGTAGTAACATTAACATTTACCTCAATTGTGAGTGCCAATGAGATTAAGGTCACAATACCCACTGGCTCCGCAGGTAACCAGATTGAATATATTGAGCAAACGGGAGCTGGTCAATTGTTGGGTCCTGAATGCTTTAACCCAAAGCCAAATGGGGGATTTAATATACTTGATACAGCAAAGAATAGAGTAATATCCATTAATTCCGAGGGTAAACAAGATGGCATCCATGAGTTTGATCAAAATATAATAACACCAGTAAAAATAGCTACTGATCAAAACAACAATTTATACCTTGTAGATCCGGGAAAAGGGATTATAGGTAAGCTTCACAACAGTAATTTATTATTTTTCAAGATTCAGAGATTGTCACTAGATACATTGATTGATTTTGGAGTAAATGATCATGGTTTCCCTTTTGTTGTATTGGCTAATGAATCAGGCGGAATATCTTATGTTTTTGAGTTGATAAACAATGTGGCAAAAATAAACAATATTATCGAGGGGCGCCTAACTCCTGATGGTAAGGTTTATAAAACCACATTAATCAAGGAAAAGGGTTATGATGTTGGTCATGCATGCAAAATATCGTTCTTTGATATAAACAATAAATTAACTAAAGAAATATTAATCAAGTCTAATCATTGGATTGGAGGCGCTCGTTATTTAGGTGAAGTAAACGGTGATTTAGTTATACAAACCCATGAATTTGAATTAGATGCCAATTATAATACTCATTTTGAGGACCTGGTTAAAAAGGTTTCTGTAGATGGTACCATAAAAGCCATAGCTGTTTTGCCGAGGAAATGTAAGTATGTAAGTAACGATACAGTTTTAGCTAATTCCGCAGTGTATCATTTAAATACCGGGATAAACGAGGTTAAGATTGAAGAAGTCAACTTTACTCCGATAGATCATTATAAATCGGCGCTTGACCAGTTTAGCCGGGTTGAGGCAAATGAGATTCTGGCCGACAGCACTACTACTGATAAAAATTCATTAGTAATAACCCAATCACTTCCTACGGTAAATAGATCATTGATACAATCAACAGCTCAATCTTATTGGAGTTGGACGTGGTACTGCAGTCAGTCGAATTACAATACAACCGGTGGTTCTATAAGACCAAGATATATCACTGCGCCCAATCAAAATTACCAATCTGTTCCTTATTGCTGGGGTGGATCGGATAGTCTTGCGAGCTTCCAAAGTCGACAGGGGAGTGGATGGACCTGCGGTAATATTAATACTGATGGATATTATATTTCTGGAACATGTGGTGTAGATTGTTCGGGATATGTACAAAGATGTTTGGGGTTGAACGATAAAAAATATGACACGACAATGTTAGATAGCTCAAATATATCTTTTAGGGTAAGCCCTAGCTCACTTAAATTTGGTGATGCGTGGAATAAGTCCGATCATATAATGCTCTATCACCAACGAGATGGCTATGGTAATTACATCTTATACGAAGCAACAAAGCTCAATGCTTATGACAGGGTTGCTCACACGGTTCGAAATGCATCTGAAGTTGAATCAGCATATCATGCTATAAGGCGTCAAAATATTAATGAAGATGTTTGAGGTAAAGCTATAATAGTATTTCATTTAGACTCATTCTATCAAAATAATGCAATAGACTATCAGAGCCAGAAATATATATGAGAACTCCATCAGTGATTCATGCTTGAAAATAGTTGCACCCGGGAAAGGAGGTCTATGTTTGCAGAAACATGGTTTTTATTTGCTGCTGATAGTTTTTATAAGCATACTAGTTACTGTCAATGGTTGTTTAGATCGGGAAGGAGGCAGTCCTGTCTCACATGATGTGCGCCCGGAAACAAGGGTAATCCGTTTTAGCACAGTTATTAGAGAACAGCCTTCATCTAACGCCAAAACTGTGTTAGCATTGGAAAAGGGCAACCTTGTAAAGGTTCTTGAAAAGAAGGTGGTTGGCAACGAGGAATGGTCCTCTGTAGAATGCGTTCCCCTTAGCTATCCTCCAATGAAAGGGTGGTTGAAAAGTAATGATTATAGTGCAAATATGAAAAACATTGCTCCTAATCAAGGTTTCATTCGTGGCAAGAATATATACTCAAGGCCTGATCCGGAATCTAAAATTATCTGGTCAGATGCTCACTCAGTATTAAGTATTATTAGAAGGGAAAATGGATGGGCATACTGTCGTCTACCAGCTGGAATGGAAAATGGTTGGATAAAGGAATCAGATATCAGTTATGAATTCCCTGTTCCATAGTCCTGGAAAAATGTTCTATGCTCGGAAACCAGAATATCAGTTGGGTCCAGGCTGACCGTTTGGGCACTAATCGCACTGTTGGTGGGGTGGCTTATCTGATATGGTCGGGGCTTAAAAGATAAGGTTGTTTTTTTATGCACGGTGGGTGTTATTACTGGGCGGCCTCAAACAGTGGCTGCCCTGTTTTGCTTTTCTAAGCCATATAAACCGCTGGCGGCCTGGCTGGAAGTCATGTAAAATTAGGGAAAAGATTTTATTTGACGGAAAGCCAAGCCAGATGTAGCGGGTCTTTTTTAGCGTTTCATTTTGTCTGGCTTCATCCCGGCGAACCTCATCAACAGCCTCGTTAATAATTTTCATGACATGAAAACGGTCAAAAACCAATTGCGCCTGAGGCATGGCGGGCTTAACCCCGGCAATGAAGGCAGGAGAAAGATCACAGCATACTGTCTTAATAGCGTTAGGGTTCCCCTTGTGTTCCCGTAAGTCTTTTGCAAATGCACCGCCATAACCGAGTGTCATGTTCTCCTACCAGCTCAGCAATAGCTTTTACAGGCATATCCTTAGCCAGCAGCATGATCAGCGATTCAAACAGCAAGGTGAAATCGCTGCCGGGTCTCGCCCATGGTACCGTAATCTGCTTCACCCCCAAGGTAACGTCAAAGTCAAATCGTCTAAACCCCGATCATGGCCAGAGCCAATTCCGCGTTCCAGCTGAGTTTGCGTAATCCCGAGGCAATGTTTTTAAAACCATGTAAACGCAAGAGACTAATGGCCAGGTTTCGTATAGAAGCAAAAACGCGCGGGGCAGACCCCGTCCGAATCTGGGAGCGGTCCTTATCAAAAGTTACATCCCGAACCCAGTGTAATGAAGTTTCAATCGTCCAGTGGCCCCGGACCAGTTCCAGTAATGTTTTAGAATCTGCTTTTTCGGTAGCCATGCTGGTCACAAAATAGGCGGTTTCATTTTTGGGGTTTCCCCGCGCAGATCCGTAGAGGATCGTTCTATCTTAATTAACTGGGCAGCATTAGGGAAATACTGTTTGCCCCTTTTTTACAGATATTTGTGAGAGAAGAACAATCCTCCCCACCAGATCCAGAGGTAATCGAGAAACCGAAACGCCGGAAGTTTACAGCCGAGTATAAACTGGGTATCCTGCGTAAGGAGGATTCATGTGAGCCCGGGGAATTGGGTGCACTTCTTCGTCGGGAGGGCCTCTACTTCTCCAACCTGACCTGCTGGCGCCGGCAATGCGATCAGACCCAGGCGGTGCAGCCTGAGGAGAAGCACCCGGCAGCTCGTGTCTTTAAGGCCACCGTCCGGCTTGAACCAGGACCAGGCCTGACAGACCTCGCGGGAGATTTGCACCCGGCTGGCCGTGGGATCGGATAGAATGATCTGACGGATCAGCTCGATGTCGCAAAGATTGAGTGACCGGTCGCAGATGGTGAGCGGGAAATTAGCAGGATGATCCCTCCCCCTTGCCATGCCGTACTCTCTGATAATCTCGTCCGGGATGTTCCAAGGCAGGAACTTCTCCAAGTCCGGTGGGGGACCGCCCGACTTGGCGCAGGCGTCGAGGTAGTACCGGAGATAGGCCAGGGCGTTCAGATTATGTTTTTCCGCCGTCTGCAGAACAGACATGGATGAGGCCAGCAGTTTGACGCTCCACTCGGAGTGGGTGCCGTAATAGTTCTTGCGCCCCTAGGGCGCCCGGCCGCAAAGCTCGCTCCGCAATGTTATTGTCCATCGGAACTAATGATTGTCTACAAAGACGGTCAGGCCGTCCCAGTGCTTTAAGGCGCTGGAAAGCACCTTCTCCTGCTTCTTTAGCTTGGGGTGCCAGCTGCTTTTCACCATTTCCGACGAGCCGCCCCAGCGCGGAAAGGATTACAACGTCTATTTGAAAATAGCGTTAGAGATAAGAAGGCCGCAGGAAATTGAAAGGTTCTAACCAGGTTCTAACCAAAGCAGTTGATTCCATAGCATGAGAGAGCTATAATATGGTTAGAATTTTACTACAAGGAGTTGATACCATGCACATTAAACCGTCCGCAAGCATCCGGCAGAACTATAATGAAATAGCGGATTTGTGCAGGTCTACAGGTGAGCCGGTGTATCTTACCAAAAACGGCGAGGGCGATCTCGTGGTGATGGATATAGAGGCGTTTACCCGCCGTGAAAAAATGCTGAAGCTGCGGGAAGAACTGCTGGCCGTCGAAGAAGACCGTCTGGCCGGACGCGCCGGAGTAACGCCGGATGAACTGGACAGCTATCTGGACAGCATTATTGATGAGGTGGAACATGGAAAAGAAGCCTCAGTATAAGGTGATTGTTTCCGATCGCGCCCGTCAAATGCTGGCGGGCCATGTCCGTTTTCTGGCGCAGAAAAGTCCCACCGCCGCCCGCAAAATCAAAAACGACCTGATGGACGCCATCCGTTCCCTTCACCAAATGCCGGAGCGTTTCCCGTTTCTGGAGGCCGAGTTTATTCCACCAAACAAATACCACAAGATGTTTATTAAGAAATGGTATCTCATTTTATACCAAGTCAAGGATCAGACGGTCTACGTTGACTATATTGTGGATTGTAGGCAGGATTATGGGTGGCTTATAAGGTAGATTTCTATAATATGATGTAAATGGTTGTTAAAATAAAAATAAGTGTGTTACATTGGATATGGGTTGACAGATTGAAATTAACCGGGATATAAATCAATTTTGAGGTGGAGGTTTGCAGCAGCTACCAACAGGCCGACAAATATTGATAAAACATAACAAAGCAGTTGCAATATACTATGGAACTCTTAACCATCAGCAAAGCGGCAAAAAATCAGGCAGGGGTTTCGGGAAGTGATTGCGGGAGTGTTGCAGGATGATGTCCACCACCACTTTGGCCAGCACGCCTATCAGATAGGTGCGCCGGTATCCGCGGCTGTAAGCAAGTTCCGGTATCTTGATGTACAGAAAACCGTTCGGTTGCACTGTCACCTGGAATTCCCCGGCAAATTTGTGTAATGCCTTCGGGTAAGGTACCTCGAAACCCTCCGGCCAGGGTTCGGGCTGGCCGAAATAATTGACGTTGGCTAAAGCCACCCCGTCCGGGTTGGTGTCCATGCCCAGGTAGCCCCGGTTGGAACTGGTCACCGGTTCAGGTGCCGTTATGGTGAAGGTAATGTGCACCCTGTACCGGCCGTCCCGGCCTCTGATTAACTCAACGTTATAGGGAGCGCCGAAAAGCAGCAGCTCCCACACCTTGAGCCGGTGTTTTTCCGGCAGCCAGAGCTTTCCCTCCACCCGCGGCGCTCTGGTCATTATTGGCCGCCCTTTACTGTCCGTGCCTGCCTGTTCCGATAGGAAGACCGAAAGAGACGGTCCGCTGTCAGGTTGAATTGGATTAAATTAACGCAACTTATTTGTGCTCACCTGCCGTATAAGCCTCTTCCAGGATCTCGACGATATGTTTGACTTGCACGGGCGGGCCGTATTTTTCCGCCCCATGCAGTAGCTGCAGCAGGCAGCCGGGGTTGCCGGTGGCCACCACTTCCGTCCCGGGCGGTATATCGGCCATCTTGCGGCGCAAAAGGGCCCCGGCCATTTCCGGGTGGGTCAGGTTGTAAATGCCGGCACCGCCGCAGCAGCGGGCCTCGTCGGGCATCTCCAGGAGCGTGAGTCCCGACACCTGCCGGAGCAGCCGTTTGGGGGCGTCTGCCACCCCCATGATGTTTTTCAGGTGGCAGGAAGCCTGGTAGGCAACCCGGTGGGGAAAAGAGCCGCGGGGCGGGACGAAGCCGGTTTGCGCCAGAAGCTCCGCAATGTCGATTACCTTCCGGGCAAATTCCCGCGCCCTGTCCGCATAGACGGGATCGCCGGCCAGTATTTCCGGGTACTCCAGAAGGGCCGCCCCGCAGCCCCCGGCGTTGGTCACCACGCAATCCACCCCGGCCGCCAGAAAGGCGTCGATATTCCGGCGGGCCAGTTTTACAGCCCCTGCCCGGTTTCCGTTATGCAGGTGCAGGGCACCGCAGCAGACCTGACCGGCCGGGGCCGTCACCCGGAAGCCGTGGCGCTCCAGGAGGCGGGCGGTGGCCAGGTTTATTCCGGCGAAAAGGACGTCCATCACGCAGCCCAAAAAGAGACCGGCGGTGCGGCCGTTTCCTGCCCTTGCCCCGCCTTCCCCGTTTTTGTCGGCCCTGGCCAGAATTGCCCTGGCCGTTCTGGCCGGGACCGCCGGCAGGATGCGTTCCATCTCCCTGACGGCGGGCGGAAATAGCTTCAGGAGGCCCAGTCGCCGGGCCGCCGTCCGCAGTCCGGAACGCTGGTAAAATCGCAGGAACCGCCCCGCCAGCTCCAGCCGCCGGGGGTATGGAAAAAGAAAGCGCATGGCCAGTTCCCGCAAGAGAATCCCCGCACCGGGCCGTTTCTCAAGCCTGCCCAGACGGTCCCGCGCCTTCTCCACCAGCGCCCCCGGCCGCACGCCCGACGGGCAGGCCGCCTCACAGGCCCGGCAGTCCAGGCAGTTCCAGATCGTTCGGAACAGACCCGGGGTGGCGGCCAGTTCCCCCAGGCTGAAGCCCCGCAGCAGCTGGACCCGCCCCCGGGGCGAATCCATTTCCAGTCCCGTTTCTTGAAAGAGCGGGCAGGTCCGCACGCACATCCCGCAGTGCACGCACCGCAAATAAAGTTCTTCCGGCAACGGGTCCGGAGCACCTTTTTTAACCAGCATTGCGTTCCTCCATACGAAAAGATCGGGCATTAAGTTTCTAAAAAAGGCACAGGGAAAAAATATTCCCCGTCGTCAGGGTAATATTACTTTTGTGTCTTGGGCCGCCGGAAAAATTTTCCCCGGGTTCAGGATTCCCCTGGGATCCAGGGCCTGCTTGATTGACCGCATGGCCCAAAGCCCGTTTTCGCCGTGTTCCCGGGGCATAAAGGGCGCCTTCATAAAGCCGATGCCGTGTTCGCCCGAAAGGGTGCCGCCCAGTTCCAGGGCGGCCTGGAAAATCTCGGCCACCGCCTGTTCTACCCGCCGCATTTCGTCAGCGTCCCGTTCGTCGCACATGATGTTCGGATGGAGGTTGCCGTCCCCGGCGTGTCCGAAAATCACCATCTTTAAGTCGTATCTGGCGGCGATTTCTTTCAGCCGCCTGACCATTTCGGGAATCCGGCTGCGCGGCACGGTGGCGTCTTCGGAGATTTTGGTGGGCTTGATCCGGGCCACCGCCGGGGAAATGGATTTGCGCGCCTTCCACAGGTTTTCAGCTTCTTTGGCCGTACTGGCCACCCGCAATTCCCGGGAGCCCATTTCCCGGCACAGGGCGGCTATTTCGGCGATTTGCTGCGCCAGCACGGCGGCCGGGCCGTCGACCTCTACCAGGAGCAAAGCCTCCACATCCAGGGGCAGGCCCAGGTGCAAATATTCTTCCACCACCCGGATACTCTGGTCATCCATGAACTCCAGGGCGGCGGGCGTAATTCCCCGGGCGATGATAGCGCTGACGGTACGGGCCGCGTCGTCCAGGCGGGGGAAAAAGGTGAGCAGGGTTCGGGTTGCTTCGGGCGGGGGGATGAACCTCAGGACGGCCTGCGTGATTACCCCGAGGGTCCCTTCGGATCCTACGAAAAGTCTGGTCAGATCGTATCCCGAGACATTTTTAATGGTTCGTCCCCCGGTGTGGATGACCCGCCCGTCGGCCAGAACAACTTCCAGCCCCAGGGTGTAGTCCCTGATTACGCCGTATTTGAAGGCCCTGCTGCCGCCGGCGTTTTCGGCCAGGTTGCCGCCGATGGTGGAGGATTTGCTGCTGGAGGGGTCCGGCGGGAAGAAAAAGCCTTTTTCGGCCACGGCCCGGGCAAAATCATCCGTTACCACCCCCGGCTCCACTACGGCCAGCAGATCGTCGGTATTGATCTCCAGGATCCGGTTCATCCGGGTAAGATCCAGGGCGATTCCGCCCCGCACCGGCACCGACCCGCCGGAGAGGCCCGTCCCCGCCCCCCGCGGTACCACCGGGGTTTCCGTCTCCCAGGCCAGGCGTAAGATCCCCGCAACCTCTTCCGTGTTCGCCGGCCGCACCACCACGTCCGGCCGGTGGCGCCGGAAGGTGGCGTCGTAGCTGTAGGCGTAGCGCTCATCGGGGGCGCTGAAAACGTTTTGTTGACCGACCACGGCGGCCAGTTTTTGAATTAACGTCATCTTCGTCTTACCCCCTGAACAAGTGTGTCAAGTGTGTCAGAGTGTGTCAGGGGACGGTTCTCTGACACATTATCAGGAGTGTGTCAGGGGACGGTTCTCTGACACATTATCAGGAGTGTGTCAGGGGACGGTTCTCTGACACATTATCAGGATGAGTTAAAAAACGGTTCCATGCTACGGGACAGAGGTATTGATATAATCCTGTCTGCCAGATATATAAGGTACAGATATTTCCCTGGTATCTCGTCTATCCAGTTCTCTTGGGATTTTTGTGTCTCTGTGCCTAATTTTCATAACCAATGGCGAAAAAGAACGTTTTCATGGGCAAGTCCAAAACGGGCGCCCCTACGCTTTCCTCCGTGATGCCCAGTCCGGCCAGTACCGCCCGCCGCCCGGCCACCGTGCCGCCGCCGTGGCTGCCCATGGCCGGCACCAGGAAGAGCTTCCCGCCCCGCTCCCGGATAAACTCCACCGCTGTACGCATGATGGTCAGGTAATTGGCAATCCCCCGGCTGCCGGCGGTAATTGCTACCCGGGCGCCGGGGGGCAAATCCCGGCGGGCGTAAATAGCTGCCAGCGCGGCGCGGGTTTTTTCAGCCACCGCCAGAGTCGCTTCCGGAGCCGTGACCGCTCTTTTCATGAAAATTAATTGCAAGGTCCCCATCTCCCGTCAGTTGTCTGACAGATTTAATATATCAGATTTTAAACCATGTCTCCCCCTTCCGCTACCGGAATGAAAATCCGGCAGGTGGTGCCCTGGCCCAGCTGGCTTTCCAGCTGAATTTCCCCCCCGTGGGCACGCATGATTTCGTAGGCAATGGCCAGCCCCAGACCCGCGCCTTTGGGCTTGGTGGTGAAAAAGGGGTCGAACAGGTGGGGCATTATTTCCGGGGGGATGCCCCGCCCCTGGTCCTTCACCCGGATTTCTATTAAATTCTTTTCCCGGTCGAAACCGGTGGTAATGTGCACCGTACCCCGGTCGGACATGGCCTGGGCGGCATTGTAGATTACGTTGTACAACACCTGTTCCATCTGGTCCGGGTCCATCCAGGCCGGGGGCAGATCTTCCGCCAGTTCTCTGGTAATCTCTATCTCTGAATTGTGGGCGTCGTTGAAAAACTGGGCCACCCGGTTGACCAGGGCGTTTACGTCGTGGGCGCCGAACACCGCCCGGGCCGGCCGGGCAAAGTGCAGGAGCTTATCCACAATGGTGTTCAACCTGGCCACTTCCCGGTGGATAATGGCCAGGGAGCGGGGAGACGGGGTATGGTTTTTCTGCCAGAACTGGGTGTAGCCGCTGATGGAGGTCAGGGGGTTGCGGATTTCGTGGGCCACCCCGGCCACCAGCTTGCCCAGGGAGGCCAGGCGCTCCTGGCGGCGCATCTGTTCTTCCAGGCGCACCCGTTCGGTAATGTCCCGGCAGGTCATGACGGTCCCCACTATTTCCCGGCGGATGTTGGTCATCAGTCCTGTGCTGATCAACAGGTGCAGTGTTCCCCGTTCCCCGGCCTGGTGTACCACTTCCTGGTCCTTGACCAGCCGGTGTTCGTGCAACGCCGCGGTCAGATAATTATAAAAGGGTGTGCCGGGTGGGAAAACCTCTTCCAGGGGCTTTTCCAGGCAGTCGTCCGGCAGGTCCAATATACGCCTGGCGGCGGCGTTAACCCCGATAATTACTCCGTTCAGGTCCGTGGCCAGCACGCCGTCATCAATACTGGCCAGAATGATTTCGTTGTAATTTTGTACGTTGACCAGTTTGGTGGCCAGGTGGTTGATGGCGGAGGAAATTTCCCCCAGTTCGCCGCTGGCCGGGGGCAGCACGTGGGTGAGATCCCTTTCCAGCAATTGCACCCCCTGTTTCACCTGATTTACCGCCGTCACCAGGTTGCGGATCAGGGCAAAGGCCCCCCCCAGACCCACCAGCACACCCACCACGATCACCAGATAGGCATCCCGCTGCACCTGGTCCACCCGCCGGTAGATGGCGGAGAGATTTTCCGTGGCCCATACGGCGCCAATGACCCGGCCCTGGCGGACCAGGGGCTGGTACATCTCCAGCTGTCCTCCTTCGGAGATACCCAGGGCCTGCATCACCGGCCGGTTGTCGTTGACCGTTTCGTCAAAGGCCTGCTTGCGCCGCCGGGAAAAGTTTTCGCCGTAGTTGTTTTCCTCCCCGTCCAGGATCACGTCCAGATCCCGGGAGTAAAAACCCAGTTCCGCATCGGGGTAGTGTTCCTTTACCCTTTCGATGAGCGGCTTTAACTGCCGGTTCAACAATATCACCTTGTCCCGGCGGGGTGCATCCGCGGCGCCGGCGGCGGCCAGTAAATCATCAAATGTACCCGGGAAACTGCGGTCTAAAAGGTTCATGGCCTTGACCAGGTTCTTTTTGTGGCTTTCCACCATGCTCAGCTGGGTGTTGTGGATAACATGGACCATGTAGACGGCCAGGGCAATGGGCAGGATCAAAAGCACGGCAATCAGCACCAGAATCTGGTTTTTAAAGCCCTTTTCGCGCAAAGACATGGATTTCACCTCCACCGGTCAAATGGTGGGCGGTATACGTCACCTTTAGCATAAACCCATATGGCCCGCTGTTCAATACCCCGCAAAAGTTTCCTGAAGTTTGCCGGGCCGGGGCAGGAAACTGGCCGGCCTATGGGATGATGTTTGGGATCCCGGATGAAAAACCGGAACCCATAAGAAAAGGACCCAGGATTGGCCGCAATCAACCCTGCCCCTGCTGTAGCGGGAAAAGATGCAAGCACTGCTGCGGAAAACAATAAAAAGTCTGAGCCCTTTTCATTTTTCGGCGGCGGTGATATTATTTAAAAGGTTTTATTTCTTGCCGGCGACTACTTTGTTGGGAGTGTGTTTACAGGTGACCAAACTCTGGGGAGGACGTTTTCAGAAAGACACCGCCGGATTGGTGGATGATTTTCATTCTTCCATATCCTTCGATCAGCGCCTCTACCGTTACGACATCCGGGGCAGCCAGGCCCACGCCCGCATGCTGGCCCGGCAGGGCATCATTGCCCCGGAAGAGGCGGAGCAAATTGTTAGCGGCCTGGAGGAAATCCTGGCCGATATTGAAGCGGGCCGGGTACAGTTTTCCGTGGAGGCCGAGGACATCCACATGAATATCGAGCAGTTGCTCACCCGGCGTATTGGTCCGGCGGGCAAAAAGCTGCACACCGCCCGCAGCCGCAACGACCAGGTGGCCCTGGACGTGCGCCTTTATCTTAAAGACGAGATTGATCAGGTAACCGGCCTTCTGGAGCAGTTGCAGAAAACCCTGCTGGACCTGGCGGAAGAGCACCTGGATACGGTGATGCCCGGCTACACCCACCTGCAGCGGGCCCAGCCCGTCACCCTGGCCCACCACTTCATGGCCTATGTGCAGATGTTTGCCCGGGATGTGGAGCGCCTGCGGGATTGCCGGCGCCGCACGGACGTACTGCCCCTGGGGGCCGGCGCCCTGGCCGGCACCACCTTCCCGGTGGACCCGGCGTATGTGGCGGAACAGCTGGGCTTTGCCGCCGTGGCGGAAAACAGCCTGGATGCGGTGAGCGACCGGGACTTTATGGTGGAGTTCGTGGCCGCCGCCGCCCTGATCATGGTGCACTTAAGCCGTTTCTGCGAGGAGATCATCCTCTGGTCATCGGCGGAATTTGCCTTTGTGGAGCTGGACGACGCCTTTTCCACCGGCAGCAGCATGATGCCCCAGAAGAAGAACCCCGACGTGGCGGAGCTCAGCCGGGGCAAGGCCGGCCGGGTTTTCGGTCATCTGATGGGCCTGTTGACCATGCTCAAGGGGTTGCCCCTGGCCTATAACAAGGACATGCAGGAGGACAAGGAAGCCCTATTTGATACGGTGGACACGGTGAAAAAGTGCCTGACCGTTTTCACCCCCATGGTGGCTACCATGAAAATACGCCGGGAGAATATGGCCCGGGCCGCCCGGGGCGGTTTCACCAACGCCACCGACCTGGCCGACTACCTGGTGGGCAGGGGCGTGCCCTTCCGGGAGGCCCATGCCATGGTGGGCCGGCTGGTTTACTACTGCCTGGAGCAGGGCAAATCCCTGGAGGAGTTGACCCTGGACGAGTTCCGGCAGTTCGCCCCGGCGGTGGGGGATGATGTTTACCGCGCCATCGATATCCGGCAGTGTGTGGCCAAACGCCGGGTGCTGGGCGGCCCGGCGCCGGAGGCGGTGCGGGAAGCCATAGCCCGGGCGCGGGAGAGGCTGCAGAACCAGTGAGTCAGGGGACGATAAGTCAGAGTGTATCAAGTGTGTCAAGGGGACGGTTCTTTGTCACACATCACACACCGCAAATGTGTCAGAGAACCGTCCCCTGACACACATGTCAGAGAACCGTCCCCTGACACACCACCACCGGTTCCCTGACACACGGTAGTTTACACGACTTTTACGGTAATTTAACGAAAAAATTCTTGACACCATTCCTTTAACCCAGTATACTGGATAACAAGTTATTGGTTAAAGACGGTGAAGGGGAGCGAGTAGCCTGCCTTCCAGGCTGCAGAGAGCCGGGGTAGCTGCAAACCGGTGCCGGAACAGGTGAAAGGATCGCCCCGGAGTCGCCGGCTGAAAGGCACCGCTGAAAAGGTGACCGATTAAGCCAGGACGGGCTGGTTACCCGTTACCAAAACCGTGTCCTGATGGGGACACGCAAGGGGTCCCTGCCGTGAGGCAGGGGCAAGCAGGGTGGTACCGCGCGAGGAACAACCTCTCGTCCCTGGCAGCTTTAGGGGGCTGCCGGGCGGGAGGTTTAAATTTATCCTAACACTACAGCGTAACTTCATCCCATATGTATTCTGGGGGCTCCAGGGACATCAACCCCTCATAGGCTGGCAGTGGGAACTGTTGCCCGCATGTTAATTTAGTGTTACGCTGTAGTACTAAAATAATAAAAGGGTATACGCAATTGCAGAGGGAAGTGTACCTAGGGTTCCGCCTCAAAGAAGAGGGACCGCACCTGTGGCCAGGGCGGCCGGTATCCGGGCCAAGCGGGCCGCGTTTCGTCTTCTAAAAAAGAGGGACTGGACCGAGCGGTACAGGCCGGCGGAAGGTTTTTCCGGCGGTTACACCGTGGGGATAAAAGACCCGAGCGGATAGGTTCCACTCTACTGGAAAATATCGGGCGGGTCTTTTTTATTTCCATGATCGTCTTGCAGGGGGTGAGGGGAGTGTTGATTGTACATATCCCCCGTTTGATGGGGGACGGCGGATTTTAAAGGGACGGTGGGAACGCTGCCGGGAAGAGTATCATTATCAGGTCCGGCAAGAGGATGCCGCGGGGTCAGAACCACGTCAGAGTCACCACCGGTGTCTATATTATAGTAAACAATTGTTCCATGGACACCGGATGTTCGGTGGCCAGACGTACTTTGACGACATCCTGGCCGCGGGGCTGGTTCAGCTTATAACTATCCCCGAAATTTACGGGATATGCACATGGAAACCTGTTTGCCATCAGAAAAACGGTCTTTTAACAGGCCATCAGGTAATTGTGAAATGAAAATTTGTTAAACAAAAGGGGTGTGCAATGTGGGGTTGACTATCTATCTTAACGGCCAGTTTGTTCCGGAGGAAAGGGCGGTTGTATCGGTTTTTGATCACGGTCTTTTGTACGGCGATGGCGTTTTTGAAGGGATCCGGGCGTACCACAACCGGGTCTTCAAGCTGGCTGAGCACATCGACCGGCTGTATGAGTCGGCCCACACCATCGGCCTGGAGATTCCCCTGACCAGGGATGAGATGACGGAAGTGGTGCTGGAAACCTGCCGGCGCAACGGCTTAAAGGATGCCTACATCCGGCTGGTGGTCAGCCGGGGGCGGGGCGATCTGGGCCTGGATCCCCGCAAGTGTCCGGAGCCCACGGTTTTCTGTATTGCCGCTTCCATCCAGCTTTACCCGGATGAGCTTTACGAAAAAGGCCTGGAACTGGTGACCGTGGCCACCCGGCGCAATTTGCCCGAGGCCTGCAACCCGCGGGTGAAGTCCTTGAACTACCTGAACAATATTTACGCCAAGATGGAGGCCAACCTGGTGGGGGCTCCCGAGGCCATAATGCTCAACCAGGAGGGTTATGTGGCCGAAGCCACCGGTGACAATATTTTCATCGTGAAAAAAGGTATGCTGATCACCCCGCCGCCTTATGTGGGCATCCTGGAAGGGATTACCCGCAACGCGGTAATGGAAATAGCCCGTAGCAGGGGTATTCCGGTGGAGGAAAAACTATTTACCCGCCATGATATTTATAATGCCGATGAGTGCTTCCTTACCGGTACGGCCGCTGAAGTGATCCCGGCGGTGAAACTGGACGGCCGGATCATCGGCACCGGCCGGCCCGGCAAGATCACCTGGGAATTGATCCGGGCCTACCGGGAGCTGACCCATGTGGACGGGCCGGTCATTTTCCAGGAAGAAGGACGCTGTGTGCACTGCGCCAGCTAGTACGTGGTCAACTGAACGGTACCTATTAAGTATGAAAACCATAACCAGTAATTGTTCAGTAAAACCGCCACTATCGGCTTTTATCTGGGAAGCAGGCCAACCCGGAAAACGGTTGCTGTGAAACCGGGCAAAATACCCGTAGCCGGGGTTAGACCCCTTGGGGAGGTTAAAAAGTCAACAACCGGTTGTATGAGCGGATTTGCCGCCCGAATATCTGGTGCACAAACGGGAATCGAAAGCGAACATTCGCCGGTCGCGGAGGATTTGCAGTCCGGATATCTGACGCACAAACTTTTTTCCGGCTTCCGGCTTCCGACTTCCGACCATTGACGATTGAATATTAAGGAGGGCTTGACCTTGCGCAGCGACGCCATTAAAAAAGGGTTTGAGAGGGCCCCGCACCGCTCCCTCTTGAAGGCCCTGGGTTACATTGACCGGGAACTGGAGCGGCCCATGATCGGGGTGGTGAATTCCTTCAATGAGATTGTGCCGGGGCATATGCACTTAAACGAAATCACCGCTGCGGTCAAGGCCGGCGTGTACATGGCCGGGGGGACCCCGGTGGTATTTCCCTGCATCGCCGTCTGTGACGGCATTGCCATGAACCACAGCGGCATGAAATATTCCCTGGCCAGCCGGGAGTTAATTGCCGACTCCGTGGAGGTGATGGCCCAGGCCCACCAGTTTGACGGCCTGGTGCTGGTTACCGCCTGCGACAAAATTGTGCCGGGAATGCTCATGGCCGCGGCCCGGCTGGATATTCCGGCCCTGGTGGTCAGCGGCGGCCCCATGCTGGCCGGGCGTTACAAGGGCCGTAACCTTTCCTTTAGCAATATGCCTGAAGCCGTGGGGGCGGTGAAAGCCGGCCGGATGACGGAAGAGGAACTGGCCGCCCTGGAGGAGGAGGCCTGCCCCGGCTGCGGTTCCTGTGCCGGCATGTTTACCGCCAACTCCATGAACTGCCTGACCGAGGCCATCGGCCTGGCCCTGCCCGGCAACGGCACCATTCCGGCTGTCTCGTCGGCCCGGCGCCGCCTGGCCAAGCTGGCGGGCATGCGCATTGTTGAACTGGTGAAAGACGACCTGCGCCCCTCGGCCATCCTTACGGAAAAGGCCTTTGAAAACGCCCTGGCGGTGGATATGGCCCTGGGCTGTTCCACCAACACGGTGCTGCACCTGCCGGCCATCGCCCGGGAGGCCGGGTTGGAAATAGATCTGGATAAGATTAACCGGATCAGCGAGCGCACGCCCAACCTGTGCAAGCTCGCACCCATGGGGCCGTTCTTCATGCAGGACCTGCATGAGGCGGGGGGCATCCCGGCGGTCATGGCCCAGCTGGCGAAAAAGGGCCTGCTGCACCTGGACGCCCTTACGGTTTCCGGCCTCACTGTGGGGGAATTGATCCGGAACCGGCAGGCAGCCCGCCCGGAGGTCATCCGGAGCATTGATGATCCCTACAGCCCCACCGGGGGCATTGCCATCCTGCGGGGCAACCTGGCCCCCGATGGGGCGGTGGTGAAAAAGGCCGGCGTGGCCCCGGAAATGATGGTCCACCGGGGGCCGGCCCGGGTATTTGACTCCGAGGAGGAAGCGGTGGAGGCCATCCTGGGCGGTAAGATCAACAAGGGCGATGTCATTGTTATCCGTTATGAGGGTCCCCGGGGCGGGCCGGGCATGCGGGAGATGCTTACCCCCACGGCGGCGGTGGCCGGCATGGGGCTGGATAAGGATGTGGCCCTGTTGACCGATGGCCGCTTTTCCGGCGCCACCCGGGGCGCTTCCATCGGCCATATCTCCCCCGAAGCGGCGGAAGGCGGCCCCCTGGCGGCGGTCAGGGAAGGGGACACCATTATTATTGATATTCCCAACAACCGCCTGGACGTGGCCCTGGAGCCGGCGGAAATCCAGGCCCGGCTGGCAGATTGGACCCCACCGGCTCCCCGGGTGACGAAGGGCTACCTGGCCCGCTACGCCCGGCAGGTGGGCTCGGCCAGCGGCGGGGCAGTTTTCAAATGAGACGGAGGTGAGGGTACGTGAAAAAATCCGGCGCGCAGATCTTTGTGGATAGCCTGCTGGAGCAGGGGGTGGATACCATCTTCGGCTACCCCGGCGGCGCAGTGCTGCCCATTTACGATGCCCTCTATGATTCCGATATCAGGCATATTCTAACCAGACACGAACAGGGTGCCGCCCATGCGGCCGACGGATACGCCCGGGCTTCCGGCCGGCCGGGGGTCTGTCTGGCCACCTCCGGCCCGGGAGCCACCAACCTGGTGACGGGCATTGCCAACGCCTATATGGATTCCATTCCCCTGGTGGCCTTTACCGGCCAGGTGGTCACTTCCCAGCTGGGTAAGGATTCCTTCCAGGAGGCGGACATTACGGGTATTACCCTGCCCATCACCAAACACAATTATATCGTCAAGGATGTGCGGGATCTGGCCCGGGTAATCCGGGAGGCCTTTTATATTGCCAGCACCGGCCGGCCCGGCCCCGTACTGGTGGATATACCCAAGGATGTTTCCAGCGGTGAGGTGGAACATGAGGACCCCGGTCCCGTGAACCTGCCCGGCTACCGCCCGGTGCTGGAGCCGCCGGCGGAACAGCTGAACCGGGCCGCCGAAGCCATTGCCAGGGCCGAGCGGCCGGTGATTTACGCCGGCGGTGGTGTGGTTTACTCCGGTGCCCACCAGGAATTGCGCCGTTTCGCGGAATTGATCCTGGCTCCGGTGGCCACCACCCTCATGGGCCTGGGCGGTTTTCCCGGGGATCACCCCCTGGCCCTGGGCATGCTGGGCATGCACGGCAGCAAATATGCCAACTACGCCATTTGCGAAAGCGACCTGTTGATTGCCGTGGGTGTACGCTTTGATGACCGGGTCACCGGCAAACTGGAGTGTTTCGCCCCCCAGGCCAAAATTCTGCACATTGATATTGACCCGGCGGAAATAGGGAAGAATGTGCGGGTGGATATCCCCCTGGTGGGGGATGTAAAGCGGGTATTAAGTGCCCTGATTGATCGGCTGGAAGCCCGGTTGCCCGGTGCCTGGCAGGAAAAGATCAACACCTGGAAAAAGGAGTATCCCATTACCTATGAAGAAAACGGCCACCTCAAACCCCAGCAGGTGATCCGGGAAATTTACCGGGTGACCGGCGGCCAGGCCAGAATTACTACCGAGGTGGGCCAGCACCAGATGTGGGCGGCCCATTATTATACTTATACCCGCCCGCGCACCTTCATTTCCTCGGGAGGATTGGGGACCATGGGCTTTGGCCTGCCGGCGGCCATCGGCGTGCAGGTAGCCTGCCCGGAGGAAACCGTTTTCGATATTGCCGGGGACGGCAGCATTCAAATGAACATACAGGAACTGGCCACGGCGGTGAACTACAGCCTGCCCGTAAAGGTGGCCATCATGGATAACGGTTATCTGGGCATGGTGCGCCAGTGGCAGGAGCTCTTTTACAACCGGCGTTATTCCTACACCGAATTGATCAATCCGGACTTTGTCAAGCTGGCCGAAGCGTACGGCGCAACAGGCATACGGGTGGAAAAACCGGCCGATGTGGCTCCGGCCCTGGAGCAGGCCATGGCGTCCGCCAAACCGGTGCTCATAGATTTTATCATTGAACGGGAGGAAAACGTCCTGCCCTTTGTACCTCCGGGCGAGTCCCTGGACCGTATGCTGGGTTAAGTCAAGGAGGTGTTATTATGAGACACACCCTGGCCGTTCTGGTGGAAAACAACCCCGGCGTTTTAGCCCGGGTGGCCGGGCTGTTCAGCCGGCGGGGATACAATATCGACAGCCTGGCCGTAGGGCGTACCGATAATCCGGCCGTATCCCGCATGACCATTGTGGTGGAAGGGGACGACCGGGTTTTGGAGCAGGTGACCAAGCAGCTGCACAAGCTCATCGATGTGATTAAGATCAGCGATATTACCGCCGACGAATACGTGGACCGGGAGCTGGTTTTAATAAAGGTAAACGCCGATCCGGGGCAGCGGGGGGAAATCATGCAAATTGCCGATATCTTCCGGGCCAGGATTGTGGACCTGGGCCGGCGCACCCTGACCCTGGAGTGTACCGGAAACGAAGGGAAAATAAACGCCTTTGAGGAATCCTTAAGGCCTTACGGCATAAAGGAGCTGGTGCGCACGGGCAAAATAGCCATGCTCCGGGGTTCCCGGCAGACCAGTATCAATACCAACGGATCACGGGAGGATGATTAAACATGGTAAAAATCTACTACGATCAGGATGCGGATCTGAGTGAACTGCAGGGCAAAACCATTGCCGTGCTGGGTTATGGCAGCCAGGGCCACGCCCAGGCCCAGAACCTGAAGGACAGCGGCTTAAACGTGATTATCGGTTTGCCCGAAACCAGCCACAGCCGGGAAAAGGCCCGGGAAGACGGGTTTGCGGTTTATGCGCCCGCCGAGGCGGCGGCCCGGGCGGATATTATTCAGGTGCTGGTGCCCGACGAAATCCAGGCCCGGCTGTACAAAGAAGACATAGCTCCCCACATGACCGCCGGGAAGGCCCTGATGTTCTCCCACGGCTTCAATATTCACTACGGGCAGATTACCCCGCCCGGTGATGTGGACGTATTTATGGTGGCGCCCAAAGGCCCGGGACACATTGTCCGCCGCATGTACGTGGAAGGTAAAGGGGTGCCCTGTCTGGTGGCCGTGCACCAGAACGCCAGCGGCCGCGCCCGGGAAATGGCCCTGGCCTATGCCAAGGGCATCGGGGGCACCAGGGCCGGTGTTTTTGAAACCACCTTCAGGGAGGAAACGGAAACCGACCTCTTTGGGGAACAGGCGGTCCTGTGCGGCGGGGTCAGCGAGCTGATCAAAGCGGGTTTCGATACCCTGGTGGAAGCGGGCTATGCGCCGGAAATGGCCTATTTCGAATGCCTGCACGAAATGAAGTTGATTGTGGACCTGATCAATGAGGGCGGCCTCAGCCTGATGCGTTACTCCATCAGCAATACCGCGGAATACGGGGACTACATGGTGGGCAAACGCATTATTAATGAAGAGACCCGCCGGGAAATGAAGAAAGTGCTGCAGGAAATCCAGAACGGCCAGTTTGCCAGGCAGTGGATCCTGGAAAACCAGGCCAACCGGCCCATGTTCAATGCCATGCGCCGTCAAGAGGCGGAACATCCCATGGAAAAGGTGGGCGCCCAACTGCGCCAGATGATGCCCTGGCTGAAGAAAAAATAGAGGGAACCCGAAGGAGATACATTCAGAGGGGACTGCCCTCCGGTCCGGGGCGGCACCGGTCCGGAACCGGTGGAAAGGCAGCCGCCCCGGTGATCTGACAAATCCGCAAACCCTTTCGAGGGGGGGATAATATGAAAATAAGTGTCGCCCAGGCTCTGGTCCGTTGTCTGGAGCAGGAGCAGGTGGATGTGGTTTTCGGCTATCCGGGTGGCGCCATCCTTCCCGTCTATGATGCCCTCTACCACTCCTGCATTAAGCATGTCCTGGTGCGTCACGAGCAGGGGGCCGTGCATGCGGCCGACGGCTACGCCCGGGCCACCGGACGGGTGGGAGTGTGCATGGCCACCTCCGGCCCCGGAGCCACCAACCTGGTGACGGGCATCGCCAATGCCTATATGGATTCAGTGCCCCTGGTTATTTTCACCGGCCAGGTACCCACCAGCCAGGTGGGTACCGATGCCTTCCAGGAAGTGGATATCACGGGGATAACCATTCCCATTACCAAACATAACTACCTGGTGAAAAATCCGGCGGACCTGCCCCAGGTGGTCAAAAACGCCTTTCACATTGCCTCCACCGGCCGGCCGGGACCGGTGCTGGTGGATTTGCCCAAGGACGTAGCCCAGGCGGAAATTGATTATCAATATCCGGAAACGGTAAACTTACGGGGTTACAAACCCAATTACAAGGGGCATCCCAATAAAATCAACCAGGCGGCGGAATTGATCAGGCAATCAAAACGTCCGGTGATTTATGCCGGCGGGGGAATTCTCAATTCCCGGGCCAGTGCTGAACTGCTGGAACTGGCGGAGACCATTTCCGCCCCGGTGACCAACACCCTGATGGGGCTTTCCAGCTTCCCCGGGGATCACCCCCTTTTTCTGGGGATGCTGGGCCTGCACGGCACCCGTTACGCCAACCTGGCGGTTACGGAATGCGATTTGCTTATTGCCCTGGGAGCCAGGTTTGACGACCGGGTAACCAGCAAGGTGGCCGCCTTTGCCCCGCAAGCATCCATAATCCACGTGGACATAGACCCGGCGGAGATAGGCAAGAACGTGTGCGTGCACGTGCCCATTGTGGGGGATGTAAAGCTGGTCCTGCAGGCACTGCTGCCCCTGCTGGAAAAAACGGATCGTTCACCCTGGCTGGCCCGCATCAAAGAATTAAAAGAGCAGTACCCCCTGCAGTATTCCAGGGAGGACGGGTTGAAACCGCAATATATAATTGAGGAACTCTACCGTCAGACCGGCGGCAATGCCGTGATTGCCACCGATGTGGGGCAGCATCAAATGTGGGTGGCGCAGTATTACCGGTTCAAACGGCCAAATACCCTGATCTCTCCCGGCGGTCTGGGGACCATGGGGTTCGGGCTGCCGGCCGCCGTGGGCGCCCAGATAGGCCTGCCCGGGGAGCAGGTGATCTTGATTACCGGCGACGGCAGTTTTCAGATGAATATGCAGGAACTGGCCACGGTCAGGGAACAAAACCTGGCCTTGAAGATCATTCTGATCAACAACCATGCCCTGGGTATGGTCCGCCAGTTACAGGCATATTATTGTGACGGCCGCTATATGGCGGTGGATTTTAGCTTCCATCCCGATTTTTCGACCCTGGTCAAGGCATACGGCATAAAAGGGTTTACGCTCCGGGCGGAGGAAGAGGTACCTGATGTTCTGGCCGCGGCCCTGGCCGAAGATGGTCCGGTGCTGGTTAACTGTCTGGTAAGCCCGGAAGAAAACGTCCTGCCCATGGTTCCCATTGGCCGGGGGATTGACGAGACCTTTGAAGAGTAGCGGCCGGCCGTTATGGTTTGCCGGGCGGGAAAAAGACAAAAGATAAAACTGCTCAAGAGGGATGGAAAAATTCCGGGGCGCTCAGGACATCATCTAAAAAGTGGGGGTACCTGGTTTCCCCCCGAAGGAGGACGAATATGACCCGGCGTGTTTATATCTTTGATACCACCCTGCGGGACGGGGAGCAGTCCCCGGGGGTGAGCCTGAACGCGGGGGAAAAGTTGCAGATCGCCAGGCAGCTGGCCAGGCTGGGGGTGGATGTGATTGAAGCGGGCTTTCCCATTGCTTCCCAGGGGGATTTCGAGGCCGTCCAGGCCATTGCCCGGGAGGTGCGGGGAGTGACCGTGGCCGGCCTGGCCAGGGCCGGTTTTGCGGATATCGACCGGGCGTGGGAGGCCCTGCGGGATGCGGAGCAGCCCCGTATCCATACCTTTATCGCCACCTCCCCCATTCACATGCAGCACAAGCTGCGCATGGACCCGGAACAGGTCATAGAGGCCGCGGTGGCGGCGGTTAAACGGGCCAAAAGCTACGTGTCCGACGTGGAATTTTCCGCCGAGGACGCCTCCCGGTCGGAACTGGACTTTTTGTGCCGGGTGCTGGAGGCGGCCATAGCAGCCGGGGCCACGGTGGTGAATATCCCCGATACGGTGGGTTATGCCACACCCCAGGAATTTGCCCAATTCATCCGGGAGATTCTTTCCCTGGTGCGGGGGATTGAAAAAGTGGTCGTTAGCGTGCACTGCCATGACGACCTGGGCCTGGCGGTGGCCAACTCCCTGGCCGCCGTAGCCGCCGGCGCCACCCAGGTGGAGGGGGCCATCAACGGCATCGGGGAGCGGGCCGGCAACGCGGCCATCGAAGAGGTGGTCATGGCTTTATTCACCCGGCGGGATCAGTATGGCTGCACCACCGGCATCCGTACGGAAGAGATCTACCGTACCAGCCGGCTGGTGGCCAACCTCACCGGCATGCCCATACAACCCAACAAGGCGGTGGTGGGCAAGAACGCCTTTGCCCACGAATCGGGCATCCACCAGGACGGGGTGCTCAAGGAGCGGACCACCTATGAGAT
Source organism: Desulfofundulus thermobenzoicus (assembly GCF_009428905.1). Lineage (GTDB taxonomy): Bacteria > Bacillota > Desulfotomaculia > Desulfotomaculales > Desulfovirgulaceae > Desulfofundulus_A > Desulfofundulus_A thermobenzoicus. Next base: position 11,183 of record NZ_WHYR01000006.1, on the reverse strand, counting down.
CATGAACCCCACCATGGTGGGCATCAGCCAGAGCAATCTGGTACTGGGGAAACATTCGGGCCGGCATGCCTTCCGGCAGAGGTTGGCCGAGCTGGGTTATGAATTAAATGACCAGGAGTTGAACAAGGCCTTCCAGCGCTTCAAAACCCTGGCCGACAAGAAAAAGGAGATCACCGACGCCGACCTGGAAGCCATTGTGGAGGACGAACTGCGTCCCGTGCCCGTGACCTACGATCTGGCTTACCTGCACATATCCAGCGGCACCACGGTGGTGCCCACGGCCACCGTGGGTTTGAAGAAGGGCGGGGAGTTGCTGGAAGAGGCGGCCTGCGGGAACGGTCCCGTGGACGCCATCTGCCGGGCCGTGGACAAGGTGACCGGCATCCCCTGCGTGTTGAAGAGCTGGGGGATCAATGCCGTCACCGCCGGTAAAGACGCCATCGGCGAGGTAACCCTGAAGATAGCCGAGAACGGCGGCAAAACCTATATCGGCCGGGGCATCAGCACCGACATCCTGGAAGCCAGCGCCAGGGCTTACGTCAATGCGGTAAACAAAATGTTCTGGGAAACCGGCCGGGTGGAAAGGAAGCAGCATGGCCCGCAGGAGGAAGAAAACCGGGTGGAACAGGGGCTGGCCTGACGCCGGGGAATCGTTAATATATAAGAAGCTCCGTCATTTTAATTAACAACGAGGTGAACTGGAACAATGCCCATGACCATCACGGAAAAAATCCTGGCCGCCCATGCCGGCCTGGATCAGGTGGAACCCGGGCAGCTGATCAATGTGCGGGTGGACCTGGCCCTGGGCAACGACATTACCGCCCCGGTGGCCATAAAGGAATTCCGGCGCATCGGCGTGCCCCGGGTCTTTGACCGGGAGCGGGTGGTGCTGGTACCCGATCATTTCGTGCCCAACAAGGATATCAAGTCGGCCGAGCAGGCTAAAGTTTTAAGGGAATTTGCCCGTGAACAGCAGTTGACCCATTATTACGAAGTAGGGCGTATGGGTATCGAGCACTGCCTGCTGCCCGAGCAGGGGCTGGTGGGGCCGGGGGACGTGGTCATCGGGGCCGATTCCCACACCTGCACCTACGGTGCTCTGGGCGCCTTTTCCACCGGAGTGGGCAGCACCGACCTGGCGGCGGCCATGGCCCTGGGGGAGATCTGGCTGAAGGTGCCCCAGTCCGTAAAATTCGTTTACTACGGTGAACTGCCGCCCTGGGTGGGGGGCAAGGACCTGATCCTTTATACCATCGGCCGGATTGGGGTGGATGGTGCCCTCTACCAGGCCATGGAGTTTACCGGACCGGCCATAGAAGCCCTGTCCATGGACGGCCGCCTGACCATGGCCAACATGGCCGTGGAGGCCGGGGCCAAGAACGGCATCGTACCCCCCGATGAGGTAACCCGCCGCTATGTGGAGGGGCGGGCCAAAAGGCCTTATACCTTCTACCAGAGCGATCCCGGGGCCCGGTATGCCCGGGTGTATGAGTACGACGTGAGCGGGCTGGAACCCCAGGTGGCCTGTCCCCACCTGCCGGAAAATGTGCGTCCCGTCAGTCAGGTGGGGCAGGTGGAGATCCAGCAGGCGGTCATCGGCTCCTGCACCAACGGCCGGCTGGAAGATTTACGCCTGGCCGCCAGGGTGCTGCGGGGCAAAAAGGTGCATCCCGGTGTGCGCCTGATCATCATACCGGGCACCCAGGAGGTCTACCGGGCCGCCCTGCGGGAAGGCCTGGTGGAAATCTTTATCGATGCGGGGGCTGCCGTGAGCACCCCCACCTGCGGTCCCTGCCTGGGCGGATACATGGGCATCCTGGCGGCGGGGGAACGGTGCATTGCCACCACCAACCGCAACTTTGTGGGCCGCATGGGGCACCCGGAAAGTGAAGTGTATTTGAGCAACCCGGCGGTGGCCGCCGCCTCGGCCATCCTCGGCCGCATCGCCGATCCCCGGGAGGTGCAGTAAAAATGCCGCAGTTGCAGGGTAAAGCGTGGAAATTTGGTGATGATATAGATACCGACGCCATTATCCCGGCCCGTTATTTAAACACCTCCGACCCGCAGGAACTGGCCGTCCACTGCATGGAAGACGCCGATCCCACCTTTGCCGCCAGGGTGCGGCCGGGAGAGATCATTGTGGCCGGCAAGAACTTCGGCTGCGGCAGTTCCCGGGAACACGCCCCCATAGCCATCAAGGCGGCCGGTGTGTCCTGTGTCATTGCCGCTTCCTTCGCCCGCATCTTTTACCGCAACGCCTTCAACATCGGGCTGCCCATTTTTGAATCCCCGGAGGCGGCGGAAAGGATCCGGGAAGGGGACCAGGTGGCCGTGGACGTGGAGTCGGGAGTGATTACCAACCTGACCCGGGGTGAAGAGTACCGGGCCACACCGGTGCCGCCCTTCATGCAGGAAATTATCGCCGCGGGAGGATTGATCAACTACGTAGCCCGGAGGGTGAAAGGATGAGGTATAAAGTCGCTGTCCTGCCGGGGGACGGCATCGGTCCCGAGGTGACCGCCCAGGCCACCCGGGTTCTGGCCGCCGCCGGCCGGCGCTTTGGTTATGATTTCAGTTTCCAGGAGGGGTTGATCGGGGGGGCGGCCTATGACGCTACCGGACATCCCCTGCCGGAGGACACCCTGTCCCTGTGCCGGGAAAGTGATGCCGTTCTGCTGGGGGCGGTGGGCGGCCCCAGGTGGGATCACCTGCCGGTCCACCTGCGGCCGGAAGCGGGGGCCCTTTTGCCCCTGCGCAAGGCGCTGAATGTTTACGCCAACCTGCGGCCGGCCAGAGTATTTCCCGCCCTGGCCGGCGCCTCCACCTTGAAGCCGGAAATCGTCCGGGGGCTGGATATCCTGGTGGTGCGGGAACTCACCGGCGGGCTCTATTTTGGCGATAAGCGGCGGGAGGATATTCCCGGCGGGCAGCGGGTGGTGGAAACCCTGGTCTACACCACGGAGGAGATCCGGCGGGTGGCCCGCCGGGCTTTCGAGCTGGCCCGTAAAAGGCGCAAAAAGCTCACCTCGGTGGATAAGGCCAATGTGCTGGAAAGCTCCCGCCTGTGGCGGGAGGTGGTGACGTTTTGTGCCGGGGATTACCCGGACGTGATGGTGAATCATATGCTGGTGGACAACTGCGCCATGCAGCTGGTGCGCAACCCCAAACAGTTTGACGTGCTGCTCACGGAAAATCTCTTTGGCGATATCTTGAGCGACCAGGCGGCCCAGCTGACCGGTTCCCTGGGCATGCTGCCCTCGGCCAGCCTGGGGGACGGCGTGGGGCTGTATGAACCCATCCACGGTTCCGCCCCCGATATAGCCGGCCGGCAAATTGCCAATCCTATTGCGGCCATCCTGTCCGGGGCGCTGATGCTGCGCTACTCCTTCGGCCTGGAGGAGGCGGCCGCGGCCGTGGAAGAAGCGGTAACCGCCGTCCTGGATGAGGGTTACCGCACCCCCGACATTATGGAGCCGGGTAAAACAGAAGTATCCACCGGTGAAATGGGCCGCCTGATTGCGGAGCGGGTGGAAAGGAACGGGTAACTTTTCCGGTAACCGTGCAGGATGATGCTTGTTCCGGAGGAGCGGCATTATAATGTTCCCCATTAGTTAACGGGGGGGAGAAACCATGGCGGTAGTGGAAATTTACGATACCACCTTAAGGGACGGTTCCCAGGGGGAAGGTATCTCCTTCTCCGCCGGTGACAAGGTCAAGATTGCCCTGAAACTGGATCAGCTGGGCTTTCACTATATCGAGGGCGGCTGGCCCGGCTCCAACCCCAAGGATATGGATTTTTTCCGGCGCATCGGCAGCCACCGCCTGCAAAACGCCCGGGTGACCGCCTTTGGATCCACCCGCAGGCCGGGTGTACCGGTGGAAACGGACGTGAACATCCAGAGCATCGTTTCCGCCGGTGTTTCCGTGGCCACCCTGTTCGGCAAGTCCTGGGACTTTCATGTGCTCGGCGCCCTGGGAACCACCCTGGAGGAAAACCTGGCCATGATCCAGGAATCGGTGGCTTATTTAAAGGGCCGGGGCATGATGGTCATTTATGATGCGGAGCATTTTTTTGACGGTTTTAAAGCCAACCCGGAGTATGCCCTGGCCACCCTGCAGGCGGCCGTACGGGGCGGGGCCGACCGGGTGGTGCTCTGCGATACCAACGGGGGCAGCCTGCCGGGGGAACTGGCCGCCGTGGTGCGCCGGGTGGCGGGAGAAGTGCGTGTGCCCCTGGGCATCCACTGCCACAATGACGGCGAACTGGCCGTGGCCAACACCCTGGCGGCGGTGGAGGCCGGGGTCACCCACGTGCAGGGAACCATCAATGGTTACGGGGAGCGCTGCGGCAACGCCAATCTGTGCTCGGTGATTCCCAATCTGGCCCTCAAATGCGGCCATGCAACCATCCCCCGGGAGTCCCTGGCCCAGCTGACCGAGCTGTCCCGTTATGTCAGCGAACTGGCCAATATGCATCCCGCCAACCACCAGCCCTTTGTGGGAGCATCGGCCTTTGCCCACAAGGGCGGGGTGCATGTGAGCGCCATATTAAAGGATGCCCGCACCTACGAGCACATCGACCCGGCCCTGGTGGGCAACCGCCGCCGGGTGCTGGTTTCGGAGCTCAGCGGGCTGTCCAACCTTTTGTATAAATACCAGGAGCTGAACCTGGATCTGGATACCAGCAAGGAAGAAAACAGGCGCCTGCTGGAAGAGATCAAAGAACTGGAGCACCAGGGCTACCAGTTCGAAGGGGCGGAGGGTTCCTTTGAGCTGCTGTTGCGCCGGGCTTATGATCATTACCGGGAACCCTTTAAACTGGAAAGCCTGCGCATTATTATTGAATTAAAGGAAAACAGCCCCGTTTACTCCGAGGCTATTATCAAATTGACCGTGGGGGACCAGGTGGTACATACGGCCGCCGAAGGAAACGGACCGGTGAACGCCCTGGACAATGCCCTGCGCAAGGCACTGGAAGGCTTTTACCCCGAAATCCGGCGTATGCAGCTTACCGACTACAAGGTGCGGGTGCTGGATGAAAAGGACGGTACCGGCGCTGTGGTGCGGGTGCTCATTGAAACCGGGGACGGGGAGCGTTCCTGGGGTACGGTGGGGGTATCCCCCAATATCATCGAGGCCAGCTGGCAGGCCCTGGTGGACAGCATTGCTTACGGGTTGCTGAAAAATGGCGGCGGGTCAAAGGAGCGCCCTTGAAAAGGGGGCGCTTTGTTGTGTTATGGTTCTGCGTGGCATGGACCGGGGCAACGGTTATTATAATTTACAAACAGGCCCCGGATATTGACCGCTCTGATATAATAGGTTAGAGTGGACAATGGTAACCGGTTATTTGCCGGTTCACCTTCAATCTGATCCCGGTTCCGCCGGGTCCGGGATAGTCCTGCCCGTTAAAAAGGGGGAAAACGGGTTGCTGGAGCGCCTGAAGGCTTTAAATCTGGATCTTTTTAATATAACCAGCATCATCGACATTCTGATCGTGGCCTTTGTTCTTTACCGCCTGGCCCTTTTAATCAGGGGTACCCGGGCGGTTCAACTGCTTAAGGGGCTGGTGGTGCTGCTGGTGGCCACGGCGTTGAGCAGCTGGCTGCACCTGTATACCTTTCACTGGTTGTTGCAGCAGGTCATGACCGCCCTGGTGGTGGCCCTGCCCATCGTCTTTCAGCCCGAGTTGCGGCGGGCGCTGGAAAAGCTGGGAGGAGGCCGTTTTTTTGCCGCTCCCGTCATTTATCAGGGAGATTTTGATCGTTCCCGGACCGTCAGCCAGCTGGTGCGGGCGGCCAGCCTCCTGTCCCGCCAGCGCACCGGCGCATTGATTGTGCTGGAAAGAACCACCGGCCTGGAGGAATACACAGATACCGGTATAAAAATAGAAGGTTTGATTTCCGCCGAACTTTTAATGAATATCTTTGTACCGAAAACTCCTTTACACGATGGGGCGGTCATTGTCCGGGGCGACCGGGTGGCGGCGGCGGCCTGCGTCCTGCCCCTGACGGAAAGTGCGGATGTGGCCAGGGAACTGGGCACCCGCCACCGGGCCGGCATCGGCATTACCGAGGTTTCCGACGCCCTGGCCATCATTGTTTCCGAAGAGACGGGGGCCATTTCCCTGGCCGTGGAAGGGGTGCTGGCCCGCAATCTGGATGAGGCGGCCCTGGCCGACCGGCTTTCCGGAGCCCTCGAGCCCAGGCAGGGGCCTTCCCTGGCCTTTTTATGGCAGCGCAAGTAAACCGATTGGGTTGTCCCGTGGCCAGGATGTAAATAACCCGGAGGTGTTTTTCTTTGCGGCGGCCCGACTGGCGCAATCTTTCCCTGCAGGTGGCAGCGGTGTTGATGGCCCTTTTGCTCTGGGTTTATGTGACCAATGAACAGAACCCCCTGGACGAGCGTTTGTTCAATGTAAACCTGCATGCCCGGGGTACACCCGCGGACATGATGGTAGCGGGATTGCCCGCCACCGTAACCGTGCGGGTGCAGGGCACCCGGGGTCAGCTCACCGGGGTCACCGGGGCGGATTTCCAGGCCCTGGTGGACCTGTCCGGTATTGAGCCGGGGGATAACGACCTGCCCATCAGTGTGAGCGCTCCGCCGGGGGTGCGGGTGTTGCAGGTATCCCCCGCCCGGGTGCGGGTTCAGGCGGACCGGATGGTGGAGAAAAGGGTTCCGGTGGAAGTAAGTGTCAAAGGGACGCCCGCCGCCGGATACCACATGCTGGCCCCGGTGGCGGAACCGGCGACGGTGTTGTTGAAAGGTCCGGGCCGCCTGGTCAACCCCCAGGGCCGGGTAACCCTTTCCGTGGATGTGCAGGGGGCCACCGGGACGGTGGAGCAGGTGGTTTCCGTATCCGGACTGCCTGCCGAAGTCGGCTTTTCCCCCCGGACGGTCAGGGTCACCATTCCCGTAACTCCCCTGCCGGTGAAAGAGGTACCCGTTCAGGGACGGGTCAAGGGGGACCCGGGCGCCGGTTACCGGGTGCAGGAGGTGCAGGTGGAGCCGGCCACCGTGCAGGTATCGGCGCCGGCCGATGTGTTGTCCGGCATATCCGGGGTAAGCACGCCGGAGGTGGACATCGGCGGAGCCGTGCGGGATGTGGTGCAAAAAGTTACCCTACCGGTGCCGGGTCCCGGAGTGCTGCTGCGTCCGGTGGAAGTGACGGTAACGGTGCGCATTGTACCGGCACAGCCGGAGGGACCGCCTCCCACGGACCGGAAAGTGTCCACCCCACCGTCTCCCGGGCAGTAGATATAAGGAAAAATTTAAGGTTCGGGTGGGAACTGACCGGGAGGATTTAACCGTCATATATATAATATTAAAGCGGGTAGGGGAAATAAAGGCAGGCGGGGAAATTGACAGCATCCCGCGGGGTTGGATATAATGATCATTGTTTGCCGGCCATTGAAGAAGGGTTGAAAGGGGACTGCCCAATGGGGGTTATGTTCGGTACCGACGGCGTGCGGGGCGTGGCCAACCGGGAGTTGACCCCGGAACTGGCGTTGAAGCTGGGCCGGGCCGGGGCGCACGTTCTCTCGCGGAATTTATCCGGTGCCCGTCTGGTGGTGGGCTGTGATACCCGTATTTCCAGTGACATGCTGGAGGCAGCCTTGACTGCCGGCATCTGCTCGGTGGGGGTGGATGTGCTGAAGGTGGGGGTGATGCCCACGCCGGCCATTGCCTACCTGACCAGGGCGCTGGGGGCGGCCGGCGGTGTGGTTATCTCCGCTTCCCATAATCCGGTGGAAGACAACGGCATCAAGTTTTTCGGTCCCAGTGGTTATAAACTTCCCGATGAAGTGGAGGAGGAAATAGCCCATTTAGTGTACTGCCCCGGGAGCATTCCCGCTCCCACCGGTGAAGGGGTGGGGCGTTCCTACCAGGTATCCGACGCGCCGGACCGCTATGTGGCCTTTTTGAAGGAGGCTGCGGCCACCGATCTTACCGGTTTGCGGGTGGTGGTGGATTGCGCCAACGGTGCCGCCAGCCGGGTGGCGCCCAGGGTGCTGGGGGAACTGGGAGCGGAAGTGATTCCCATTTTCAACACTCCCGACGGGGTGAATATCAACGCCGGCTGCGGTTCCACCCATCCCAACGCCCTGCAGGAAGCGGTGGTGGAACATGGTGCCCACCTGGGTCTGGCCCATGATGGGGATGCCGACCGGGTGATTGCGGTGGACGAGGCCGGTAACCCGGTGGATGGTGATCAGATCATGGTCATTCTGGCCAGTGATTTGAAAAACAGGGGCCGGCTGGCCAGGGACACCGTGGTGGTCACCGTAATGAGCAACCTGGGGCTGCACCTGGCCCTGGGAAAAAACGGCATCCGGGTAATCCAGACAAAGGTGGGTGACCGCTACGTTCTGGAGGAACTGCTGCGTACCGGGGCCACCTTTGGCGGCGAGCAGAGCGGCCATATCATCATGCTGGATCACAATACCACCGGCGACGGCCTGCTGACTGCTTTAATGCTCCTTTCCGTAATACAGGAAAAGAAGGCTCCTTTGAGCGAACTGGCCGCCCAGATGGAAAAACTGCCCCAGTTGCTGGTCAATGTCCGGGTGGCCGATAAGGACAAAGTAATGCAAAGTCCCATCCTGGCCGAAGCCATTCGTAAAAAGGAGGAATTGCTGGCCGGGGAAGGGCGTGTGCTGGTGCGGCCATCGGGTACCGAGCCCCTGGTGCGGGTGATGGTGGAGGGGCGGGACAGGGCCGCCCTGCAGGCTATTGTGGATGAACTGGTGGCCGTAATCCAGAAACTATCTTAATGGCCGGTGCAGGGTTTAACAACGCTTTTTACCGGGCCGGCGTCAACCTGGTGGGGGATCTGCCCGGTGGTCCCCGGGGGAAAATGCGGTCGCGGGTTGCCGGAAAGGGGGGATGCCCTGGGGAGAAGGGGCTGTTTTTCAAAGAGACAATTGCATAGCAAGCGCCGGAACCCGGAAATTCCAGTGTCAGGTGAAATAATGGTGACGCCACTTAATTAACCTGCCAGTTTCCGGGTTGACGAGGGGGGAGTTCATCGAAGTTTTCGGCGGATGCTCCCCGGTTGGCCACGACCGTTAACGATACCACAAAACCGGCCGGCAACGGCCGGGACAAAGGGTGTCCGGTGGCAAAGGGGTAAACGGCAGGGTTTAGAACGTACCGCTGAAAAGGACGACAATCACGCCTCGCTTGAAATGCTGCCTGTCAGGTTTATTAAGGGGCACCGGTTTTCTTTGCCGGCTCTTTTCCGAGGAAGCATTAGTAATATTTTAGCTGTTTTTTAACCCGTGGTTTTTGGTATTCCTGACGGGGCTAACAGCTAAAAATTGCAGGGAGAAAAGGCAAGATCCGGTACCCCGTAATGGGTACTTTCAGGTAAGGCACATACTTTAAGAAAACCTATCCATGCCGGGACAGCTGCCTGTACCCGGCTATTCTAATTATTAGAAGGACCTCGCACATCTCATTCAGGAGGTATATCCATATGTGTGGCATCGTTGGCTATATCGGCCCCCGGCGGGCCGTGCCCATATTGCTGGACGGACTGGCCAAACTGGAATACCGTGGTTACGATTCAGCGGGGATTGCCGTGCTGGAGAACGGGGAACTGCAGGTGCATAAGAGGGCCGGCAAACTGTCCGCCCTGGCGGAAAGTCTGGCGGTGGACGGTTTTCAGGCCCGGGCCGGCATCGGCCACACCCGCTGGGCCACCCACGGCCGCCCGTCGGATACCAATGCCCACCCCCATACCGACTGCCGGGGACGGATTGCCGTGGTGCACAACGGGATTATTGAAAACTACCTGGAACTGCGGGAATGGTTGGTTGAAGAAGGACACGCATTCAAATCCGAAACCGATACGGAAGTACTGCCCCACCTGGTGGAGCATTTCTACCGGGGAGATCTGGCGCAGGCGGTGCGCCGGGCGGTGGAACGCATCCGGGGTTCCTACGCCATGGTGGTGCTGGCGGTGGACGAACCGGGCAGGCTGGTGGCCGTGCGCCAGGACAGCCCCCTGGTGGTGGGGCTGGGCCGGGGGGAAAATTTCCTGGCTTCCGACATCCCGGCCCTGCTGGCCCATACCCGCCGGGCCTATATCCTGGACGACGGGGAAATGGCCGTGCTCACCCCGGAGGAAGTGAAGGTTTTCCACCGGAACGGGGAGCCGGTGCAAAAGCCGGTCTTTGAGGTCAAATGGGAAGCCGCCCAGGCGGAAAAGAACGGTTTTGCCCACTTCATGTTAAAGGAAATCCATGAGCAGCCCCGGGCCCTGCGGGATACCCTGAAGGGGCGCCTGTCCGATGACGGCTCCCGGGTGGTACTCCGGGAATTGCATATGGATGAGCAAAAACTGAAAGACTTGCGCCGGATATTCATCACCGCCTGCGGCACCGCCTATCATGCCGGCCTGGTGGGGAAATATGTCCTCGAGCAGCTGGCCCGCATCCCCGTGGAGGTGGATATTGCCTCGGAATTCCGCTACCGCCGGCCGCTGATCGAGCCCGGTTCCCTGGTGGTGGTCATCAGCCAGTCGGGAGAAACCGCCGATACCCTGGCCGCCTTAAGGGAGGCAAAGCGCCTGGGCGCCGCAGTGCTGGCGGTGACCAATGTGGTGGACAGTTCCATTGCCCGGGAAGCGGACCACGTGCTGTATACCTGGGCCGGCCCGGAGATCGCCGTGGCCTCCACCAAGGCCTACACCACCCAGTTGGTGGCCATGTACCTGCTGGCCCTTTACCTGGCCGAAGTGCGGGGCACCCTGTCCGCCAAGGAAAGGCGGGCCATCATCGATGAGCTGAAGAAGCTGGATGAGCGGGCGGAACTGATCTTGAGCGACGGCCAGGTTATCGGCCAGATCGCCCGCAGCTACGGTAAGACTGAAGACTTCTTTTTCATCGGGCGGGGCCTGGACCATGCCGTGGCCCTGGAGGGTTCTTTAAAGCTCAAGGAAATCTCCTACATCCACGCCGAAGCCTATGCGGCCGGAGAGTTAAAGCACGGCACCCTGGCCCTGATTGAAGAAGGCGTGCCGGTGGTGGCCCTGGCCACCCAGGGGAACCTCTTTGAAAAGACCCTGAGCAACATCAAAGAGGTCAAGGCCCGGGACGCCACGGTGATCGCCCTGGCCATGGAAGGCCAGCGGGAAGTGGAAAAGGTGGCCGACCACGTGCTCTACATCCCGCCAACCC
>NZ_WHYR01000069.1 GCF_009428905.1 Desulfofundulus thermobenzoicus | reverse complement strand
GTGGGTTTGTCTGACCACCTGCGGGGTGGATGTCAAGGCCGCTGCCTTGAAACTAATGTTTTTGAGCGGTGAGGTCTCAAAACGGGAAAAATTTTTATGGAGATACCTACTGGATCTTGACACGGACGGACCGGAAAGTCGCCCTTGACTTTTCAATGTATTTATAGGATAATGTGTATTGCGGGATGTAGCTCAGTTTGGCTAGAGCGCACGGTTCGGGACCGTGAGGTCGCAGGTTCAAATCCTGTCATCCCGACCAGGGATTGCTCTGAAAGCCTTGAAAATCAAGGCTTTTTTATTTTTATCGAAAACCCCCGTGGGGTTCACTTTTTCTATGATAAACCTGTTCCTCTTGCCACCAATCCATGTTATAATTTTCTTAAACTAGAGAGACCACTTTATGCAGGAGGGGATGGTATTGAAGCTTTTGATTATGGGACCGCCGGGAGCCGGCAAGGGGACTCAGGCCGAAATGCTGGTAAAGGAACTGCAGATCACCCACATTTCCACCGGGGATATGTTCCGGGCGGCCATCAAAGAAGGCACTGAGATGGGGAAGAAGGCCAAGGAGTATATGGACAAAGGTGAACTGGTCCCCGATGCTGTAGTGGTGGGAATGGTCAAGGACCGTCTTCAGAAACCGGATTGTGAAAAGGGCTTCCTCCTTGATGGATTCCCCCGTACCCTGGCTCAGGCGGAAGCGCTGGACGACACTCTCAAAACCATGGACATCGCCCTGGATGCGGTGATCAATATCGCCGTACCCCGGGACAAGCTGATGGCCCGCCTGACCGGCCGGCGGGTATGCCGCAACTGCGGGGCCAGTTACCACATCCTGTTCAACCCGCCGGAGGTTGAAGGAAAATGCAACTCCTGCGGCGGCGAGCTTTACCAGCGCAGTGACGACAATGAAGAAGCGGTAGCCAACCGCCTCGACGTTTACGAAGCCCAAACCCAGCCCTTGATCGAATACTACCAGGGCAAAGGCCTTTTGAAAAATATCAACGGTGATCAGGAGATCAAGAAAGTGCTGGAGGACATTCTGGCCAGCCTGAAATAAACAGAAGGTAGTTCTGGGGAAAACATCCTGTCCGTGGTTTGAGCAAAAGTATATCCGTGAGCTGATTTTACTTGAAAACCAAAGGGAATACGAAAACCGCTGCACCCCAAGCCGTAATAACCGGGCATTTGCGCAGGAAATAATAGGGACCATTACCATACCTGATAATTTGATTAAAGGACGACCTTTAAAGACCAACCAGACCCCCGGACATACCGGGGGTCCATTACTAACAGGCAGCGGCTGATTCGGGAATAAAAGGGAGAAGGAGAAACAAAGACATGGAACCCTATACCGGACTGGCGGCCGTCTATGATTTTTTAGTGGCCGGAGTGGACTTTGAAGCATGGACGGACTATCTGGAAGAGGTCCTGCACCGGTTTGGCCATAATCCCCGGACAGTGCTGGATCTGGCCTGCGGCACCGGAAAGACTACCCTGCCCCTGGCCAGAAGGGGCTACCGGGTCACGGGTATGGATATCTCCCCGGCCATGGTGAAAATGGCAGCGGATAAAGCCCGGGAACAGGGACTGGAAGTGCCCTTTTTCACCGGCGACATGCGTTCCTTCGAGCTGGCGGAACCCGTGGAGCTGATCACCTGCTTCCACGACGGTTTAAATTACCTCCCTTCAATTGGGGATCTGGAGAAAACTTTCCGGCAGGTATATAAAAACCTGGTGCCCGGAGGGCTTTTCATCGGGGACATGAACGCCATCGGATGGCTGGCCGGCACCAAACCGGAAACGGCGGTAATCGAGGAACCGGACCTGACTCTCATCTGGCAAAGCAACTATGAGGCGCACAGCTGCTGCTGGGAAATAAACCTTATTGCTTTTATCCGCCGGGGAGAAATTTACTATAAATGCAGGGAAAAACACCGGGAATACGGATATCTGCCGGAAGAGGTGAGAGGAGCTCTCCAGAGGGCAGGATTAAAACACCTGGCCACCTTTGACGCCTTCTCCTTTAATCCCGTCCACCCGGACAGCCGCCGCCATTTTTACATCGCCCGAAAGGAGCAGGTAACATGACCCAGCATAAAGTGCCACAGGCCGGCTTTGCCATTATCGGCGGTTCCAGCACCTTCAGCCTGGATTTTCCCGCCGCCCTGAAAGCCCCCCATGTACAGATAATCGCTGAAAATCTTATTTTTCCCACGCCCTACGGGGACAGCCCGCCGTTAAAGCTGTTCGCCCTGGGCGATAAACAAATATTAACCGTTAAAATGCATGGATGGCGCCGGGGAGTAAGCCGGGCGGACGCCTCCCGGCAGCTTTTCTGGGTATTCAGAGAAGCCGGTGTGAAAAAAATTTTGGCCGAGGGCGGCGTGGGGGCAATAAACCACTTGCTGGAACCCCGGGATTTAATTACTCCCACGGATTACCTGGACTTTTCCATGCGCAAGGATGTGGGCCTAGGGGGCGAATACCTGCTGACCATGCGCCAGCCTGTCTGTCCCCACCTGCGGCAGGCACTGCTGAACGCCGCCCGGGGCAGGGCACCCGGGCGAATCTTCAAAAGAGGGATTTATGCCGTTACCGACGGCCGGCATTTTGAAAGTCCGGCGGAAATAAATATGCTCAGACAACTGGGTGCCGACATGGTCGGGCAGAGCATGTGTCCGGAAGTGTACCTGGCCAGGGAAATTGGCGCCTGTTACGCCCGGATCGATATGGTAACCAATTATGCCGAAGGAGTGGTCCGAAACTGGGAACACCGGGAACTGGCCGATATTTTTTATCAGGAAGCTTTCTCCATAGCCGGTATCCTGCTGGCGGCCACGGGTACTGTAACCACCAGCCAGGATTGCGGTTGTCCCCAATTGCGCCATTCAACCCTGCTGCGGGAAGAGCCATAAATTACCAGTAAAAATTCCTTCCCCCGGCCAATATAGATTTAGTGTATCCCGGAAGGAGGAGGTGATAGGCAGGAGTTTGTAAACCGAAATCATGTATACCGGGGCACCCATTTCATGGGTGCCCCGCTGTTTTGAATAAAATTTTCATCTGTCCCCCGCTCAGGAGCAGGAATTTAAAAGATTTTGTTGAATCATTCTGGGGAGTTGTACCTTTATAAAATATACTTGAATTGTTTAAGGAAAACCGAAGGAGCAGAAGTTCAACCAGAAGCCACCATACCTCTAAAAAAAGGAGGTGATTGTCTAATTCCTTGGACGCGTCTAATAATAGCAAAAAATAAAGAAGGAGGTTATTGAAAAGTGCGAGCAAGTCGTAAGTTAATACCAATTTTGGTTCTGGCACTATTTAGTTTGGCTATTTTAGTTACTGGTTGCGGCGGGCAATCATCAACAAGCCCGGGCACACCGGCGGCAAAGGGCGAAAAAGTAATTAAAATTGGTTTTATCGCTCCACTCACCGGTGACGTGAAAACCTTTGGCGAATCAGCTAAAAATGGTTTCAGGATGGCACTGGAACAGGCCGGGTACAAGGCCGGCGATTTTAAAATCGAGCCCGTAGAGGTTGACGATCGTAACGACGCCACAGAAGCGGTAAACGTAGCCACCAAGCTGGTCACCCAGGACGGCGTAAAGGCCATAGTCGGCTCACTGACTTCTGTTACCACCATTCCCATCTCCAAATTTGCCAACGACAATAAAATAGTGTTGATTACGGGTACGGCCACCAGTCCCAAGGTGACCGTGGATGAAGGCAAACGCAAGGATTACGTCTTCCGGGCGTGCTTCATCGACCCCACCCAGGGCACTGTGGCCGCAAAGTTTGCCCTTAATGATCTGAAGTTGAAAACGGCGGCTATCCTGTATGACCAGGGTAACGATTATACCATCGGCCTGGCCAATAACTTCAAGGACGCCTTTACCGCCGGCGGCGGCCAGGTGGTGGCCATGGAATCCTACAGCAAAAATGACATGGATTTCTCCGCGGTATTGACCAATATAGCCCAGAAAAAACCGGATATCCTCTACCTCCCGGATTACTATCAAAAGGTCAGCGTTATCGCCCAGCAGGCCCGGGGCAAGGGGATTAAGTCCGTCTTTATCGGCGGCGACGGCTGGGATTCCACCGACCTGGATTATAAGACCATGGAAGGCGGCTATTTCACCAACCATTATTCGCCACAGGATCCGCGGCCCGAGGTTAAAAACTGGGTGGAAAAATATAAACAAAAATACGGGCAGGAACCCGATGCCTTTGCCACCAACACCTATGACGCCACCAACCTGCTGCTGAACGCCATCAAAACGGCCAACAGCGACGACCCGACCAAGATTAAAGAAGCCCTGCAAAACACCAAAGGTTTCTCCATGGTCAGTGGGCAGGATATATCCTTTGACCAGAATGGCAACCCCATTAAACCGGTTACCATTCTAAAAATTGAGGGTGGCAAACAAAAATTCGTAACCGCCATCAAGTAAGGCCAGCTGATAAGCGGGGAGGCGGGTCCCAAACCCCTCCCCGCATCGGCATTTAACCAGTGCCCACATTCATGCCCGGGGAACAGCAATGGCCGGGCTGATTGCTTTACCCGGGATATGCCCGGGCCGCTGGCGGAACCGGGTATAAACGAGTATAAATAAGAGGCAGTAATTCTTAATCCGGCGACCGACGACTGTTTTTTAGGAGGCTAAACACGGTGGAACATTTTTTGGAACAGGTATTAAACGGTTTGCAGCTGGGTTTTATGTACGCACTGATTGCCCTGGGTTATACCATGGTTTATGGTGTGGTGCAGCTGATTAACTTCGCCCACGGCGACGTGTTCATGGTGGGCGCCTTTATCGGCTATTTTGGTTTCGCCGTCTGGGGGCTGCCCCTGCCCCTGGCCATCCTCACCGCCATGGTGTTCTGCGCCGTCCTGGGAGTGGTCATTGAAAGAATTGCCTACCGCCCCCTGCGTTATGCACCCAAAATAGCCGCCCTGATCAGTGCTCTGGGAGTATCCCTGTTTCTGGAATATTTCAGCAGTATGAAATTTATTTTTGGTCCCAACTACCGGGTGGTGCCCCGACCCATCCAGGAAGTGCACTGGAACATCGCCGGGCTGGAGATAACCAATATTCAGGTTATGGTTATCGTGGTGGTGGTGATCATGCTGGTTCTGCTGCAGTTTCTCATCTACCGGACCAGAATCGGCATGGCCATGCGCACCGTGGCCGTGGACCACAATGCCGCCAGGCTGATGGGCGTGAATGTGGACAACACCATTTCCGCGACCTTTGCCATTGGTTCCGCCTTTGCCGCCCTGGGCGGCGTGCTTTATGCCATCGCCTATGCCCAGATCCAACCCTTCATGGGCATAATGCCCGGCTTGAAGGCTTTTACCGCGGCGGTGCTGGGCGGCATCGGTATCATCCCCGGGGCGGTGCTGGGGGCTTTAATTATGGGACAGGTAGAAACCCTTACCTCGGCATATATTTCTTCCCAGATGCGGGATGCCATTGCCTTTGCCGTACTGATCCTGGTCCTTTTAATCCGGCCCACCGGTTTGCTGGGGCGCACCGAAACTGAAAAAGTATAGTAAGGGGTCGTGGGCAGATGAGAATTACGCGACAGACAATTATCTTTCTGGCGGGAGCGGCAGTCTTTTTCGGTGCCGTGAAGTTTCTGCAGTTTAACGGCATTCTCAACCCTTACTGGCAGCTGGTTCTGGACCAGGCTCTGATAACGGTCATTGCGGCCCTGGGTCTTTCCATAATCTATGGTTTTACCGGCCAGTTTTCCCTGGGACACGCGGCCTTCTATGGCCTGGGGGCATACATTGCCGGAGCGCTGGATAAGACATACGGAAACGGAAACATGTTATTCTTTCTGCTTTCCCTGCTGGCCGGTGCAGCACTGGCCGGTCTGGTGGCCCTGTTAATTGGCCTGCCCATTTTAAGGTTGCGGTCAGACTACCTGGGCATTGCCACCCTGGGTTTTGGTATTATTGTCAAAGTGGCCATGGAAAACAGCAACAAACTTTTTCCGGTCCTGGGGGGGGCCACCGGAATGAGCGGTACACCCCAGCTGGCCAAATTCAACCTGATCTTCCTGTTTGCCCTGCTGGTCATCCTGCTGGTGCGCAACTTCATTTCCTCCACCTATGGGCGGGCCTGTACTTCCATCCGGGAAGACGAGATTGCCGCCGACGTTATGGGCATCGATACCACCCGCTATAAAGTAATGGCCTTTGTCATGGGCTGCACCCTGGCCGGACTGGCGGGGGGCATATATGCCCATCGTTACCCATTTCTGCACCCGGCCAGTTTTGATTTTCTGAAGTCATTCGACTTTCTGCTTATTGTGGTGCTGGGTGGTCTGGGCAGTATGACCGGAACCATTGTCACAGCAGTGGGCTGGGTATTTTTACTGGAAGGACTACGAATTATTCTGGGGCAAGCCTTCATCGACTGGCGGGGGGTAATCTATGCTCTGATTCTAATTGTAGCCATCATCGTTAGACCCCAGGGAATTTTTAGCGGCAAGGAGTTGTCACTGTTATTTCCACGTCCAGTAAAAACAGTTACCGGAAAGGAGCAGGCCCATGCCGGTTCTGGAAATTAAGGATCTATCCAAGGCTTTTGGCGGCTTGAAGGCCGTTAACAACTTTCACATGACACTGGAAGAAGGGGAAATTGTGGGCCTGATCGGCCCCAACGGCGCAGGTAAGACCACGGTTTTCAACCTGATTACCGGTCTTTACAAACCCACCACCGGTAGCATTGTTTTTCGCGGCGAAAATATCACCGGCCTGCCTCCCTTTCTAATTTCCCAGCGGGGCATAGCCAGGACGTTCCAGAATATCCGCCTTTTTAAACAGAACAGCGTTCTGGATAATGTACGGGCCGTTTTTCATCCCCGTATCAACTACAATTTTTTTGACGCCATCTTCAGGACACCCCGTTTTAACCGGGAAGAAGAACGGGTCATCTCTGAAACCATGGAACTGCTGTCTATTTTAAACCTGGCTTCCAGAGCGGAGGAAAAGGCGGCCAGTTTACCTTACGGCGACCAGCGTCGTCTGGAAATTGCCCGTGCCCTGGCCGGTAAACCCGTGTTATTACTTCTGGACGAACCGGCCGCCGGCATGAACCCGGCGGAAGTCAAACGAATGGTGGAATTAATCCGGGAAATCAAAAAGCGCTTTCAATTGACCATATTATTGATAGAACACCAGATGGGCATGGTCATGAACCTTTGCGAGCGCCTGGTAGTGATGGATTTTGGCCAGATCATCGCCACCGGTACACCCCAGGAGATCCGCAACAACCCTGTGGTTCTGGAGGCCTATCTGGGTAAGGGGGTCACAGTGGCATGATGCTGGAAGTAAAAAACCTGGAAGTTTATTACGGAGCCATCCGGGCGTTACAGGGAATTTCCTTTGATGTCCGGGAAGGGGAAATTGTTACCCTAATCGGTGCCAACGGAGCCGGTAAATCCACCACCATGCGCACAATTTCCGGATTGCTCGTCCCCCGGAACGGTGAGATTATCTTCCGGGGGCAAAAAATAAACCGCATCCCGGCCCATAAAATCGTCAGAATGGGTATTTCCCATGTACCGGAGGGCAGGCTGATCTTTCCCAACCTTACCGTGATGGAAAACCTTTTGATGGGGGCCTATACCCGCAATAACCGGGCTGAAATCGAAGAAAATCTGGAGGAAGTATTGAGCCGTTTCCCCCGTTTGCGGGAAAGGGCCAAACAAATGGCCGGCACCCTCTCGGGCGGGGAACAACAAATGCTGGCCATGGGACGGGGGTTAATGAGCAAACCAACCCTCCTTATCCTGGATGAACCTTCCATGGGGCTTTCACCCTTGCTGGTAGAAGAGATTTTTGAAATCATTAAGAGTATTAACCAGCAGGGCACCACCGTTCTTCTGGTGGAACAAAACGCTTTCATGGCCCTGCAGATAGCCCACCGGGCCTACGTATTGGAAACGGGCCGCATTGTATTACATGGCACGGCAAAAGAACTGCAGGCCAACCCCCAAATCCGCAGCGCTTACCTGGGGGAAGTGGAAATTGCCTGAAGTTCAATGCTCCGCCCGGGCGCGGGACCCCGTTTTCTCCAGCCGGCTTTTTATCTGCTGAATAATATTGATATAAAGCCGCAGGTGATCCGCCGGACAATGGCGGACCAGTGAGATTAATTCCCGGCGCAGTAAATCCTCGGGGGAAATTTCCAGTTCCTCCCCGTCGTTCAGAAGCACCTCCAGGCGGATGTTTAAAGCAGAGGCTATTTTTTGCAGTGTTTTTAAAGAAGGAAGTTTATTACCCCGCTCCACCTGCCCGATATAGCTATAGTGCAGTTGTGCCCGCCGGCCCAGGTCCTCCTGGGTTAAACCCAGTTTGTAGCGGGCCTCCCTGATCCTTTTGCCGATGGCAGAATATTCTCTCGATTGCACGGCCATTCCTCCTTCTTCACGGCCGGTCCTTTGACCGCCCTTTTACCCTTGACGGGTTTATTTATTTTGACTAAAATAACTATAAAGTATAATTGAAATCAGGAGGTTTATTAATATGGCACCCTATGAAGTGGCAATTATCGGCGGCGGTCCCGCCGGACTGACGGCTGGTATATATGCCGCCAGAGCTGAGTTGAACACCGTCCTCTTTGAACGGGCCATGCCCGGCGGTCTGGCCGCCAGCACGGAATTCATTGAAAATTATCCCGGTTTCAGTGAAGGCATTGGTGGTCCGGAACTGACGGCGCAGATGGAAGCCCAGGCCAGACGTTTCGGGCTGGAAATAAGAAACAATAACATAGAAAGCATAAAGCAAGAAAACGGGCTGTTTGTTCTGGATACCGATGACGGCCCCGTCAACGCCCGGGCTGTAATTCTGGCCACCGGAGCGCAACCCCAAAGGTTGAATGTGCCCGGAGAAGAAACTTACCACGGCCGTGGGGTTTCCTATTGTGCCACCTGCGACGGGGCATTTTTCAGAAACAAGCAGGTGGCCGTAGTGGGCGGAGGAGACGCCGCAGTGGAAGAAGCCATGTTTTTAACCCGCTTCGCTTCCCGGGTCTACATCATTCACCGCCGGGGGGAACTGCGGGCCACCAGAATTGTGCAAACCCGCGCCCGCCAGAACCCGCGTATCGAATTCATCTGGCATAGTGTGGTGGAAGAGATTCTGGGTGATACCGGTGTTACCGGCGTACGGATTAAAGATGTACGCACCGGGGATACCCGCCGGGTGCCCGTGGACGGCATTTTCATCTACGTAGGCTTCCACCCGGCCAGTAATCTGGTTAAGGGGCTGGTGGAACTGGATGAACGGGGCTATGTAATTGCCGATGACCAGATGCGCACCAGTTGCCCCGGTTTGTTTGCCGCCGGTGATGTCCGCAAAAAATCCCTGCGACAGGTAGTTACCGCCGTAGCCGATGGAGCCATTGCAGCCGTAAGTGCCGAAAGGTATCTGGCTGAAAACCGCTAGTCTCCTTCTTTTCAAAAAGACAGCTGTATCTGACGATACAGCGGAGAAAGGGAGAGGAGATTAGGTTGTTATCGGCCTTTGACCCTATTGTAACCATCATGAGGAAAGGGGAAAAGGCTTCCCGGGCAAATGGTTGGATTTATTCCTCTAGCGGAAAAATAGCCGACGTTACAGTATAAGGCACCCGGTTTTTCTTCCCGGGGCCAAATTTTTTTCCCATCATACCATTCGGCTTCCTTCCCGGACCACCTAACCGTATCTTTGGGCATTCCAGGGGCATTTAGTTGTCACAGTTTTCTGACTTCATTTATTTTTGGCAAATCCGAAAGGATATACCGGAAACAGAGCGAAGATCATTTATCTATAAATGGGAGGAGTCATAAATGGAAAACGTGGAACAGCTTATCCACAGATTTCAGCGCGGTGACCCCCGGGCACTGGCCCGGGTTATTTCCCACCTGGAAAATGAAGAAAACGGTATTGAGCAGCTGATGAGCCAGATTTATCCGAAAACGGGGCAGGCATATGTTTTGGGCATAACCGGTTCACCCGGCGCGGGAAAGAGCTCGCTGGTCGATTCCTTAACTGACCTGCTGCGCCAAAGGGGTGAAACGGTGGGCATTATCGCCGTCGATCCCACCAGCCCCTTTACCGGCGGAGCCCTTCTGGGCGATCGCATCCGTATGCAAAACCATGCCACGGACCGGGGAGTTTTTATTCGGAGCATGGGTACCCGGGGCAGCCTGGGAGGATTATCCCATACCACCCGGGAAGTGATTAAGGCTATGGATGCCTTCGGGTTTAACTGGGTAATCGTGGAAACGGTGGGGGTGGGACAGGCCGAACTGGACATTATGCATGTGGCCGATACCACGGTGGTGGTTTTGACCCCGGGAGCCGGAGATGCCATTCAAACCATCAAAGCGGGTATTATGGAAATTGCCGATGTTTTTGCCATTAACAAATGTGACTTGCCCGGGGCGGCCAAAGTTGCCGCAGAAGTGGAAATGATGCTGGATATGCAGGACGACCGGCCGGGCTGGCGCCCGCCGGTGGTGCAAACCTCCACAATTGATAACCGGGGGATGGATCAGCTTCTTTCCGCCATTGATAACCACCGCCAGTTTATCGTTACCACCAAAAGCCTGGACGACATTCGCCGGGACCGGGCACTGGCGGAAACACTGGAACTGGTACAATATCTCTGGCAGCAAATGATCCGGCAGGAAATGGATCACCTGGAACCATTGCTGGAAGCGGTGGCCCGGCGGGAAAAGGACCCGTATACCACGGCCCGGGAAATAACATCCTACCTGATTCAGAAACATTGCTGCCATAAATCCCATGGCCCATCTATGGCCGGGGAATAATGCGGGTTATAATAGCATTAAGCACTTTTTCAGGAAAGGAGTGACAGGACGGTGAAAGTTACCTACCTGGGACATGCCTGTTTTTTGCTGGAAGGAGAAGCCAGCGTGCTCATCGACCCTTTTATTACCGGTAATCCGGTGGCTGCCGCAAAGGTGGAGGATTTGAAGCCGGACCTGATTCTGGTCAGCCACGGGCACGGGGATCACCTGGGAGATGCCGTGGCCATTTCCCAACGCACAAAGGCCACCATAGTGGGTGTATTTGAACTGGCCAGCTATTGCGCCCGCCAGGGTGCCCATACCCACGCCATGCATATCGGAGGCAGCCATCAGTTCGGGCCTGTAAAAGTAAAGTTAACCCCGGCCTGGCACGGCAGCGGCCTGGTGACCGACGGACCGGCGGAATACCTGGGGAATCCCTGCGGATTTGTCTTCACCCTGGACGGCAAAACCATCTATCATTCCGGTGATACCGCCCTTTTCGGCGACATGGCCATGGTAGGGCGGCTGCACCCCATTGATCTGGCCCTGTTACCCATCGGGGACAACTTCACCATGGGGCCGGAAGACGCCCTGGAAGCGGTGCATTTAATCAAGCCCAATATGGTCATACCCATGCACTATAATACGTGGCCTTTAATTGCCCAGGATCCGCAGGCATTCAAACGGGTGGTGGAAACCAAAACCCCGGCCCGGGTGATCATCCTCAACCCGGGCGAAGGTTATGAGCTATAACGACCAGCACGACCAGGCCCGGTTTCACCGGCAGGGTGAACAATTGTTAAGCATCTTGCAACAAGCTCTGGATCAGTTGCAGTCTTTACCACCAGATCCCCGCCTGGTCGCCTATGCCGCCTTTTTGCACGGACAAGTCTACGGCCTGGCCACGGCATTGCATCTTCTTTTTCCAGGAAAAGGCAACCTGGGCGAAAAGGCCGCCTTAAGTTTAAGACCGGTATTGACGGAACATCATTGTGATTGCGGGGGAAAATAAAGTTTAACCAGCAGCCATACAGGGCCGCTGGTTTTTTATTTCTACGTATTCACTCCTGCAGCCGCCCCCGGATGGCACCTGTTTATTGAATCCGGGACAAGAAAATTCCACAAAAAAAGAGATTTCTTCCAGATGAAGTAACACCAAATCCCTTACGCACATATTTTAGATCAGAACGATGCACCCGGGTGTCGTTCTCACTGATAAATTAGTCAAATGAGGAGGGGTTATCAATGCCCGATGTGGTTGAAAAACCCGAAGTGGGAACCAAGGCCACCAGTGTTACGGAAGTTTTTGCCGGCATTTTCCTGCTGCTCGTCGGTCTTCTGTTAATCCGGTTCGGCTTCTTCTTTGCAGGTGCCCTGGTCTCCGTGGTGGGGCTGGTCGTCCTGGCCTTTTAAACCCGGCAGCCTTCCACTGGAAAATGTTTTCCTGCAGTCCCGGAGGGCTACATCCACTGTAGCCCTCCAGACTCATCTCAGGAAAGGATGTGTTTAGCATGGCCGCTGATAAACCGCTCCAGGAAACCCTTTCGCAACTTCTGGAGCGTCTGGAAACTTTACACGCCGAAAAGAACAACCAGATGGAAGATGCCGGTAAAGTTTCGGCCAGTCTGGATCGCCTGGCCGAACTCATTGCCGATCTGGAACTGCAGCGCTCCCGGGAAAACAAGCTGGCCCAGAAGCTGGAAATACTGGCCAATCAAATGGACCGGCTGGTGAAGGAACCCCCGGTGCGCACGGATACGGATAAAAGGAGTTTGGAGTATACTTTGCGCTCTATTATCGCCGGAACCCGGACTGTGGGACAGGTGATTGAAATCATTGCCAACAGCGCCCAGGTAATGTTTGATTCCATCATCAAAACCTTTAATGAATATAAAGTTTCCACCGCCCAGGGAACCCGTAATGCCAAAACAAGCCTGGACCTGGCCAGGGTGCTGGATCCCATCAACGCCCTGTTGCGAAACCTGGCCAGCCAGGAGAATAAAGAAAATACCCCGGTTGCATCAGACCCCGCCGATGGTAAAGAACGCTGACCGCAAGGAGATGGCCCTATGAAGCTGTTTTCCCGCCATCAAAAGTCCGGAGGGGAAAAAATAATCCTGTTCAAAAAAAGAGCTTTTGATCAGGGACAACTGCATCCTGATTTAAAAAAGTTACTGGAAGGGTACGGGGCAACCCGCATTGAACCGCTGCCCTTTATCAATGGAGCAATTTGTTATTTTAGTTCGGATATGCAGTTCCAGGCCCTGGACAGCGAAGAAGAGATTGCTTCCCTGGAAGAAAACCACCGGGTTAAATTATACCCGGTAAAAACATCGGTCAGGGGGATGATGTTCGAACAGGAAAGGCATCAGATTATTCCCTGGGGTATTCACCGTATAGGTGCCGATGCCCTGTGGGGCTTATCCAGGGGGGAAGGGATCAAAGTAGCCGTGCTGGATACCGGCGCGGACCTGCATCACCCCGACCTGCAGGACAACATCGCCGGGGGAATCAACCTGCTGGATCACCACCTGCCCCCCCAGGATGACAACGGACACGGCAGCCACGTCAGCGGCACCATTGCGGCAGTAAACAACGGCTTCGGAGTGGTTGGCGCCGCCCCCAGGGCCAGGTTATACGTCGTAAAGGTTCTGGATTACAGGGGGGAAGGTTATTTTGCCGACATTATCAGGGCACTGCAGTGGTGCCTGAACCAGGGTATACAAATAGTGAATATCAGTTTTGGCTCGGATCAGCCCAGCCAGGCATTACACCAGTCCATCCGGCAGGTAACGGCCGCCGGAATGATTGTGGTGGCTGCCGCTGGTAACGATGGTACCTACCAGTCAGTGGATTATCCGGCTGCTTATCCGGAAGTGGTAGCCGTGGGTGCCACGGACGAACACAACCGGCTGGCCCCCTACAGCAGCCGGGGACCACAGCTGAAAATGGTAGCTCCTGGCAACCATATACTGTCCACTGGAACCGGGGGTTTCTTTCAACGGATGAGCGGCACCTCCATGGCTACACCCCATGTCAGCGGAGCCCTGGCTTTATTGATGGCCCTGCCCCCCCGACTCAAACCAGATCAAATTTTACAGATACTGTACAAAACCGCCGAAAAGCTGCCGTCCCTGTCCAATGAAGAGCAGGGAGCGGGCCTGGTCCGGGTGGATCTGGCCGCTAAAGGGCTCAACAATCCCATGGAAGTCAACGGGGAGAAAACCACTGAATTGCCGCCGCCGCCGGAGGAGGAGGAGGAGGA